>CAVRNK010000114.1:0-17835 GCA_963721995.1 uncultured Acidobacteriaceae bacterium | reverse complement strand
TTTTGTCTCTATTTATATTGTACCGACTTCGGCGAAATTCTCGGCCAAGTTGTTCTCCCGCGAAAGCCAGGTCTTAACCCGTCTTGCGGGCCGCAGCATGCCATCCCAGTTGCCAGGCTGCGCACCGCCCATCGTCAAAGGGTTCACCGTCCAATCGACCTCGGAAGCCGATTTCGTATTGAGCGCGGTCGAGGTCCTTCACCTTGTCGAGGTCATTCAATTGTTCTGGATCTTCAATCTCAAGTTCATCCATGATGGGGACTCACAGGCTTTGATTTGACCTTTCGATCCGAAGTGAGATGCAGAACGGGGCGGCGCGGAAACGGGTGTGGATTTTTTTGGTGTTGCGGGTTCGCTTCAACGCGGCTGCACCCTGGCCTCCGGCGGCGAGGCGGAGCCCTTCGGACCGGCCTCTTATTACTGCGTACTGATGGACTCGCCCAGCGACGCTACTTCCCTACGGTGGCCTACATCAAAAGCCAGAACCAGCGCTGCCACCACGGCCAGCAGCCCTAACATGATGAGGGGCAGCTCGACGGAGGCAGCAGCTGCGAGCCCGCCGATGAGCCCCGATAAAGCCTCAGCACCCACCTGCAGCGCCTGATTATTCCCCATCACTCGCCCCTGCTCCATCTCACTGGCCGCCTGTGAAAGCAGAGTCGCGCATGCAGGCAGGCAGATCGCCAGTGCTCCCGATGTCAGAAACAGCGTGACCCAAAGCGATGCCCGGGTATGAAACGCAACGACCGCGATCATAAAGACGCCAGTCAGAAGCGCCGATCCCGCGGCCAGAGTTCTGGTTCGAAAGCGCGCGGCGAGAAAGCCAGTCAGCCAGGCGTTGGCGATCACGATGGGAACGCCCACCCACGCGATAAATTCCGACATTCGCGAAACACCGAGATGGAAGCGGTCCACCAGATACATGGGATAGCAGCGGAAAAATCCGAAGATGGCCAGATAGAAAGCGAAGTTCAGCCAATAAAGCCGCCGCAGACGCCGGTCTGAAATTACGCTGCGCAGATTCGTAAAGGCCTGAGTGAGGCCGACCGCATGACGCCGCGCGGGCGGATTCGTTTCGCGAAAGAGAAATGCCGTGGCCATCGTTGTGATGGCGAGCAAAATCATTGCCGCCCAGAATGGGGTTGCATCGCTGAACCATGAAGCCAGATCAGGATCGGCCAGCTTCCCGCCTACGAGCGGCCCAACGATATAAGCTGAGCTGGCGCTCAGGTAAATGTAGCCGAAGAACCGGTTGCGTTGTTCCGGCGTGATCACATCGGCGATCGCGCTCTGCGCTGCCACCACGTTGGCCTCCGCCAGACCTGCCAGCAGTGAGGCGCAACCGAGGAGAGCGAAACTGCGAAGCTGGAGTGCGATGCCAATGAGCGCGTAGCAGGCAGTCGTGAAAGTGAGTGAAATCATCAGGACCGGCTTGCGTCCAAAGCGATCCGATAGAGCGCCCAGCACCGGTGAACCGACAAATTGACCGAGGGGATAAAGGCAGAGCAGAAATCCGAGCACGATCACGCGCCTGCTCATCGGTTCATCCGGCGGAAGCAGGAAATTGTGATTGCTCATGATCATCGGCGTGAAGACCGTGATCATCAGGCTGTAGCCCACGAATCCTGCAAAGACCACTGCGTACAACGGAAGCAACGACTTCAGGCTTGCAGGTCCCGCGATCGCGTTTTTTGGCGCCGACATCACCTCAGTCCGGCTGCGTGCGCCTGTTTCTCCATCCATATGCTTCCCCGGTTTTTGTAAATGCGACAATCCTGCCGCCGGTGTGGGGGAGAGTCTACATTGCCAGAGGCGCGTACACATCGACAAGAGAACCGTGCAGATTTTCCGGGGTTGCGTTCCCCGAGGCATTCGGAGTGCGGCTCCAGGGCGGAGGCTAATATGGCAATGAATCAACGCTCACCTAACGAGCCACGCCAGAATTACAATTCTGTTTGCGCCCTCTGGTAGAGAACGCGCCGGGCGGGTCATCATTCTTCAATGTCAAGGTTGCCACTGTCCCAATCACCGATGTCCAACTCAAGATCGTTCTCTCCCCAAAGGCGCTAAAGCAGTTTTTGCTCGTTCAGGAAACTGACCGGGGCAACCGCAAGATGTGTTTACAGGAGTAAGACCAAATGGAAATGACCCGCCGACAATTTGCCCTGTCTGTTGCAGCTGCCGCCAGCCTCGATCCCTTGTTGGATGGCCAACCTTCCTCAACAGGTATTCCCCGCGGCGTCGTTCCCGGCCGAGTCACCTGGGCGCACGATCCGGCGGCTGTCACCTGGGATGGGACAGGTTCCTGGTGGACCGACGCCAACAACAACCAGTCTGTGATTGACCAGATGGTCTCCCGCTCCATCCGCGGTCTTACCGATCAAAAAAGCGATGCCCACGCATGGAGGGCCATCTTTGAATATTTCAATCGCACTCATGGTCGCGGCAACGCCGGATACAAAGCCGGCGAGAAGATCGCAATCAAGGCGAACCTGAACAACACAACAGATCATGGCACGATTGAACGGCTGAACTCGTCGCCCCATTTGATCCTTTCGCTCGTTCGGCAATTGACCGGGCCGGGGAAAGTTCCGCAACCGTCGATCACCGTCTTTGATTCCAGCAGGTGGATCCCGAGCTATCTCTACGACAAGATTCACCACGAGTTTCCCGGCGTCGTGTTTGTGGATCATATCGGCGGCGATGGGCGCGTGAAGGCTGAATTCAAACCTGACGCGATTCCCTTCTCGATTACAAGCCGCAACGCCAAGGGGCTCGACACCGTGGTGGTAGACGCCGCATATCTCATCGATGCCGCGGTGTTGAGAGCGCATGTGAGTTCAGGGGTGACCCTTTGCGCAAAGAACCTGTTCGGTGCCACGAGTATCTATACCGACTGGCGGAAGAACGCGCACGATGGATTCCAACACAACCGCGATGGTTCAGCGAGTTACTCCGCATTCGTAGATTTCCTGGGTCATAAGGACCTCGGCGAGAAGACCATGCTCTTTATCATCGATGGGCTGTATGGAAACGATAATGTGGATGGGCCGCCCCATCGCAAATGGAAGATGGCGCCCTTCAATGATGCGTGGCCGAACAGCATCTTTATGTCGCTTGACGGCGTGGCGATCGATTCTGTCGGCTTCGATTTCCTGACTTCGGAGTGGCCCGATCTTCCGGATATTGTGAATGCCGATAACTATCTGCGCGAAGCCGCCCTGGCGAATGATCCACCTTCGAAGACCTTCTATGATCCTGAGCGCGACGGCATCCGATGCCGCAGTCTTGGCGTGCATGAGCATTGGAACAATGGAACGGATAAGAAGTATTCGCGCAATCTCGGAAAAGCACACGGGATCGAATTGTTCCAGGTCAGCTAATCAGTATTGAGAAAAGAGTTGGAGATGAACCGGAAAGTGTTGTCCTCATGCCTGATTGCCGCAGTCATATTACCGGCAACCGCTTTTTCTCAGTCATTTTTGAGCCAGTATAAAGGCTTGCCCTATCATGACAGCCGCTATCAAGGCGGTCCGCAGAAAATTCCGGGGCGGGTATTATGCGCCTACTATGACCTGGGCGGCGAGGGAGTCGCGTATCACGATACCGACCCGCAAAATCACGGCAGTGGAGAGTTGAATCCGGCCGATGGGACTTACCTCAATGAATTTCGTATTCATGAGGGAGTGGATACTTCATATACGAAGTTCAACCGGAAGCCAGATCAGTTTGACGACAACCCTTTCGACAAGATTGTTCCTCCTGCGGACCTGCTCTATGTTGGCTGGACCGAGCCTGGAGAGTGGTTCAACATAACCGTCGACGTCGCAGAGGCGGGAAGCTACGCTGCCGATTTCCTTTACACGTCGAATCGCGGCGGAACGATATCACTCGATGTGGATGGAAAGGACGCAACCGGACCTCTCCAGATCACAACTACGAATGATCCCGCAGACCCGCTGGCCTGGCGTCAGTGGCACCACTGGAATCTGGCTCCGCAACTTTTCAAGGTTCGTCTCAACAAAGGGAGAAATGTTCTCACCGTACACATATTGACGAACGGCAATATGAACCTGGCTTATTTCGATTTCAAACAAATCCATCGATGAAATCGAAGCTGAAGCCGTCACCCTTCAAAGCTACCGCTTCGAGTTATTCAAGATCGCCGTCGGCAATCGCGCCCCCGATTTGGCGGCGTTGTCCCGTGTACAATCGCGCCAAATGATCCGTTCGATATCCAGATTTGTTTGCGTTGCGGCTGCGATTGCTGTGTCTTTTTTGTCGTCGTCCGCCCAGGCGCCGGTGCGTCCGCCGATGCTGGTGTTTCTGCATGTGACGGTGATTAATCCGGGATCGAATTCGGTCGAGGCAGACCGGGCGGTGGTGATCCGGCAGAATCGGATCACGGCGGTGGCGAGCGCGGCGGGGTTCGCGGCTCCGGAATGGGCGAAGGTTGTCGATGCGTCGGGCAAATACATGATTCCCGGCCTGTGGGACATGCATGTTCATAGCGCCTTCGGCGACTGGTTTCCACGCGGACGCGATGTGATTCTGCCGCTCTTCATCGCAAATGGCGTGACCGGCGTGCGCGACATGGGCGGGGACCTGCGGGTGCTGTTTGCGTGGCGGAAGGAGATTGCAGCGGGCGAGATCGTCGGCCCGCGGATGGTGGTGTCCGGGCCGATGCTGGATGGGTATCTCCCGGATGGAAAGCTGCGCTTCCCCAGCTCGATTCCGGTGATGACTCCGGCGGATGCAGTAAAGGCGGTCGATTCACTGAAGGCGCAGGGGGCGGACTTCATCAAGGTGCAGTCGGTGATTCCGCACGACGCATATGCCGCTGCTGCACAGGAGGCGGACAAGCAGAATCTGCCGTTCGTGGGGCATGTGCCGGACCACATCAAGATTACGGAGTCAGTGGCCCTGGGGCAGAAGAGCATCGAACACTTCATGGGTGTACTCGAAGGCTGTTCGAGCCAGGAAGACAAGCTGCTGGCGGGACCGACGGAAGACACGAAGCTGCTGCTGAGCACTCGCGACGATGCGAAGTGCCAGAAGCTGATTGCGCTGCTGGCGCAGACGCATACGTGGCTGGTTCCGACAATGGCGTGGAATCGGCAGGGCACGCTGCTGGACCAGGTTGACTTTGCGCATCAGCCGCTGGACAAGTATGTGCCGGCTTACTGGCGCGATGTGACGTGGCAGCGCTTCTATGACCAGATGATGCCGGGCGTGAAGGCCGATGCGCTGAGCGTGCGGCAGCAGGAGATTGCCGAGATGATTCGCATGATCGGCGTGCTCCACAAGGGCGGCGTGGAATTTATGGCGGGGACGGATACAGCTCCGGGGATTTATGTGATGCCGGGCTTCAGCCTGCACGATGAGCTGGCCAATTTTGTCGAGGCGGGATTCTCTCCCATGGATGCGCTGGCGACGGCGACGAGCAATCCGGCGAAGTTTCTGGGCAGAGACGACATGGGCGCGGTGGCTCCTGGCAATATCGCGGATGTGGTGGTGCTGGATGCGAATCCGCTGGCGGACATTCGCAACACCGATAAGATTTCTGTCGTGGTCGCGGACGGGCGGTATTATGACCGGACTCATCTGGACGCTATGCTTGCGGGAGTGGAGCAGGCGGCGAAGAAATAGGTGTGAGTGGTGATTATCACGATCCGCAAAGCCCGCGCGCAGGAGGCAGGAGGCATCCGAAGATGCCTGACATCGGCCTTTGAGCCTTTTCGTTCTCAGTACACGCGCGGTGCATTCGAAGACACGGTTCCGACGGTGGAAGCGATCCGGGAACGCATGGGTCAGATGACGGTCTATATTGGCGTTGCCGGCACGCGGGAGATTGTGGGAACGGTGGCGTGTGAAGTCGATGGCACTGAGGGTCACGTGCGCGGTATGGCGGTTCAACCGCCGTGGCAGGGACACGGTATCGCTGAACGGCTGCTGCGCGCAGTTGAGAACGATCTGGTCGCCGCCAGGTGCACCCGCCTCACTCTTAATACAACCGAGCCGCTCCAGCGCGCAATCAGCTTTTATCGGCGGAACGGCTTTGCGGCTTCGGGGAAGGTCACGGATTTCTTCGGCATGCCTTTGTATGAATATGTGAAGGCCTTATCAGACAGTTCAACCGCCCGCGATAGGATGGGTTGAATGGCTGGGCTTTGAAAGGCTCGATCTGTGGCGATTTTGCTGAATGCGGTTGAGGCGCGCGTGCTGGGCGCGCTGGTCGAGAAGGAGATTACGACGCCGGAGTATTATCCGCTGTCGCTGAATGCGCTGGTGAACGCCTGCAACCAGAAGAACAACCGCGAGCCGGTGATGCATCTGGATGAGGATGCAGTGCGGCAGGCGCTGCGCGGCCTCGAAGACGACGGGCTCGCCGGGCCGAGGCGCGGCGGTGACAGCCGCGTGACCAAGTATGAGCATCGTCTGCAGGAGGTCTTCAACTTTACGCGCGGCGAGACGGCGGTGATGTGCGTGCTTCTGTTACGTGGGCCGCAGACTCCCGGTGAACTGCGTGGGCGCACGGAGCGCATGCATCGCTTCGAGGAGATAGACGACGTGCTGGGTACGCTGCAGAAGTTGATGCAGCGTGAGCCTCCGCTGGTGGCGCCTCTGCCTCGGCAGCCGGGGACGAAAGAGACGCGGTATGCGCATCTGTTGGCGGGCGAGGTGGAAGCCTCGGAGTCTTTGCCGGCTGTGAGCTCGGCTGTAGCCGCGGATGGAGACGAGCGCTTGGCCCGACTGGAGTCGGAGATGGCCGCGTTGCGGCAGGAAGTGGCGAAATTGCGGGAGAAGGTGGAGGCATTGACGTCGTAAGTTCAGGGCTCAGGGCTCAGGGCTCAGAAAAAGCGAAGCGGTCGGGACTGTGCACCGTTTCGCAGGTGGGGGCGCGCAAAGGAGGAACGATGAAAGCGGCGGTGTTGCGGCATCCGGGACCGAAGAACGAGAAGCCGCTGACGGTGGAAGAGCTGCCCGTACCGGAGCCGGGGCCGGGCGAGGTCTTGCTGCGAGTGGAGGCGTGCGGCGTGTGCCGGACGGATCTCCATATCACGATGGGCGAGCTGAAGCCGCTGCGCGATGAAGTGACTCCCGGGCACCAGATTGTGGGACGGGTGGAGAAGCTCGGCGGCGGCGATGCGGCGGGGCTGGCGGTCGGGCAGCGGGTTGGCGTGTCGTGGCTGGGCGGCGTCGACGGGACTTGTCTGCTGTGCCGCAAGGGACGGGAGAATCTGTGCGACCATCCGGTATTCACCGGGTACACGGTGAATGGCGGATATGCGGAGTACGCGGTGGCGCGGGCGGATTTTTGCATTCCGCTGCCGGCGGAGCCCAAGGCGGAGGAACTGGCTCCGCTGCTGTGCGCCGGGATCATCGGATTTCGCAGCCTGCGGGTGGCGGGAGTCGAGCGCGGAGACCGCGTGGGGCTGTTCGGGTTTGGCGCGTCGGCTCATCTGACCATCGATGTGCTGAAGGCCTGGGACTGCGAGGTGTATGTGGCGAGCCGGGGAGAGTCGCATCGGCAGCTGGCGCGGGAGCGGGGCGCGGCGTGGGTGGGCAACGCGCTGGACCGGCCTCCGGTGCCGCTGGATTGCGCGGTAACATTTGCGCCCGCGGGGGATGTGGTGGTGTCGGCGCTGGCTTCGCTGCGCAAGGGCGGAGTGGTGGCGATCAACGCGATTCACCTGGACCGGATGCCGCAGTTCGACTACGACAGCCTGCTGTGGGGCGAGCGGCAACTGCGCAGCGTGGCCAATATGACGCGAGAGGACGCCAGGGACTTCATCAAGCTGGCGCTGGAGATCGGGATTAAACCGCAAACGACGCTGTTTCCCCTCGACCAGGTGAACGAAGCGCTGAATGCCGTCTACACCGAGAAGATTAACGGGGCGGCGGTGGTGGTGGTTTGACGGCCTCCGCTCTGCCCTGACTACCCCTACACGATTGTCGGGAGGCTACTGCGAAGCGCTGACATCGATCTGAAGAGGATTGAGCGCTACCGGCAGAAGAAGCAGTCCGGCGTTCCGGATAACCCTCTCGAGCCGGCCGAGCTACCTCGCCCATCGATGTCCCTCTAGTGATCGGGTGACTTTGACCCGTCTCACACCATCGCGGACTTGAGGAAGCTCAGCCGGCCGAAGAGTCACTTCTCAACAAGCACAGCCGCCAGCGCAATTCGATGCATGTTGATCAGTGTCACGAACCAGATGATGAGCAGCATTATGGTCACCAGCCAGTACGCGGTTGAACCTGCATGGGCCTGAAGAACCAGTGATAAGGACAGAGTGACTGCGGATGCCCCAAAGAATGTAGCAAGAAAGCAAACGCAGCAGAGAACCATGGCATGGACTGACAATTGTTGCGGGCGCCCGGGGACGATCGCCTGACCCACCGGAGCAGGCATGACTCCTCCTTGCAAATGCAAAACACTTTCTGCGCCTAGTCCGTTCGGGCAGTGGGTTAGACCACAAGACCTAAACTCGCCTCAGCACAAGCAGACTTTAGCACTGCCCGCGCGTTTCGCAAGTCACAAGAGGATGTACTCAGGGAGACCTACTGAACATGCACTAATCCGAAGGTATAGGGAGCGCCGTTACATCCCTCTCAGCAGCGCCTTCCACCGCACCCAGGCCTCTTCGCGAGCCTTGATATTCGCCTCGTTGCCAGTGATGCGCGTGGGATCTTCACCCGCCCGCATGAAACCATGACCGGCTCCGTCATAAATCACCGGCTCATACTTCTTACCCGCCTTCTTCATCGCTTCGCTCGTGGCGGGCACAGTCGAGGTGATGCGCGCGTCGTTGCCCGCATAGAAGCCGTAAACCGGAGCCGTAATCGCACTCAGGTTCTGCGGCGTAGGACCATAGAATACAAATGCCGCGCTCAGATCGTGGCGGTTCGTCGCAAACCGGAATGATTGACCGCCGCCCCAGCAGAATCCCGTCACCGCGAGCTTACCATTCACCGCGGGAAGCTTCTTGACGTAGTCCGCGGTCGCATTCAGGTCGGATGTGATCACGTCGGGATTCAGTGCCGACACCGCCTTCACCCGGTCATCGTCGCCGGAGTATTCGCTCGACCCGCCGCCTTTGGGGCCGAATCCCGAGAGCAGGTCCGGCGCGATCGCCACATAGCCCGCGGCGGCAACTTCATCTGTCACCTCACGCGCCCAATCCGTCAGCCCGAAGATCTCATGGATCACCAGCACTGCCGGCGCCTTCGACTTCACCTCGGGATAGACGACAAACGCATGCACGGTGCGGTTGCCGTACTTAATGTCGACCCACTCCTGGTGCCGCGGCGACTTCTCCAGCCGCTGCTTGGCCCAGTCCTGGCCCAGCGCACGCTCCGACAGGAACACAGAACAACACAGAACGGCAATCACTGCGAAAGCAATCTTTTTCATACTCGTAGTTATACCCCCGCTGGCCAAATCAGTTGTCTCAGGTCAGTTGTCTTCGGTTGTCCCGGATCAGTTGTCTTTCGATGGTTCCGTCTGGCTCTTCTCTTCCGGCTTCACCGTGTTCCGCACCACCATGATTTTGTTCAGCATGTCGAACCAGAACGATGCTCCCAGCGACAGCGCCCCGGCCGTGATCAGCCATCCGGCTAAAACCACGAGCGCATCGAGAGCCATGCCGGATGGATTTTCGCTCCACCACTTCGCATAATCGCATCGAGAGTGCCGCCAGCCTACGGGCAGCAGGTATTTGGTGGTGACCTCATTCACAGCATTCACCGACGACTCCATGCGCTCGACAAGCGCTTTCTCGGTTGTCGGTTGTGCCGGTTGGCCGTTTGCCCCCGGTGGGTTCGGGTGGTCTTTCAGATAGTCCGTCGCCGCGCTCACCATGCCTTCGCGCACATCGCGGTCAACCCACAGCAGATGGGCAATGCTTATCGAGTTCACGTTGAAGGCAATCGCAAGCACCAGGCCGACAATCAGCAGAACGCGCTGCGTGTATCGCTTGTACCAGCCCGAAACGCGATCCATCGCGTCGTTGTACCAGTTCTCCAGGTTTGCCTGGAGCTTCTGCAGCTTCTCGTCCTCCCTCCGCGCGTCGTTCTGTGCGTCGATCAGCAGCGTGAGCAGAGCCTCAACCGCCTTGTTCTTTGCGAACTGCTGATGGTGGCTGGAGAGGAAATCCTCGATATTCTGGATCGCCGTTTTGCCGTTGAACTTGTCCTTGTTCAGAATGTCGATCAGCGCCAGCGCAAAGGTCCGCGCCGGGATATACGACGGCAGCAAAAGCTGGTTCTTGACCCCGGCAATCGGTTTGGCGGGAGCGATGCCAACGACCTTCTGCAGCCACAGGCGCAGCCCGGTCACCCAGCCCAGCGGACTGTCGTCGTTGAGGTCCTTTAACGGATCCGGATATAGTCCGCGAACCAGCCCGTGATCGTAGATGTTGTCCACCAGCGTGAGCGCGCCGGCCTCGATCGAATCACCGGAGAGCAGGCTGCGCAGCCCGCGCACGAGATTCGCCGCGCGCGACTGCACGATGCTGGCCAGGATTTCGTTGACACCCGACGCTACCAGGCTGAGAAGCAGGTAGATGAAGACCATGCCGATGGCCACGTCGAGAATGAATGATCCGAACATTCTGCCCCTCGCCCTGCAAGCGGCCAGCATAGGGGTCGGGTACTGGTGTGTCAACAAATTCTTACCAAAAGAAAAATGCCCGCCGAAGCGGGCATGAAGAACCACAATCCGGGAAGAGCGGGAAACTCACCGCTCGTCCCGGAAGCAACGAGGACCTTGGCAGGCTAATTCGTCTGGATCGCAGGCTTGGGCTTGGGCAGCGGAAGCTGTTCCGCATTGACCGGCGTCATTTCCGGCCCGTCATATCCCGTCAGGTTACCCATCCCCGCGAGCTGTTGTTCCTGCACCTGCAGCGGACGCTGCATCACCATCACGACGGACGAGCCCTCGGGAAAAACAATGTCCTGTCCGTGCTTCATCATCACCGCCAGCACGCCGGCCGCTGCACCAACGCCCGCGCCGATGCCGGTGGCCATACCCGGAGAGCCGCTCGACCATCCAACCAGGCCGCCAACGCCGGCGCCCGTTAGAGCGGTCGTGCCAACAGTCTTAGCATCGTCACCCTTCGTGCTCTCAGCCTTGATCAAGCCTTCCTTGTCTGTCACCTCGGCGCCCTTTGTATCGGGAACCTTATCTACAGCACCGGGCAGCGCAATCACCACGCCGTTCGGGAACGCCATCGAGACGAAATGCATCATTAGCTCCGCGCGGCCCTTCACCTTACCGCCACGCGACAGACCGTCCACGTAACCCTGCACAAACACACCTGCCGGAATCACGACCCTGCCGCCGACAATCACGGGAAAATTGCTGGCCAGGTAAACCGCATCGCCGGGCTTCGCCGTCTTGGTGCTCAGCGCGCTGCGCAGAGTAAGAGGAATCTTGGTGCCGGCCGGAACCACGAAAACCGGTCCGGTGGTTGCCGGAGCGGCCGTTGTGGCAGCCTGAGCCGCCGGCTGTGCGTTCGCTGGTGCGGGCTGTGCAGCAGCCTGTGCAGCAGGTTCTGATGCCGCCGGCGCTGCGGCCGGTGTGGCAGCTGCATCCTGGGGTGCCTGAGCGGCGGCTGCGCCAGCCGCCGCCAGGGAGAAGCCAAGCAGAAGAGAAGTAACACTACGAAGAGCCATCAAGTATCTCCATTCGGTGCGCGTGAGTGAAAATGCCTCGCCGGAAAGCTGCTCCCGGCGCCCATCGCCGCTCCTCGGGGGAACTCCGTTCCGTCCCGCCTCGGTGTAAATCAATAACATTCTGTCATTTGATTGCCGAACTGGCTCTGCCTCTTTTGTCGCGGTAATCTGACGCTTTGGTACTGCAACTTTGGTTACCGCGCCCGGACTGGCTACCCGGCCCTACGTCCGCGCCAGGCTCTCGATCAAAGCTTCGCGGCGGCGAGCCGCCATAGCGTCCGCGTTCTTCAATCCCCTCACCCACGCCGTGGCGCCGCCCACAGCCAGCACCAGAAACACAGGTGCCGCCAGTTGAGCTTCACCAAAGTGAAGCAGCGCAAAATACACCCCGGCTCCTGTACCGAAGACCAGCAACTGGATCAGCAGGCTGAGCAGCCCGTTCCCTGTCGCTCCCTGCTCGCGGCTCATCCGCGTCAGCGTCATGCGATATCCCATGGTGATGGAGAGCGTATTCCCCGCCGCCAGCTGCACCGGCAGCGCGAACAGCAGCCAGCACCCGGTCGCCGCCAGCATCTGCGCATCAGGCAAACCGAATCGGAAGACCACAATTGTGCAGACAATCGCCAGCACCGCCGCAAAGAGCACCAGGTGGACAACGTTCTTAGCCAGCATCACTGTTCGCATCGGCGTCGGCGACATGAAGTACAACTGAATCCCGGCACCTTCGCCACCCAGGCTGTTATAGACAAGCCGCGTCAGCCCGAGAAAGCCATACGCGATTCCGATCGGCAGTGCGTATCGCGCTCCCAAGCCCGGCCCGGTTCCGTTCCCGCTTCGTCCCAGTATGAACAGCATCACCAGCGGAGCCACCAGACTGTAGAGCATCACACCGCTGCGCGCCAGATAGCGCAGCTCCTTTTCGACTACCGCTCCCATCGGACCCGACAGATCGAAACCCGGCCGCCCGGCGGCTTCCGCCTTTGCAACACGCTGCGGCGCTTCGCCCAGGCTCTCCCCGCGATACTGCGCGCGCAAACGCACACACAGCAGCGATCCCGCAGCGAGCGCATACAGCGCAAGGCCGCCCAGCGATGCGGCAGCCAACGTCCCGCGGCCATGCTGCGCCTCACCGATGACCAATGCAGCCAGTCCCGGAGGCGACACCCTCTGCACGCGATTTGCCTGGTGGGCAGCTTGCAGCATCGCCGTTAACGTCTGCCGCGACGGTTGCCGCTGATGGGTATACAGTGCCGGGTTAAGGGCCTGCGCGCCCAGTATCAGGAGCAGGAAGACCATGCCCAGCACTTCGCGCGTCTTCCTCTGCGCCAGCCAGCGATCGAGCCACGCAAAGACCATCCGCGTCAGCAGCACGTTGAACGCGGCAAACAGAATCGCCGTCACCGCGGCCCATCCCGCCAGCTCCGGCCGCGCCCACACCATTCCGGTGCAGATCCCGACCAGGCAAAACCCTCCGAGGATCGACGACGCATCGAAGAGCCCGAAGACCAGATAATCCAGCACGTACGAGCCGAAGCTCACCGGGAAACGCAGCAATAAAGTCAGATCCACCGGCTCCTGAAACGAAGCCAGCGCTACCGGAGCGAGCTGCCACAGCATCATCACTGGCCAGAACAGCAGCGGGAGCAGGCGCAACTCGTTGTCTTTCGTTATCTGAAATGCCGAAACACCCAGTCCGGAGCCGATGCTCAGGCCGACAACCAGAAAAAAGGTGATGCGGATGATGCGCGCCGCCAGGTCGAAGCTTCCCCGCTTCGACCGCAGCGAATTCACCAGCATCTGCAGGCGCATGCGCGTCAGCGCCGCGTATTGCGTCCGCGCCAGCGGCGAGTTCATCACAACCCCGCCCTTCATAACCACGACAACTCCTGCGCAGGCTCGCCCGAGTCCGCACCCACTACGTTCAGAAAGATCTCCTCCAGGGTCAGCTTCTTGCCCGAATCAGGCATTGCCGCTCCGGCCAGCGTCGTCTCAACGCCCGCGCGCAACTCTTCGAGCGACCCGTTCGCCACCAGCCGGCCCTTGTGGATGATGGCCACGTGGCTGCAAAGCCGCTCCACAATCTCCAGCACATGCGACGTAAGAAAAATCGTCGCGCCCCGATGGATCATGCCCTGGAGCATCGTCTTCAGAGTGCCCGCCGCAATCGCGTCCACGCCTTCGAAGGGTTCGTCAAGGAACAGCACCTTCGGCCCGTGGATCACCGCCGCCGCCAGCGCCAGCTTCTTCTGCATGCCGTGGGAAAAATCCGTGACCAGCTTCTTCGGCTCATTCGCCAGCTGCATGAAGTCCAGCAGCTCCTCCGTCCGCCGGTTCGTCGTCTCGCGATCGAGCCCGTACATCCGCCCCACAAAGCGCAGATACTCCGACGCGGTGAGCCGCCCCAGCAGCGCCATGCCTTCAGGGACAACCCCCATCTGCCCCTTCAGGTCCAGCGCACTCGCCGTGAACTTCCGGCCGAGAATCTCGATCTCGCCCGACGTCGGCTCCAGCAGGCCGGTGAGCATCTTGATGGTCGTCGACTTCCCTGCCCCGTTCGGCCCGAGAAATCCGAAAAACTGCCCCGGCGCCACGCTGAACGTCACGTCGTCGACGGCCGTGAAATCGCCAAACCGCCGCGTCAACCCGCGCGTCGAAATTGCCGGTGTGTCCATGCTTCGCAGCATAAAAGGAAAGCGAGCCGAATCCAAACGGCTCGCTTCCTGTAACTGCCCGACGCGGAACGCTGGCGTCAGGCTCCCGTCTCCAGAACGACGCGGAACCGCGCCTTCCCGCTCATCATCCGCTCGAACGCTTCGGGAGCCTTGTCCAGCGGATACTTCTCGATGATCGCCTTCACTCCAAAGAGGGAACTGAACTTCAACGTGTCTTCGGAATCGATCGAGGTTCCGCTCGGCCATCCGGCCACCGCGCGCTTCTGCATGATCAGCGGAATCGCCGGTACTTTCAACGGATCGCCCGGCACGCCCAGAATTACCAGCTTGCCCTGGGGGCCGAGACCGCCAATCGACGACGACATTGCGTCGGCGTCGGTTACCGTGGCGATAATGCTCCGCGCCCCGCCCAGCTTCTGCAGCTCCGCCGACACATCCTGCGCAGCGTTGTCGATGTAATAGTGCGCGCCCAGTTCATGCGCGAACTTCTCCTTGTCCGCGCCGCGCGCAATGGCGACAGTCGTGTAACCCATTTTCGCGGCGTATTGCACTCCCAGGTGCCCAAGGCCACCCATGCCGAGGATCGCCACCACGTCCGGAGGCCGCGCCCCGCTGTTGCGAATCGCATTGAAGGTCGTGATGCCGGCGCACAGCAGCGGACCCGCCTCCGCGCCTGATAGCGAATCCGGTACCGCCGCCACCGCCATCGCCGGAGCGACAATGTAGTCTGCATACCCGCCGTCATAGCTGATCCCCGGAATCTGCAGGATCGCGCAGCAGATATGGTCGCCGCGCCGGCACGGTTCGCACTTCCCGCAATGCCCGCCATACCAACCGATACCCACGCGCTGGCCGGTTTTCCACTGGGTCACGCCCTCACCGACCGCGTCCACCGTTCCAACTACTTCATGTCCCGGCACACGCGGATAGTCAATCGGAAATACCCCGTACATCGTGATCGAGTCACTGTGACAGACTCCGCATGCCTGTACCCGCACCCGCACCTGCCCCGCTGCCGGCTCCGGAACCTCGCGCGTCACCAGCTCCAGCGGCCCACCCGCCTTCACTACCTGCACATATCTGCCCGTCTTCGTTCCAGCCATAACGAACCTTCCTCCTGAAGTGCCGTTGGAATTATGCGACTATGAGATGGAGCCCCGCTACCTGCCGATTCATTTCAATTTGGCGACCGCCCCCGTCAAACGGTTGTCAGACATTTGCACACCTCATCGACAACCCCATCCACACCCTCCGTCGTATCCACATCCAGCTTCGGATACGCAATCGGCTCGAAGCTCTCCTTCACCCGCCGGTACAGTGCCACATCCCGATTCTTCGCCGGATTCTCGGGATCACGCCGGGTTAGCCGCGCCTCAGCCACTGCATCCGAACACGTCACATGCAGAATCCGCCATCGTGCACCAGCCCGCTCCGCTGCCTGCACTACCTGATCGATCTGGTCGTGGTTTGAGAAGGTTCGCCCGTCGATGAAGATGTAGCGGACGTTGCGACGCGAAGTCAGATAGGCAGCCGCCTCCAGCATTGCCCGCACACAGAGATCATCCTGCTCCCGCGTGTAATCCGTCATCGCGCCGGGAAACAGCTCGTCCCGCACCCGGTCCTTGTCCAGAACCGCGCCGCCCAGCCGCGCCGACACCGCCCGCGCCAGCGTGCTCTTGCCCGTGCCGGGCAGCCCTGCCAGCATCACCCATGTAACCGTCATAGTTACTTATACAAAAGCGGACTACTTAAACAGCAGCGGAGCCAGATTGCTCAGATTGTCCCGCCACACCATCCACACGTGCATACCCTGAGTCGTAACCGCCCTGGGCTGCATGCCCTGTTCCTTCAGCCACGCGATCAGCCTCTGGTTCGCCGGGTGAAGCCCGTCCTGCTCACCGCACGAGATCCACAACAGCTTCAGCTTTGACTGGATCTGCGCGCCGGTCTGCGGAGTGATTGCCGGAAACAGCGGCGCAAAGTTACTCTCGCCGATCCCGCCCGCGCTGAACGCACCGATATAGGCGAAGTCGTCGGTATGATTCAGACCTACCAGCAGCGTCTCCGCGCCGCCCATCGAAAGGCCGGCGATCGCGTGGTCTTCCCTCTTATCCGACAACGGATACTCCGCCTTCACACGCGGCATTACTTCCTCATACAGCACCCGCCCGAAGTCCCGGAAGTTGCGCGCCGTAGTCTCCGGATCGCGCCACACCGCCCATCCGCGCGAGATCATGTCCATCGTGCCGTAACCGAGCGGCATCACCACGATCATCGGCTTCGCCTTGCCCTCTGCGATCAGGTTGTCGAGAATCACGTTCGCCTTGCCCATCCACGTCCACGCGCTCGCGTCGTCGCTATACCCGTGCAGCAGATACAGCACCGGATACTTCTTCCCACTCTCCGAGTCGAATCCCGGCGGCGTGTATACGTAATACTCGCTGTTATAGTCAACGATCTTCGAGCGGTAAAAGTGGTGATGCACCTCACCGTGAGGAACATCCGCCGCCTCCCACGGCATGGGCGGCTGCTCCGGAACCAGGAACACGCTCTGCTTGTTGAAGAAGCTGGTCTTCACCATCGTGTTGTGCGGATCGGTTATGCTCGTGCCATCCACGTCATAGGAGTAGCTGTAATACTCCGGAGCCAGCTTCGGAACCGTCACCGTCCAGGCGCCGTCTGCGCCCCTGGTCATCGCGAAAGGCTCCCGCACGTTCTCCAGATGCAGTTCCACCTTTTGCGCATTCGGCATGGCCAGCGTGAAGGTCGCGTTCCCCTCCGCGTCCACCTGCGGACTCTTCGGAGGCGCGGGCACCAGCGCCGTAGGCGCCGATGATTGCTGCACGGGCCGGGCCGGCGCCGTCGCCTGCTGGGCCGCACAAGTCAGCGCGCCAAAAGTTGCCGCTAAGACAACGGAACCAATGCCGATTCTTCTGAAAGTTCCCGACATTCTTCTCCCCAAAATCACAAAATGACTGCGTTCCAAAGTGTACAGCCCGCGTACATAGCTGAGGGCCGGGTTGATATAAACGGAGGTGATGATTTCACTGTTCCTCATCGCGCGGCGCCATGACTCACCGATGTTTGACCTGATTTGGGGCACCACCCTCGTATCGCTTGTCGTCGTATCAATTTTTTGGAATCGCACCGGCCGTAGGAGGTATGAGCAATGGAGGGCACAAAACTGGCCGGCCGCCTCTGGGAAATTTAACGAAGGTGAAATCATCACGATGCTGAAGGGTCGGTCGAAAGACATTGCAGGATATGTGGTCCGCATCGACTATTGCTATGCGAGCGGCCAATCATACGACGGCGTTTACTCCACAAAAGAATTTTCGACCCACGAAGCTGCAGAAGAATATTTGAACCGGGTGGAAAATCAATCCATACCTGTTCGAATTTCACCCAACAAGCCGCACCAGTCGCAAATACTCGACAGCGACCTTGCCGGCCTGCTCCCGCCGCGATAACCGGAGCGGGTGATGTT
>CAVRNK010000113.1:0-15042 GCA_963721995.1 uncultured Acidobacteriaceae bacterium | reverse complement strand
GAGAGCATGGACGCCATGAAATCACTCAGGCTGAACTTCGCCGCATTCGCGATCATGAGCGCTGCCCTTCCGCTCTGTGCTCCCGCGTGGACTCAGAGCTCACCGGGTTCCACACCCGTGGTGGCTGTTTCGTAGCGCGATGGCTCTCACGACTTCGACTTTTTCATCGGCGATTGGAAGGCTCACGTTCGCCGGCTCCCCGATCGCCTGGTGGGTTCAAACACCTGGATCGAATATGACGGCATCTCGAATCACAAGAAGATTCTCGACAGCAACGCTAACTTCGAAGAATTCGATGTACGCAACGCTGAAAAGAACCTCCGTATCAAGGCTCAGACACTTCGGTTGTACAACCCTGAATCGCATCAGTGGAGCATCTACCTCGTGGACGTGGACAAAGGCACTCTGGGACTCCCGCCGGTTGTCGGTCAGTTCAATGGGAATAAGGGCGAGTTCTACGATCAGGAAGACTGGAAAGGCCGCGCCATCTTTGTCCGCTATGTGTGGTTGAATATCTCTCCGAAATCGGCGCGAATGGAGCAGTCTTTCTCACCGGACGGCGGAAAGACTTGGCAAGTGAACTGGATCTGCGAGCTCTCGCGCTAGCATTCAGCGCAGCCAGTCCAAAGAATCAAATCGACCACTCGCGAGGTCGCAACATAATGGCCCTGCCGCGTGCGCGGAGCCGCTGCGCTCTGTACTCGCGGACCCGCCCTGACCTCAATCCCTCTACCCCCCGCACCCTACCACCTATACCCTGTTCTAATGAACGGCCGCCTCGCACCCCGCTACGACTCAGGGCTCGCCATCCGCGAGCTCACCGCAGCCGACCCCGTCCTGGGTCGCCTCATGGAGCGCGCTGGCCCCTACACGCTCCGCCTCAAGAGCCAGCACTCGCCCTTCGAAGCCCTGCTTGAGTCGATCATTTATCAGCAACTGCACGGCAAAGCTGCGGCCGCCATCCTCAAGCGGCTGCTGACGTTCTTCGGGGAGCTTCACCCCAGTCCCGAACACCTGATTGCTGCGCCCGATGACCGCCTGCGCAGCTGCGGACTCTCGGCCAGCAAGACCCTCGCTCTGCGCGACCTCGCGGCCAAGACCCTGGACGGAACGGTGCCCACGCTCGCCCAGATCCGCCGCCTGTCGGACGAAGAAATCATCGAGCGCCTCACCCAGGTGCGCGGCATCGGCCCCTGGACCGTCGAGATGCTGCTGATCTTCCGTCTCGGCCGGCCCGATATTTTGCCTGTGACTGATTACGGAGTCCGTAAAGGCTTTGCCCTCTCCTTCAAGCGCCTGCCCAAGTCGAAGCCCTTCGACGCGACCATGCTCGCCAAGGCTCCGGAGATGCTCCGCCGGGGCGAACGCTGGCGCCCCTGGCGGTCAGTGGCGAGCTGGTATCTCTGGCGCGCCTGCGACCTCGCCGGCAAAGCCTCGCCGCCGCCGGATTAGGCGAGGGATTCAGCGGGGCACTCGTAAGGGCAGGCGCAAAGGACCGCCAAGTGGAGCACACTGGATCGATTCATGCCTCGTAGATCGCATCTAACTCCGACAGATCGACACTGTCGATCCGGAGGAAAATCAGATGAAACGTGTTCTTTCAGTGCTCTGCTGCATCGCTCTCTGCTCGCTGCCTGTCCTGGCTCAGGAGAAGGGCGCGAAAGGGTCGGGAATGAGTGATCAGAAATTTGTCGATTTCGCCGCGCAAACCGACATGGTGGAAGCCAACCTCGGGCAGCTGGCTCAATCCGTGTCCGACTCACAGCCGGTAAAGGACTACGGCCAGATGCTGGTCACAGATCACACCAACGACTTCAACCAGCTGTACGGCGTCGCCCATCAGGCCAATCTCAATATGCCGAACGCGATTGACGCGGAACACAACAAGATGATGATCGACCCTTTCGAGAAGTTGAAAGGCGCCGCCTTTGATCACCGTTATATCCAGGAGATGATTGCCGGCCACACCAAGGCGATCGCCATTTACAAGAAGGAAGCGGCAGACGCCGAGAATCCGGCGCTGAAGTCGTATGCGGAGCAGACTTTACCTGTCCTGCAGAAGCACCTTGATGGCGCCAAGGCTCTAGAGAAAGGCAAGTAGCTAATCCTGCTTGACAACCCATAAGCATTGGCTTATACATTTACCCATAAGCCGATGCTTATACGACCCGCTCTCTTCCGCGCCCTCGGCGACCCCACCCGGCTCGCCATCTTCGAGCTTCTCGCCCGGCAGGAACACTCTGTCTCGGAGCTGGTGGATAAATTCGAGGTCACCCAGCCGGCCATCTCCCAACACCTGGGCGCCCTGCGCTCCGTGCGCCTGGTGACTTCGCGGCGCAACGGCCGTCACGCCTATTACCGCGCACGCCCGGAAGGCCTCAAGCCGGTGATTGACTGGCTGCGCCACTACCAAAGGTTCTGGCCCGAAAAGCTGGAGAACCTCAAATCCGTTCTCGACAAATCCGTCTCACCCAAATCCGTCGCAAAGGAGAATCCCGATGCCCCGCGGCACTGAATCCATCGAAGTCGACTATCCCCTAGAACATCCGCCCCAGGATGTCTGGCGCCTGCTCACCGATCCAAAGCTTCTCGCCATGTGGCTTATGCCCAACGACATCGCTCCGGTCGTCGGCCACAAGTTCAACTTCCGCACCAAGCCCATGGGCGACTGGGACGGGGTGGTCGATTGCGAGGTGCTGGAGTGCAGCCCCTACACCAGCTTTGCCTATTCCTGGAAAGGTGGATCGAAGAACAGCCAGCTCGACACCGTCTGCAGCTGGACGCTTTCCCCCACCGAATCAGGCGGGACACTACTCCATCTCAGCCACACCGGCTTCGAGCCCAGCATGTTCGCCTACCAGATCATGAGCCAGGGATGGCGCAACATGAATCCCGATGGCCGCTTCGACCGCATCCTCGACGGAGAACCCTTCCCGGTGCGCGAATGCGAGCGGGAAGAGGTCGCGTCGTCGCATTGATCGGCGAGTGACGAACCCAGGTCCCGAGACTGGGGCCCGGGACCCGCCCTCATATTGAATGACCTGACTTACTTCCTTACTGCGGCGAGAATGTCCTTCTGATTGGAGAGGATTTCTTTCTGGTTGGCCATGATCTCTTTCTGGTTCGACAGGATCTGCTCGAGGGCCTTCTGGTTGGCCTTGATGGTTGATTGATTGTCGAGGATTTCCTTCTGGTTCTGAAGGATGCTCTTCTGGTTGCTTAGAATCTCGTCGGACATGGGTTCTCCTGTCGGTGATTTGGTGGGAGACATCGTAAACCAGTGTTCAAGGAACCGGGATCAACCATCAGGACGAGGGATTGGCGAATCCTGAGTCTGAGATTCCGCGCGTTTCGGCTTCTTCTTCGAGGGCTTGCTGGATGTCGGGGCGTTCGGCGATGAGTTTGCGGAAGTGGGCGGCCCAGTATTCGCTGGAGTGCTGCTGCATCTGCTGTTCTTCTTCGTGTTCGGGAGTGCCGGGGTGGATGAGTCCGGTGACGTAGGGCTCGTAGGGCGGCGGTTCGATGCCGACGGCGAGGGCGGCGGCGGCTCGGGCGGCGTATTGGGCTTCGTGGCGGCGGACGGCGTCTCCGAAAGTGTATTCGGCGATGGACCAGGGGCGGTTGAGGGGGTCTCGGTTGGTCGATCCGGAGAGCAGCGCTGCCGCTCGCGCTATGCGCTTGCGGCGCGCAGGGCTCAGGGAACTGGGCTCAGGGAACAGGGCGGTGATGCTGGCGTTATCGCTTCCCTCGATTACTGGTTCAGTAGAAGCAGGTCCTTCGACTGCGCACGCGGAGCGTGCTTCGGTCAGGATGACATCGTTGTTAGTTATCGCCGATGGCCGATTGAGGAGCTCTGTGCCCTGTTCCCTGAGCCCTGAGCCCTCATCTTCCTCGCAGAGGCCGCACTGGCAGGCGGGGTGGTGTTCTTCGGGGGGCTGGTTGCGGTATTTCTCGGCGCAGAGCAGGCAGGGACAGAGACGGTGGTGGATGGGTTCGGCCTCGTTGGGTTCGAGGATCTCGACGGGCGGGGCGATCTCGTCTCCGTCGGGGGTGAGGATGACGCGGGAGACAGGGCGTGAGATCGGTGTGGCGGAGGCTGAGGAGTCGGAGTAAGTGGTCTCGGAGTCGTCGTCGGAGGATTGGGTGCGGGTGCGGGAACGTGAGGCCGGGGCAACGGCGGATTCGAGGAGGGGTGTCTTGCCGAGGTTGGTCTGAGCGACCTGCATGCCGTACATGAGGGCGGTGGCGGTGGAGCGGTCCATGAGGCCGCGGGCGAGATAGTCGATGATGCGGTAAAGGTTGATCTGGATGGAGGCGCGGTCCTCGGGGAACCCCAGCTCAAGAGGCGGGTAGACCTTGGGCTCGGGGACGAGCATGGTTCTGTGGTCGTAGGTCTGGGTCGGGGTGGTGATGTGGCTGCGGAGGCCGGAGCGGCGCTTCCAGTTGTGAAGTTCGCGGTGGTGGCGGCAGAAGTGGTGGCCGCGGAGGGCGGGTGCTCCGCACTGGTGGTTGGCGAGGATGTGACGGCAGGACTGGACCATCGGGTTTACCCCCTCCCGGGGCAAAGGCTACTTAATAGAAAGATCGAGAGTTACGGGACAGGTCAGGCGGAGCTACCCAGGAATCAATGAGTTACGGGCTGTACCAATGGAATCAAGGAATTAGCGCTAAAAACAGAAAGGCGCAGCTGGTGGCTGCGCCTTCGGTGAATCTTTAGTTCTAATTCAAGTTTATCAATTTAAGCGAAATTGTCGGCCAAGTAATTCGAGGCGGCCGAAGATTCCAGCTTCTCGTCACTGCACGTTCACACCCACCGTCGCCATGTTATTGGCCAGATTCGGATCAGGCGTGTCCGCCATGGTGGC
Source organism: uncultured Acidobacteriaceae bacterium (assembly GCA_963721995.1). Taxonomy (GTDB): domain Bacteria; phylum Acidobacteriota; class Terriglobia; order Terriglobales; family Acidobacteriaceae; genus Silvibacterium. Next base: position 10,177 of record CAVRNK010000113.1, on the reverse strand, counting down.
TGCGTTTGCCGTAATCGTTGAGCCTGCTGCCGCCGTCACTTTCACCGTCAGCCGTACCGTCCAGGTCGTGTTGGGAGCCATGCTGGAGTTCTCGTGACAGACGATCTGTCCCATTCCCTGATATGGCGGAGTTGTGCATGTCCCCAGCCCCGGAGTACCAGAGATGCGGATGTAGTCGAAGGTCGTGCCCGCCGGCACCTGCGTGTTCAGCGCTTCATTCACGGCGTTGGCCGGACCGAGGTTCCACACCGGAAACGCAAAGGTGAGCAGGTCGCCCTGATGGACCGTCGTCGGAGTCGGTTGAATCCGCAGGAAAAGATCGGCGCCGCTAGGACTGCCCTGCGCGAAGGCGGTAACACTAGTTTTGGTGAAAGATGCGTCTACAGAAACGATGTAAACCACCCCATCCACAATGGCAGGCGAGGAAAGTCCCCGGTACGCGGTGTCATCGCTCCACAACTTAGCGCCGGTACTGGCGTTCAGGGCAGACAAAGCATTGCCGCCGGAGGCAATATAAACCACACCATTGGCAACTGCGGGCGAGGACTGGTACTCGCCGCCAGGAGAGTTCCACAGCCTGGCCCCGGTGCTGGCGTTCAACGCATATACGTTGCCATAGAAGTCGAGGAAATACACTACCCCATTCGCCACTGCGGGCGAGGAGTAACAGCCCAAACCTCCATTCGTATAGTTCCACAGCTTGGCGCCGGTGCTGGCGTTCAACGCAAACAGATTAGTGGCGTCGTTGCAGACATAAACCACACCATTCGCCAACGTAGGCGAGCCTTCCACAAAGTCTCCACCAGTTTCAAATCTCCACAGCTGCGCGCCGGTGTTGGCGTTCAGCGCAAACACCGTTCCGTAGCCGTCGCCGATATAAACTATGCCATTCACGACGGCGGCCGAAGTAGGCCCGGAACTGGAGGTGTCAAAGCTCCACAGCTGGGCGCCGGTGCTGGCATTCAGCGCATACAGCTTGCCGTCGGCCGTTTGCGCGCCAATATAAACCACTCCATTCACCAATGCGGGGGACGAATTTATATAGCCCAGGGTGGCAAAGCTCCACAGCTTGGCGCCGGTGCTGGCGTTCAGCGCATACACATTGTGGTCTAAGGAGCCGAAATAAACCATTCCGTTCGCCACTGCCGGCGAGGAAAACACTTGACCTCCTGTGGCAAAGCTCCACAGTTTGGCGCCGGTGCTGGCGTTCAGCGCGTACACGTTGCCGTCAAGCGAGCAAATGTAAACCACCCTATTCACCACGGCGACCGAGGATTGTTGATTTGTCGAGGGGTTGCCGAGGGTAAAGCTCCACTTCGGCTGCAGGCTGCCAACATTGTTGACATTAAGCACCGTCTCATACGGGTTCCAGCGCTGCATGTTGTCGCGGAGGAACTGGGTCCAGTCCGCGGGTGACGATGTGGTCTGAGCGTGCGCGGACGTGGTGGCGGTGGCCAGCACCAGCCACAGCGGGGCAATTGTGAGTATCAAGCTCACGGTGCTGAAGGAAGAAAGCTGTTTCTTGTTCCTAATGCAGACAGAGGATTTCATGGCGGAGCCTCCGAATTCGCTGAAGCGGCAAAGGAGCGGAGACGTCGTGCCGGTTGGGGCATTGGGTCGCAGCCCGGAGGAGGGAGCAGCGCACACGTCAACGGTCCGGGCCTGGTTAGCCCAACGGCGAGCATCATACGCTTCCCAAGTATGTCTTGCTGAGATACGTGACACGTCATCGATTGATGGGCGAGTTACTCGCCATCAACCGCAGCATCCGTCAGATTGGCCGCCTTCAGCTCTACCCCACCCAAGCCAGCAGAGGCTTTGAGGCGCACCGGGGGTTAGTCAGGGTTGACCCTGCGATTCGGCGAGGCGGCGGACGTTCCAGGCCTGCCAGAGGTAGTGCTCTTCGTGGGCGGGGATGGTGTGCAATCCGGTGGCGAGGTTGAAGTTGAGAGAGGTGGAGGTGATCGCCTCCCACCCTTGCGCCAGAACGCGCTCAGGATGAGGCACTCATCATTTTGGGGCGGGTCTCGGAACGGTTTAGAAAAAAACGGGTGGGCCACGCCGCCCGATTGCGCCAAGGCGCATCACAGGACAAATGGGTAGAGACTATGATGCCGCGCCGTCTTCACGAGACGCCCTCAAAATGTTCTCTGAGGACTTGATACTCCCAGTTGAAAAGCTAGCCAACATCGTTTATTTGGCTATCCGCAGCGGTTCTGACACTGAGCAATGTCAACACTACCTGCACCTGGCCGACGAAATGCTCACTGACTTACGCGAGGAGCTGATGGCGCAATGCGGCCCGACATCCAAGTGGAGGCGAAACATATCTTAGCTGTCTGATTACGTGATTGCTTGGGCCATTGTCTGAGGGCGGCAATTGTCTGAAGACAGCGGGGCAAATCGAGTCCCCTTCGAATGGCCATCCTGCAAGCAATGGCTCCGGTACCCATCGCAGTAATAAAGGTCAGTTGCGATTACATTCTTAGATTAGAGCTGTCATCGCGGCGTGGTTTGAGGCTATAGGAGAAATCGAGCAGAGAACCGGATCATGGGCAACGGAGACAAAGGCGAGTTTGCACATCGTGTCAATCTGGACGGGACGATAGACTCGATTTGCCTTTACTGTTTTCGCACCGTAGCCACATCGCACGATGAGTCCGCTCTGTTGTTCCGTCAAGCTCAGCACATTTGTGAGGCCCTCGCACGGATCACGTCGTCCGACGACCAGCCGCGGACGATTAAGGCTGAGCGGCCTCCGACTTCCGATTAGTCAGGGTTGACTTTGATCCTCGGCGAGGCGGTGCACATCGGTTAAAGTTTTAGTCTCCACACTAAAGCCAACAGAAAGCTTGAATTGGCCACCGGCCCGTGGTGTAGTTGAAGCGGTTTCACAATGAACTGACCATGAGCCCGCTCGCTGCCAGTCTGGTCGTGTTCCTGTGCGTCTTTGGTGGCGCGCTGCTCGGTATGCTTGTCTCTCCGCTGCTGCCGGTTCAACACCAGAGTTCGGATTCCAAAGACATCGTGAGGCTGGGGATGGGCCTGGTGGCAACGACGGTAGCCGTTGCGCTGGGACTGCTGATTGCGTCGGCAAAGGGCTTCTATGACACGCAATGCACCGAAATGACCCAACTCGCTGCCAACTACGTGGTGCTTGACCGTGTCCTGGCCCACTACGGGCCCGAAACATCAGACGCGCGCGCTGCAGAGCGCGCCGTTCTGGCGAATCACCTGGGCTTGTCGAAGGCGTTGGAAGGTACCAACCGGGGCTATAGCGAAATCAAGTCCGGGACTCTAAGAGGCGAGGTAATCCTTGACAGAATTCAGGATCTTTCTCCCAAGGACGACAATCAGCGGTTGCTGAAGACACAAGCCATAAACCTGTCAATCGAGCTGGGCCGAACGCGTTGGCTGATGTTTGAGCAAAATACCGTTCCTTTTCCCAATCTCCTGTTTTTCATGCTGATTTGCTGGCTGATCGTGCTGTTCCTGAGTTTCGGGATATTTGCCCCTCGCAACTTCACGGTGCTGGCCGGCCTGCTCATGGCTGCGATGGCGGTTTGCGGGGCTGTTCTTCTGATTCTTGCGATGTATCATCCTCAATCCGGACTGATCCAAGTTTCTGACGCTCCGCTGCGAGCTGCCTTCGCGCAACTTGGACATTAGCTGCAACCCGACGCGGATTAGATCGAGGAAAGTTGGCCGGTCTTGGCGAGGCGGCGCACGTTCCGGGCCTGCCAGAGGTGGCGTCGCTCGTGGGCGGCGATGGCGTCGAGTGCTGAAGATAGGCTGAAGTTAAGGCCCTCGGTTGCGACAGGGAAAGCGAGTGACTTTGTTCAGGCGAGTTTTCGCCGTCGTACCGGCGTGGCAGAGAGCCGCAGTCCGAGTGCCCGCATGACTCGCAGAACGGTGGAAAGTTCCGGGTTGCCGTCTGTGCTTAGAGAGCGGTAGAGGCTTTCCCGCGATACTCCTGCCTTGCGTGCGACCTCGCTCATTCCCCGCGCACGCGCCACCACGCCAAGCGCGTCGGCCACAAATGCCGTGTCTTCGCTTTCCAGCGCTTCGCTCATGTACGCCGCAATCGATTCGCTGTCGTCAAGATATTCTGCCGGATCGAACGGTCTTGTCTTTGCTTTGGTCATTCCGTCTCCTTGGCCAGCCGTTTGGCGGTTTCGACGTCTTTCTTCTGTGTGCCCTTGTCTCCGCCACAAAGCAGCACGATTAAACCGGCCCGCGCTGGACGTAGTACACCCGATAGCCCGGTCCGTAATGAATACGCAGTTCACTGACGCCATCGCCGACTGGCCGGACATCGCCGGGATTCCCAAAGGCCAAACGTCTAACTCGTGCTGCGATTCTCGCCTTTGCCTGAACATCTCTAAGCCCCCGCAACCAGACAGAGAAGGTCTCAGTCTCCCGGATTTCGATCACAGGGTTATTGTAGCCTAAAAGCTACACAGCGGCGAAGAAGACGACAGAGGGCTTGAGTGGGCACCGTCGGCGTTGCTTCGCAAGGTTATGCGGTCACGGCCACGCTGTTGAAGAGGCGCAGGCGGGAGAGGACGACTTCCTTCACGGCGTCGATGACGGGGGGAAGGATCTTGTAGGGCACGACCTCGTTGGGGTGTTGGGCGAGACTCGCTTCGAGGCTCTGTCTCCAGGCCACGCGCAGCTCGGTGTTGATGTGGACGATGTTGATGCCGGCGGCGATGGCTCGGCGGAAGTCTTCGTCGGCGGTGCCGGAGCCGCCGTGCAGGGTGATGGGGATGCCGGTGGCCTTCTTGATCTCGGCGATTCGCTGGATGTCGAGGTGCTTGCGGGCTTCTCCGTGAACCATGCTGGCGGACATGCCGTGCATGTTGCCGACGGCGGGAGCGAGGATGTCGATGCCGGTGGCGGCGACGAACTTGCGGGCTTCTTCGGGGGTGGTCAGGCCCTTGGAGGTGTCGATGGTGGTCTCGTGGATTTCCGAGCCGGTGCCAATGTCGCCGATTTCTCCTTCGATGAGTATGGCGGGATTGATGGCCTTGAGGGCGGCGACGGCTTCTTTGGTCTGGCGGACGTTCTCATCGGTAGGCAACGCGGAGAGATCGAAGACGATGGAATCGAAGCCGGCGCGGGCAGCCTCTTCGGCCTTGGCGAGGGAGTGGGTGTGGTCGGCGTTGAGAAAGATGGGGAAGCCGGACTCTTCGCGCAGGCTGCGGACCAGGGCGGCGATCTCGCGGACTCCCATGAAGTCGCGCTCGCCCTGGGATGCGCCGACGATGACGGGCACGTCGAGCTCGCGGGCGGCGGCGACGACGGCTTTCAGGAGAATGAGGTCGGAGATGTTGAAGTGGCCGATCGCCACTCCCCGTTGTTGCGACTGCTCGATGACTTCGCGCAGGGTCTGCATGAGCGTGCCTCCTTACGGCTTGCCGGGATCTATGGCGATTCTGCGCCGCGGTTGGTGAACAATTCAACCGGAGCCGGGGCAGGTTAATGGAAATTCAAACTTCAGGCTTCGGCAGCAAGCCGATCCATGAAGGTTCGATGGATGAGAGGTCGGCGCGGTGGCAGCTATTTTGATTGGCCGGGGAAGGGCGAGGGTGTAGGTGCTGCCTCTCGCTACACTAGAGAACGATGCTCCCCACGATCGTCGAGTCGGTAACGACTCTTCTTACTTTTGCCGGAATTTTCTACTACATCGCCGTGCTGTGGAGCGGGCGGTCGTTTGTGCGGAGGAGAACATTCCCACTCAAGCCAACAGAGGGCTTGAATGGGCCACCCTCGGGGTTTGCTCCGGCGGTGAGTGTGCTGAAGCCGGTCAAGGGGCTTGACCCGGGCATGTATGAGGCCTTTGCCAGCCACTGCCGGCAGGAATATACGGGCGAATACGAGCTGCTCTTCGGAGTGTCGTCGCTGCACGACCCGGCCGAGGCCGCCGTAATTGAAGCGATAGACCGGCTGATGGCGGAATTCCCTGACCGCAGCATTCGGCTGGTCGAGTGTCCGGAGAAGCTGGGGCCCAATGGGAAGATGGGCAACGTGGTGCAGCTGGCGCGCGAGGCCCGATTTGACTACCTGATCGTCAACGACAGCGATATTCGCGTGGGGCCGCGTTACCTGCAAAGGGTGATGAGTGAATTTGGAAGACAGGGCTCAGGGCACAAGGATCAGGGATCAGAACAGAGCCAACAGGTGGGGCTGGTGACGGCTCCGTATCGCGGGCGGGCGCACGGGACGCTGGGGTCGAAGCTCGAGGCGCTGGGCATCTCGACGGATTTCTTTCCCGGCGTTCTGGTATCGCTCAAGCTCGACGGGGAGATTCGTTTCGGGCTGGGGTCGACGCTGGCCGTGTCCAGCACTGCTCTCGACGCTATCGGGGGATTTGCGCCGCTGGTGGACTCGTTGGCCGATGACTACGAGCTGGGGCATAGGATTGCGCAGGCCGGCTTTGCGGTCGCGCTGAGCCGGGAGGTCGTCGATACTTCGGTGCCGGCGTACGACTTGTCCGGATACCTTGCGCATCAGCTGCGCTGGGCACGGGGTATCCGCGACTCGCGCAAGGCGGGCTACCTGGGGCTGATTTTTACGTTTGGATTGCCGTGGGCGATCCTGAACGCCATCGCTTCGGGGTTCGCCCTGGAGAGCCTGGCGCTGCTGAGCATGACCTGCCTGGCGCGGGTGACGGTGGCGCTGGCGGTGGGGGTGGGCACACTGGGCGACCGGCAGGTGCTCGGCGACCTGTGGTTACTGCCGGTGCGCGATCTGGCGGCGCTGGGGGTGTGGGTGTGGAGCTTTGCCGGCAACACAGTCACCTGGCGCGGACAGAGGTTCACGCTGGAGAACGGGAATTTGAAACCTGTATCCGGGGGGACTGGTCCTCAACAAGCAAATCATTCTTGACCGGCAATTGAGAAATCGGCTGTACTGCCGACTATGCGGATCGTTGTGGTTCTTGCCTGGTTTGCTCTCCTGAGTGCCGCGGGCGCACAGGAGCCGGCTTCGACGGATTCCGGACCGCAGGCGACACCGGGACAGCCTCCCCTGACCTTTGTTCAGAAGGAGATGTGGGCGCCCGCACCGGGAGCGTTCCCGCGCGGACTCGACGTGCTTGAGGTGTACGCCGACCGGCCCGGACGGCATCCTCTGGTGGTTCTGACCCACGGGACGTCGAACAAGGAAGAGGACCGCCAACATCTGACGCCGTGGTCGCAGTTGGGGCAGGCGATGTGGTTCGCGCGGCGCGGATACGTAGCGATTGTGGTGGTCCGCAAAGGCTACGGCAGGTCGGGCGGGGAGCGAGACGGCAACCACGGCGGGTGCGGTTCAAGGAACGGCAGCTTCGAGGAGGCAGGCGAGGCGAGCGCGGAGGATCTGAAGGCGGTGATCCGGTTTGCCCAGAAGCTGCCGGAAGTCGACGGCGAGACGGTGGTAAGCGCGGGCGTTTCGACGGGCGGATTTGCGCAGGCGGCGCTGGTGGCGGATCCTCCGAAGGAACTGAAGGCAGCGATCAGCTTCGCGGGTGGGCGGGGCGGCGATGGGCACGAGCACAACTGCAATGTGGACGGCGTGATTGCCGCTTTTGCGGGGTTCGGCAAGGGTGCGCGCAAACATGGGACGGTGCCGATGCTCTGGATTTACTCGGAGAACGACCACTGGTTTCCTCCGGAGATGGCAAAGAAATTCGAAGCGGCTTACACGAAGAATGGCGGCGCGGAGCAGTTCATCCTGGCTCCGCCGGACGGCGACGATGGACATCATCTCTATTCGCATCCAAGCATGTGGTCGGCGACGGTTGAGGAGTTTCTGAAGGCGCATGACCTGCTGCCACTGGGCGACGTAGTGCTGCCGGCACCGGAGCCGGCGAAGATTCCGCCGCCCGCGGGATTGCCGGACAAGGGCCAGGAGGCATGGAAGCGGTATCTGCTGGGCGGCCCCTTCAAGGCGTTCGCAATCAACGGGCAGGGGCAATGGGGCTTCGCGCAGGGCGCGTTCGATCAGGACATTGCCGACAGTCAGGCGATCGACCGATGCAGGCAGGCGGCCGCGGGCGCGGGAAGCTGCTCGGTTGTAGCCACGACGACTGGGCCGAAGTAGGCTCAGGGCTCAGGGCTCAGGGCTCAGGGCTCAGGGCTCAGGGCTCAGGGCTCAGGGCTCAGAATTGGACGTTTCCAGTCCCAGAATCCGGACCGAGGGCACCCGGGGCGGTGGTTGATTCAAGTTGATTCAATAAGAAGCAGGTCCTTCGACTGCGCTCCCTACGGCCGCTTCGCTCAGGATGACATCGTTGTTAGTTATCGCCGATCGCCGCTTGAGGAGTTCTGTGCCTGCGCCCTGCTCACTGAGCCCTGCGTTAAAACGCGGCTCCGCCGTTGTTGGGCTGGTTGCTGATGACCTCGCGGCCACCGTCGCGGGCGATGACGTACGCCGTTCCGGGCAACGTGGGAACGCCGGCCTGCGGCGTCCAGAGAAAGACCCGCGTTTGACTCTGCCACAGCGTGGCGAGATCGGCATCGTTGAGGAAGATCGATGGGGCGTCCGGGGCGAACGACCAGGGAGCGAGGACGTCGGGGCGCGGGTCGAGGAGCTTCACCTGGCGCTCGAGGTAGAAGGGCAATGCGGAGGCGTCTTCGTAGGGACCGTTGATGACGACGACATCGCCGGGGTCAACCTCAGGCTTGATGGCCTCGGCGAGGATCCCGGAGGAGACGACGGGCGAGAAGGTGTTCAGAGCAAGGTGCGTGGCGATGAGGACGAAGACCATCATCCCGGCGAGGAAGCAGTTCGCCATACGCGCGTTGCCCTTGAGGCGGAAGACGAGATTGGCGGTGACTCCGACAAGAAGCGCGGCGGCGGCGATAAGCAGAGGGATGCGGAATGCGCCCATCGAAGCGGCGGTGAGGTCGAAGAGATAACCGAAGAACAGCCGGTGCTGCCCGGGATGGAGCTGCAGCAGCGTGGCAATGTCCGTGCCCTGCGCGGGGATCGGCGCGCGGAAAGCCAGAACCACGAAGACGGCTGCTTTGAGCACGCCCGCGACGAAGAGGATCCAGGCGAAGATGCGCGCGAGTTGTGACGGGGCGTGTTCGTCGGCGGCGAGCCATCCCGCAGCCAGAAGACTCAGAGCGGGCAGAGCGGGCAGGCTGAGGAATTCCTGACGGGTGGAGAAGGTGTAGAGGACGAGGACCAGCGCCACCCAGAGGACGAGGAGAAGGATCGCCTGGTCGCGGTGGTCGAGCTCAGCGCGGCGAGTGAAGAAGCGTGTGGAGAGGCGGCCCAAGGCGGCGAGGGCAAAGAGAAACCAAGGTGTGATCCATATGAGGACAAAAACCCAGAAGGCCGGGACCGGCACCTTCGCGACCATGTGTGCTGGAGCAAGGAAGCGCTCGGCGGGGGTAGCGCGAAAGGCCGCCACCATCCATGGAAGGAGGATCACCAGGAAGACGCCAACTCCAATGGCCGGACGCCAGCGCGCGAGATGCCGCAGGTTGTTTGTGTAGAAGAGAAACAGCAGGACGATGCCGATGGGGAGGACGACGCCGGCGAGTCCTATCGAGAGAAAGCCGAGAGCGCAGGCCGCCCCAAAGCCGGCGGACGTCTGCCAGGAGTGCACGCGCAACGAGCGCCAGAAGAAATAGACGGCCAGCGTGAGCCACAGTGTCAGAAGGACGACGGGGAAAAGCAGATGACCGAAGAGAAAGATGCCGCAGGAGGTGACGAGGATGAGAGCGGCGTAAAACCCCGCGACCGGCGTGAGAAACAGGCGCGATCCTAAGGTGAGGGTAAGAGCGAACAGGGCCAGCACAGCAAGGGCGAGCGGGATCCGGGCGGTGTGGTCGGATACGCCGAAGAGGCGAAAGCAGGCGGCGGTGGCCCATATCAGCAAGGGCGGGGTCTGCGGCGAGCGAACGCCGTTGATATGCGGAATGACCCAGTCGCCGGTCACAGCCATCTCGCGCGCCGCTTCGGCGTTTACGGCGTCAGGGCCGTCGATCAGCGGGGGCTTGACCAGGGAGAATGAAGCGTACAGCAGCACCCACAGGCCGAGCAGTGGAAAGACGAAGCGCTTGGCGGTGCGCAGACTGTTCACGGTCGCGTCTCCGGTCTCGTGTCAAGTCTCGCATGGTGGCGGGGCATTGGGCGATTATAGAGAAACGAGGGAACAGGGAGTAGGGCTCGTTGGTGGTTC
>CAVRNK010000112.1:0-28144 GCA_963721995.1 uncultured Acidobacteriaceae bacterium | reverse complement strand
GTGATGCCCAGCACCTGAACCTCCGGCGATTGCAGGAGGACCATCATGGCCATCTGGTTTGAGCCGCCGGGTCCGGAGCCGTCCTGATCGATCAGGACCAGGCGCTTCTGGGCCACCGCGCACATGGCTGTTCCCAGCAGAAAGAGGGCAGAAAGAAGTCGAGTCATTGGCGGCCATTGTCCCACACAAAATGGCTGCGTCTTCTTGAGAATGCCAAGGGTGAGAATGCTAACGCGACAGGGGCCGGTCGGTGTAGAGGGTCTTGTCGGCCAGTTCCTGCAGTTTGTAGAGCCTTCCGCTCAAGAGCTGCTCCACGTGGTCGTGAAAGTCGCCGGGCACGAAGAGGAATTTGCGTGGTCCTGCACCCCAGGTGGAGAGCAGGTCGGAATCCTTGAGGAAGATGTGCGGGGCGTCGGGATAGTACGATCCCCAGACCATCGACGATGATCGGCCGTCGATCAGCAGCGCGTTGCGATGCGTGTAGAAGATGACAGAGGAGCCGTAGGCCTGGTCTCCGTAGAGTAGAAGCTCGTCGCTCGGGCTGGCAAGGCGGTTGATGGTGTTGGCGATGGAGCGCGAGGAGAGCATCGGCTGGAAGCGCACCAGAGCGATGTGCGCGGCGATGAGGAAGATGGCTCCGGTGAACGCGACGGAGACGGTGGCTTCGAAGCCGTGTCCGCGGCGGCGCAGTGTCCACGCGGATAGCGGGCCGAGCAGAAGTGCGAGCGCCGCTATGACCGCGGGCAGGCGCAGTGCAGCAAACGAGGCTCCGGTGAGGTCGAAGAACTGCGAAGTCGCCAGCGCGTAGTCGCCAACGCCGCGGTGCGCCATCAGCGTTCCGATGTCAGGAATGAAAGGCAGATGGCGGGAGATCCAAAGGCCATAGCCCAGGGTAAGAGCAATCAGTACGCCGACGATAGCCAGGGTGGTGTGCGCTCCGGAAAGCCACGGGCTTGAGGAGTTAATGCGATAAGCGTCGATCGCGCGAGTGCTCCCTGCCGGAGCCTGTTCGATGGTGGCGAGAGAGCCAGCGATCAGCATAAGCAGCGCGAACCAGGCTGGGAAGGTGTAGTACTCCTGGTTGGTGGAGATGGAAAAGAAAATCAAGATGAAGCCGGCGTAGATCGAGAGCAGCAGGCTGGTTCGGGCGCGAAAGCGGAGGCGTGCGGCCATCGATGACGCCTCGTGCGCGCTCATGCGCGGGTCGAGGAACTGGATGGTGTTGGTGGCGTCGTAGCGAAGGTCGGAGGCAAAGACGCGGCGGTTTCGCCACGCGCGGACAAGCGCCGCAGGGATGAAAATGCTCCAGGGGAAGAGCCAGATGAGCTGGCCGAGCCAGAAGACGAGCCACGGCTGCTTGTTGTAGTCGTGCGGGTAGCGCTTGCCGAGGAAGCGCAGCACGTGCTCGTTGATGAAGTAGAAGTAGAAAAAGCCATGCACATGCCCTGCGGTGGGAATGTTGCCGACCGGGTTGCCGTGATCGGGATTGCGCAGACCGGCAAGGATGTGCCAGGGGGCGGTGATCGCGAGGAAGAGGAGGATGCCGGAGAACAGGTGGAGTTGACGCCAGCGCCGCCATTCGCCGGTTATCACCAGGTAAGGAACGACGGCGGCGATGAAGAAGACGGGAGCGATGAGTCCCTTGGCGAGCACGGCGATGGCCAGCGCTGCGTAGGCGAGATAGAGCCGCGCCGGTTTACGATCCTCAAGGCCGGTGAGGAACGCGTACAGTGCGAGGCCGAGGAAGAACGTGATCAGGGATTCCGGGATAAGGAAGCGGGTGAAGAGAAAGATGCCGATGGAGGTGAGGATGGCGAGAGCGGCGTAGAAGGCGGCGCGATCTCCCCACGCGCGGCGCGCCCATATCCAGGCCAGGGCGGCGCAAGCCAGCACGGCAAGGGATACGGGAAGATGCGTGGCAAAAACGTTGTAGCCGAAGAGATGGTAATCGACCGCCACGAGCCAGTAGGGTAACGGCGGTTTTTCGAGGTAACGAATGCCGTCGACGCGCAGGGTGACCCAGTCTCCGCTGATTGCCATGTGCTGGGCGGCATTGGCGTGCGTGCCGTCGGCGTCGTCGAGGATGGCGGGCGCAAAGAGGGCGGCAAAGTGAACCGCAACAAAGACAAGCAGCAGCAGACACCAGGCCTTGACCGGAGAGGAGAGCAGCGACGGTTTCTCCGCGCTGGTCTCTACCTGGGGGGAAGCGTGGGGCGTTATCATCGAAATCATTGGGCCAATGGTCAGAATATCAGTATGAGCAGCAGACCAGGTAAGACGGTTGTCGGCGCAGAGCAGGCGCGTCTTCGACAACTGGCTGAGACCTTGAGGCACACCCTTGAAGCGTGTGCCAAGGATGCCACCGTAGATTCGGTACACGACACGCGCACCGGCACGCGGCGGATAGAGGCAATGCTCGACAGCCTTGTCCGCGAGCGCAGCGCCGAAGGGCCGGAATCCGAGTCGGAGAAGAGGGCGGCGCTTGGCGATGCGGCGCAGCGTTGGTTGAAGCTGCTCAAGAAGATACGGCGGGCAGCGGGCGCGGTGCGGGACCTTGACGTGCATCGAAAACTGCTGGAGAAACAGTGGCTGGCGAAGAAGAATGGCCGCCACGAGGGGCCTCTGGAAGCCGCGGTTCCTGAGACGTCGCCGGCATTCGCTCAAGCTCTGTCCGGAAACGGGGCGCCCGAAGCGGCTCCAAGGCCGGTCGAAGAGCAGGCCAGGGATCTGGATACATGGCTGAAGCATGCACGGCAGCATCATGCGCAGCCGCTGATGAAGGCTGCGGCCAAGTGGAGTGAACGGCTGGAGGGAGAGCTTGCGTTCTTCGAGGGAGCGATGCGCCCGGTCGGCCGCCGCAGAAGCCGGCGCAGTGCGGCCGTCGTCGCGCTCGAAGAGTTCGCCCGTCTTTCCCACCAGATGCAGCGGCTGGATGGCGCTAACCTTCATGACTTCCGCAAAGGGGCCAAAAAGGCCAGGTACATGGCCGAAGCGGGTGGCGGCGATCGGGACGCGGGCACTGTCGGCAAGGCGCTCAAGAAGCTGCAGGACGAGATCGGGGACTGGCACGACTGGCTGGTCCTTGCCGAGGAATCGGACCACGCGCTTGGTGCCAACGGAGCCGAACTGACCGCCCGGATAGAGGCGCAGCGCGATGAGCACTACGCGCAGGCGCTGGAGACCGCAGAGCGAATGCGGGGCAGGTTACTGGGCGAGTTGCAGGCGCTGAGCCAGCGGCGTCGGACGCGGGCTGGAACCAGGCGCGCGGTAACGCGGCAGACGAAGATTGCCTGAAATATTCCTCGTGTATCGTTGCTCTTTAATGGCCAAATCTTACCCTGAGATGTACCTGAGCTGATGCAGACTCTTGCCGCAATTGATATTGGATCGAATTCCTGCAGATTAAAGATTGCCCGCGTGGTGCAACACAGTCTGCGCATTGTGCACGAAGACCGTGAGGTTACGCGGCTGGGCACCAGCGTATTTGAGTCGGGGCTGGTGTCGCCGGACGCGATGGCGGCGACACTGCGCGCTCTCAAGCGTTTCTACCGCGCGGTGCAGCAGCACGGGGCAGACCAGGTTCGCGCCGTAGCGACCGCGGCGATGCGCGACGCCCGCAACGGGCGGGCGTTTCTGGCCTGGGTGCGGGACGAGACGGGTTGGGAGGTGGAGATCATCTCGGGACTTGAGGAGGCGCGGCTCATTCACCGTGGCGTGGTGAACAATGAGCCGGGCACCTCGGGACGTTGTCTGCTGATCGATGTCGGCGGCGGCAGCTGCGAGGTTTCCCTCTCGGAGCGCAAGCGCCTCAAGGAGACGATCAGCCTGCCGCTGGGAGCGGTGCGGCTGACTGAGGAGTTTCTGAAGAGCGATCCGCCGGTGAGGGAAGAGATCGCGCGGATGAAGCAGTTTGTGTCGCGCGAACTGAGGAAGGCTTCGCGGCGTGTGACGCCGGGCGAGGTGCAGACGGTGATTGCCACGTCGGGCACGGCCGCCGCGCTGTTCGAAGCGACGAGGATCATGCGCAAGGCGCGGGCCAAGGATTACGTGGCATCGGCGCGGGACGTCAGGAGGCTGGCCGACAAGCTTACCAAGCTGAAGAACGAAGACCGCAGCGCCATTCCGGGCATTGGTCCACGGCGGTCGGAGATTGTCGTGGCGGGAGCGCAGGTTTATTCCGAACTTCTGGAGCACTTCGCCCTGCCGGGTTTCCGTTATTCGGATATGGGGCTGCGCGACGGAGTTCTGGCGCAGATGCTCGCCGAGCAGGATCCGCGCACCTCCGCGCACCAGCAGTACGAGCGCGACCGGTGGGAGGCGGTGCTCGAAATTTGCCGCCGGTACGGCGTCGATCCACGGCAGGCCGAGCCGGTGCGACAGCACGCAGCGCAACTGTTCAACGATATGCGCGCCGTTCACGAGCTTCCCGCGGAGTACCACACATGGCTGGAGGCCGCCGCCATGCTGCGCGATATCGGCAAGTTCATGAATTATCAGGGACATCACCGCCACGCACAGTACATCATCGCGAACTCTGAAATCTTCGGGTTTAACGCGACGCAGCGGGTGATCACCTCGGCAGTCGCGCGATATATCGGCAAGAGCCGCCCGGAGGCTGAAGGGCGCACGATGCGGCAGGTTCCTCCCGAGGAGCATGAGCACGTGAAGCGCGCGGTGGTACTGCTGCGCCTGGCTGTGGCCCTGAACCAGGATCGCGCCAGCGATGTGCTGCGGGTGAGAGTGCGGGTGTATCCGCGGCAGGTGATGCTCGAGATCAGCCCGGGCCGGACAGGAGCCGAACTCGAACTTTGGTCGCTGAGGAAAGAGGCGGTTTACTTCCGCGAGGTCTTCCGGCGAGAGCTCTTTGTGACTTTGCCGTAAACGCCGCGCAGGATGCGGGGATCTACGAGCCAGTGCAGGGTGCCGGGGCGGCGCGCGACGTCAACGCGGGCGATGGCGCCTTTGCGCAGACGGATATTCATCCGGCTGGAACTGAGTACTGCTCCGAGAAACTGCGCCAGGTTGGGGTTGTGCCCGACGATGAGCACATTTTCGTGGGTGTTGAGATCGTTCACCAGCTTCTCGAAAGCCGGAACGGTCGCACCTGGCGACAGGGCCTCGGAAACCATGATCCTGGCGTCGTAGCCGGTTTCAGTGGCCACAAGGGAAGCAGTCTGCAGGGCGCGTTTGAGGGGGCTCGAAATCACCAGATCGAACTGGACCCGAAGTGAGTTCAGATAGCTGCCCAAGAGCAGACACTGCTGTTTGCCTTCCTTGTCGAGAGGGCGTTTTACGTCGATCAGGGGATTTGCGCGCCGGGTTCCGGCGCTGGCGTGGCGGAGGATATAGATGTTCACAGGCTTCTTTCCGTGCGGGGTTTTGAACCCGCAATTCACGCAATTGTAACAATTGAGAGCGGTAAGAATTGTTAACCACGACGCCCGCTTTGATGAATTTTCAGATCACCGGTTCGGGTGTCGGCAGGGGTCCGGGAGGCAACTGCGGCTCGGGGTCGGGCTCGGGCGCGGGGATCGGATTCGGAGGGGCGTCGGGGCCGGGACCCGGCGAGGGCGGGATTGTGGGGTCGAAACCGGGAACGGAGCTTGTCTGGAGCGTGGGAAACGGCGGTCTAGTTTGAGAGGTCATGTAGGGCCCTGAATACTCTCTACTGATGGAGGGAATTCAATCGCGGGTGGTTGCCTGCGTTTGCCATATCTCGCTGATCAGCAGGCCGCCTAGCCACTGGTAACGGTCAACGAGCTCCAGATTGGAGGCGCGGAGAGCGGCGGCATGGTCGGGGAGACGGGGCACTTTGAGTCCGGTGAGAAGACGGAAGGCAGCATAGAGACTCAGAACGATGAGCCTCGCGGGGATGGAGAGCGGACCGCGGGGAATCGCAAATTCGGAGACGAGCCACCGTGCTCCCGGGCGGAGGTAGCTGCGAATGCGGGCCGCGAGGGCCTGGACTTCGGCGGTGGTGAGGCAATCCAGAAAAAAGTGGGTAACGACAACATCGTAAATTGCGCATGGGCTTCCGGCCGGCGTGAAGTCGCGGGCGTCGGCACAGTGCTGGGTGACCCGGTCCTGTGCGCGGATCTTCGTTATCCGGCCATTCAGGACGCGCAGCATCGCCGGGCTCAGATCGACCACGTCAGCGCGGATTTGCGGATTCCGGGTTAGCAGCCGGGCGAGAAAGCGGCCGTCTCCGTCGCCGAGCACCAGTGCGCGTTGCGCATCGGCAAGTTCGGGCAGGCGGTGGAAGCGGCAGCGCTCGAGCATGGGGCCAAAGGAGAGATATTCGAGCCAACAGTACGGCCGGGCTATCGCGTTGAAGTCGGGGGCGTCGAAGTCGGGAGCCATCAGCTCAAAACCGCAAGGAAAGAGCCATCAGCGTGGGACCGCGAGTAAGAGGAGCGGCGTGAGCAGGGCTGCGTCTGCGGCGATGCGGAGATCGAAGCTGTCGAGTCGCGATCGATCGAAGGCGAGGAACAGCAGCGCCGATACAGTGCAGGCGAGATAGAGGCTGGTCATGGCCAGGGGTGCGGCAGCGACAATCGATAACGCCGCGGCGATCACCCCCAGCAGCGCGATTCCGCAGACCACGAGCGGGAGGTGGCGTTGTGTCAAACGCGTGGAGAGATGCGGCGGTGCGGAACTCGATACCCGGGCATGGCTCGATGAGGGCGATTCCCACTTCTCCCACTTTTCAATGGCCACGCAGTTGAGCCAGCAGAGCAGGGAAAAGAGAACGACCAGAGGGGCAAGCAGGATCCTCTGCCCCTGTAGCCGGGACCATGCGGGCACGGCTACTGCCGAGGCGAAGACGATGGCGACGGCGATCTCCTTGGGGAACCAGCGCTCGATTCCGGATGAGGACTGCGGCGCCCAGACGTGGATGAGGCAGAAGTACACGAGGGCAGCCACGAAAAGTGCGATATCTTCCCGGCGCGCGGCCGGGTTCATGCGCGTATAGATGAGCCAGAGCAGTGCGAGGCTCGCCAACGCACCTACAGCAAGCGCTCCGGCGCGATGTCTGGCGTAGAAGAAGTGACGTTCGCGCAACTGGCCGGAAGCACCGCCGCCAAGGCCATCAAGAATCCGGTCGGCGACGTAAACAATCCAGGTTCCCAAGGCGAGCAGCAGGGGCGCGGTCCATGGCAGGTGGATGTGCATGGCGCGCGCGAGACTCCACGACCAGAGAGCGGCGACGGTTGGCGCATCGAGCGAGAGCAGGTGCCACCAGCGCAAGAGAGCAGGGAAGCGGAAGGCGCGCCGGGCAGCGGTGGCAAGAGGAGTGGGAGCAAGGACCACATCCTTAATTTTATGGCCGCGGGCGCTATTTTATGGCGCGCGGGCTATTTTAAGGTGCGGGGTGCGGGTTAGTCGGCAGCAGACTTTTCTTTTGAGGTGACTCGTTTCGCCGGGTGTGCCGCGGCCTTCTTTGCCGGGTGCTTTGCCTGGTGGTGGTGCACCTGCGGCGGAGGAACGGCAGGAATCTCCTCGGCAGAAGCCTTACTCTCGGCAACCTTCATCAGAAATTCCTGGGCGCTGAAGGCGGGCAGAGCGCGGCCGACCTCGGTCTCATATACGCGGTGGTAGGTTCCGTCGCCGTTGAGCAGGCGAGCCTTCAGGGTATCGGCCAGATATGCGGCAAGAATCTCATTGCGGATGCGGGCGCCGATCTGCGGAGAACGGATAGGGAAGACGACTTCGCAGCGCTCGAAGAGGTTGCGGGGCATCCAGTCGGCGCTACCGCAGTAGATCTCTTCCGTGCCGCCGTTTGCGAAATAAAAGATGCGGCTGTGCTCGAGGAAGCGGCCGATGATGGAGCGAACGCGGATGTTTTCGCTCAAACCCTTTAGGCCGGGCCGGAGAGCGCAGATGCCGCGGACGATGAGGTCGATCTGGACCCCTGCCGCGGAAGCCGCATACAGAGACTCGATAACGCTGGGCTCAAGCAGGGAATTCATCTTGGCGATGATGTGGGCGGGGCGGCCCGCGGCGGCGTGTTCGGTTTCGCGCTGGATGAGGCGGATGGTGTTTTCCGCCAGAGTTAGCGGCGCGACGAGGAGAGGGGCGTAATCGTCAGACTCCGAGTGAGCTGTCAGGTAGTTGAAAACAGCGCCCATGCTGGCAGTGATCTCGGGATCGGAGGTCAGCAGGCTGAGGTCGGTGTAGAAGCGGGCGGTGCTGGGGTTGTAGTTGCCGGTGCCGAGGTGTCCGTAGCGGCGGACGACGCCGTCGTCGTCGCGGCGGACAACCAGGGCCAGCTTGCAGTGCGTCTTGAGCCCGACGATGCCGTGGAAGACCTGCACGCCGGCATCTTCGAGATCCCGCGCCCAGCGGATGTTAGAGGCTTCGTCAAAGCGCGCCATCAGCTCAACGACGGCGGTGACTTCCTTGGTCTGGGCGGCTTCGGTGAGGGCCTGAAAGATGGGCGAATCGGCGCTGGTACGGTAAAGCGTCTGCTTCATCGAGACGACGTTTGGATCTTTTGCCGCGGCCTGGATGAAACCTACGACTCCGTCGTAGGAGTCGTAGGGGTGGTGCAGCAGGATGTCGCGGTGCCGCAACTCGTCGAACAGATCGGTTGACTTGCGATTGAGGCGCAGCTCGTGCGGGACAAAGGGAGGGAAGTTCAGGTCGGGCCGAGGCGTATCGCTGGCCAGGTTCATCAGACGCGTCAGGTTTACCGGACCGTCGGTGCGGAAAACTTGCGAGTCGTCGAGCTCGAAGTTGAGACGCAGCCGGTCCACGATTTCTGCATCCGCGGATTTCTCGATTTCGAGGCGTACCGCATCGCCTTTGCGGCGGTTGTGCAGTTCGGAACGCACGGTCTCGAGCAGGTTGCGTGATTCTTCTTCGGAGAAGTAGAGATTGCTATTGCGGGTGACGCGAAAGGCAGCCTTGGAGAGGATTTCGTATCCCCGGTACATGCCGGCGGCCTTATGCTCGATGAGGTCGTGCAGAAAGATGAAGTCGTGGGTACCTCCGGCCGCAGGCAGCTCAACAAAGCGGGGGAGAGCGCGCGGCACGGTGACGACTCCAAGCACGGCCCCTCCGGGACCCTTGCGCTTGCGCCTGAGCAGAAGCGCGATGCACAGGGCTTTGTTCAGTACACGGGGAAATGGATGGGCGGGGTCGATGGTGATTGGCGTGAGCAGGGGGTCGACTTCGCGCTGGTAGTAAGTGGCCGCAGCCTCGCGGGCCGCGTCGTCCATGTCATCCCAGCGCAGCACGCGCACTCCAGCGGCACGGAGAGCGGGCAGGAGCTGCTTGTTCCAGCACTGGTATTGCTCGGCGACGAAGCCGTGCATGGTGGCGTTTATGACGGCCAGGGACTGCTCGAGGGTCGTGCCGTCGGGGTTGAGTTCGGCGTAGCCGTCTTCGATACGCTGCAGCACGCCGGCTACGCGGATCTCGACAAATTCGTCCAGATTGCTGGCGGTGATGGCCAGAAACTTAACGCGCTCGAGGAGGGGATTGGTTTCGTCCTGAGCTTCTTCGAGCACACGGCGGTTGAAATTGAGCCAGGATTCGTCTCTGCCGAAGAAGAGGCTCTGCTGCGGGCTTTGCGTTCTGGCCATAAGTTGCAGGGTAGGTGCCTGTCGCCCAAAGTTTACATAAATTGCTATACATGAGGGCTGCTGCGGTGGGATGAAATGGCTGCAAAAAATTCTCCACGCCAATTTGACTCTGGGGTGCGGGTCGGTAAGGATGATAGAGAAAGCGTAGCGGAGGTTCAGACCATGGCATTCGGGGATTGTGAAGGCGGCGTTCTCAAGGCGCAGGATACGGCAGTCGAACTTTACAAGCTGGCGGCCCTGATGCTGGGAGACGAGGGCGAGGCGCTCAACCTGGTTGAATCCACGGTAGCGGAGGTCGAAGTCGATCCCTGCGCCCCGGAAGATGGAGCGGTCGATGCCGCGCGCCATCATCTGATTGAGGCAGCGGTGGCACGCATGAATCAGGCCGATCCAGGGGCCTTCGCGGTGCCAGCACCAGTGGACGGCCCCGTGAGCTGCATTGAGGACGATGACCTCTCGGCGGCTGGAATCTCCGCCACTCAGATTGCCGAGCTGGTCAACGCAGCGGCAAACGTTGCCGGCAGTGGAAATCGACTGCGCACCTGGCTCGATGAGCTGCCTCCCGCGCAGCGTGCAATTTTCGTTCAGCGTGCGGTCCTGGGCTGGGATAACGGAGCCACGGCGGCCTCGCTGGCCAACGGGGTGGGTACGCAGCCGGGGTGGTCGGCGGCCCAGGTTGGCGAAAGCTTCCGGCAAGCGCTCTGCTCGCTGGCCAATGCGCTGGTCCATTCCGAAGCGGAGCGCGTTACCGCGTAACCGCACGCCTGACCAGTCGTTTCCCCGCTCGCAGTGAAAAGTGTGCCTGGTCCGCGCCAAGGGGTATTTTGGCGTGTTTTTTGAATACTTTCCGGCATTCAGGCATCCAAAACGACGTACCCTGAATAGATAGCTGTCTAAGGGAACATTTTTCCAGGGGTGAAGTCATTCGTGTTCAAGGCTAGTTCAAGCAGCCGATACGGCAGTGCGCGCATTTGGGGGCTGGTTCTGGCGCTTTTCATTCCCGCGGCCTGTCCTGTGGCTCACGCCTTTCAGTTCGGGCAGCCGGCCGGGGGCGGAGTTGTGCAGCCACAAGCGCCGACCCAGATCACACAGCCGCAGATCAACAGCACGACCTACCAGGGCAGCCAGGTCAAAGAGGCGGCGACCGCCGGGGTCATGGATCTGTCGCTGGACGACGCGATCGCGCGCGGGCTGAAGTACAACCTCGGCCTGGTTCTTACCAGCCAGAGCCAGCTGAACTCCCACGGAACGCAGCTCCAGCAACTGCAATCGTTGCTGCCGACGGTTACCGGCGACCTCAAGTCGTCGGTGCAGCAGACTGACCTGCAGGCCCTCGGACTACGGGGCGGGGGGTTTCCGGCGATCATCGGCCCGTACGGATACATGGACGTTCGAGGCACCCTGAAGTGGTCGCTGATCAATGTCTCGTCGCTGCAGAATTACCTGGCCTCGAAGCACAATTTTGAGAGTTCGCAGCTCTCGGTGAAAGATGCGCGGGATCTGGTTGTGCTCACCGTCGGCAATGCCTATCTCCTATGCATCGCCGATCAGGCTTTGATCGACTCAACGCAGGCGCAGGTGGATACGTCGAAGGTTTCGCTCGACCAGGCGGTGAGCAATCACCAGGCGGGGACAGCGCCACTGCTCGATGAGTTGCGGGCGCGGGTCGATTACCAGACGCAACAGCAGTCGCTGATCACGGTTAAGAATCAGTACGAGAAGGACAAGATCGCGCTGGCGCGGGCGATCGGCCTGCCGCTGGAGCAGAAATTCCGGCTTACAGATCAGTCGCCCTATACTCCGCTGGACAATCTCGATCCGGGGGCCGCGGTCAAGGAGGCGATTGCCAACCGCAACGACCTGAAAGCCATGCAGGAACAGGTGACGGGCGCGCAGCACGCGCGCAGCGCGGCGACGGCGGAGCGTTATCCAACGGTGAGCTTCGATGGCGACTACGGCGATATTGGCGTCAACTTCGGCAATTCGCACGGCACGGGCAATGCGACCGGCACGCTTGATGTGCCGCTGTTTGAGGAAGCAAAACTGCGCGGCGATGCCAAACAGGCGCAATCGCAACTTGACCAGAAACGCGCGCAGTTGAGCGATCTCGAGGGACAGATAAGCGCGGATGTGCGCGACAGCATTCTCGACATCCAGGCGGCCGCCAAGCAGGTGGAGGTGGCACGCAGCAATTCGGAATTAGCAAAAGAGGCTCTCAGCGAAGCGCAGGAACGCTACAAGGCGGGCGTGTCGGATAATCTGGCCGTCTCGCAGGCGCTCCAATCGGTGGCCCAGGCCGACAACCAATATGTCAGCAGCCTCTACCGGCACAACATCGCCAAGCTCTCGCTGGCGCGGGCGCTGGGAGTGGCGGAGAGCAATTACAAGACTTACGTTGGAGGAAAGTAACAGTGGCGGACGAAAAGCCCGATCAAAATACAACTCCGGATGACAAGCCGGAGAAACCAAAATCGCGGCGAAGATTTATCGTGATTGGCGTAATTGCGCTCCTGGTAGTGGGGGCGCTGCTCTTCTGGTGGCACTCGACTTATTACGAGGATACGGATGATGCTCAGGTGAATGGTCACCTGATTCAGATCAGCTCGCGCATCGCCGGCCAGATTATCAAAGTCAATGTGGAGGAGAACCAGGAGGTCAAGAAGGGCGATCTCCTGGTCGAGATCGATCCCAAAGACTTTCAGGTCGCCGTGCAGCAGGCAGAAGCGAATGTGCAGAGTGCCGAAGCAACCTACGAGGCCGCAAGGGTAAATGTGCCGGTGATCACGGTGAATACCGGAAGCACGCTGTCGTCGGCCGGAGCGGATGTTCACGGATCGACGGCGCAGATCGCGCAGTCCGAGCAGCAACTGGACGCCGCGAAGGCGCGGGTGGTGCAGGCGCAGGCAAACGCGACCAAGTCAGATGCCGACCTTGAGCGGTACAGGCCGCTGGTCGAGAAGGACGTGATCTCGAAGCAGCAGTTTGACGCCGCGGTTGCGGCCGCGGACGCCAACAAGGCGGCGCTGGTAGAAGCAAAGGCGAATGTGGTGGCAGCCGAGGACGCGGTGCGCGTGGCAAAAGATCGCCTGGCCCAGTCTGAGGCGCAGTTGAAGACGGCGCAGACTGCTCCCCAGCAGGTGGCAATCCAGAAGGCCAAGGCCGATCAGGCTGCGGCGGCCGTAGCGCAGGCGCAGGCGCAATTGGACCAGGCCAAGTTGAACCTGAGCTACACGAAGATTATCGCGCCCGAAAACGGCATTGTTACGCGGAAGAGCGTCGAGATCAACCAGAACGTCAGCGTTGGCCAAAACATGATGACGCTGGTTTCGCTTGACGATGTTTGGATTACGGCGAATTTCAAGGAGACACAGCTCGAGCACATGCGCGCCGGGCAGCCGGTGGTCATCGAAGTGGACGCCTACGGCGGCCGCAAATATGACGGCAAGATCACGCAGATCGGTGGCGCAACGGGTTCGGTGCTCAGCCTCTTCCCGCCGGAGAATGCGACCGGTAACTATGTCAAGGTGGTACAGCGGGTTCCGGTGCGCATCGACCTCAGCAATCCAGAGCAAAACTCCGATCATCTTCTGCGGCCAGGGCTTTCGGTTGAGCCCAAGGTAACGGTAAAGCAGTAGATAGCCGGGGTACTGATTTCCGTCCCCCAGACTGAGGGCCGGGTCGCGATGCGATCCGGCCTGTTGTTTTGAGGCGAATCGTTTCCCGCGGTCGATACATCTTCACTATAGTCGAAGGCAGGCGACTGTCTCGGGGGCCATGGCAATGCCGCTCGCACTTGATTTCTTTCTACATTACGCATACTGGATTCTCTTCCTCTGGGTGATGGTGGAGCAGCTTGGCGTTCCGATCCCCAGTGCGCCGGTGATGATCACGGCGGGCACGTTGACGGCCACGCACCGGCTCAGCCTTCCGCTGGTGCTGATCGCGATTGTCGCCGGGAGCCTGGTCAGCGACAGCGTCTGGTACCTAATGGGCAAAAAATACGGAGGGAGTGTGGTCAAGCTGCTGTGCCGCCTCTCGATGGAGCGGTCGAGCTGCGTGCGCAAGACGGAGAACTATTTTACAAAGCACGGAGCTGGTGCTCTGGTACTGGCGAAGTTCGTCCCCGGGCTTGGATCTGTCGCGGCGCCGATCGCCGGCCAGACGGGGATGAAGTATCGCTACTTCGCGATTTTCGACACTGCCGGAATTCTGCTGTGGGCGATGGCCTTCACTCTTGGCGGGCGCTTCTTCGGCGATGTGCTGAAGAAGCATCCCAATGCGCTGGGGTGGGTCGAACACTTTGCATTCCTGCTCTTCGTGCTTACGCTGCTGGGCTTCTTCATCTGGAGATTCCTGCGCCAGCGAGCATTCCTCCGGGAAATCCGCATGGCGCGCCTGGAGCCCGACGAGCTGAAGGGCATGCTTGATCGCGAACAGCCCGTGTATATCGTTGATTTGCGGCACCCGCTCGACTATCTACCGGATCCGCGGACCCTGCCCGGAGCAGTGCTTCTTTCGCCGGACACGCTGGTTCAGCAGAGCGCGGAGATTCCTCGCGATCGGGACGTGGTGCTTTTCTGCACCTGCCCGAGCGAAGCGACGGCGGCGAAGATGGCCCTGACGATCCGCAAGCTGGGCGTGTACCGGGTACGTCCGCTGCGGGGCGGTTTCGATGAGTGGAAGCGGCTGGGATACCCCCTGGTGGAGATTCCACCACAGGCGGTTGCGCAGGTAGGTTAAGAGCGCCGGGCGCAAAGTTCCGGTCCATTTGTTTCGGGGTGTTGTGCTAACTTCCAGAGACGTGGCACCGACATCCTGAGCGCGAAGGTTGACCAATGGCCTGGACCGAAACATATTCCTGCGACGTCTGCGGCAAGGCGAAAAGCGAAGAGGCGGGAGACTGGTGGCTGGCGTGGAGCGAGAAGCTGTCGCCGCATCCGGGCGATCCGGAACAGCAGGTGCTCAAAATCACGCGGTGGAACATATTTCTGTCCCACGATGCGACAGCGAAGCACCTGTGCGGGGCGCGTTGCGCACAGACCATCATGAATCGGTGGATGCTCTCCAAAAATGCAGACTTTGGCGACTGAGTCAGGACCATCTGGAACTCTTACAGTCTTTCCGATCCCGGCAGGGAATTAGTATGTAGGGTTGTGCTCGCCGAAGTGAAGTGACAGGCGAACGCCGGGGAAGACAATTGGCATACGACGACCTGAGGCAGTGGATCAAGGCTCTTGATAAGGCTGGCGAGCTCAACCGCATTCGCGAAGAAGTTGATCCGATCCTGGAGATTGCTGAGATCACCGACCGGGCTTCGAAGTCCGGCAGGCGCGGTGGGACGCCGGGTGGTCCGGCGCTGCTCTTCGAGAATGTGAAGGGCTATCGCGGATCGAGCGTCCTGATGAACCAATTCGGCAGCGAGCGGCGCATGAAGCTGGCCCTCGAGGTCGATTCTCTGGATGAGATTGCCGGAAGGATTCGCGCCTTCATGGAGATCAAGTCGCCGGAGGGCTTCCTTGAGAAGTTCAAGATGCTGCCCATGCTGGCGGAAGTCGGCAAGTTTTTCCCCAAGACCATTCAAGCCAAGGATGCGGCGTGCAAGCAGGTGATTGTCCGCGAGGGATTCAATCTGCTCGATTTTCCGATACTGCAATGCTGGCCTCTGGATGGAGGAAGGTTCATCACGCTGCCGTGTGTCGTTACGCGCGATCCTAAAACCGGCAAGCGCAATATGGGCATGTACCGCATGCAGGTCTACGACGGGCAGACGACGGGCATGCACTGGCAGCGGCAGAAGAATGCTGCTGAGCATCTGCGCGAACGGCTGCGAGCGGCAGCGGGTGCGAGCGCCTCAGATCGCGTTCACGCCATGGCGGAGACGGCGGGTGGCACGACGAAAATTGCCTTGGGCAATGTGAAGGACGACCGGCTTGAAGTGGCGGTGGTTATCGGGACGGATCCGGCGACGACGTTTTCCGCGATTGTGCCGGCGCCGCCCGAGGTTGAGGAGTACATTATCGCGGGATTCCTTCGCCAGAGTCCGGTCGAACTGGTGAAGTGCGAGACGGTCGATCTCGAGGTACCTGCGCATGCGGAGATTGTCCTTGAAGGCTATGTGAAGCTGGACGAGTTGCGCGTCGAGGGGCCCTTCGGCGATCACACCGGCTTTTATACGATGGCGGAGGAGTACCCGGTCTTCCATCTGACGTGCATCACACATCGCAAAGACCCGATTTACTCCGCAACCATTGTGGGCAAGCCGCCGATGGAAGACGCGTGGATGGGCAAGGCAGTGGAGCGCATCTTTCTTCCGCTAATGCGGCTTACGCTTCCGGAGATCGTCGATATCAATCTCCCTGTAGAGGGCGTCTTTCACAACCTGATGCTTGTCTCGATACGGAAGAGCTATGCGGGTCAGGCGCGCAAGGTGATGAACGGTATCTGGGCGCTGGGGCAGGCGATGTTTACCAAGTGCATTGTGGTCGTGGATGAGGATTGCGACGTGCAGGATATCGGCGAGGTGACGCTGCGGGTTGCCAACAACATCGATCCGGAGCGCGATATCCAATTCACGCTGGGGCCGGTGGATTCGCTGGATCACGCTTCGCGGCTACCGAACTACGGCAGCAAGATGGGCATTGATGCCACACGCAAATGGGCGGCCGAGGGCTTCACTCGACCGTGGCCTCCGATGATCGAGATGGACGGGACGACGAAATCGCGTGTGGACGCAATTTGGAAAAAGCTGGGACTGGGTTGATGCTGCTGGTGTATACAAGGGCATAGATTAGTCGCCAAGGACGGAACGACGCTCGCCAACGCTCGCCAATGCTCGCACGCCGCTCGCTCATCCTCGTGCTGTCCTGGCCGATTGTCCTGATCGGTATTGCCCGCGCCCAGAACGTTCAGCCATCTCCAACCCGGCCGGACTCCAGCCCGAGAACCTGGTCCATCTTTACCGAGTACTCGCCGGACTCTAGCCACATCATTCTGGGCTACAGTAATCAGCGGGAATTCGTCACAGTCGGCGCGTCTTTTACACAGCGACTGTTTCAGGACCGCATCTGGAGACTCGACTATCGGGCGGAGACCCGGCCGCTGATGGTGGAAAGCGATCCGGTGCTCACGGGAGACTACTACAATATCAATCTGCCGCCGTTCGATGGGTATCCGGGATTGCAGGAGTCAGGTTATTACCGCCAACCGCACGAAACGCCAGTGCTGTCGACAGCGTTGAAATCCTCGAATTACACCTTCACGTATAACGGCCAGACCTACTACCAGAATTACACCTTCACCTACGGGCGTCGCTGGACGTACGTCGCCGGCCTCAGCCCAGCGGGCCTCGAGGCGAAATTTCTTCCCCGCTCGAAGGTCCAGCCTGTGCTGACTCTGATGACGGGCTTCGCAGTGTCGTCGCGCGATATCCCGATCTTTGACAGTTCCGCGTTCAACTTCACGTTCTCGTTCGGAGCGGGAGTTGACTTTTTTCGCCGGGCAGACCGGTCCATGCGCTTCGAATACCGCATACAGCATTTATCGAACGCAGACCTGGGGACAGACCCCGGTATCGACTCACAGATGATCCATGTCGATACAGCTGGGGGCGGTAAAGCTTATTCCGCCTGCTTAACTTCAATTGAAACCAGGTTGTGGACGGATCGCGCCGGACGCTTGTCTTCGGTGACTACGAGGCGGAGTGGCCCGATCTTGGGGTCGAGCGGCTTGCCGTCCATCTGGTCGGCGACGAGGACCTCGCCGGGGTGAAACTCGGGGTCGACCTCGGCGAGTGCGAGAACCGCTTTGTACCCATCCGATCCGGTGGCGACGATGTAATCGGAAAAGGCCTTGCCGCGCAGGTCCTGACCGTGGGGCACGCCTTCTCTAGCCAGCAGATCCATCAAGGGCACGCCGGAGTAGGTCTCGTCAGCGTTGGTATGGGGATTGTGGACGGTGACGGTTTGATGGGGGAGGGCTTTGATGTCGCTCTGCGAAAGCACCGAGCTCTTCTGATTGGCGCTGATCTTAAGCTCCGCCCCTACGGGTGAATTCACCGAATTGGAGTTCGTCTGAGCACCGGCTCCCCCAACTGTAAGAAGCGTGAGCAGACAGATCGATTTCGACAAACGAAGCTTCAGCATAGAAACCTCCCTCAGGCAAACGTTAGCGAGACAGCGATTGATTGTCCTGGATGCAGCCGCGATGTCCATCGTATTGAGCGGATTCGCAAGGCCACAAGCGGAAAATTCCGTGCCGCCTGCGCGTATACTGTTGGCATGTCCATCGTGCGCAACATCGCCGCCATTGGCAAAGGCATGAGCATCACCTTTGGAGAGATGTTCAAGCCGACCGAAGTCGAAAATTATCCTGACGGCCCCGGACCGACGCGCGGCGCGATGCTGCAGGAGCGCTTCCGCGGCGCGCACGTTCTACAGCGCGACGAAAATGGACTCGAGAAATGCGTGGCCTGTTTTCTCTGCGCAGCGGCCTGCCCGTCGAACTGCATTTATATCGAAGCTGCTGAGAATACCGCGGAACAGCGCATTTCCAGCGCCGAGCGGTACGCGAAGGTTTACAACATCGACTACAACCGCTGCATCTTCTGCGGATACTGTGTCGAAGCCTGCCCGACTGACGCGATCACGCACGGCCACGGCTTCGAGCTTGCCAGCCTGAATGCCACCACGATGGTGATGCGGAAGGAAGACATGCTGGTGCCGAAGGTTGGCATGCCGGGCGAACTGGCTGCTCATTCCGATTCCGTCAAATAGTCCGTTTCTTCTGGTCTGAACTGATCACTCCCCGGGGCGGCCAATAGCTGAAATCCAAGTTGCGGATGCATGGTTTCCCAATCTTCGGGGCGTTCGTCTCTGGTAGTCTAAGACCCGAATGAGCGGCGATTTTCCTACTCCCCCTATCCTGCTGCATATTTGTGGGCGCGACACGATTCTTGGCCTGCGCGACCAGATCTTCCGCATGCACGGCTACGAGGTCGACTCCACTGTGTCACTCGACGACGGTCTGAAACTTGCGTTGACCCGCAAATACTCACTCGTGATCATCGATGTAGAAGGGGACGGGCGTATTCCGGCTGCGGAGAAGGTGTGCACACGAATCAAGGAACACCGGCCCGATCAGGAAGTGGTTTTCATCTGCAACTATAGGGTCTCTGTCTACACTGACTGCCCAAATGACATCATCCGCAGCGAGTTCAACCCTCAGGCGATGATCGACGGGGTGAAAGCCGTACTGAAAGACAAGTCGTAGCCTCTGCCGCCCCAAAAGAGGTTTGCGGATAGTCTCAAGGCTCACTCAAAAACTGCATGGTGTACGCAGTCGCGGGATCGATCGGATGTTGGATCAGCTTCAAGTCGACTAACTGCTGATACATCTGGGACCAACGGGCCGGGTCGAAGTCTCCGGCCTTGGATGGGTCTTTAGGATAGATGAAATGTCCGTCCTTCAGGGCCTGGCAGGTGAACTGCATCTGTTCGATGGTCATGGCAGGATTCAACTTCAACAAGCGGGCGTTTACTGCGCCAGGATCGACGATGTAGTCACGCCATCCGCGCAACGATGCGCGCACGAATTTCGCGGCCAGGTCCGGGTGCTGCGTGAGGTAGTCACGAGTGGTGAAAAATACGCGGTAAGGCGCGTAGCCCGTGTCGCTGATGAGCAACGTGCGCACCTGCGCACCGGCCTTGCGCGCGAAGTATGGCTCGGAGGTCACGAAGATCTGCTGAATGTAGTTCGGGTCCTGAAGGAAGTTTGCGATCGAGTAGGTGGCCGGCGTCTCGCGGACGTTCTTCAGCTTATAGCGCGCGATCAGGTACTCGAACCATGTCGATCCCGGCTTTACCGCGACGGTGCGCCCTTCGAGATCCGGAAAGTCGTGCACGGGGGAGTTCGTGTGCAGCATGATTCCCTGCGGATCGTGCTGCATCGTGGCAGCTACGGCGACGAGTGACTGACCCTGGGAGTCCGCTTCCAGAATGCGATCGGACGAGCCCATTCCGAACTGGGCTGCCCCCGTCGAAACCTGCTGGTCCGCGATGACGTATGGACCGCCTGGGGTGATGGTGACGTCCAGACCTTCCTGCCGGTAGTATCCCTTGAGCTGCGCTTCATAAAAGCCGCCCTGTTCCGGCTGCGGATACCAGTCGGTCTGAAATGTGACCGGGGTCAGGCCGTTGCTGCCCTTTCCGCCGTGGCAGCCGAGCAGGCCCAGACACATCACTGAAAGCGCGAGCCAGTTTTTCGCTGGAGTCATGCCCGAGCTTAACAATCGGGAATCCGGCGGATCAAGCCTGTTCCGCGGCGAGCAGACGGCCGAGTTGGGCCGCGAACTGCAGGAGTCGGGCATCCTGACCTCGCGCCGCGAGCAACTGGACGCCGGGTTTGCCGGGCAGGATTACGGCGGGTAAACCGGCGAGGCTTCCTGGTGTGGTGTAGCCGAGGATTCCAGGGCGAGCAGCGGTTTGATCTTCACCTGCGATCAGTCTCGCCAGTGGAACGGCGGGCATCAATAGAAAATCCGAGCGTTCGAACAGAGCGTTCATCTTCTCCACGAAAATCTGGTGTTTCTTCTGCCACTCTGCTACCTCTTCCGCCTTGAGAGAGGCGCCCCAGCGCAGCCGGTCTGCGATTGCAGGCTCGAATTCGTCGAAGAAGCCGCTGTGCAGGGGGGCGGCCTCGTGTGCTTGAAGCGGGGCGTAGATTGAATAGGCCTCGGAGAAGAATTCCGGCCGGACTTCGCTCACGGGCGCGCCCGAGGTGAGGACCCGTGCCTTCCATGTCGCGATCGACATGAGGACAGCAGGATCGCATTGCTCGAGCATGCCGCCGGACAAGGTACCTATGCGCGGCGGTTCTGATACCGCTGCGACGGAGGGCAGGTCGAATAATGCTTGCGCGAGACGGGGCAGATCGCGCAGGTCGCGGCAAAGCCAGCCGATGGTGTCAAAGGACGCGGCCAGATGCGCGCCTCCGCGCCAGTCGCCCAGGCCCAGGGATGCGCGGTAACCTGCGAGTCCGCACAGTGCGGCGGGAGCGCGAATGGAGCCGCCGGTGTCGGTTCCAATGGCGGCGACGGCGGAACCCTCCTGCACGGCTGCGGCTGATCCGCTTGAGGATCCTCCGGTCAGACTCGTTGGATCGTCCGGCTGAACGCAGTCGCCGTAGTCGCGATTCTCGCCAGTGATGCCGTAGGCCAGCATCTGCATGTGCGTTTTGCCGGTGATCACTGCGCCGGCAGCCTTGAGTCGTGCTGCGACCCATGAATCCGAGGCTGCGGGAGAATTGCGGCGCGCGTAGAATCGCGAACCGCTGCTGGTAACGAAGCCTTCCAGGTCGAAGCAGTCTTTGAGGGCTATGGGGAGGCCGTACAGGAGCTGCGGCATATCAGTAGTGCGGTTAGCCTGATCACGCGTCCAGGTTTGATCCACTGTCAGATACGAATTCCGGCTGGCGTTGCCGTTCACCCGGGCCAGCGCTTCTTCCGCTACGCGATTTGGATCGGCGGCTGCCAGACCGCCCATCGCTTCAACGGGAGATGCCTCAAGTTCCATGCGCTGATTCTACTCATGGGGCGGCATGAAACAGTCAGCTCGAATTCCGAGAATCCATGCTAAATTTCGTCAATGGGGAAGGTTTTCAAGCCGAAGCGTGATCGTGATGAGGTGATCATGACCGAGCTTGTCCAGTTCACTGCCCGCAGCTTTGGCACTCCACGTCCCGTGCCGTTCGGCGCAGCCATTGTCGACAGCAGATCCGGCGGCCTGCTTTATCGCGCGCGCAACGCAGTGATGCGGGAAAACGATCCCAGCTCCCACGCAGAGCTACGGACGGTTCGTCTGGCTGCCAGGAAGCTCGGCAAACCGTCGCTGGCGGGATACACACTCTACTCCACCTGTGAGCCCTGCCCGATGTGCATGGCGAACGCGCTCTGGGCCGGCCTCGACCGCGTTGTTTATGGAGCGACGATTGAAGACGCGAACCGCCACTGCAACCAGATTCACATTCCAGCAGAGGAAGTCGTACGGCGCAGCGATATGTCCTGCGTTGTCGAGGGGGAGCTGCTTCGCGACCTGTGCTATGGCCTGTTTACCGATCCGCGAATGCTGAAGGCGTTTGCAGGGTGGGGCACGCGGAAGGCGAATGACAACACCAGAGGTAAGCATGACTGAGACCCTGGAAAGTGCAATGTCTGAACTCATCGCTGACCGCCGGCGCTGCCTTACTGCTCCCGGCGTTGTGGAGCGGATGTCGAAGGATTTCTACTGGTACTCGCCGGTGCTGAAAAAGCGCCTTGAGAATAAGCATGCCGAGGTGGTGGTTCAGCCCGTCAACACTGATGAGGTACGGAGCATTTTGCGCTACTGCTTCGCGCACGATATCCCGGTCACTCCGCGCGGAGCGGGCACAGGCAATTACGGCCAGGCGATTCCGCTCGATGGTGGTGTCGTCCTGGATCTCTCGCTGATGGACAGGATCGAAGCAATTACCGGCGACGGTGTGGCGATCTGCGAGCCGGGTGTTCGCCTGGGCGTGCTTGAAACGCAGGCCCGGACAGTGGGCTGGGAACTGCGTTGCTATCCGAGCACGATCGTCAAAGCTTCAGTCGGGGGATTTTTGGGCGGAGGCTCGGGAGGCGTGGGGTCTGTACTCAACGGGAATCTGCGCGACTATGAGACGGTGCGCGCGCTCGAAGTGGTGACGATGGAGGAAGAGCCGCGGGTTCAGTTTCTTGAAGGCCAGGCGGTGCACGACATTCTGCACGCGTGGGGGACCAACGGTGTGATCACCAGGATCTGGCTTGCGCTTGCGCCGAAGGTCGATTGGGCGCAGTGCGCGGTCGGCTTCGATTCCTTCGCTGCGGCATACGACTTCAGCGAACGCATCGCGAACGCACCGGAGTGGACCAAGCGGCTGGTGACAACATTTGAGTGGCCGATCTCCTCATACTTCAGCCCCATTAAGAAGATTGCGCCGGAGGGCAAGCACTTGATTTTTTTCCTGCTTGCTCAGGATCAGCTCGCGGCCTTCGAGCAGGAAGTGCGGAGCACCGGCGGCGTTGTCACTTATTCGGGGATCTATGACGGTCTGAGCACCAGGCCGCTGCTCACTGATTACACCTGGAACCACACCACGCTGTGGGCCATCAAGCACGATGACGCGTATACCTATCTGCAGTGCGGGTTTGATCCCGACAGCGTGCGCGACCAGATGCGCCAGCTGAAGGATCGATACGGCGACGAGATGCTCTTCCACATGGAGTTCTGGAAGAACGCGGCGGGGCGGATTATCCCGGGCGCGCTCCCACTCGTTTATTTCACCACCGAGGAGCGACTCGACGATATGATCCGGTTCTGCCGGGCGATCGGCGTGTTCGTGGCGAATCCTCACGTGAATAACGTCGAAGATGGAGGCCGCTATCGCGAGGACAACGCGCAGCTTGCTGCCAAGCGACGCAATGATCCCAAGGGGTTGCTGAATCCCGGGAAAATGCTCAGCTTCCAGCCAGAAGCGGAAGTGGCCACTCACCTGTGAAGACTTGGATTCCCGACTCGCGTAATTTTTCTTATTTGAATTGGAAGCAAGTGGAGGCACTCCCCAAGGACTCGACGCTGCTGGTGCTGCCGACTGCGGCCATTGAGCAGCACGGGCATCATCTGCCCCTGGCGACTGATACGCTAATCAATAATCTGCTGCTGGGGAAGGCACTCGGAAAGCTATCCGCCGATTTGCCGGTGTATGCATTGCCGCCCGTCTGCTATGGCAAGAGCAATGAACATATTGGATTTCCCGGAACGCTCTCTGTTTCGGCGGCAACGTTCATGGCAGTGGTACGCGATATCGGCGCGAGCCTTGCCGCGTCGGGATTCAAGAAGGTTGTGCTCTACAACACACACGGAGGGAATTCATCGCTCGTCGATGTAATGGCGCGCGATCTTCGCGCTGAATTCGGCCTGCGCACGTTTGCGCTGTATGGCTCGGGAGGCGTCACCTTTGAAGGAGTGAGTGAGCAGGAAAGGGCTTACGGATTTCATGCCGGAGAGATTGAGACTGCGTTCCTGCTGAGCGCCGTACCGGAACTCGTGGACACGACGGCGTACACAGTCAACTACATCGCACAGGTCGACAAACCGCAGCTGTTGAAGCCCGAAAACGCCTCGGCTACCTTCGCGTGGCTCACCCGAGATATTGCTGCGAGCGGCGTGATGGGCGATCCGCGCCCTGCGACCGCGGAGAACGGCGCGCGCTGGGTGGAGCAGGCGGCAACGCGCATCGCGGCTGCACTCGAGGCGATGGCACGCTATGAGAACCTCTATCACCCATGACGGAGTCCAGGCATATCGACTGCGGCGACGGCGTGCACCTGGAGCGTGGCGTGGCCTGCGCCATGCCCGATGGGACTCGTCTGATCTCCGACCACTACTACCCGGCTGAGCCTGGGCCGCACCCGACACTGCTGATGCGCCAGCCTTATGGCCGCGACATAGCGTCCACGGTTGTGTACGCGCATCCCGTCTGGTTTGCGCGCCACGGTTACAACGTGGTCATTCAGGATGTGCGCGGACGCGGCGATTCGGAAGGAACGTTCTATCCATTTCGTTATGAGCGCGACGATGGAGCTGCGACCATCGAGTGGCTGCGCACGCGTCCTGAATCGAATGGCCGCATCGGCATGTACGGATTCTCCTATCAGGGCGTGACCCAGTTTTTGGCTGCCGCAGCGCAGCCTGAAGGACTCGTCGCGATTGCGCCGGGCATGGCCGCGACCGATCTGTACCACGGCTGGTTCTATCACAATGGAGCGCTGAGACTCGCGTCGAGCCTGGCATGGGGTTTGCAGATGCTCAAAATGGATGCCCGCCGTCTTGGTCTTCGCGAGGCGAGTGACAAACTGGAGCAGGCCTGGGCAGACCTGCGGAATCAGTTCGGGGTGCTGCCGTTTCGCGATCATCCCGCGCTGCGATCTGCTGAGCTGCCGCCGTATGTGCGCGATTGGTTCGATCACGAGATGCCGGGCGGATACTGGGAATCACTTGACGTGAGCAGATGTCTCGACCGAATCGATGTGCCCGCTCTGCACATTTCCGGCTGGTTCGATCTTTATCTCAAGGGGACCATCGACGGCTTCAGGGCGCTGTGCGAAAGGGCGGCGACTGCGCGTGCGCGGGATCATCAATATCTGATCGCCGGGCCGTGGGTGCACATTCCGTGGGGAGACCAGATCGGTGAGGTTAACTTCGGACCGGGAGCTTTGATTGATACAGACGCAATCCTGCTGGGCTGGTTTAATCACTGGCTGAAGGATTCCGGAGAATTTGCAGACGAGCCTCGGATCCGGCACTTCTCATTGTTTGAGAATCGCTGGCGCTCGACGGAGCATTGGCCCGTAGACGCAGAAGCGACGCTTTACTTGCGGAGTGGCGGCCGAGCCAACTCGCGCAAGGGTGACGGCACACTCAGCGCAAATCCGGCGGGTTCCGATGAGCCCTGTGACGTTTTCGTGTACGATCCCGAGGTTCCGGTGATGGCGCCGGGCGGCCCCGGTTCGTTTAGTGGAACTTACAATCAGGCTGCTCTTGAGCTTGGCAACAACGTGCTCGTCTACACGACGCAGCTTTTGTCTGAACCGGTCGCCGTTTTTGGATCGCCGCGTGTCAGCTTATACTGCGCTGCCTCGGCAAAGAGCACCGACTTCACGGCGAAGCTTGTTCGTGTGCGGCCCGACGGTCGCCCGGATTTTGTGTGTATCGGGATCGCGCGCTCGGACTTTCTCCCTGGTGCAGCCTTCACTCGGAATGCGGTGCATTGCTGGCAGTTCGAGCTCGAGCCGACCTCTTGCCGATTCGAGGCCGGAGACTGCATTCGCCTCGAGATTGCCAGTAGCGCATTTCCGCTCTATGACCGAAACCCGGGCACCGGCACGTTGTCGCCGCGTGCAACTTCATGGGACTGGGTGCGGTCTACGCAATTCGTCTATCACGATTCTGCTCGGCCATCAGCCCTCCATCTCCCGCTGCGGAGTGACAACGCATGAACACGCAAATTAAGCGGACGGAATCTCTTCCGGCGTCACAGGATGGAGCGGTTCCGCAGATCGAGCTCCGCGGGGTGTCGAAGAAATACGACCGCCTCATTGTCGATAAGCTGGATCTCTCAGTGGCCAAGGGTGAGTTCCTCAGCATAATCGGGCCTTCGGGCTGTGGCAAATCCACTGTGCTTAAGCTTATTTCGGGACTGACACCACCGAGCTCAGGGGAAATTGTCGTCGACGGAATGACTCCCAGGAATGCGCGCGAGACGATGGCGTTTATCTTTCAGGACCCGACGCTCCTGCCGTGGCGCACCGTCCGCGCCAACGCTGGACTGGGTCTCGAACTCGAGCGTGTTCCCAGAGACAAACGCGAAGCCAAGGTCGATTCGCTGCTGGAACTGGTTGGCCTTTCGCATGTAAGCCGCGGGTATCCGCGCCAGCTTTCCGGCGGGATGAAAATGCGCCTTTCGATCGCGCGGGCGCTCGCGACCGGTCCACGGCTTCTGCTGATGGACGAACCCTTTGCCGCGCTCGATGAGATGACTCGCGACCGCATGAACGAAGAGCTGCTGCGGCTGCGTGATGAACAGAAGTGGACGGTAGTATTTGTCACACACTCGGTTGCGGAAGCGGTCTTTCTCTCGACACGCATTGTAGTGCTCGCGCCGAATCCGGGGCGCATTCATGCGGATCTGCCAGTGAACCTGCTTAGCCCACGAACAGGCGATCTGCGCGCCACTCCTGAATATGAGCAGGCGGTTGTCGAGATATCGCGCATTCTCCGGGAGGCGCGTTCGGCATGAAGCGTCGCCTGCTGGTTCTTCTAAACTCGCTCGGTGTATTCGCCGCGTTCCTGCTTCTATGGCAGGTGGTCATCTGGATTGAGCGGGTCCCCGCCTTCGTGCTGCCATCGCCCCGGCGTGTGGCGCAGATCATTATCGAGCGGTTTCCGACACTGGTCCAGTCCTTTGGGATCACCGCCTTCACGGCTACAATCGGTCTGATGTGCAGTATCGTCGCGGGGGTCGCTGTGGCACTCCTGTTCGCCCAGTCGCGCTGGATTCGGCGATTGCTTTATCCCTACACGTTGCTGCTGCAAACGGTGCCGATTGTCGCGATAACTCCGCTGATCATCCTGTGGGTCGGGGCCGGCACGCCTGCGGTCACGCTTATTACCTTTATCATCTGCCTCGCGCCGATCATCGCCAACACCACCCAGGGGCTTATCAGCGTCGATGAGAACTTTGTTCACCTCTTCCTGATGCACAATGCGACGCGCGCGCAGATTCTCTTCAAGCTCCGCCTGCCGAACGCGGTTCCGTCACTTTTCGTGGGCATCCGCATCTCTGCCGGCATCGCTGTTATTGGCGCGATTACCGGTGAGCTCTTTGCCGGATCGAACAGCGTCGGGCAGGGCGGTCTGGGCTACTCGATCATTTTCGCCTCGCAGCAATTGCAGACGGATTACCTCTTCGCGCTGATTGTTGCGTCAGCGGTGCTGGGTTT
Organism: uncultured Acidobacteriaceae bacterium; assembly: GCA_963721995.1. Classification (GTDB taxonomy): domain Bacteria; phylum Acidobacteriota; class Terriglobia; order Terriglobales; family Acidobacteriaceae; genus Silvibacterium. The sequence goes on along the minus strand of CAVRNK010000112.1, from coordinate 1,006 downwards.
CGCTTTTTACTTCATCGTTTACTTCCTCGAGTGGTATTTTCTGCACGATTGGCATGAATCTGCACGAGTGCCCGAAGTGGAGTAGCGCGAATGCGCTAACGTTAGAACATGCTTCGACTCGAAACCGAAACCGGCTACTGGCTGGTTACGCACGTCGACCATGCGAATCTTGCGGGCGCCTTCGCCGCCCGCTGGGGAAACGATCGGTTCAGGGCTCCCGAGCCGCGTTCCCACGTGCTCAAAGGCATCTCGCGCCACGATGACGGGTGGCGGGAACGCGATGCGCAGCCGCAGATCACCCGGCAGGGGAGGCCAAGCGCCTTTTCGGTTGAGTTAGTCGGGAAATATTCCGCGTTTGAAGAGATCGATCTCGCTGATTATCTTGCGGTGCGCGACCGGGCGGTGCGATTGATGGCGGAAGAGGATCCTTACGCGGCAATGCTTGTCTCCATGCATACCGACAATCTGCTCAGCGAGCGCGCCGACCGATCGACAATCGACCCGAGGTCGCTTCCGCTGCTTGACGAATTTCTTGCTCAGCAGCAAGCGCTGCAACGAAACCTGCGCGAGCAGATTGCTGCCGACAGGAGCTTCACTTCTGAGCAGGCGGGAGATGTGGCGATTCGCGACCATTTCCGGCTGCTCCAGGCGACCGACAATCTCTCGCTTCTCGCATGCGTGGACTATCGCCATCCGGCTACCCTCCTGCATCCGCTGCCGCTGAATGATGGCGGATATCGACCGGTGGCTGTCCAGTCAGTGGGAGAGCGCAGATTCAAGCTCGATCCTTATCCATTTGCAGAGCCGTCGCTGACCTTTACTGTTCCTGCCCGCCACGTCGAAGGCAAGGTATTCGACGCGAGAGAGAAGCTTCGCGAGCGGTTCGCGGCTGCTCAAGCCGTGCACCTCGAGATCACGGTTGCGGGCTGACTCGACTATCAAGGGGTACCCCTCCCCCCTGTGATTTGTAGCTGGTTCATTCTAAAAAGAATGGGTTGTAACTGGT
>CAVRNK010000111.1:0-20442 GCA_963721995.1 uncultured Acidobacteriaceae bacterium | reverse complement strand
TGTCGCGGTTCTGAACCTCGATCGTGCCCGTCGATGGCGACCATATCTCATAGGTTCCGGCGGGGAGCAGTTTGTCACCTACGGTGAAGTCGAAGGGCACGGTCGCGCGTACGGCACGACCCTGCGCCATGGCTCCGGTCCCTGGGACGAGGGCCGCGGTGACGAGAACTGCAAGGGTAAAAAGCGCGGTCGGTGTAATTCGCTTCATGACAAGTCTCCTTAGTTGAAGGCGGTTGGTGTTGCCTTCATCTTGTAAAGCGGAGACAGGTTCGGATTTGTGCCAGTGGGTGCGTCAAATTTTCGTCTAATTCGCAGACACACCGAACCCAGCGCCCTGCTAGCTGGATATAGCCGACTTCGAGTTAGTTCAAGCGCCAGATAGCGAAATTCAGATATCCGGCGAATGTCACCCACGCCAGGTAGGGAGCCATGAGCCAAGCGGCGGTGGTGCTCATCTTTTTGAAGGCCAGCAGGGTGAGCAGGATGGCGGCCCAGAGCGCAGCCAGGTCGACGAAAGCAGTCAGGATCTGGTGAGTGCCGAAGAAGATCCACGTCCAGAGAAGATTCAGGCCAAGCTGTACCAGGAAGAGCCGCAGGCCGCGGCGGCGGCAGGCGCTGGGGCGCGTCTTCCAGACGATCCACGCGGCCACTGCCATGAGTGTGTAGAGGACCGTCCAGACAGGACCGAAGACCTGATTCGGCGGATTGAACGGCGGTTTGACCAGCCCCGCGTACCAGGTGGGAATTGCGCGGGCGGCAAAGATGGAACCAACGATGCCGGCTGCGAAACACAGCGCCAGCCAACCGATGAGCGCCAGCGTGGTGTGAGGTCTTGGCTCGGGTGCTGTTGCCATCTGGCTCCTCGTCAAATTAGATGCGGAGCAGGTACGCTCGACGCAATTCTCCTAAGACCATATCCTGAATAGAGTAAACATTCTCAACAAGATTGCAGAAGTTGATTCGACTTTATGAGTAATTCCGATAGTTCGATCCAGGTAAAGCTGCCCGACGGTACGGTGAAGGAATTTGCCGCGGGTGTAACCCCCTTCCAGGTCGCGGAGTCAATTTCGCCGCGCCTCGCGGCGGCGGCGGTGGTGGCGCGCATCAAGCCGGCGCAGGACGCGCACAGCTCGGCCGCCACAACCGGAGAAACTGCCATGTACGCGACAGAGGATCCGCACGCGGAGCGCCTGGTGGATCTAAGCGCGCCGCTCAAGGAAGATGTTTCACTGCAGCTGCTCACAGAGAAGGATCCCGACGCGCTGCCGGTGGTGCGCCACTCTGCCGCACACGTGCTGGCGACGGCTGTGCTCGAGCTCTTTCCGGAGACCAAGCTGGGGCATGGTCCGGCGACAGAGACGGGGTTCTTTTATGACTTTTACCGGCCGACTCCGTTTACGCCCGAGGACCTGAAGGCGATTGAAGCAAAGATGGAGGAAGTGGTCGCGCGCGATGAGAAGTTCGTTCGCGAATGGGAGCCGCGCGAGCAGGGGCTGGCGCACTTCAAAGCGGAGAACGACTTCATGAAGGTTCACTTCGTCGAGCGCTTCACGCGCGATGGAGAGGCAATCTCGCTCTATCGCAACGGCGCTTTCGTGGATTTCTGCCGCGGACCGCATGTGCCTTCGACGGGCCGGGTGAAGGCCTTCAAGGTGATGAGCATGTCGGGCGCGTACTGGCTGGGCGACGAGAAGAATCCGCAGCTGCAGCGCATTTACGGCACGGCGTTTTTCTCCAAGAAGGACCTCGACGATTATCTCGAGCGGATCGAGGAGGCGAAGCGGCGGGACCATCGCGTGCTGGGCAAGCAGCTTGAGCTGTTTACGGTAAGTGAAGACGTAGGGTCTGGATTGCCATTGTGGCTTCCGAAGGGCGCGACCATCCGGAGGATTCTCGAAGAGTACATTCTGGAGCGGGAGCGCGAGGTCGGATATCAGCACGTATACACGCCGAGTCTGGCGAAGGTGGACCTCTATATTCGGTCGGGGCACTGGGCGCATTATCACGAGGACATGTTTCCTCCGATGGATCTCGAAACCGAGCAGATGGTGCTCAGGCCGATGAATTGTCCGCACCATATTCTTGTGTACGAGTCGAAGCCGCGCAGTTATCGCGAGCTGCCCGTCAAGCTGGCTGAGTTGGGAACGATGTATCGCTATGAGCGATCGGGAGTGTTGAGCGGGCTGAGCCGTGTCCGCTGCATGACGCTCAACGATGCGCACATTTTCTGCACGCCGGAGCAGATCAAGGAAGAATTCTCGAAGGTAATGCAGCTGGTCGAGCGGGCGTACCGCGACCTGGGCATCACGAATTACAGCTACCGATTGTCATTGCGCGATCCGGCGAACAAGGAAAAGTACGTCGACAACGACGAGATGTGGGCGCTAGGCGAACGCGTGCTGCGCGAGGCGCTGGATGGGCTGGGGCTGCCGTACAAAGAAGGTCGCGGGGAAGCGGCGTTTTACGGGCCGAAGCTCGATATTCAGCTGGCCGATGTGATGGGACACGAGGAGACATACTCGACGATCCAGGTGGACTTTCACCTGCCCAACCAGTTTGACCTGCATTACACCGGGGCCGATGGAAAGCTGCACAGGCCGGTGATGATTCATCGTGCGATTATCAGCACGATGGAGCGAATGGTTGCTTATCTGATCGAGCACTACGCCGGGGCGTTTCCGCTGTGGCTGGCGCCGGTGCAGGTGGGGCTGGTGCCGATCAGCGAGCGGCATCAGGCATACGCGGAAAAAGTTCAGCAGGAGTTACAAACTGCCGGCTTGCGCGTGGAGCTGGACAGCCGCAACGAGAAGATGAACGCCAAGATCCGCGACCTCACGATGCAGAAGGTCCCATACGTGCTGGTCATGGGCGACAAGGAGGCCGAGGCGAACGCCGTGAGTGTGCGTGCGCGCGGCAAGGGCGACCAGGGTTCGATGCCGCTCGCAGATTTCCTGGCAAAGGCGCGGTCGCTGGTGACGGAAAAGTCGACGGAACTGTAAACAAAGCGGTAAATTTTCGATGCTGTCCCAAAATGGGGCGGCGGCGTGCCAAAAGTTTGGGGGATGGTACCGGCGTGGTATCGCGCGGTGGGGTGCCTGTCGTTATGATCGGCAAAGCAGCGGAGAACTTGAGACCTCGATAGCAGTGGTCGAAAGCGAGGATTTATGACACCAGACCTCATGCGGGAGCCAATACAGGTGAGTCCGCGCTTCCGTTCGGCCATCGAGGCCAGAATCCTGGAACTGGAGCGCGACGCCGCTCGGGACGAACGGGCATTGGCGAAGCTGACGAGTCCGGAACACCGCCGGCGGCACCAGATGCTGGTCGACAAACAGCTCGATAAAGCCTTCCGGCTCCGTGAGATGCTGGCTCAGGTCAGTGCCCGTTCGGGGCAGCCGGCGGGAACGCGCAGCCTGACGGAACCTTTTTGACACCACTTCCGTATGTCGCTGCCATGAAGATGAAGATGGCCCTGGCAACGGCAAGTCTGGCTGCCCTTTCCGTATTGCCAGTCCTGGCGCAGGATGCCGACCACACCTGGGCAAAGAATTATCCGGTAACCGGAAAGCCGACGCTCAACCTTGAGACCGGCGATGCGGGAGTGCAGATCTCCTCGTGCGGAAGCTGCCGCGAAGTCCGCATTCATATAGAGACCGTGGGCATCAAGCTCAGCGAGACCGTCTGGAAGAGAGCCAGACTGGCGATCAGGTCCATTTTCTATTCAAGGAAAAGCCACAGATCGGCGTCTTCCACGTCAACTGGCACAAGTCGTCAACAAAGGTGACGGTAGAAACGCCCGCGGACCTGACTCTCGAGGCGAGAACTTCGGACGGCGCCCTTCGACTCGCCGGACTCAATGGCGAACTGGGAATCACGACCAGCGATGGGGATGTCACGGTCGATCATGTGTCCGGCAAGCTGCGAGTGAAGTCGAGTGACGGGCACGTGAACATCACCAACTCCACGGGCGCGATTGAGGCGCGGACCAGCGACGGCAGCCTCACCGTCGACGGCACCTTTAATGCGCTCATGCTGCACACCAGCGACGGCCACCTGGAAGTGAGCCTCAGAGAAGGCACAAAGCTATCCGAGGCGTCGTCCATCCAGGCGTCGGATGGCCCGGTGACGGTTCGGGTGCCGCAGGGCTTTGCGGCCGACCTCGACGTCCACACCAGCGACGGTCACGTGGACTGCACTCTTCCCATCACCATGGACCACTATGAGAGCAAGGGCGGAGACGGCCACCAGCTGCATGGCAGGCTGAACGGCGGCGGAACTCCGCTGACCATTCACACCAGCGACGGAAGCGTGAAGATCGAGCAGATCTGAGGCGGGCCCTAATCTCAGGGCGCGATCAGGCCCGGACCCTGTCTCTGGCCTGCTCACACGATGCCGGCGAATCCGTCTGTCTCTACGCGTCCGAATCCTGCCTTGAGGATGCCGGTGATCGTCATCGCACAGGTGAGCAGCCAGACGAAGCTGATGACCATCAACCGTCCGACGTGGTGATACAGAATCGAATCGGTCGCATGCAGCGAGATGACCTCCATCATCCAGCAGCCGATCGACAGCAGCGTTCCTTGAACAGCCAGCGCCGCGCCTGGTAACAACCGAAACCGTCGTCGTGCGGCTGCCATCCCTGCGGCCAAAGCTGCCGCCAGAGTCGCGAGGACGACTACCTGCGGCCAGTGGCGCTGCTCATACCAGTGATGAGCCTCCGCCTGGCTGCGCAGCCAGTCGTAGAGCCGCCATCTCCAGTCGAACGCGATATCCAGCAGCAACACCGCCTGGATCAGCCCGAGTACAACCGCGAGACGCGGGATCCGCGGATTCACCGTCCTGGCCGCAGTCAACCCGCAGGCGACGGACGCAATCAGGTAAGTGGCCATTCCGCCGGCCTTTACCGGGTTGAGCCACTCAGCCGCCGTTCGTATGTCCATAAGCCCTTCCCTTATAGTAGGTTTACTGAACGAGGGCCCAAAGTGATTTTCCCCCCTTTGCTGGCGTTTCTCGCGTGGATACCCCTGTCGCTGGTCCTCTTCCGGCGATATCCCATTCGTGTTGCCATTCTTATGAACTTTCTTGGCGGCTGGGCGCTTCTGCCCATCGCCAGGTTCTCGGGAGACCCTTCGCCGTTCTGGATTCTCGGCAACGGACTGCATACCGAATACTTCCTGACCAAAGCCACCGTCACCGGCCTGAGCGCGCTTCTTGCTGTGCTGCTCTTCGACCGGCAGATCTTCCGCAGCTTCAGGCTTACCTTCTGGGACCTTCCCATGCTGATGTGGTGCATCGTCCCCCTGCTCTCCGGCATTGCCAATCCTGATTTTTTCGGCGCGGCCCTGGTCGGCGAGATTTACCAGCTGCTGGCCTGGGGCGTGCCCTGGGTGCTAGGCCGCCTGTACTTTTCCGACACCACCTCGCTTCGCCTCGCGGCCAAGGCCTTCGTTATCGCCGGACTGCTCTATGTCCCCATCTGCCTCTTTGAGGTCTTCGCCGGTCCGCAGATCTATGCCCATCTCTATGGATACCAGCCCTATCGCTGGGTGAGAACTCAGCGCTACCTGGGATACCGCCCGATCGGCCTGCTGGAAACCGGCACGCAACTCGGTATCTGGATGGCGACCTCGGCGCTGATCGCCGTGTGGCTATGGCTTCGCCGCAGCGTAGACCGCATTCTCGGCATGCCGACCGTGTGGACGGCCGCCATACTGTGCGGCGCAACCCTGCTCTGCCAATCCGGAGGCGCGATCATCCTGCTGGTCGCGCTGCTGCCCTTTGTCTTCGTCAGCCGCCGGTATTTTCCCCGGGTGATGGCGATTCTGCTGGTAATGGGAATTGTCCTGTTCGCCGGGCTGCGGCTCACCAATTCGGTGTCTGTCCGGACGCTCATGCGGCGCAACCCTCTGGTGCACTCGACGGCCGCGTTTCTGGGGAAGATCGGACGCGGTTCTCTCGTGTTGCGCCTGGAGCACGACGAGCGCACCGTCGATCTGGCGCTCGAGCAGCCCATCCTGGGTTCCGGCCAATGGGACTGGTGGCGGTATACCGGACTGCGGCCCTCCGGACTGTGGCTGCTCGCCTTCGGCATGTACGGGCTCTTCGGCCTGCTCGCACTTGAGGCTCTTCAGCTGATCCCTGTCGTTCGCGTGGTCTGGTTTCCGCTGGCCCGCTCCGACATAGAAGACCTCAACCTTCGCCATGCCTTTGTGGCTGTCATCCTCATGACCGCCATCGACAACCTGCTGAATAATGCGATGATCCTGCCGCTGCTGCTTGTCATGGGAGGCATGAGCACATGGGAGGCCGCCACCAGCGCCGTGCAGGTGGACATACAATCTCCCGAAGAGGAAGACTTTTATGGGCGGGCTGCTCTCGAGGCAGACGACGACCACCGTTTGACAGAGGGCATGCACGACGGCGACATCATCGAAAGATCGGTGTCATTCGTGGATACGAATGAAGCGGCTGCCCGCAAGCGCTAAGCCCGCCGCGGCCTGAGCGTCGAAGGAGGGGCTTCAGGCTCCGGCCCTGATCGGGGCGTTGCTTCCGGTAAATCCACACGAGGCTTCGCCCTCGCGAAGCACGCGTTCCAGCATCTTGCCAAATTTAGGCAGGTGAGGCTCGCGAAACATCGACTCGTGATCGCCCGGAGCGAACTCGACGACTACGCCGTCCTTCGCCACCGAGTTCCAGCCCAGTGATGGTTCTATGCCTGAGATCTGCATCACGTCCGAGGCGCGGAAGAGCACGATCTTGCCAGGATAGAATTGCTGCGCAGTGGGCCGCAGATCGTCGGTTCCGAGGCGCTCCATCTGTTCGCGCACCGCCTTCGGAAAGATGAACCCCAGCTTTTGCTGCGTCCAGCGAAACACTGTACGGCGCCACACAGAAGAGGCCTCAACAATGTCGCCCCAGCGGTGCACGGACTGCGCGGAGAGGTAACGCACTCGCTCCGGCCAGTCGAGCTCGCGCATACGGTCGAAGTGAAATCGGGTGAAGCTGCGTATCCTGGCTTTGAACAAACTGCCGCCCGCTTCGATCCGTGGCTTGTAGCCGGGCCGCTCCGCATCGAACAACGCCACCAAGATTACAATTCGCCCCTGGTCGCGCAGAATCCGCGCCACCTCAACAGTAAGCGAGCCGGCGAGACACCATCCGGCCAGGCTAAGCGGTCCTTGCGGATAGGTCCGGCTGATCTCCTGCGCATAAATGGCGGCGCGATGCTCGAGCGAGCCAACAGGCTGGTCGCCGTCCAACTCGCGGACGCCGAAGATCGGCCTGTCTTCCTCGATCGCCTTGTTCAGCGCTTCATAAATCAAATAGGAGTGAATGACGAACAGGGGCGCGGCTCTGCCTTCCTTGCGGATGGGCACGACGATCGGTAACGGCTTGCCATTCTGGATGATCTGCGCCAGCCCGCGTACGGTCGGAGCGTCAAAGAGAAGGCTGATCGGCAACTTCTGGCCAAGCGCCCGGTAGATGCGCGAGAAGAGCCTCGCGGTGAGCAGCGAGTACCCTCCGTAGTCGAAAAAGCTGTCGGTGACGCCGATGGAAGGCTCGCCCAAGACTTCTCGAAAGATGTCCAGCAGCCTTGACTCGATCTCACTCTCCGGCGCCACACCCGCTGCAGTCGCCCGGCTCTGGCCGGAGACACTTTCCGGCAATGGCAGCGACCGGCGGTCGATTTTGCCGCTCGAGGTAAGCGGCAACGCATCCATTGTGACAATGCGTGCGGGCAGCATGTACTCGGGCAGCAGGCCCGCGGCATACTTTTTGAGATCGTTCGGCTCGATCGAATTTCCCTGCGCAAGCGTGACATACGCGACCAGCCGGGGCTCGTCCGGGACGTCTTCACGCAGAATGACCGCCGCATTCTCGATTGCGGCATGGCTGCGCAGCGCCGACTCGATCTCCGCCAACTCGATGCGGTATCCGCGCAGCTTGACCTGGTGATCGAGCCTGCCCATGAACTCCAGCTCACGGTGGCTTAAGGCGCGGACCAGGTCGCCGGTACGGAAGGCCATTGCGCCCGGCTCAAGGGGAAAAATATCCGGCACGAAACGCTCCGCCGTCAATTCCGGCCGTTCAAGATAACCGGGGCTCACGCCAACTCCGCCAATGCAGAGTTCTCCGGGCACGCCGGGAGGTAGAGGCCTCCCGGTCTCATCGGCCACGTAGAAGGTAGTGTTCGCGATAGGCGGGCCCAGCGGCACCACCCCATCTTCCAGCCGGAGACGAATCGAGCCGGAGTAGATTGTCGTCTCGGTCGGTCCATAGCAGTTCCAGAGTTCGCGCCCGAGAGGCAGCAGCCGGTTGGCCAGGTCGCGCGGCAGGGCCTCCCCGCCCGAGATCATCCTGAGATCGTGTTTGCCCGTCCATCCCGAGTTCACCAGCAGCCGCCAGGTGAACGGAGTGGCCTGGAGAAACGTCACGTCATGGCTTTCCAGCAGTCGGGCCAGCTCGAAGGGATCTCCGGCCGCGTAACGATCTGCGACTACCAGCGTGGCGCCCGAGCTGAGCGGCATCAGCATATCCAGGGTAGCGATATCGAACGAGATGGTGGTAATCGCCAGCAGGCGATCGCCGGAAGCGACTCCTGGCATCCTCGACTTCGGATCGAAGAGGCTCACCAGCGGACGGTGCCTGATCTGCACGCCCTTTGGCTTCCCGGTAGAGCCTGACGTATAGATGATGTAGGCCAGATCGTTGGGAGAAGCAGGCGTAATCTCCGGAGCGCCGGGCGCGGGCGACGGCCAGTCTTCATCGATGTGAAGGACCGGAGCAGGCATCTCGCCCAGCGATGCCGCTACCTTCGAATCCGACAAAATGGCGACAGGCTTGCACTCTTCGAGCGTCATCGCAATCCGCTGCCGGGGATGCTGCGGATCGAGCGGGACATAGCACGAACCAGCCTTAAGGACGGCGAGCAGCGCCACCGGCAACTGCTCGGAGCGTTCCATGCAGATGGCTACCGGGCGGTTGGGGCCGGCGCCCATTGCGGCCAGAAACTTTGCCCGTAGCGTGCTCTGCTCCTCCAGCTGCCGGTAAGACAGGCGCTTGTCGCCGAAGACTACCGCAACAGCGTCGGGGTTGAGCTCCGCCTGCCGGGTAACCAGATCGTGGGCGCGGGCCTGCGCGGGAAAGTTGGTCGCCGTGCGGTTCAGCGCTCTGTAAAAGTCGAGAATGGCGTTCTCGTCGAGCAGAGGCAGCGTCCTGATGGGGGCGTCGAGATGAGCCGCGGCGGCCAGAGTCAGGCAGCGCAGAGATTCCAGCCAGCCCCGAAGGGTGCTCTCTCTCCAGCGGCCGGAGGCACTGGCGAGAACCATAACCAGCCTGCCCGCCTCGACCTTTGCCGTCAGGCTCAGGTCCACCGCTTTCCACGCGGAGGACGGAGCGCCCTCTTCAAGAAACTGGTAGCTTGCTCCCGCAGAAACGTGTGCGTCACCCAGCTGCTCGTGCCGGATCGCGGACAGCGCCTTCCCGAAGGAAACACCCTGCTCCCACAGGATCGTGGACAGTGAAAGCGCGGGCGAGTAGCGAAGAATCGAGACCGCTTCCTGCCAGCTCAGCCGGGACAGCAGTCCGGAGAAGCCGGCCAGCACCAGGTCCTCCGGCCGGGCCGCAGCCACTGCAGCGGCGTGGCGAATGGCCTTCCATTCATCCGGCTCAAGAACAAGGGACGCGCGCGAAGGCACTGGCCGCTCCTGTGACGTACGGCGCTCGGCCGGAAGGCGGCGCAGCAGCTCTTCAAGACGCGCTTCGGTATCTGCGTGCCAATTTCCAGGAAGTAGGCAAGCAACGGAACTTTCTGCAAAATGGCCGCTCCCGGTTTGGGAGTCGCGGTCGAGATACATGCCTGTCAGCGCACCATTCACTTCATGTTGACTGCGCAAATCGAGGGTCGCGTCCGCCGGGGTCTCGCGGAAACCAATTTACTGGTCAGCTTATAATAACTCGCATCGCAGGAAGAGGAAGCAAGTGGCGGCGCGATTGTGGGTACTGGTAGTAATTATATATAGCTGCACTCTCGCGACAAGAGCACAGGTGGCTGAATCGCGGCCGAAGTGCCCGATCGGTCTCAATCGACTCGATTTGCGCTATAACCACGCCGGCGGCCAATCCATCCCCCAGCTGAAGCTGGCCTTCACCAACCATACAGACAAGACCATTACCGGCATGACGTTTTCACTGTCGATTCTCGATTCTGAAGGTAACCCGCGGCCTTACAGCGAGAACCTCAGCTATCACCGGGATGTGCCGCCCGGGGATCAGCAGCGCAGCCACGCCTGGACTCTCGACTCCACCTCTGTCGATATGCATCACACCGGGGAGAGCATGACCCTGCTGGCCGTGCAGTTTGCCGATGATAGCGCCTGGAAGGACGACGGATCCCAGGCCTGCACGCTGCTCGTCGACTTTCACGCGAAATGAGAAAGGCCCGTGCTTCCTGCACGGACCCGCGTGCATCGACCAATCGTCAGCCGAGTTCATCAATACCGATGAGATCCCGAACGCCGCGACCTCTTTCGCCAGTGCCATTGCCGGCCAGAATCGCATCGGCCCGCATCTCCCCCAGGACTTCGTCCAGTTGCTGGTGCCACGGTCCGAGCTGAAATCCGAAGGTCCTCAGAAACTTCTCGCTGGAGAGAAGTAAATTTTTCGGTCTCTTGGCAAAGGAAGAGAGTTCGGGCGTCACGGTCGGAGTGACCATGGGCGCCTTTCTTCCCTGGAATGCAGCCGACACTATCGCCACCGCGAATCCGTGCCACGAAGTCGCCCCGGAAGCCGCCAGATGATAAATCCCGGTTGGAAACTGCGCCTTCCGGCAGTTGGCGTACATGCGAATCAGCCGCTCGGTTGCGGATGCGATGGCTTTCGTCGAGGTCGGCGCGCCTATCTGATCGCTGGCTACATGCAGCTCGTCGCTATGCTCTGCCAGACGCAGGATCGAACGCAGGAAGTTCTCGCCCTGCGTGCCGTAGATCCAGCCCAGGCGGAGAATCAGCGAACGCGCAAAGCTTGCCGCGATCCCTTGTTCGCCGGCAAGCTTTGAAGCACCGTAGACGTTGAGCGGAGAAGTCGAGTCGGTCTCCGAGTAGGGAGCGGATTTGTTGCCGTCGAAGACCTGATCGGTCGAGTAGTGGATCAGCAACGCGTCCAGCCGGTGAGCCTCTTCAGCCAGCACCACCGGCGCGATCGCATTCAGCGCGAAACAAGCGTCCCAGTTCCGCTCCGCGGCGTCCACATCGCTGAAACTCGCAGCATTGACGATAACTGTCGGCTTAACTTCGCGGACGAAACGCCGTATCTCCTGTTCATTGGTCAGGTCCAGCTCGCGGCTGCCTGTCGAAATAACTTCGGCCGTGCTTCTGCCGATCGTGCGGAACTCTGTGCCCAATTGGCCATTTGAGCCAGTCAACAAAATACGCATGAAAATATTGCCCCAGTGGCTCGATAAACTTTCGAGCCAAATCATGATTGATAGTTCGTTGTTTCAAACTGGGGGTTCCCGTACTGCCTTCCAGCGGATTTGGAGACTTCTGAGACGTGCCCGCCCGTTACTGTGCCTTGATTGTTATGAACCGGTGCCGCGCAGAACTACCTCCGCCGTCCGAAGCAGAATCTTCATATCCATCCAGAAATTCCAGTTTTCTACATAAGCAATATCCAGAGCTACATACTGATCGAACGAGGGATCATGGCGCGCCCGCACCTGCCACAGTCCGGTGAGGCCGGGAAGAACGTCGAGCCTGCGGTAATGCTTCAGCTCGTAGCGCGCAACCTCGGTCGCCAGCGGTGGACGAGGCCCGACCAGGCTCATATCTCCCCAGAGAACGTTGAACAGCTGCGGCAATTCATCAAGGCTGAACTTGCGGAGAATGCGGCCGATGGGAGTCACGCGCGGGTCATTCTTGATCTTGAAGAGGATGCCGTCACGCTCGTTCGACGAGGCCAGCGCCGCCTTCATGCGGTCTGCGCCAACCTGCATCGTTCTGAACTTCCACAGCCGGAAGACCCTGCCTTTCTTACCGATCCGGTCGGAGACATAAAACGCCGGACCGGGCGAGGCCAGCTTGATCGCGATGCCGATCACCAGGAAAATGGGCGCGAGAAACGCCAGCAGCATCACCGACAGCGCGATATCGACGACTCGCTTGACCAGTATGGGAAGCGCCTTATCGTCGCGCCGGTGAATCGCCGTGACCGGAAAATCTCCCAGGTGAAAGATGGGAGCCTCGGGAGCCATGTCTTCGTAGAGCCCGGGTATGGCGAGAACCTCCACGTGCATGTCTGCGGCCATCTCCACCAGTTCGAGCACCTGCGAAGCAGTGCAGCTCCCGGCGATGATGATCTCGTCAATGAAGTACTGCCGCACCAGGTGGGGCAACTGATCGAAGTTGCCGATCACTTCGTTGCATTCGGCGTCGTTCGCAGCGTCTCCGGGAAGCTCGACGAATCCCTTGAACACCCGCCCCAGGCTGCGATGTTTGAAGATCTGCCGCCGCACCGCATTGCCCACGTGGCCGGCGCCCAGAATAAGGATGTTCTTCGCGCCTACGCCCTTCTCCAGATCGCGATGCTCGGAGTAGCGCCACCAGCCGCGCAGCAGGCACATGAATGCGGTCGTGAAGCCAACCATCGAGACGACCACCGCTCTCGGCGTCAGCGTGTCGTGCGTCATGTACATCGCGCCGCAGAGCAGCAGGCCGGCATTCACGCAGGGCTGCACCGTCATGCGGAATTCGTGAAGTTTCGAGCCCGACCGCAGCCGGCCGTAGAGCCCGTCGTGCCAGCTGAGAACCAGCAGCACGGTAATGAACCAGACAAGATATCCAAGCTGCACCAGCATCGCCGGCCCAACCGCTACCGCCTGCTGCAGGCTGTTCCAGTGCCCGCCAGCATGGCCCGGATGAAGATGCAACGCCAGGTAGAGTGCGGCCGCAACGGCCAGCACATCCAGCGTCATCATGACCGCTGTATTGACCGACGACTGGCTCGCCGATCGTCTTTTAGCGGATGTCAATCCGCTGATAGCCGCCCGTACATCGGCCTTGGCAGCCTGTTGACCAAAGACAGAAGTAACTCCTAAATTTGCGCCCATTGATATGGTGTCCCCACCTAAGTGTTTTCTTGTCGTATGCCGGACAGAACGGATTCGAGAGAGACAATCGGAGGATTGCTCTACGTGCCATCGCAGGGGGGGTTCGCGTTGCCCAGGAGGGAGGCAGAAGCGATGTGCGGCATTTCTCGAAGAGTACACGCCAGCTTTGGGGGCTGACGGGAGAATCAGTCAGATCGAGTTGCGGTGATTGGGACGGGCTTCGCCCATGTCACTCCCAAAGGGGTGCCAATTCAAAAACAGATGGGAAGTGAAACTGGCTACGAAACAACCGAAGGCAAATCCCAACAGTAAGTACAGTGAAAAATCGTGTCAGGGAGCGGCTCCATTGCCGGCTTCTTATCGAACGCCGGCGGGTCTCTCCACGACTAGCCCAAATTAACAGGTGGACCGAGACTCGGCATCACCAAATGGTAATGGTTATTCGAGTTTAGTAGGAATCACACAAACTGATGACTGTTTTTAGTTACCATCAGGGGATGATGTATCTGCCGGTCGATAAGTTAAGGTTAGTCAGGACCGGAACGACGCGGAAGATAAAGAACGTTACTTATGGACCGGAGAGTCCCCGCCATGTTCGGCCTGGCTTTTGAGATCCACTGCTCGTTTCGATCTGGCTCCTCGTTCCCCGCTCGCCCCGCGCGCACATGACCCCCAGGCGCTTATCTCCAGTGAATGCGTGAAATGCTGATTTCTCAATGCGCTCTCCGTATGTCTGATTTGACGAAGGATAGATCATGAACACCGCGACCATCAGCTCCCGTTACTTCCCCTACAGCTCGCCGGCAAGGGAGACATTCCAGACTGCGTTCGACCGTAAGCCTTTCCCTTTCTTTCATTCCGTGCATGAGTCGGAACTGTTCAGCTGGCCCGTGCTGACGAAACTCGCTGCCCGGGCCGAAGCAAAATCGGGTGGATATTACTTCGAATCCGGAACCACTGCGCCGGGCGAAAAGTGGCGCGGCGTGCCCGAGGGCAAGTCTCTGGTCGATGTCCTCGCGCATATCGGCGATTCGAATTCGCTGATCATGTTGAAGCGCGTGCAGGAGTATGAAGAGTATGGCGCATTCCTGAATACCTGCATGGACGAGCTGGGAGCCCTGTGCAACGTAGATTTGAAGCGCTCCTATCGCGATCCAGTCATGACCATCCTCATCACTTCGCCGGGACGCGTTACGCCCTATCACATCGACGGAGAGGCGAATTTCCTACTCCAGATCCAGGGCTCAAAGACGGTGCACATCTTCAACGGCAACGACGGTGAAGTGCTCACCGATATCGAGCTCGAGAAATTCTGGTCCGGCGAAGACACAAAAGCCCCGAAGTATCGCGAGCATCTCGAAGCGAAGGCATGGCGCTTTGATATAAGCCCGGGAACTGGGGTGAGCAATCCGGTCATCTTCCCCCACTGGGTGGAGAACGGCCCCGATGTCTCGGTCTCGCTCAGTATCAACTTCAAACGTGTCATCGATACAGCTGCGGATGCTCATCGTGTGAACCATGCGCTGCGCAAGATGGGGCTCCATCCCCGCCGTCCGGGCAGCTCGCCGGCACTGGACGGCATCAAGAGCAGCGGCTATCGCGCCGCGCGCAGCCTGAAGCGGCTGGTAAGCCGCTGACCCCTCGGCGCAGCGGCTATCCCACAGGAATGCTATTCCCGGGATAGCTACGGTCCGGCGACAATAAGTTGCGACCTTGCACGGGAATTTCCGGCAGCCCCGTCCGGAGACAGTGCGCACCTCCCACGCTTCATCTTTGAATCGCGAGTCGTTCACAACTCATGACCCAATCGGTTGAACAAGCCCCGGCCGCAACGCCAGCACCGGAGAAAAAGGTCCTTCAGGCCGCCTCAGCGAAGACGACGAACCGTCGCGCGCAGTTGCGCAATGTGCTGCCGGAGATCTGGTCGATCGTCAGGCCGCGCCGCTGGCTGCTTCTCTTCGGCCTGATCCTGCTGCTGATCAATCGCGCCTCGGGACTGGTCCTGCCTCTTTCCACAAAGTTCCTGATCGACAAAGTCATGCTCGAACGTCACGGCCACTACCTGCTGCCTCTGGTGGGCGGCGTCCTTCTGGCTACCGGCATTCAGGCAATTACCGCGTTTGCGCTGGCGCAGTCGCTCTCCAAGGCCGCATGGGAGTTGATCACCGATCTGCGCATTCAGATCCAGGCGCACATCGGACGCCTGCCCATCGCCTTCTATGACGCCAATCGCACCGGCGTCCTCGTTTCACGCATCATGTCCGACGTCGAGGGCGTGCGCAATCTGATGGGCACCGGCCTGATGGAGTTCCTCGGCGGCTCGTTGACCGCGATCATGTCGTTCATCGTGCTCATGCGCATCAGCCCGCGCATGACCATCATCGCCGCCTTGATCATGGTGGCGTTCACCCTCGCGCTGCGTAAGGTTTTTGCCACCATCCGCCCGATCTACCGCGAGCGCGCAAAGATCTACGGCGATGTCACCGGTCGCCTCACCGAGTCGCTGGGCGGCGTGCGCGTCGTCAAGGGCTACCGCGCCGAAGGCCGCGAGGCAGCGGTATTCGCCGTCGGAGTGCGCAGCCTGCTCTCCAACATCATGAAGTCGATCACTGCTATCTCCTTCATGAGCATGTCTTCGACGGTAGTGGTCGGCATTGTCGGCGCCCTGGTCATGTTCATCGGAACGCGCGAATATCTCGGAGCCAAGCTGACCATCGGCCAATACGGTGAATACGCCATCTTCCTCGCTTACCTGATCGCACCCGCCTTCCAGGTCGTCTCCGTGGGAACGCAGCTTACCGAGGCCATCGCCGGCCTCGACCGTACGCGTGAGCTACTCGCCGAAGCCGAAGAGGACGACGATCCACATCGGACCTATCGCATTCCGGACGGCCAGTTCATCGGCGATGTCCGCTTCGATGACGTCCACTTCGCCTATCACGCAGACAAGCCGGTTCTGCGCGGCATCTCCTTTGTCGCGCCTCCAGGCACGGTCACCGCTCTGGTGGGACCGTCAGGCTCGGGGAAGTCGACCATCATCAGCCTGATCACCGCATTTCACAATCCCGACGCCGGCAGGATTCTTCTCGACGGCGCGGATCTCACCACCGTCGAGTTGGGCAGCTTCCGCAGCCACCTCGGTGTTGTTCTGCAGGAGTCGTTTCTCTTCGACGGCACCATCCGCGACAACGTGGCATTCTCGCGGCCCGATGCGACCGAGGAACAGATTCTCGAAGCCGCTCGGATCGCCCGCGTGGACGAGTTCGCAATCCGCTTCCCCGAGGGCTATGACACCATCGTGGGCGAGCGCGGCGTGAAGCTCTCCGGCGGCCAGCGCCAGCGCATCTCCATCGCCCGCGCCATTCTTGCCGATCCCCGCATCCTCATCCTCGACGAAGCGACGTCCAGCCTCGACTCCGAATCCGAAGCGCTGATCCAAGAAGGCCTGGCGTACCTGATGCGCGGCCGCACCACGTTTGTCATCGCGCACCGCCTCTCCACCATCCGCCGCGCCAACCAGATCCTGGTCATCGATGGCGGACTCGTACAGGAGCGAGGCACGCACGCCGAACTGCTCGAAGCCCGCGGGCAGTACTACGACCTCTACACCCGCCAGTACGCCTTCGAAAGCAACCTCTTCCTCGCACCCGGTGAAGGCGACATCCAGCCGGATGAGGAGCGCGAGGCGGTCGGCGGGCTGCGAGCGCCCAGCCTGTCACAGGCGCTGCGCGGACGGCTGAACTAAATCAGGGGTCGCGATGCGGCCCCCGTCTTTTGCTTCCTGTCTTTTTCTCCGGTGTTCTGTTGAAGAGCGGAAGCGCCGACTAGCTCGACTTGCGGTGAAAGTAGAAGCCGCGAAAGTTCGGCACAAAGCACTCGGGATGAAAGTAGACATGCATCGACCGCGGCAGCGACCACTGATCGACCATGCTGTATCCCAGGTCTTCCATATCGTGCACAAACTGCGACGGGTTGATGACCTTGTGTGCCACGAAAGAATGGCTTGAGGACTGCACGGAGTAGTACCGCTCGCCTTCATACATCGGAACGCGGTTTACCAGCACATGGCGTGGCTTCGACGAGAGCCCGGCGAGGATCTCCGGCAGATCGGGCTCAATGTATTGCAGCGCCCCATTCGTCAGATAGATTGAGCAGCCGTCAGCGGCGCCGCGATCCGTCGTGAAGGAGAGATTCTTCTCGTTGCGCCTGGCGGCAAACTCCCGCGCAGGAGCCAGAAAGGACTCTACGTCGCAAACCAGCCACTCAAGCCCCTCAGGATAAGGCACGTACTCCTGGTACTTGTAGTAGCACTGGCCGAAGCCGCCGCCGAGGTCGAATACTTTGTTTCCCGGCTCCATTGCCTGCGTGAGCCACAGCAGCACCGGATAATCCTGCTGGTTAAATGCGAATTGTTTTCCTATGAAGAAGTCGGGCACCGCCTCAAGGTTGAATCCCTCCGGCCTGCCCTTGGGAATAGCGCGTTCGGCTTCTGCGAAGGTCCGGAACACGCCGCGATAACGCGGAGCCTTCGCCTGCGAATTGAAGTAGCGGTAAGTGTAAGCGTCTCGGGCAAACGCGACAGCTCGTTCCAACATCCGTTTCATCCGGGATTCACCTTGCACCTGGTCACATTCTGCTGGCGATGATTTGAGAAACAGGTGCGGTTCACCTGTTCCTGTTGCGGCGCTCGCAATATCCGGAGGCAGACGCTTAGTTAGCAGACTTCATAGGCTGCAACAATTTTTTGCTGTTCAGTCCTACCTGAACTACCAGCCTCTTAGCGTTGTCGAGCAATGCCGACTTACCCGGAGGCGTCGGATTTACACCCATCTTGCGCAGATAGTAGTTTGCCTGGAAGACATACTTGCGCCGCCAGTCCTTGTACTGATAGCTGATGCTCAGTGAGATCGAAACATTGTTGCCGTTCTTGAGCCAGTGGGGCGAGTTCACCGGGATGTGCACTCCGGTGCCTGGCCGCATCACGAAGACGTGCGCGCGATCCTGATAGTGAGGCTTATAGACGCCGGCATTGTTGTCCTTCGACCAGAAGGTTTCCAGCTCCGCCTCGGGCAGCACATCGCGGTCGTTGCGGTCGAAGACGCTGATCTCTTTCTCGGCACGTACCTGCATCAGGAAATTGCACTCGCGATCGATGTGGTACGAAGTCACGCGATGCGGCGAAGTGAGAAAGATGATCGCCTCCTGGCTCTTCTTGTCCTGATCGATCTGGCGGCCGCTTAAACGCTGCACTTCGTCGAGGCACTGCACCAGCAGCTCGTTGTAATCGGGGTCGTGCTGCACACGCTTCATCAATATCCACGCGCCTGCGTTGTCGACGCGGTCAAATGTTTCTTCGAGCGTTTGCTTGCGCTCGGGAACCGAATCCCAGCGCTGCCCGATACCGATGTCTCCGGCGTCGAAGTAGACGCCCGGCCGTGTAACTGGATTTTCAATCAGCTGCCGCAGTCTGGAAATTTGAAAGAGGGGATGATCCGCGGTGAAGCAGTGCGAGAACTCGAAAGGCTTCTCGTCGAAGTTCTCTCGAAAGCCCGGATTATCAGCCTCGAAGATCGATTCTACCGGTCGTGCATCGATAGTGGGTGCGGCCTGCATTCCATCCTCCTTCCGATTAAGATAACGCGCGCCCGCGTATTTCCGTATGACACAAAGGTAGGGTTTACAGAAATCCGGGGCATAATAGCATTTACTGTAGAAGTTGGAACTCTAAAGTACTCCGACGCCCTTTCGGGCGGGCTCGAAAACCTCCCTCGGTCGCTCAGCTTTGACTTCTTAAAGCCGCAGGGTCACAGGAAAACATGACTCCGATGTACCAATGTAGCCATATGGCAACCCTTCGCTGCCTATGACGATGAACACAGAGCTGTCCGCCGAGCCAGGTGAAGAACTTGACGAGATGTCTCCGCTTCGCGCGCTCGAGTCGAAGGCTGTCCGCGGCACATACTTCGTCACTATCTCCTACGGTCTCGCGCTCGGGCTGAGACTTGTCAGCAGCATCATCCTCAGCCATTTGTTTGCGCCCGAGTTATTCGGCGTGCTGGCTCTGGTTACCACCTTCATCATCGGCCTCAATCTCTTCTCACACATCGGACTCGAAGCCAGTGTCATTCAGAATCCTCGTGGAGACGAACCGGCCTTTCTCAACACCGCGTGGACTATTCAGGCCATCCGCGGCCTGGGCGTTTTTGTAGTCACCTTTCCGCTTGCCTGGCCGGTCGCGCACTTCTATCACGAGCCGAGAATGATCTGGCTTCTACCGGCTCTCGGCTTCAGTTGCGTCATTACCGGGCTCAGCTCGCCCAGCCTGCTCACACTGGCGCGGCATCTCGGGGTGGGCAAGCTGTCGCTGATCGAGTTGCTGCAGCAGGTTGTTCAGTTCGTGGTCACCGTCGTCTGGGCGATGTTTCACGCCAATCTGATGGCCCTGCTTGCGGGCAGAATCGCCTCTGAGCTCGTTCGAACCGTCGTCAGCTACCGCTTTATGCCGGAGCTTCGTCCCCGCTTCGTCTGGGAAAAAGAATCCGTCCATGCCCTGCTTAAATTTGGCCGATGGATTCTCATCGGCACGGCGCTCACTTTTCTGGCCCTGCAGTCCGACCGGCTGATCCTCGCCAAACTGGTCACGTTCACCACGCTGGGAATTTATGGAATCGCCTATTCTCTCTCCGACATTCCCCGGCAGGTCATCCTGCAGTTCTGCAGCCGGGTAGGTTTCCCGTTCATCGCTAAATTCTCCGATCGGCCCAGACCTGAATACGCCGCGATTCTGCGCAAATACCGGCGGCCGGTGCTGGCTGCCGGTGGACTTCTCCTGATCGCGGTCGTCTGCACCGGCGATCTCTTCATTCGCTTCGTCTACGACAAGCGATACCACGAGGCAGCCTGGATGATCGGCATCCTCACCATCGGACTCTGGCATACGCTGCTCTACAGCACTGCCTATCCGGCCGTCCTCTCACTGCAGAAATCCCACTACAACGCGATCGCTTATTTCGTATACTGCGTCTCGCTCTACGCGGCGCTGCCCATCGGATTTCACTTCCTGGGAATGGCGGGAGCGGTGCTCGCCGTCGCCGTGGCCGATCTGCCGGTTTACTTTGTGACCGCCTACAGCGCCTATCGCGAAGGCATAAGCCTTTTTGCCCAGGACGCGTGGCTTTCACTCGCCTTCTTTGTCTGCCTGGCCGCGGCCCTGGCGCTGCGCTCTACATTAGGATTCGGGTCCCCGTTTGCGCACATTCACTGGTAGTCGCAGGAAGTTGCTCCGGATCGGTTACTACACGAGAACTTAAGTGTTATTGCTCGTCGTATAGCTCCTA
>CAVRNK010000110.1:0-70183 GCA_963721995.1 uncultured Acidobacteriaceae bacterium | reverse complement strand
TGAGAACCGGACCGGCAGCGGTGTGCGGTTTGCCCGCTGCATCGGTCCAGGTGATGGTGATTGGGCCCGAGCCCTGGATCTTGAACCGGTAATGGAAAGTGCCGTGGGCGTCGAGGCTCTGCATGCCAAAGCTGGCGCTGGGGTAATCGACCTCGATGAGCCGCAGAGCGGTCGGGCCGTTGTTCTCGAGAGTGGTCTCGACGAAGGCAGAGCGGCAGGCGGAGATACAAAAGACCGCAAGCAGCGCGAGAAAGATTGCGGCTCGTCCCAGCATCAGAATGGTTCGAGTGTCTTGCGGCCGTTCGTTCACAGTACGGTCTTGCGCTCGAGGATGCGCGCGGAGAGTACGACTCCGGTGGCACGTGTGTGCATGGTGATGGGAAAAGCCAGCACGTTCCAGACCCACTCCTCGCCCTTGCGCGGCAGGTTGAGCAGGCCGCGATATGTACGGTCGAGATAGGTTTCGCGGTTTACGGCAACGGTACGCAGGATTTCCCGCCAGTCGGCGGCAAGCTCCGGCATCTCTTCAAACATATTCCGGCCCGGGAACCAGTCACGAGGTCGTTCCAGCAGCTTGGCGCAGGCCTCATTCACATATTGCCAGTTGCCCTCGGCGTCCAGAATCTCCACGACCACATCGTCTCCCATGGCCATGTTTATCCGCGAGTAGAAAAAGTCGCGGGCGTCGACGACCACCGGCTTGCCGCGCAGCTTTGCTTCAAACGAGCGCAGCGCATTGACCAGGTCGTCAACCGAACTGTAGCCCTTGAGCAGGTGCATGTCTTCCACTCCGCCAAAGCGGTGCTCCAGAGTGGCCGAAAGAATGATGATTGGCACCTCGGGACGCCGCTCGCGAAGTTTTGCAGCCACTTCGGTTCCGAACTGGCCTGCTCCCAGGTGGTAGTCGAGAACAGCGATGTCGATCTCGTCGAGCAGAGTCAGCGCCTCCTCGATCGAAGACGCTGTCTCGGAGAGATATCCGTGCTTACGCAGGATCGTGGAGCGCAGGAGAAGATTGTCGACCTGATCATCGAGTAGCAGCACCCGGATAGGTTCAGCAACTACGGTTTGCGATCCGTTGCGGGCGTCGTTCTCTGTCTCGTTCATAAAGTTTGTTGGATGCAAAAAGTTGACGATGATTTGTTTACGGCACCAAGGTGACTTAAGTTTCGGGTAACTTAAGTTTCGGATTTTTGTTTGCGCTGCAGTTGGCGCATTAAGTCGGGCAAACGGCTGAAGATAGCGGTCGACTTGAGCCACTGCCGGTTATCGAAGGCGGGTGATCCGCTGATCACCTTGCCCGCGGGAACGTCGTGGGAAACGCCGGATTGCGCCGTCATGATTACACCGTCGCCTAGTTTGCAGTGTCCCGCAACCCCAACCTGCCCGGCGAGGATGGAGTTCCTGCCTATCTCGGACGACCCTGCCAGCCCTACTTGTGCGCAAAGCAGAGTGTTGGCCCCGACCTTCGAGCCGTGCCCTACCTGCACGAGGTTGTCGATTTTCACTCCAGGGCCAATGCGTGTTTCTCCCACGCTTGCACGGTCAATTGTCGAATTGGCCTGGATCTCCACGTTGTCTTCGACGATGGCGGGGCCCGACTGCACGATCTTGTGCCAGATGCCCGCGTCATCCTTGGCGAATCCGAAGCCGTCGCAACCGACGATGACGCCGTTTTGGAGAACGACATTGTCACCGATCCGGCAGTACTCGCGGACAACCGAGTGCGCATGGGCATAGAAATTGTCGCCGACGCTGGCGTAGGGATAGATGACCACATGCGGCAGCAGTGTGGCATGGTCGCCGATGGTCACGCCTTCGCTGACCACGGCAAAGGCTCCGATGTGAGCTTCTCTTCCGACGCGCGCCGTAGGGTGAACCACCGCGGTGGTGTGGATGCCGGGGGAATAGACTGGTTCGCGATAGAAGATCTGAACGGCCTTGGCGAAGGCGAGATAGGGGTTGGCGGTGCGCAGCGTAGGTGTCTGGATTTCGGGGAAATCTAGTGTAACCAGGACAGCGCCAGCGTTAGTGGTGCGGGCGAGTGCGGAGTACCGGGGATTGGCGACGAAGGTGACTTCTTCGGGTCCGGCCTCTTCGAGGCCCGCCACTCCGGTGATCTCTGCGTCTCCGTCGCCGTGGAGATCGGCGCCCAGCGCAAGCGCAAGTTCGGCTAACTTCATGGGGGAGATTGTACTAGGGCGGTGATGCGGCGATCAGCGATCGGGTAAGGAGTTCCATCCTTCGCCTGCCGGACAGGCGGGACGATGCCAAATCTTCTGTGCTCTCTTCGGGTAGATCCATACTCGGGTAGATCCAGGCGAAATCGCAAGCAGCCCAGCTAACAGCACCCGCTGTCCGCAGCCGGACAGCGGCGTCCGATTGCGGATGATTACCCGGCGATCCATCTCGACGGCAGCTCACGATGCGTCCATGGAACCGCGATTTGAGCCGGTCCGTACTTTTGGAGAGGTAAATGCAGTTCACTGCGGTAGCACCTCTACTCAGGAGCACTCAATGTCTCTTTTTCGCGATCTGAAAATTGCGGTTCGTTATTTGTTGAAGTCGCCCGGTTTTGCGGCGACTGCCGTTTTCATGCTGGCGCTGGGAATCGGCGCAACGACGGCCATCTTTTCGATTGTCGAGGGAGTGCTGCTGCGGCCCTTGCCCTTCCCGCATTCGGATCGGGTGATGATGCTGGCGGACATTCTCCAAGGTGCCGATGTCGGGGGAAACGGCGAGGCTGGAGTCACGGTTCCGGACATCAGGAACTACACGCGTGACACGCACAGCTTCACCAGCCTGGGCGGATATCAGCAAACGGGATTTGAGCTCTCCGGCATTGGCGATCCGGCCCAGGTGAACGCAGCGCGGATGACCGGGGGCGTGTTTCCAGCGCTCGGCGTGGAGCCTCTGCTGGGCCGCTTCTTCACTGAACAGGAGGATGAGCAGAAGCAGCAGGTTGCTGTCCTGAGCTATGCGACCTGGCAGAACCGCTTTCATGGCGATCGCAACATTGTGGGACAAAAAATTCTGCTGGATCGCAAGCCTTACGTGGTGGTTGGGGTAATGCCGCGTGACTTCGAGTTCCCGATGGTGCCCGGGCATCTGAATCAGAGCGAATTGTGGGTTCCGATGAGCTTTACCGAGCAGGAACTGGCGCCCAGCAGCTCAGCCAACTGGAGCTATCAGATGGTCGGGCGACTCAAGCCCGATGTGACGGCGGCGCAGGCTGTGAGCGACGCGGCTCGGGTCGCGGCGGAGACCGTGCGTAACTATCCGGCGTTCATGGCCGGGTTCAGCATTCGGCCAGTCATCCGTCCGCTTCAGGATGAGACAGTCGAGGATGCGCGACCGCTGGTGCGCACGCTCTTCCTGGCGGTCGTTGTCGTGCTGCTGATTGCGTGTGCCAATCTTGCCGGGCTGCTGCTAGTGCGGGCGATCCGCCGGCGCAGGGAGGTCGCGGTACGGCTAGCGCTGGGAGCCAAGGCAGGGACGCTGCTGCGGCAGGCGATTCTCGAAAGCCTGGTGTTGAGCGTAACGGGTGGTTTGGCGGGACTCGTGCTTGCGGCAATCGCGCTTCGGGTGGGCGTGAGCCTGCTGCCGGAGACGCTGCCGCGAATCAACGAAATCGGCATCGACTGGGTCGTGGTGGTCTTTGCCCTCGGGCTGGCCGTGCTCACAGGAGCGATCTGCGGCCTGGCGCCAGCGTTTGCCGCCATCCGCACCAACGTGAACGACACGCTGAAGGAAGGTGGCCGCACCGGCACTTCGGGCGGTGGACATGCGCGACTGCGCTCAGCGCTGGTGGTCACCGAGATCGCCATTGCGCTGGTGTTGCTGGCTGCGTCGGGCCTCCTGCTCCGCAGCTTTGAGAAGATGCGCCAGGTAGACCTGGGTTTTCAGCCGGATCACACGCTGGTGGCCAGCTACAACCTGCCGCAGAAGCAGTATTCCACCCAAGCATCGATTGACGGCTTCAACATTGAGCTGTTGCGGCGTCTGCAGCAATTGCCGGGAGCCAAGAGCACAGGGTTGACGTCGTTCCTGCCAGCGTCAGGGAACCAGTCAAACAGCGCCTTTATGGCCGAGGGATATGTCGCACGCAAGGCTGGCGAACTGGACCTTGCGACTTCGATCAGCGTGCAGGGTGACTACTTTGCTGCGATGTGAATTCCGCTGCTTCGCGGGCGGACATTTACACCGGCGGACAAGGAAGGATCGCAGCTAGTGGTGGTCGTGAATCATAAGCTGGCCCAACAGTCATGGCCAGGGCAGGATCCTGTCGGCAAACGGCTGCGTATTGGCACTGAGAAGATGCAGACCCCATGGGCGATGGTGGTTGGCGAAGTCGCGGATGTGAAGGAAAACTCTCCCGACCTTCCTAGCAAGCAGCAGTTCTACATGCCCGTCGATCAGCTGAAGTCGCTGGCTGGAGCTCTGGTTCCGCCCGACAGCTTGTTTGGCAATGGCGGATACATCGCGGTGCGGACGTCGATGCCTCCCGAACAGATGGAGAATGCGTTGCGGGCGACGGTGCGCTCCATCGATCCACAGCTACCGCTGACCCAGGTGCAGACGATGGAGCACGCCATCTCCGACAGCGAGGCTCCGCGACGCTTCAACACGGCTTTGATCTCGTCCTTCGCGGCGGCGGCGGTGCTGCTGGCGGTGCTGGGCATATACAGCGTCATTGCGTTCTCGGTTGCTTTGCGGGTGCAGGAGATGGCCATCCGCATGGCCCTGGGCTCACAGCGATCCGGGATCATCGGGCTGATCATGGCTTCGGGAGCCAAACTCGCGCTGGCCGGCTGCCTGATTGGGTTGGCTATCGCCGCGGCCTGTTCCAATCTTCTCCGGTCGTTCCTGTTCGGCGTGAGCGCCTTCGATCCGCTGGTGCTGACGCTGGCAGCAGTGCTTGTTATGTTGCTGGCACTCACCGCATCGCTGCTTCCGGCGCGACGGGCAGCACGCATCGACCCGATGCAGGCGCTCCGGGGTGAATAGGATCCGCTCACGCGGTTGCGACAACTAGAAGAGGCTCTCCTGACGGTCTTCCGTCCTGGAGGGTTTTTTCTTTGCCGCGCCGCCGATCACCGCAACCACTTCAAGCTCCGACAGGGAGGCGGCGGGAATCCACACCCTCTGGGTATTCGAGCGGACGTCAGGTGGGGTAAGCAGGATTCCATTGGCTGTGATAAGGCTCAGGTCGTTGGAGGCAATGCCCTCGATCTGGTCGCCGTCCGTGAGGGTAGCGCGCAAATAGAGCCCCTCGGTGCGGGGCCGCCCGGCAAAAGTCTTGCGCAGCAGACGCTCAGGATTCTCTGCCTCTCCAGAGTTGAAGTCACGGATTAAGCAGAGCCACTTGATCGTCTTCAGGTCTAAGGAGAGAACTTTGCCATCCAGAGCGAGCAGTTCCAAGGAGCCTTCCTTCAGGAACCCATCCGGCGAAGAGCCATCGAATACGACGAATCCCGCAACCCAGTCGCGGGTGAACCTGCGGGCAATGGCTTTTTTTCGGCTGGAAGGCATGAGGGACAGGGATCGGGGATTAGGGGTAAGGGAACAGGGGAATAAGGGGTAGGGTGTAGAGCATTTGCGGGTTTACCTTGATGGGCTCGGTTTCGGATTTCAATTCCGGCTCGCGTCTCCGACAGTTCAGGCGTTGTGCCGGCACATCCCGAAGTAAGGATTGTTGCACGTCGGGCACTCGTACGCATCGAAAATAGTGCAAGTGGTAGCCAAGCCATTAACCATGTGTTACATTGGAGTTTTGTGAAGGGCCCCGGCATGTCTGTAAGCTATTGTTGAATCGAGCTTTAGCGAAATATGCGGGCCGGGCAGTCCATACCACCTCCCAGATTGTCAAGGCATGCCCGATTACGTTTATCTGTTAGAAAATCGCCTCTCTCCGGTTCAGCAGAATGCGCTCACGCAGGTTCGCAATGCTGCCCGCGACCACGGAATGACAGTGTTTCTCACGGGGGGAGCGGTCCGCGACCTGACGACTGGTTTTCCTGTCAGAGACCTTGATTTTTCGGTTCACGGAAATGCCTTCAAGCTGAAGAAAACATTGGAGAAATCCGGCGGAACCCTGTGGGGTGAGCACGAGCCCTCGCGGACCCTCTACTTCTGGTTCAACGGCGTCCGGGTAGAGGTTTCGAGCGCGCGGCGTGAGGACTATCCCAAGCCCGGCAAGCCTGTTTATCACTGGGCGACAATCCTCGAAGATCTTCGGCGTCGGGACTTTACGGCCAATGCCATGGCCGTCTCTCTGAACGAGGGTTCTTACGGGCTGTTGCTCGATCCGCTGAACGGCATCGCCGATCTCGAGGCGCGAACCCTGCGCCTGGTGAGCAACTACGGGTTCATTGAAGACCCCTCCCGCATGCTTCGCGCCGTTCGTTTTCAAGCACGTACAGGCTGGGAGCTCGAGGAACGCACGAAGGTTCGCTATGAGAACGCCAAGGAATCGGGGGCGATCGACGCCATCTCCTCTTATTTGGCAGGTTACGAGCTCGAGGAGATCGGCCACGAAGAAGACGCGCTTAAGGCCCTCAAAGTGCTTGAGGCCGAGGGTTGGATGAAGCACCTCTTCCCGGCGTGGACGGTAGCCAAGGCGGACATTGCCGGGCTTGAGGCTCTGCACCAGACGTTGATTCAGCTGCTGATCCAGGGCATCCATCCTGACCTGTCGGCCGCGCAAATGGAGCTGCTGACCGCCAAAATGCAGCCCAAGGACCTGGCGGCCCTCAAGAAGAGATTCCCCCGTCAGGGCTTCGTTGAATATTGGGAGAGGCTGGAGGAATCGGCCAAGGAGTTTCAAAAGGAGCTCCTCGACAAGAAGAATGCTTCCCCCTCGGCCACCTGGAAGTTGCTGACCAGCTACGCGCCCGAGCCGATCCTGTGGCTGGCTTACACGAGCAAAAATGGTCAGGTGCATACCAAGTTCAGGAACTTCTTCACCGTCTGGCCCGAAGCGCGTCAGAAGATTCCCACTGCGCTCATGCTGGAGATGCGCATCGTGCCCGAGCTGCCCGGCTACCAGGACCTGGTGCAGGAAATCTTTTATCAGTTGATGGACGCCAAACTGACCACTGACGAGGAGATGCGCGCTTTTCTTGAGCCGCATTCACCGCCGGCTCCTCCGCCGCCGGTCAAGATCGGGCGCTCCCGGGGTAAGAGGGGCGAAGCGAAGCTCAGGCTCCGCGAAGAGGAAGAAGAAGAAGAAGCGGACGAAGAAGAAGATCTGCCGGTTTCGGGTCTCGATGAGGAGCCAGGCGAGTTGGGAGAGGTCGAGGCCGAGTCGGAATCTGAAGAGGAAGAAGAGGCTGAGGTTGTGCCCGTTCCGAAGGTAAAGGCCAAGCCCGCCAAGGCCGCTCCGGCAAAATCGGAAGCCTCCGTCAAGGTAGAGAGCAAGCCAGCCAAGGCGAGTCCCGAGCCGAAGGGGCCGGCGGTCGGAAAGAAGCCGGCGGCGAAGGCTGAAGCTGCCGTAGCGGCGAAGAAGCCCGCGGCACATGCGGTGCCGGCGAAGGCCCACGAGGTAAAGAAGGCAAGCGCGAAGGCTCCGGTGAAGGCTGCCAAGGCTGTAGCGAAGGTGGCGAAGAAGGCTCCGAAGCCTGCCGCGAAGCCGCAAAAGAAGCCTGCTAAAAAGCCGGCTCCCAAACCAGCAGCAAAAACCGTGAAGAAGCCCGCCGCCAAGCCGGTCAAGAAGAAGCGGTAAGAAGAACAGAAGCGCCGGAAAGCGGCTCGTAAGAAGCTGAGCC
Organism: uncultured Acidobacteriaceae bacterium; assembly: GCA_963721995.1. Classification (GTDB taxonomy): domain Bacteria; phylum Acidobacteriota; class Terriglobia; order Terriglobales; family Acidobacteriaceae; genus Silvibacterium. The sequence continues at coordinate 62,417 of CAVRNK010000110.1, read as the reverse complement.
TGTTTCTGTGCCAGTCATGATGAACGGCCTGAAGACTGTTCAGACTGCTGACGCAAGCTTGGCCTTAAGCGATTCTTCGGGGTAGTCCTCGCCTCTGCGTGTCGGTCCCGTAGATTACTTTCTAACGCCTTCCTGAGCCCGCTCGCGCCTGAGCGACCTGAATAACCAGAGGAATGCAGGCCGTTGACGACAGGGTGCGGAAGCTCGCCCACCGATGCATCCCCTCTCGTTCGCACTGTATCCAACTGAAGAATCGAGTCTCCGGGGAAAGCAATCCACGCTCCCGGTTCCCTTAGAACCTATCTTGCCTGGACACAATTCGGGAACATGGCAGAGGAAGTCGGACAAGATCCGCAAACCGCAGGCGAAAATCCCTGGCTGATTGCCGTCTCGGTGATGCTCGCCACGTTCATGGAGGTGCTGGACACCGCCATTGCCAGCGTGGCGCTCCCGTACATCGCCGGTTCGCTCTCCGCCTCGACCGACGAAGCCACCTGGGTTCTTACCAGCTACCTCGTCGCCAACGCCGTCATCCTCCCCGCCAGCAATTGGTTCGCTCTCAAATTCGGACGCAAGCGCTTTCTCATCACCTGTGTGATCATCTTCACCGTTTCGTCCTTCTTCTGCGGAGCCGCCCCATCGCTGGCTTTCATCCTCATCGCCCGCATCGTTCAGGGAGCAGGCGGCGGAGCGCTCCAGCCGCTCTCCCAGGCCATCCTGCTCGAGAGCTTTCCCCCTCGACTGCGCGGCATGGCCATGGCCGTATTCGCCTTCGGAGTCGTAGTTGCACCTATTATCGGACCCACGCTCGGCGGCTGGCTCACAGACACCTACAGCTGGCGCTACGCCTTCTACATCAATATTCCCATCGGCGCGCTGGCCGTCTTCATGATCAACCGCTTCGTTCACGACCCGCCCTACGTGAAAAACGCCAAAGTCGGGAAGTTCGACAACATCGGCTTCGGCCTGCTTATCGTCTGGACCGGCTGCCTTCAGATCATCCTCGACAAAGGCCAGGAGGACGGCTGGTTCGGAGCGATCTGGCTGCGCTGGGCGACTTTCTTTCTCATCGTTGGCTTCACCTGGTTCGTCATTCACTCGTGGCGCAAAAAAGATTCGCTGGTCAACCTGCACACGCTCAAGGACCGCAACTTCGCCGTCGGCTGCCTGCTCATCTTTTTCTTCGGAGTGTCAATCTACTCCACCATTACTCTGTTGCCGCTCTTCTATCAGGAACTCCTTGGTTACACTGCCTTCGCCGCCGGCATCGTTGTGGGCCCGCGCGGATTTGGCGCCATCGTCGCTATGCCCATCATCGGCTGGCTCGCCAATAAGGCCGACGCCCGCTATCTGCTTACCTTCGGGTTCGTGGTCTTCGGATTCATGTCTCTCCGCTTCGGCGATGTCAACCTCAGCGTCAGCCCTTGGACCATGCTGTGGCCCATCATCATTACCGGCTTTGCGCTGAGCTTCGTCTTCGTACCCATCACCACCCAGTGCTACGCCACCCTCAGAAACGAAGAGATCGGCAACGCCAGCGGCATTTTCAATTTGCTGCGCAATATCGGCGGATCTGTCGGAATTTCCGCGGCGCAAACCATGCTCACGCGCCGGAGCGACCTTCACCAGAACGACCTCGTCGGTTCCATCTCGCGCTCCAGCTATTGGCTTCAGCAGCAATCCGGCATGGTCGCGCGCTTCCTCGGCCGACAAATTGGCCCCGCCAACGGAATGACCGCAAGCCGCGCTCAAATCTATAAGGAGATCGGCCAGCAATCGCTTCTCTGGGCCTTCGTTGATGTCTTCCGCTGGATCGCTCTGCTCTGCTTCGGCTGCGTCGCTATCGTCTGGCTCTTCAAAAAAGTAAAGCCGGGTAAAAAAGCACCCGCTGGGGCTCATTAATACCTCTGTAGTATTGTCTCTACATTCCATCGGAGACGATTCTGCATGTCCGCAAGCTTTCGTGCTGGTTCTTTCCTCGCCCTGGTCATTGTTGCCGCTGTTGCGTCCGCCGGCGCGTCTCCCAAATCACAGGACTCGCGTCTCGAGGGCGCCTACCGCTTTGAGCGCGGCGGCTGGACCTATGTGCACCTGCAGGGTTCCCCGGAGCAGATCGGCTACCAGCACGGCTATCTACTTTCCGCGGAGATCGAAGACACCTACCATGTCCTGAAGACCGAAACCGAGCACGTCTCCAAGCGCGACTGGGCCTTCTTCCGAGACGCCGGACGGACGATCCTGTGGCCGCACATTGATCCCGAATATCAGAAGGAATTGCAGGGCATCGCAGATGGCGCAGCCGCGAAGGGCGTGAATCTCGACGTGTGGGACATCGTCGCCATGAACGGCAAGATCGAGCTTGAAGACTACTACGTTCCCTGGCTCAACAAGCAGGAGCACGCCCAGGGATTGCGTCCGGATGACGGCCCGGCGATCAAGTCTCCCGGCAACTGCAGCGCATTTATTGCCACCGGGAGCTATACGAAGGACGGCAAGATCGTCATCGCGCACAACAACTGGTCGTCCTATGCTGAGGGCTCGAGATGGGTGATCATGTTTGACATTCAACCCGAGCATGGGCATCGAATGCTGATGGACGGCCTGCCCGGAGTGATCACCAGCCAGGATGATTTCGGCATCAACGATGCGGGCATCATGATCACCGAGACGACGATCACGCAGTTCGTCGGATGGGACTCGAAAGGGCAAGCCGGAGTTTGTTCGCTCGCGCAAGGCGCTGCAGTATGCCGATTCAATCGACGACTATATCGCCACGATGATCAAGGACGACAACGGCGGCTATGCGAACGACTGGCTCATTGGCGACCGCAAGACAGGTGAAATCGCCTATCTGGAGCTGGGCCTGAAGCATACTCCGGTGTGGCGTAAGAAGGATGGCTATTTCGTCAGTTCCAACTGGGCGCGCGATCCCAAGCTCATCCAGGACGAGACCGACGGCTTCGACATCAAGGACCTGAGCTCGTCACCCAATGCACGCCGAGTACGCTGGGAAGATCTGATGGCCGCCAACAAGGGCAAGATCGATGTGCCTTTGGCGGAGCAGTTTCTCGCCGATCATGAGGATTCGTTCCTGAAGGAGAAGCGCGCCGATCAGCGCTCGCTTTGTGGGCACGCAGACGTGGCAAAGGAAGGCATTCCTGAGTGGGAGTGGCCTGCGTACTATCCCGGCGGCGCGGTGCAGGGCAAGGCAGCGGATAGTGACATGGCGGCGAAGATGAGCCTGGTTGCGCACGCCGGGCATCCCTGCGGCGAGGATTTTCTCGCCAAGCCTTTCCTGGCTGCGCATCCCGAGTATTCCTGGCAGGCTCCGATCCTGAAAGACATGAAGGCCGGGCCGTGGACTGTCTTTTCGGCTGGAGAGAAAGGCTCGCAGTAAGTGCCGCCAAAACCTGATTCCGCCGCACTGATCAGTCTGCTGGGTGCAACGCAGACCGAGTCGGGCCGGACTCTGCTCGATCTGGTCGACGAGCGTCCAGTCCTGCTGGTGTTTCTCCGCCACTTCGGTTGCGCGTTCTGCCGGCAGGCGATCGACGACGTGGCGAAGGTTCGCGCGAGGCTGACAGATCGCGGCGTGCAGGTTGCCTTCGTGCATTTAGGTTCGCCGGAGCGGGCGCAACCTTACTTCGACTACTACGGAATGCCGGATGTGGAGCGGGTGAGCAATCCGGATGCGTCGCTTTACCGCGAGCCGGCGTTCGCGCTGGCGCGGGTCAGCCTGCTGCAGATTTTCCGCCCGGCGGTGTGGATCGGATGGGTCAAGGGTGCGATGTTCAAGTACCGGATCGGATTATTGAAGGAAGACATCCAGCAGATGCCGGGCGTGTTCTTCCTCAAGGATCGTGCCATCGCGAGTGTGTTTCGCCACCGCACAATCGCTGATCGGCCGGACTATCTTGGCCTGGCGAGATGAGAGGTCATCAACTCACGTATGCGCGGGCGTACCCTGGGCGAACCACAGGCGGATGCGGCGGCGAAGCGGCATTTCCACCAGCCGGTAGCATAGGATCGCGACGATAACAGGCAACAGAACGTTAAGCGGGAAGGGAATGAAGGAAGTCCGCTCCACTGTGTAAAAGGCTGCTGCCAGATGTACAAGGAATAGGAGAGCAATCCCAGCTGGACAGCGGGCCAGGATTCAAGGACGTTGCGAACGATACCGCCCGCGCCACTCAGCAGCCAGAAAATGAAGCTGACGATGGCCACACCCTGGAGAGTGGGAACGAGCCACACTTCCATACCGGAAGCCTGAATCGATGCGAGCGCAGGGCACAGAACAAAAATCACCAACAACGAGCCGATCAGCCATGCCGTACGGTAGCGAAAGTTGCGCAGGCGTTCGAGAGCTCCTCCTTGAACGAGGAGGCGGCCAGCACTCCCCACACGATCTCATCCTGTGCGGTGCGATAAAGTAGCCAGTTGCGGATCTTGGTGCTGTGGATGAAGAAGAAAACTATCAGCCGTATCAACGGAAGCAGCACGACTACTGCCACCGCCAGAATGTTGGCTTCAACGGCGACCGAAGAAGACCAGGCAGCTGTGCCATACGAGATAAAACTGTTCTTCAATCGAAAGGGTCCACATATGGCCGAACACCTTGGAATTGTCCTGGGCACCACCGCTAAGCGACCGAAATAGGCGTCATTCCAGGTGCATGTCCCGCCGCCAGAAATGATGCCAATGGGACCTGAATCAGACGGAACGCGCTTAATACCGCAATCACAACAATGTAGAGATAGAAGGCAGGAAAGATGCGCGCGATGCGCCTCTCATAAAAGCCGCGGATAGAGATACGGCCCTTCTTCCCTCTTCGTGACAGAGCACTGTCGCGATAAGAAATCCGCTGATACAAAAACACACGCACGCCCAGAGTCGCGTCCGCGATGAGAATGCAAAGATAAGGGTGCCTGCTCAGCCAGTGATCGGTTTCTATGTGTGATCCAGCAAAACTGCCAGGATGGAGTAACCCCGAAGTCCGTCGAGGTAGGGTATGCGTTCTTCCTTGCCAGCGGCGAGCCCCATTATCTTCGATGCTAAAGCACTACCGGGAAACTTTCAAAACAAGGAAAAGCAGGACACACGTTGGTCTAATGCTTATAGGACTGCTCCGCTATTTACGGTGGAAACTACTGGCATGGTCCGCCGCCTACCCCCCCCTCGAGGGTGTAGAGATGAACATAGGAGGTGTTCCATGGAGATCCGCACCATCGGCATCGATTTAGGGAAGACTGTCTTTCACCTTGTAGGTGTCAACGCACGAGGTGAAGTCGTGGTTCGCAAGAAGTGCTCGCGGACTCAGCTGCTGCGCTTTACATCGAACCTTCGCGAGTGCCTGATCGGCATGGAGGCTTGCGGAGGATCTCATTTTCTCGGCCGTGCTCTGCGGGAACAGGGGCATGATGTGCGCTTGATGCCGGCACAGTATGTGAAGCCGTACGTGAAGACGAACAAGAACGACTACATCGATGCCGAGGCCATTGCCGAAGCTGTAACCCGTCCCACGATGCGCTTTGTGCCGATCAAGACCGATGACCAGCTCGACCTGCAGTCGCTGCATCGAGTACGCGAACGGTGGGTCGTGCGCCGCACCGCGGTGATCAACCAGATTCGCGGATTGCTGCTGGAGCGTGGCATCACGATGCGCAAGGGACGCGAGCATCTTGAAGCCTCTCTCCCCCCATCCTGGAAGACGCAGACAACAAGCTATCGGGTGCGTTACGAGTACTTCTGGCACAACTGCAGATAGAGATGCAGTACCTGCACAGACAGATCGAAGAATCCAACAAACTGATCGTGCGCATCGCCAGCGAACTTGAACCATGCAGACGCCTGATCGCGATCCCTGGAATTGGACCGCTGATCGCTACAGCCACCATCGCGGCCATCGGCAACGGGGCAGCCTTCAAGAAGGGCCGCGGGTTTGCTGCCTGGCTGGGAGTTGTGCCCGGCGAGCACTCCACCGGCGGCAAGCAGCAGCTCACTGGTACCAGCAGACGTGGGAACAAATACCTGCGAAAGCTCTTCGTGCTAGGAGCGCATTCCGTGCTGCTGCAGAGAACGAAGCAATCTTCGGGCCTGAGTATGTGGCTGGCCAGTCTCACCGCACGCAAGCGCAAACAGGTAGCGACAGTGGCTTTAGCCAACAAGATGGCACGCATGGTCTGGGCGGTTCTATTCAAAGGAGAGGCTTATCGGCCGCCGCTTTTACCACAACCCGTCACAGCCTGATGGGCTGCACATGACGCCTGGCACAAGCGCCAGGCTTGGAAATCGCTCCGCGATTCCCACATCTGCAGTCCAACAACGACGGATCTGAACTCTAAGATTCCCTGCCAGGTTTGCTGGCGAACCATGAGATGGCACAACGGTCGATCCCGGCGCTCCCGAAACCTGCATTCGGAAAATGCCTACAAAGGCAGCGAAACTAAAAAGGACGAGGGCGCAGCGCATTCCATTCAGGCCAGGAGTTCGCTACTCCAACAGAGGCCGGATACATTCGCGCAGACCAATTCCGTCACCTTCATTTTTCGCTTGCAATACGGCGGCGGACCATACATTCCGTTTCCTCTTCTCAAGACCAATCAAGTAATTTGTCAAGAGAAATGAATTCTCAAAACCAATCGAGGATTGATCTCTAAGAGAAAGTGAATGAAGGAGCGCGATCGTTTCAGATCAGCCGAAAACCTATTTGGCTGCCGCCGACTGATACTCGATGCTGCTCTTCAGCCACTCTGCGTTGTTCTTCACATCGTCCATCAGCTTGGCAGTGAGCTCGTCGCGTCGTTCATAGAGCCGGTATCCGGTGCGGGGGCGCAGATACCCACGCGCTCGCGGTTCGTCTTTGAAGAGCTGCTCTTCGCCCACTTCCGCCAGCCTCTTCTCGAAGCGCTTGCGGTTGTCGAGGAGTGCCTTGGTGATGAAGGGCATGACCTGCGAGTAGTCTCCGTCATGCTCTCCGTCGTCTGGAGGTATACATCCTTGTCGACCTTGCCCCAGGTGACGGCCTCAGCAGGTGGGCACGACGAGAGCGATCCATCCATCACCGGCGCGGTGGTGATCTGAACATCGAATTGATAACCGCGAATATCGGGGAGCCCGAGAACCTGTCCCAGAGCCGGCTCCGGTTGCAGGTTGTAGTTCTTCGGCACACCGCCTCCGAGGATGAAGGTCGCCAGACCTTTGGCTTCGCTGTCGAAGAGTCCCCATCGATGATAGGCGCACGCTTCGAAGACTTCGGCGTGAAGGTCGAGCTCAAATTCGTAATCCTCGATCATGGCCGCCTTCCTCATCGCCCACAGCTTCATCGAGTTGAGGAAGACGCTTCCGTCTGCAGGCGCTCCAACGAATATCGGCAGTGCGAGCCGGTGGCATGTCGCGAGTAATCCATGCGGAGCACGGGCGCTCCGCTCCTGCGCGGCGTAAAAGGCGCCGAGAAGGTTGCGCATCTCCGTTCCCGTCATCTTCTTCTGAAATTCGGGCAGCTGCAGGCACGCCGAGAGGAATTTATCCTGGTCGAGCAGAACTTCTTCCGGAAATCCCACATCGGTCACGCGAATGATCTGATCGTCGCGCAGCTTTGCGTCATCGCCGAAGATGGGCACCTCGTGGAAGGGATTGTGCCCATGAGCATCGAGGCTGCGATGTCCATCGTGATAGCAGACGGCGTCGGTCGTGCTCAGATAGGCGATCCAGCCGGTCTCGAGCAGCGGAATCAGCCAGGTGATGTGCTGTCCCGAGACCGTGACCGGCCCTGAGATCGACATTGTCAGCGGATACCCTTCGCCGATCGCGCGATCGAGGATCGTATAGATACGGCGCAGGAAAGCACCGCCAAAAGCAGGCAGGCAATCAAGAAATATCTCATCGAGAGTGTCGCATTCATCCACGCGGCGGTGCGCAGCGGACGATGGGCCGCCGGCTCAATCATGTGTTTCGGTATTCCGGTTATGTGCTTCGGGATCTCGGTCATTTCGGATCACTCCATCTTCAAATCGAAGGATAAAGGTGGGAAATGACCGGAGCAACCTTCGGAAGGCTCCGGAAGGTGTCTTTTGTGACAGCTCCGTTAATTTCTCGGCTCGCCCAGACGCTGTCGAGGAAGAGATAACGATCGCGCTGCGTGTCGGGCTTTGCTTCCAGAGTCGTATCCAGATGCATCACGATCCATCCCGACGCCGCATTATATGTTGGCCACTTGGGCAGATCCGCATTGGGCGTCAGATCCGCCGCTGGGATCGCCCGTGCGCGCGAAATTCGTCCAGTAGGTCTGGATTTCATCCGATAGCTTGCGGTCTTCAGGACGCACCGTGATTTCCTGCCGCGAATCGAGAGTTCCAAAGACATACTCGATGTCGTCCGAGTGGAAAGCGCCAATGGCCGCCGGATGGAACGATCTCCCGGCGATCCGAGATCGAAACGGTAGCGATAGACCGGAGCTTCTCCCGTCTTGACCTGTGCTTCAAGCCAGCGCCAGGTGGAGAAGGCGATGAAGCGATCGCTGACGAACTGCCCGCGGACTCCAGAGCCTCTTCGTCGCTGGTCGCCGGATAAACCGCGAGGAACTTGTCAGCGTTTTCGCCGAACTCCCCCTTGGCCTGCGCTTTGAATGTCTAGGGCAGTCACCTTGGGATCAGCGTGGAGCACCTCCGCGCGTACCTCGTCCTTGTTCCAGCCGGCAATGAGCGGAATATGCGCCTGCTTTCCGGCGGCGTCGATGTTCGGCACGCTGTCAGGCAGGAACCATCCGAGTTCGATGTCCGGTCCAAAGCGCGGCGGGGGCGGGGTTGTTTTGGCACTGGCCGCCTTGATCAGGTCCTCGAGCAGGAATGTTTCGAAGCTCAGCCAGCGTCGTCGCATGCAGAGCGCTCTCTGCGAATTTGGCGTCCGCCGCTGCTCCCGCTCCTCGCGTGGCTCAAAGCTGAGGCCAGAGCTGTAAAAGGCCGCCCCGCTTTCCCCAATAGCTTTCTCGATACGATCTTTCGACAGCGGCGACGCCATCTGCGCGCTCACCGAAAACGATCCCGCAAGCTCCCCGAAAATGGTGATGTTCTTCGGATCGCCGCCGAAGCCCCTTATGTTGTTTGACTGACCCACTTGATCGCCGCAGCCTGGTCAAGCAGTCCATAGTCGCCTGAGGCGTGATGGGGCGACTCTGCGGTCAGCTCCGAATGAGTGAAGAATCCGATGATGCCGAGGCGATAATTCATCGACACCACCACCACATTGCAATGCGCCAAGAAACTGCCCATCCTGGCGCCCCTCACAGGTGCCTCCGCTCGCGAACCCGCCGCCAAAGATCCAGACCATCACCGGCAGGCTGCCGGCTTTCACTGCCGCCGACGTCCACACATTCAGCGTCAGGCAGATCTTCGCTCTCTCCTGATTCGTGGAAGATCATGTCGGGATAAACGTTCGTCTGAAAGCAGTGATTGCCGAATTCCTTTGCCTGGCGCACGCCCTTCCACTTCGCCGCGGGCTGCGGAGCCTGCCAGCGCAGATTGCCCACCGGAGGAGCGGCGTAGGGAATGCCCTTGAACGCGCGGACTTTTCCGTCAGTAGTCAGCGAACCTTCGACTTTGCCTTTGTCCGTCTTGATCTGGAGTTGGTTGGAGGCGTGCAGGGCAGGGGCGAGCCAAAGAGATGCGGCTATGGTCAGCGATAGAAAACGTTTCATGGCGAGGATGTATCCGATCCTGCGAAAATTCACACGGTAGCCAAGCTATCACATGGTTTCAGCCGCCAGCATATCCGATGTAGTTTCGCGTCGTCTGATCAGCCTCACCCGCTTGCCCTGAACGAGAACTTCGGCCGGCCGCGGCCGCGAATTGTAGTTCGAGGCGAGCGACATGCCGTAGGCCCCGGCATCGAGAATCGCGAGCAGGTCGCCAGGCTGAACGGCGGGGATCTCCCGGTCGCGCGCGAAGAAGTCTCCCGTTTCACAGACCGGGCCGACAATATCGGCGGTAATTTTGCGCGCGCCCTTGCGCGGCGTGACCGGGACAATTTCGTGATGAGCCTGGTAAAGCGCGGGACGAATCAGGTCATTCATCCCCGCATCGGTAATCACGAATGTCTTCTCGCCGTTCTTCTTCACGTAGAGCACGCGCGTCAGCAGCGCTCCTGCCTGCGCAATCAGGAACCGCCCCGGCTCCAGCAGCAGCGTAATGCTGTCGAGGCCGCTGATAGCCTTCGCCAGCGCGTCTGCGTAGTGCCGCACCTTTTCTTCAGGATTGAAATGCTGCCCGGCATGGTACTCAATGCCAAGTCCACCGCCCGCATCCAGAAACCTGATCGGCAGGCCGTCCTTCCGCAATTCGAGGATCAGCCCCGCAACCCGGGCAACCGCGGATCCAAACGGCTCGATGCTCCGAATCTGCGAACCGATGTGAACGCTCACTCCTGCCGGCTCGATCCATTTGTAACCTGCTGCGTTACGATACACGGCGCGCGCCCGTCGTATATCGATGCCGAACTTGTGCTCGCGAAGTCCTGTCGAAATGTAGGGGTGTGTTTCCGCGAAGACATCGGGGTTCACCCGCAGAGCGATACCGGGCACGCTTCTTCAGCTTTGCGGCCCGTTCGGCGACCAGTTCAAGCTCGCCCTCGCTCTCAATGTTGAAAAGCAGGATGCCGGAACGCAGCGCAAGATCAATTTCCGGAGCAGTCTTGCCAACTCCGGAGAAGACCACGCGGTGCGTGGGCGCCTTGTCGATGGAGAGAATGCGCTCGAGTTCGCCTCCGGAGACGATGTCAAAACCCGCGCCCTCATGATGCAGAAACTTCAGGATGGCGAGCGACGGATTTGCCTTCACCGCATAGCAGACGAGGTGCGCGATCGGTGTCGGCTCGCTCAGAAAGGCTTCAGTAAAGAGCTGAAGGCGGTAAAGCAGGCTTTCAGCGGAGTACACGTAGAGCGGTGTACCGTACTTCCTGGCGAGGGCGTCAAGCGGAACCTCTCCGCACGACAGGGGAGCTTCCTTGCTGGGATGAATGAATGGGCGAACTGGCGGCACGGGGCCCTCGGTCACTGAGAATTTTCTTTTTGAGAGTACCGGGGAGCGGGTCGTGAGTCCACTTACCCGCGCATTGCCTCCAGCGGATCGACCTTTGTTGCACGTCGCGCGGGCAGGTAGCTCGCCAGCAGCGCGATTCCGAGAAACACCAGCGGCGCCAGTGCAAATGTCGTCAGGTCGCGGGCACTGGTCCTGTATAGCGCGCTGGCCATCAGTTGCGTGGCGAATAATCCCGCGGCCAGTCCGATCGCGATTCCGGCTACAACCAGCACCAGTCCCTGTCTCACAACAGCCCAGAGCACTGCACTTCTCTCTGCCCCCAGCGCCAGCCGGATTCCGATCTCCTGCCGCCGCTGTGCGACTGACCACGCCAGCACAGCGTAAAGGCCGATTGCAGCCAACCCCAGGGCTGTAGCTGAAAATACCGCCAGCAGCAGCATGATGAAGCGCGGCTGCGCGCGCGAGACCATCCATCAGGTCGTCGACCGTCTGCACGGCAGTCACCGGCTGATCGGGATCCACTGCCGCAATCTGCGCCCGGACCGGCTGCGCCATGCTCAACGGAGGCACCACCGTACGCACCAGCAAATTCATATCGCCCCACGGAAGCTGCGCAAACGGCAGGTAGAGCTGCGCCTGCGTCTCCTCCGCCAGTCCCTTGTTCCGAATATTCGCCGCAATTCCGATCACCTCCGACGGCTCCGGCCCGCGCCCCACCAGCACGTGCTTGCCCACCGGATTCTCACCCGGCCAGAAGCGCCGCGCGAACGCCTCATTCGCAATCACCACCTTCGGGGCGTGCGCATCGTCAGCAGCGGTGAATCCACGCCCTCCCAGCATCGGCACGCGCATCGTCCGGAACCACTGCGGGCTGATCGCTTCTATGTCGATGAACGGCCGCTGCGCCAGCGGTACGTTCGGCTGCCCGTCCGGAAGCAACGGCGTTACCCGCTTCCAGCTTAGCGGCAGCGCGGCTGAGATCGCAGCATCGCGCACCCCCGGCAATGCGGACACGCGCCGCAGCACCTCATCGAAGAACGCCGTCTGCTGTTCCGGCTTCGCATACTTCGCCGTCGGGAGCGATACGTTCATCGTCAGCATGTGGTCCGCCGCAAAGCCCGGATCGACGCGCAGAAGCCGTTCGAAGCTGCGCAGCAGCAATCCCGCGCCGATCAGCAACAGCAGCGAAAGCGCCACCTGCCCAATCACCAGCAGATTCTTCAGCCTCCCCCGTGCGCGCCCGCCGGAGATCCCTCGTCCCTCATCCCGCAGCGTCGAGTTCAGATCTGTTCGCGCCAGCTGCACCGCTGGAAAAATCCCCGTCACAAATCCAGTGAGCAGCGAAACGAGCACCGTAAACACCAGCACCCGCAGGTCCATACCTACCGGGATTCCGCCTGGCAGTTCGCTGGTTCCCCATGTACTCAGCGCCCGGTCTGCGGCCCATCCCAGTGCCGCACCCAGCGCGCCGGCCACCAACGCCAGCAACATGCTCTCCGCCAGCAGTTGCCGCATCACCGCGCCCCGGCTTGCTCCCGAGCGCCGCGCACACCGCCAACTCCCGCCTGCGGGCCAGCGCGCGCGAAAGCAGCAGGCTGGCAACATTGGCGCAGCCAATCATCAACAGCAGGGCGACCGCGCCGCAGAGCATCCACAGCTTGCCGCGCACATCGCCCACTACCAGGTCCCGCAGCGGAACAGCGGTCGTCTGAATCGAGGCTGCCGCATCCGGAGCCGTCGGGTTCTGCTCGCGATATTGCTGGTTCAGCACGGCTAGCTCGGCGTTGCCCTGCGCCAGCGTTTGGCCCGCGCCCAGCCGCCCCAGGAAACCGAGATACCCCACTCCCATCCGCAGCCGTTGCGGAGTGAACAGCGTGTGTTCGAAATACCGCGGCGTCCAGATGTCCGCCGGTCCTACGAAAGGGAACTGCACCCCCGCGGGCAGCACGCCGATCACCGCGTGCGGTGTGCCGTCCAGCGTCACCGTAAGGCCAACGATATTTCGATCGCTGTTGAAGCCGGCTGCGCCAGATCGACTCGCTCAGCATGACCACCGGACTTGCCCTCAGCGACGTCCCTCGTCGTCGTTGAAGGTGCGCCCGATCTGCGGCCGTCACTCCGAGTGTCGAGAAAAAGTTCGGAGACACACGCGCCACCGGCACCTGCACCGGCTCGCCCACTCCGGTGAGATTGAAGTCGTCGTTCGCCCACACCGCCACCGACTCGAATACCTGCGCCCTGTCGCGAAGCAGCTCGTAGCGAAGCAGCGTGCCGCCGTGATCGGTCGTCTCATCCTTCACCTGGATGCTCACCAGTTGCTCTGGCTGCCGATAGGGAAATGGCCGCAGCAGCAGCGCGCTCGTCACCGAGAAGATGGCGACATTTGTTCCGATCGCCACCGCCAGCGTCAGGAGCGCCACTACCGTGAGTCCGGGACTTGGTTCGCCAGCCGGCGCGCGCCAAAGCGAAGGTCCCTCAAAAGTGCCTGCATTACGCACAATTATAGATTTCGCGAATACCGCCGCACCCCGGACGTCGCGCTGCCCGCCATCCTCGCTCTTGATATACTTCGCAACAAAGAGAAATCCAACCGCTGAGACCACCCAGCACGCTGCCTACTCTTGCACAATCCCATAAGGAACTCCGCGATGACACTCTTCTGCCGTTCCGCCGCAGTCGCCTCCATCCTCGTCTTCTCCGCGCTCGCCTCACCCGCCCAGTCGGCGCCGGCTATCAGCCCCATGACCCCGGACATTCCCCCCAAGTTCACCGCCGCCGTTCGCCGACTACGACTACGTCAAGCGCGTGGAGATGATCCCCATGCGCGACGGCGTGAAGCTCTACACCGTGATCGTGATCCCCAAAGGCGCGAAGCACGCGCCGATCATGCTGACCCGCACGCCCTACAACGCCGCCGGCCGCGCCTGCGCGAGAGTCGCCGCACATGGTCGACGCAGATTGCCGCAGGGCGACGACGTTTTCGTCAAAGCCGGCTACATCCGCGTCTTTCAGGATGTGCGCGGCAAGTACGGCTCCGAGGGCGAGTACTGATGACGCCCCGCCGACCGGCCCGCTCAATCCCACCGGCACGGACGACACCACCGACGCCTACGACACCATCGACTGGCTGGTGAAGAATGTCCCTGAGTCCAACGGCAAAGTCGGCATGCTCGGCTCCTCCTACGAAGGCTTCACCGTCGTCATGGCGCTGATCCATCCGCATCCCGCGCTGAAAGTCGCCGCGCCCGAAAGCCCGATGGTCGATGGCTGGATGGGCGACGACTGGTTCCACTACGGCGCCTTTCGCCAGCCCAATCTCGATTACTTCACCGAGACAGACCGCGGCGCGCGGCGCGCGGCGCAGCAGATTCCGCGCGAAGGCTACGACGACTACACCAATTTCCTCGAGCGGGCTCGGCCGGCGACTTCGCGCGCTACGGAGGCCTCGAACAGCTTCCGCTTCTGGCGCAAGGTCGACGAGCATCCGGCGTATGACGCCTTCTGGCAGGGCCAGGCGCTGGACAAGATCATGGCGCAAGCCCGCTCACCGTTCCCACCATGTGGCTGCAGGGCCTGTGGGACCAGGAAGACATGTGGGGCGCCATCCACTGCTACGCAGCCGTGGAGCCGAAGGACACCAGCAACGACAAGAACTTTCTGGTCATGGGCCCGTGGCGCCACAGCCAGGTCAACCACGACGGCTCCTCGCTCGGCCCGCTGCAGTGGGATGGCGACACCACGCTGCAATTCCGCCGCGACGTGCTGCTGCCATTCTTCAACCAATATCTGCTCGACGGCGCGCCCAAGGCCGACACGCCGCCCGTGTTGATCTACAACACCGGCGAAAATCACTGGGACCGCTTCAAGTCCTGGCCGCTGAGCTGCGACGCCAGCTGCCCGAACAAATCCAAGCCACTCTATCTCACGGCGAACGGCGCCTTTCGTTCGACGCGCCCGACGCATCGTCGCCGAAGTACGACGAATACGTCTCCGACCCCGCCAAGCCCGTGCCGTATCGCCCGCGCCCGGTTTTCAACGGCGACGGGACGCCTGGCGCACCTGGCTGGTGACGATCAGCGCTTCGTCGACGGCCGCCCCGACGTGCTCACCTACGTCAGCGAGCCGCTCACCGAGCCGCTGCGCGTGAGCGGCGCGCCGAAGTGAACCTGTACGCCTCCACCAGCGGCACCGATAGCGACTGGGTCGTCAAGCTGATCGACGTCTATCCCGGCACCGTCCCTCGCAACCGGCGATGGGCGGCTACGAGCTGCCCATCTCGCTCGACATCTTCCGCGGCCGCTACCGCACCAGCTTCGAGCATCCCGAGCCATCACGCCCGACAAGCCGCTGCTCTACCGCTTCGGCCTGCCCACGGTGAACCACGTCTTCCAGCCCGGCCACCGGATCATGGTCCAGGTGCAGTCCACGCCTCTTCCCGCTCTACGACCGCAACCCGCAAACCTTCGTGCCCAACATTTTCGACGCCAAGCCCGCGGACTACAAGGCCACGCAGCGCATCTGGCACACGCCCGGCGACGCCAGCTTCATCACCCTCCCCGTTGTTGAAGGAGCCCGTCGCAGTAGACGGGCTCAGGCCACACGCTGTCGATGTCCCTCATCTCCAGCACCTTCTTTGGATACCCATGCCGTAGGCAATGCCCACCATCGCCCGGCCTGCAACTGGTCGTCGGCGCAGTCAACATTGCGGAAAGATGGCCTTCAGCATCGGCAGCAGCGGCTCGCTTATGCAGAGCAAACCATAGACGCGCGTCTTCGACTCTTATCGCGGTAAGCCGTGGATAAAGCCCGGCCGTACATATACGACGCCTTGAACGGCAGCGCCAGCAGAGCATTCTCCGTCTTGCCTTTCACTCGCGCCCACATCGAACGCCCTTTTTCGCAAACGGTCTGTTCCTGTGCCGGAAATATATTCAAACGTCATGCCCGGGTCCACCTTCATCAGCGTTCGCGCCGCAGCCATCGCGGATGTACGCGTCCGGCAAGGTGACGCGCGTGTATTCCGCCTCCGTCATTCCCGCCGATGACACTCCGAGGCAGAAGCTCCAGGCATCGTAGCCGGATAGCTCATTCTCAATCGCCGCAAAAATCCGGAAACCGCTGTGCACCACCTCGCGCAGCTTCGCACCCCGTCTGCCCGCTCGCGGTCCTGACCACTGACAACTACCTGCCCCACCTCCGGATCGAGCAGGCATTCCCGCACACACCCTGCCCCACCATTCCCGTCGCGCCAAATATCACGGCTTTCATGCCAACCATCATTTCAGATAGGGGAACTATCAGCATATAGCTGCGTAGTATACGCTATATAGCAAATGGCCTACCCCTCCACCGCCGACCGCATCGCCCAGGCCGCTCTCGCCATCCTTGAGGCCGAAGGTCTCGGCGCAGCTAGCATGCGCCGTGTTGCCGACGCCGTTGGCATCACGCCGATGGCCATCTATCATCACTTTCCCAATCGGGAAGAGCTGCTCAACACCATTACCAACCAGCAATTTGCCACCTTCCTCAGCTACATCGAGAGCGCCCCATGCGTGGCTCGCCCGAGGCGCAGCTCATCTCCGCTATGGAGGCCTACATCGACTATGCTTTCGATTGGCCGCGCATCTTCGACTACGTCTTCTCCCAGCCCCGCCCCGGAGCATGCCGCTATCCCGACGACTTCCGCGCCCGTCGCTCGCCTACCCTCAATCCCATCGCCGACGCGGTCAACGCCGCCATGCGCTCCGGCCTGCTCTGCAAAGACGATGTCTGGGAAGTTGCTCTCGAACTCTGGGCCGTCACCCACGGAAACGACACCCTTCACCGTGCCGGCCGTTTTAACCTGTCCGAGAAAGAATTCCGCGCGCTTGTGCGCCGCGCCCTAAGGAGACTCATTCGTGGCCTCAAACCCTGTTCGCTCCGGATTGGACCAAATCCGGCCCGTCGACTTCGCTATCAATCCCAGTCACATCGCTGTCGCCCTCGTTGCCCTCGTCCTGTCCGCTGCTGGCTTTTACTTCGGAACCGGACTCCATCCCATCTGGTCGCTCACCTGGTTCGCGCCGCTGCCCATGCTCCTCATGGCTCCCCGCCCCTCGCGCTGGACTGCCTGGAGCCTGGCCTTCGCAGCGTTCCTCCTCGGAGGCCTCAATGTATGGAAATACGACCGCATCGTTACTCCGCTCTGGCTCACCATCTTCATCCTGATCGTGCCCTCGCTGGTCTTTGCTTTCATCGTCTGGCCCCACCAGGCATTCATCCTGCGAGGCCAGAACTTCCGCGCCGTCTTCGCGCTGCCCGTCCTCTGGTCGGCCGTCGAACACCTCGCTGAGTTCCGCTCCGTGCACAGCACTGGGGGAACCTGGCCTATACGCAGATGAACTGCCTTCCTCTTATTCAGATCGCTTCCATCACCGGAATCTGGTCCATCAGCTTTATCGTCCTGCTCTTCCCCTCCACCATCGCCGCACTCCGCACCCGTCGCCCTCCCCAGCTCAAAGCGAAACCTGGCGTTCGCCGCTGCGGCAATCTTCATCCTCGTCTTCGGATACGGCTTCTACCGCCTCGCCTCCGCTCCAACCTCGCCGCGCGTCACCGTCGCGCTCATCTCTACCGACAAGAAACTCTCTCCGCAGGGGCAGCCGCCGTCTCCCTCGTCCGCGACTACGTCGCCCAGATCTCCGGCACTTGCCGCCCAGGGCGCGAAGGTTATTGTCTTCCCCGAAAAGATCGCCCGTATAAAAGGAGACGACCTCGCACAGGCTGACGCCATCCTCGAGCAGGCGGCGCGGGAGAACCACGTCACCATCCTTGTCAGCTTTGAACATCAGCCCAATCTGCACGAAGCCCGCCCAATTCGCCTATGGCCGCCTCGAAGGCACCTACGAGAAGCACCACATGCTGCCCGCCTTCGAGTCCCACCTGCTGCCCGGCACCGCCCGCCTCACCTTTGACCGCCCATCCCACGACGGAACAGCAGGGAAGTGGGGCGTCGAATCTGCAAGGACATGGATTTCCCGCTGCTCGCCCGCCAATATTCGAATGATGGCGCCCGCCTCATGCTCGTCCCCGCCTGGGATTTCGTCGCCGACGGCTGGCTACACGGTCGCATGGCCATCCTGCGTGGGGTCGAGAGCGAATTCAGCATCGCCCGCTCCGTCAAGCAGGGAATCCTTACCCTCTCTGACAGTCGCGGGCGCGTCCTTGCGTTTCGCGTGACTGGCGCTCCCGGCTTCGACATCCTCGTTGGCGCGCTCCCTCTGGGCAGCGGACCCACCTTCTACGCCGCACTGGAGACTGGTTCGCCTGGGTAGGCCTGTCCTCGCTGTTCTTCTTCTTCTGCCGTCGCGGCGCAAAACGGCAGCCAGGTACCTGTACCTGACCCGCATCCAAAAGTTTCATAGGCGCGAAAAGTTGTTTGGCATCGAAACGAACTTGCGTGCCCAAAGTACTCAATCCCTCGTCAATCGCGCCGAATCGCGCCATGCCGACCCCGAAACGGAGGCCCATCAGCTTCACGTTTACCAAAAAATTGTTGCACACGATTTCGGTTCCGCGTTCTCCCTTCCCCTTACATTCACGCTGTCCGCGTTTCCTTAACCGCGCGGGGTTCCACCGTTGTTCCCGAGGGAATCTTCAGCAAGTATCTCGACTTCACAGCCCAAAACATCGCCATTTCCACCGTTCCGCTCACCAATCACAAATCGCGAGGACCTGCTTCGTTTCCTCACGTCAGAGGGGCTTCGCAGCGCCCGCTTCCCGTCGCCACCATTACCCTCCCGCCAACGGACCGATGTCGCCCAGCGGTTCCGACTATGTGAGCACCATCCGCGACAAGGGGCTTGCCGTCAAAGCCGGCGAGCGCGTCGTGCTGACCGACGTCAAGATTGAAAAGGACCGCATCCTCCTCGACTTCAACGGAGGCCCGGAGCACAAGCACAAGTGGCTGCGTCATATCGAGATCGGCATGGACCCCAACATGACCACTCCTGTCGTGAATGACAGCGGCCAGGCCCCGACGGGAACCCGCATCACGCTCGTCTTTCCCCATGCCGTGCCCGATATGACCGGGATGCAGGTGGAGGCGCTGGTCAAGCCTATCGTCGACTTCAACCTGAAGACACCTGTCCAGGCCTACGCTGATACGCTGCCGCCCTGGCTCAAAAAGTCCATACTCGACCACCACCCGCTTGTTGGCATGAACACCGACATGGTGATCGCCGCGCTCGGTCAGCCCAGAACGAAGGTGCGTGAGCGCGAAGGCCAGATGCCTTTCGAAGAGTGGATCTACGGTGAGCCGCCTGACCCGGTTCAATTCGTTCGTATCAACGGGAACCGCGTCATCCGCATCGAGACCGCCAAGGTGGGCGAAACTCCCGAGATCCGGGCCGAAAACGAGATGGGCGACTATTGGGATACTAAGCCCGCGCAGAACACGCGCATCGTCAAGCTCGGGGACAACGCACCCGCTACGCCTGGCGCCGAGACTGCACCGCGCAAGCCGCCCACCCTGAAAAACCCCGGCGAGACTCTGCCCGCCGACAAGGACGCGAGCACTCCGCAGATGGCCCCCGTGCAGTTCCCGAAAGACCAGACGAAAGACCAGACCAACGGTCAGACCAGCGGCCAGAACAAGACGCAGACGCCTGCGGGCACCGCCTCGCCAGCGTCAGGCCAGCCCGGTACTACGTCAGCCCCAGGCCAATCCTCCTCAGTCGAGCCCGCCTCCGGATCCCAGCAACCAGCTCCTCGCCTTGAAGACTCCGGCACCGTAACCGCGCCGCCCGATTCCGCGTCCCGCTGATCGGCTGTTGGCGTAAACTTGGCATGCGACGTGTGCGCCCTGGTGATCCAGGCTTCCACGACTCACTCGTATCGTAAGGCTTCCAGCGGATCGACCCTCCCCGCCCGCCGCACCGGCACCCAGCACGCCAGGAGCCCTACTCCCACGAACAAAGCTCCCACTATGATCAATGTTGCGGGATCGCTGGGCTGCACTTCGAACAGGAAAGACCGCAGCACTCGCGACACAACAATCGCCAGCGCTACGCCGACGAGCACGCCACCTGCGATCAACCGAAATCCCTCGCCGAAGATCAACTTGCGAATGTCCTTTTGTTGTGCACCTACCGCACTGCGAATTGCTAACTCCCGGCGTCGCGAGGCCACTGACAGCGAAAGCACGCCGTAAATTCCGACCAGCGTCAACACGCTTCCCACCACTGAAAACCCTGTCAGCAGATGCATCGCGAAGGTCCGCGATGCCAGTGATTCGTCGCGAATCTGTTCCAGCGTCTTCACGTTTTCGATCGCCGCTGTTGGGTCCACGGAGCGCAGTTCGCGTTCCACCGCAACCACCACCGCGCGCGGGTCCGCCGTTGTCCGTACCACAAGATGTTTTGAAAACGCGCTCGCCTGCCACAGCGGCAGATAAATCTCCGGCGACGCCGCCTGCGTTAAGGCGTCCGTCCGCCCATTCGCGATTTCCCCGACAATTTCCGTGCCCGGTTTATCTCGCCCGTTCAGCCAGAATTTTCGTCCAATTGCGTTGCCATGCGGAAAGTAGCGGTCCGCAAACGCCTGGTTCACGATGGCCACCGCTGGCGCTTTATTATCATCCGTCGATCGAAATTCCCGGCCTTCCATCAGCCCCATTCCCATCAACTTGAAATAATCAGGCGTCACCGCGCGCAGCGGAAGCGCTGTCTTGTCGCTCTCTTTCACTGCCGGAGGTTGGCCCTCGATCTCCAAAGTGGCTGGCCAATTGTTCCCCGTGAGCGGCACTCCCCAGGCAAACGCCGCGTACTGCACACCGGGAAGCGCGGCAACCCGCTCCAATGCCTGGCGGTGAAAGCTGCCCCAACTCGACCAGCTTTGCACCTCTGTCACGCTCATCGTCAATATTCGCCCCGTGTTGTACCCCGCCGGCACCTTCGCGATGTTCACCATCGTGCGAATCAGCAACCCCGCGCCCACCAGCAGCGCCAACGTCAGCGCCGTCTGTAGCATGGTGACTCCCTGCAGCAGCCGCCTCTCCCCGGTTCCTGCCGTCCCTTTCGGCCCGGCGTTTTTCAGCACCTCCATTGGATCCAGCCGAAACGCTCGTAGCGCCGGAATAACTCCTGCCAAAAACGCCGCGAGCACCGCCACCCCGAGTCCCCAACCCAAGACTGCCCAGCCTGCCGTCACTCCATCCAGTCGCGGGACGGCATGTCCGGCAATCACTTTGAAGATTTTTACGGCGCCAAAGGCGAGCCCGACTCCAATTGCCCCGCCGAGCACCGCGAGTAGCAGGCTCTCCGTCAGGACTTGCCTTAGAAGGGCCACGCGGCCCATGCCCATCGCGATCCGTACTGCGTACTCTTGTTGCCTTTGCAATCCTCGCACCAGCAGCAGCGCTGCCGCGTTTCCGCAAGCTATCAACAGTACCAGCGCCGCCGCGCCCAGCAGCGGCAGCAGAATCCGTCTCCCGTCCCGGTTCATTTCGTCCGTAACCAGCTCCAGTCGCGGTGCGAACCCTTCAAATTCTTTCTCCGCCCGCGCCTCTCTGGCCGTCATCGCCGCCAGTTCCTGTTGCGCCTGCTGCGGAGTCGCTCCATCCCGCAGTCGCCCGACTACATTCCAATACGGCGCCTTCAGAGATTTCGGATTCGGATCCGCCGGCACCCAAAAATCCACCGTGCGTTGACGTTGTAATTCGGCTCCTTCGCCGCTCCCGGAGATGGCAGGAATCGCACTCCCGGTTCCATCACCCCGATCACCGTGGGCGGCACATCCCACCGGCTGATGCGCACCGTCTTCCCAATGATCTGCCTATCGCCGCCAAACGCCCGCTGCCAAAACTCATATCCCAGTACGATCGACTTCACGGGTCCTTGCCCGAAATCTGAATCCTCGAAACCGCGCCCTGCGGCAGTCTTCAGCCCCATGACGCGAAAATAGTCCTTGCTTACCTCCATCCCCTGCATCGACTGGCTGCCGTCATTGCGAATCAAAAAATTAAATGTCCAGTCGTACGCGGCGATTCCCTCGAAGGATTTCGCTTCTCCCCACTCCATCCACTGTTGCGCTGCCCAGCCGCGCGGGCTGTCCATCTTCTGTCCATCGGTGCGCGCCGCAGGAATGAGCACGAGTTGCTCCGGCTTCTGGTATGGCGGCGGTGTGAGCAGCACGCCCTGAATCAAGCTGAAAACCGCAGACGTTGCCCCAATCCCCAGCGCCAGCGCCGCAATCAGGCTAAAACCCGGCTGCTTCCGCAGCATGCGAATCGCAAACCGCAATTCTGGCAACATGGCACCCCCTATTCGTTTTGAGGTTCAGCGAACCCTTGCTCCGGCTTTGTCATTTGAGAAGACGTTGATTTGACCGCCCTGGTTCCGTCATCCATCAGTTTGGACGATAGAATCCCAGCGCGGTTGGCGAGAACGATGCAATTGTATTTGGGCGACTCGCCTTGCGCTGCGTTCGACACAGCCTCCCACGCGTCCCAGTGGCTGGGTGATCGGCACAAACTGAACACAACGCCGAGGCTTCGCTCCGATGATGTAGACTACTAACAGTGCGTCCGCTGTTCCTCGCGGTCATCCCACTCCTTCCGGTCACCCGTTTGACGACCCATTCCAGGTCCATTCAGGAAGAAGCAGGGTAGAACCGCGCCGCGGCTGGCCGCCGAACGCATTTTCGGAATCGGTGTATTCGGAATCCACCGCTCTAAAGTCGACGCGACCATCAGGGAGCGGCGACCTTGGATACCGTTGACGGGATACAGTGAATTCGAAAATGCTACTTGCGCCTCCCCGTGTGGGTGAGAGCCCTAGAGAAATCAGGAGAAGCCTTCCATGGCCAAGATTGCGAAGACCGCCGACCGTCAGAAAGTAATGGACACCACCAAGAGCACCGATTGCCCGAAGTGCGCCAAGCCCACGCGCATTGTCAAGCGCGTCAAGGATCGCGAGCGCGGCATACCCGGAGGAGTCTACATCTCCTGCTCCGCCTGCGAGTTCTACGAGAAGCTCTAAACCAGTACTTGAACCAAAAGCCCGGCGCCATCGTCGGGCTTTTTGCATCCCTGGCCAGAACCCGTTCGGCCCCCACCACGCAATTACACTGGCTCAGGCATGCAGAACTCTCAGCACTCCCCGGCACCATCCCCAGTGATATCTCGACGGCTTCTCGCGATTCCGGCAGACCGCCTCGGTGTCTGGACTTCCGCCCTTTGCGTCATCCATTGCATCGTGACGCCCATCCTCATTTCTCTCTCCGCCGTATCGGCGCACTTCCTTCCCTCCGAAGAGCGGACACACCGATCCCTTGCCGTCATCATTGCCACGCTCGGCGCGCTGGCTCTCGTCAGGGGCTATCGCAGCCATCGTTCCCTGCGGGTTCTGTTTCTCATGATCTCCGGACTCGCCTGCATCTTCGCCGGTGCGTGGTGGGGAGACCGTCTGCCCTCCCACCGTTATGAAGTCCTGGTGACGCTATGCGGCAGCAGTCTTATGATCGCCGCCCATCGTCTCAATCACACCTTCTGCCGTAATTGCCGCTCCTGTGTCCACTGAGCGGCAACACGTGCGTTTCCGATCGGGATATGTCGTTCTTTGTCCAACTCCCGTTATGCTTTCACCCGGGGGAATAACGTTATGACATCAACGAGGTCTCTCCTGAGCCTTGTGTGCCTTCTCTTTTTCATCCATTGCGGCGCAGCGCAGGAGACCATCGTCGCGATCCGGCATGCGGAGAAGCCTCCGGCGAGCCTCGGGCAGCTCACGTGCAGGGGTTTGAACAGGGCATTGGCGCTACCGAAGGTTCTGATTCCGCGCTACGGGAAGCCGGACCGGATCTATGCGCCCGATCCCGGCACGCGGATTGGGCAACTGGGCAATCTGAGCTACTCCTACGTGCGCCCGCTGATGACGATTGAGCCGATCGCGATCCAGCTGGAGATGCCGGTGAATGCGCTGATCGGTTTCAAGAATGTCGGCCAGCTAAGAAAGCAGCTGCTGGCGCCGGAAAACGCGAATTCCATAATCTACCTGGCCTGGGAGCACAACTATCTGAACGAATTTGCGAAGCGGATGCTGAAGACGTATGGAAAGGATCCGTCGGCGGTTCCGGACTGGCCGAACGAGGAGTACGACAGGATTTACGTCTTCCGGATCAAGGATGTGAATGGAAAGAAGGAGCTGACGTTCAGCGTCGATCATCAGGGGCTGAACGATTCGCTGAGCGATAAGTGTCCGGGGCAATAGAGATGAGGCATTTGGCTATGTCGTCGTTGCCGTAGTAGACCCTTTGGAAAGGTCGTAGGCGATGACACAGCTGAATGCAAAGACCCAGCCAAGAATGACGCCGAGATACGAAGTCAAGAGGAGAGTTCGTGCGACCTGAAGCGACCGGCCCGTCCAGAGATTCTCAATTTCTTCTTCCAGCAAACTCCGAGCCCGTAGCATCTCCCAGTCGCTGTCAGAACTGAAGTTTTTCTTAGCGTAGTCTGTCCGCTCATATCCAACGGTGACGAACACGGACGATTTTTGTGATGGTATGTCAACTTTCCTCGTGAAGCGCGAGAGTAAGGAAATGTAGAGAACAAAGGAGCAAAGGGAAATCAACAGAGAGCCGATGATGATTGCGCGTAAGTGCCGGGCGCTGATAAGCAGATAAGCGCAGAAAATCGCTCCGATTGCGAAGATGAGAACGCCGCATTTCGCTGTCGCGGCGAAATCGCCGATTGGAGGAAATATATAGGCGGCCCATTCTGCCGGAAGCAGCGAGACGAGAGGTGGGAGGAATGCCATGCCCCCTAGTATTTTCGCCGAGCGATTGTGCGCCTTCAGAAAGTCGCCGAATCCTGTGACTGCGTTTCTGTGCATAGCTTTACTTCTTCAATTTGGCGTTGACAACATACTCCTTTTCTGTGAACGGATCGAATTCAACCTCTTGCTCGTGCCAGCCCGATAACTGGAATCGAATGACCCAAATGGCGCGAGGCAGATTGTCTACTGTTGAATCTGTTGGTTGTGAACTAGTCTTGTACTGATCGTCACCGCGTCGCCTGTAGCTTATATTTGCGCCCGGGGGCACGCTTTCAACGCGTAGGTCAAAATAAAGACTGCCTGAATCGGCCACTGAATCATAAGCAAGCTCATTATGTTCGTATGCGGACAACACCACCTGTGCCAGCGGCGAGTAGCCACGAGATTTCGAGTTGTCGAGGCCTGTAAGTTCTACGTGTGGACTGTCCATAATTAGAACGGCCCCTCCGCCAAACTTATCTTGGGCAGTTTGGTAGTTAAAACGCAGATCGTCAAAAAAAAATTCGCGCGGCGTTGTTTCCGGAGTCTCCCGATCCTAGGCTGAGGAATTGCGCTTCTGTGTTTTGAACCTGCTGTAGGCCTTTCGTCAAGCTTTCAATCAGAATGGCCCGCTGCGTATCAGATCCCGCTGAGCCCTGCAATTTGGTGAGGTTTGCTAAGCCGGACAAGGAAGTTTTTAGGTCTTCAATGCGACTGAAGATTCTTGGCCTCTCCGCGCAAGAGTTGTATTTGGGATGGATTTATTGACACTTCTGCACTGTGCGGAAACTTCAGATTAGGGTTGCTCTCTACTTCAAAAGGAACACGCTTGGATGACAATACGATGCTTTTGGAGCCGCTAAAAAATGAGACGCTGTCCACGTACCAAGTACCACTGACAGCGTCCATGGGTAGGGCGATGTGGGCCGGAATCACCTTTTGCCCAGGGGGGATGTCCGCACCAAAGCTAATCGTGACTGGTTCTTGATTGCCGAGTCGAGGCCCAGTCACATGTACTTGGAGAGTGCCGCCAGTGAAGTTGACTGCTTGATCGAGTTGGATCGACATGTTTAATGTCTCCCCGGCACGCAGGACAGGTTGGGCAAGATCGAGGTTGGCAGAAGTTTGCGCATTCGCGGTGAGCAACTCCATACCACCGAAGAAGAGGAGCAGATTTACGGCTACCCCGAGGTTCGAGGGACGATAGAGGCAAGGCCGCATAAATTGGCCCTTTCCTGCATTGAAGAATTTGGTAGATGAATAATCGATGCTTGCCTACCGGCTGTCAACGCTTCGTGTTCCTCGAAACTTCTTGACATTGACGCCAACCCCAAATTCACGTATTCTAAACTGGTTGCGCAGTCTGCGTGTGCCCGTCTGTCTGACTGGGTTGTGAACGTAGAAAACCCTATAGGTTTGAGCCTGCGCCAGCCTCACGCGAACAGACGTTGTCGATCCGCGGAGAAATTTTCAACCGCGGAGACGCTTTGCGTGGCAGTGTTTACGCGAGCAATGCTCAGGAGAACAGGAAAGCGATGTCTACATATATTCCGAGCGCGCACGAGATTGACCGCAAGTGGTTTGTGGTGGATGCCAGCGGCAAGACGCTGGGCCGCCTGGCCACCGAAGTCGCCAGCGTGCTGGCCGGCAAGAGGAATCCCAAGTACGTGCCCTTTATGGATATGGGCGATCACGTTGTCGTCGTCAATGCCGAGAAGGTACGCCTGACCGGGCTGAAGAGCCAGCAGAAGGTGTATCGCCGTTATACCGGCTTTCCCGGCGGCCTGCGCGAGGAGTCGTTTGTGCGGCTGCTCGAGCGGAAACCGGAAAAGATCGTGGAAGAAGCGGTCAAGGGCATGCTGCCCAAGACCAAGCTGGGCCGCAAGATGGCGTCCAAGCTGAATGTTTATCGCGGCGACAAGCATCCGCACCAGGCGCAGCAGCCGCAGCCGCTCGAAATCAACTAGCTAGGTTCTGATGAACCCTGCTTAACAGCATTTAAAGAGACCAGGACAGAGAATGGCAGATTTGGTTCAGTACTACGGAACGGGACGGCGCAAGTCGGCAATTGCCCGCGTGTTTCTGCGCCCCGGCAGCGGCAACTTCAAGGTCAACGACAAGGGTCTTGAGACCTACTTCGTGACCGAGCAGCAGCGCGTATCGGCGGTTCGTCCGCTGGTGCTTACCGAGCTCAGCTCGACCTTCGACGTGGTGACCACGGTCAAGGGCGGCGGCGTAAGCGCGCAGGCCGACGCGGTCAAGATGGGCATTGCCCGCGCACTGATTGAGTTCAATGCAGAGCTGCGCAAGACGCTAAAGGGCGAAGGGCTGCTGTCGCGTGATGCTCGCGCCAAGGAGCGCAAGAAGTACGGACAGAAGGGCGCCCGCAAGCGGTTCCAGTTCAGCAAGCGCTAGTTTGGTTCGTGATGTCCTGCTCCTTGCTGTGCGAGGGGCAGGACGCCAGCGTTCAGGTAGTTAAATTTCCCAAGAGGGAATCAATCCCGGCACCAGAAGCCGCCGGGATGCAATCCACAGAGGAGGCTGTTTGGCCACTATCACTATGAAGGAGCTGCTCGAAGCGGGTGTTCACTTCGGGCATCAGACGAAGCGCTGGGATCCGCGGATGAAGGAGTACATCTTCGGCGAGCGCAACGGCATTTACATCATCGACCTGCAGAAGACCCTGAAGATGTTCAAGGAAGCCAGCAAGTACGTGACTGACCTTGTGGCTTCGGGCAAGGTAATTCTGTTTGTCGGCACCAAGCGCCAGGCACAGGATGCGATCGCCGAGGAGGCGACCCGGTGCGGCATGTTCTACATCAACCAGCGCTGGCTGGGTGGGCTGCTGACTAACTGGGTGACGGTGCAGAAGTCGGTGAAGCGCCTTCAGGAACTCGATGAGATGGCGACAGACGGCCGCTACGAGCTGCTGACCAAGAAAGAAGTGATCAAGCTGGAGCGGGAGCGCAAGCACCTGCAGGCCAACCTGGCCGGCATCAAGAACATGCGCCGGCTGCCGGATGCGCTGTTCATCGTGGACTCGAACAACGAGGCCATCGCGGTGAAGGAAGCCCGCAAGCTGGGTATTCCGGTGGTCGCCGTGGTCGATACGAACTGCGATCCGACTGTGGTCGACATGGTGATTCCGGGCAACGATGACGCGCTGCGCGCGATCCGGCTGTTCACGTCGAAGATCTCCGACTCGGTGATCGAGGGCGTGCAGATGGCGGGCGACAAGCAGCACATCGAAATTGCCGGTGTCACGGCCGACAGCCAGGTGGATCTTCAGGCCGCAGGCGCTGAAGGAGAAGCAGTCGCGGCGGCGGCTGCTCCCGATGAGGCGGCAACCGAGAACGAAGTGGTCGATCTCGAAGCGGTGCTGGGTGGAGGAATCCGCAAGGCTCCCGCAGTGGTTGCGGCGCTCGAAGAGGCCGAGGCGGCTGAAAGCAGCTATTAACTTTATGCGGTGGTAGAGCCGCCGCTGGAAGTTTCGGGAAGCGTGGCTGCGCAGGTTTGACGGCCACGCTTTCGTTGTCTGTACGGGTGAACGCAACTGGGGGCGCAGACTCAGAAAGCGCTGGAGGTAATCGGCGCGAAGCGCGGTCACCTGGACGGTCAGTCCCCCGCTTTTACGGGGTATTCACAAGCCGGGCTGCGGCGTTTGTGGGATTCTAAAGAGAGAAGGAACGGGTAGAGGAAATGTCAACGGTGACTGAGAAGATCGATGCAAAGCAGGTAAAGCAGCTACGTGACAGCTCGGGCGCGCCTATGGGCGATTGCCTGAAGGCTCTGCAGGAGTCGAAGGGCGATATGGAAGAGGCCTTCGTGATCCTGCGCAAGCGCGGCATGGCGTCGGCGGCGAAGAAGGCTTCGCGCACCACCAATGAAGGCGCGGTCGGCACGTATATCCACGCCGGCGGCAAGATCGGCGTGCTGCTTGAGGTGAACTGCGAGAGCGATTTCGTGGCGCGCACGGCGGATTTCCAGGAGCTCCTGAAGGACATCGCCATGCACATCGCGGCGACCGATCCGCGCTACATCCGCAAGGAAGACGTGACGCCTGAGGATCTGGAGCGCGAGAAGGACGTCTATCGTGCGCAGGCTGCGCAGACCGGCAAACCGGCTCCTGTGATCGAGAAGATCGTTGAGGGCAAGATGAGCAAGTTCTACGAGGAGGTCTGCTTGCTTGAGCAGCCCTTCATCAAGGAGCAGAGCCTGGCCATCAAGGACCTGATCGCAACCAAGGTCGGCAAGCTGGGCGAGAACATCACTGTCCGCCGCTTCGCCCGCTTCAAAGTCGGCGATCCCAACTGGACCGTCGCGCAGGTGAAGGCCACGGAAGAAGCACAGTCGTAACGCTCAGAGATTGAGCCAGAAAGAGCCCGGGATTCGTTCCCGGGCTTTTCTTTTGCGCTTGAGGCTGAGCTGTGGCCGCTCTGTCTAGTTCGCCGGCTTGGTGGCGTTGGAAATCCATTCCTCGCGCTTACGGCCGGGCTCGACCTTGGGTTTCGGCTTGGGCTTCTTCTTTTCTTCTTTGCGACCTTTGTCTTTGCTTGCCATGCGGAATAGTTTATAGCAGGCTGGGATTTTGTGGAGACCAGGAGGGTCTATGGATCTTTCGGCGCGCCGTGCGGCTTTTCGCAGTTTGCATGAGAGCGGCTGCTTTGTGATTCCAAACCCGTGGGATGCGGGCTCGGCGCGATATCTCGAGGGGATGGGATTCAAGGCGCTGGCAACGACCAGCTCGGGCTTTGCTTTTTCGTGTGGCCTGCCGGATGGGGAGCGTGGGGTGTCACGCGATGCAATCCTGGCGCACATCGCGGAGATTGTGGCTGCTGTGGATCTGCCGGTAAATGCAGACTTTCAGGCCGGCTACGCGGATAATTCCGAGGGCGTTGCTGAGAGTGTCCGGCTGTGTGTCGAAGCCGGCGTAGCGGGGTTGTCGATCGAAGATGCCACGGGCGACCGCGACAAGCCGCTGTACGATCTCCCGCTGGCCGTGGAACGAATCAAGGCCGCGCGTGCATCGATTGATGCCTCAGGAGCGGATGTAATGTTGACGGCGCGCGCCGAATGCTTCCTCGTAGGGCATGCCGACCCGCTGCGCGAAGCGATCCGGAGATTGCAGGCATACTCCGAGGCGGGCGCCGATGTTTTGTATGCGCCGGGGCCGACGGAGGTCGGGCAGATTGAGGCGATCGTCAAGGCGGTGAGTCCGAAGCCAGTGAATGTGCTGATGAGCGCGAACACCGGGCTGCGTGTTCCCGACCTGGCGGAGATGGGTGTACGGCGCATCAGCACGGGGTCGTCGCTGTCGCGCGCGGCGTGGACAGGGTTCATCCGCGCGGCGAAGCTGATTGCTGCCGAAGGAAGCTTTGCGGGCTTCGACGGACTGGCTCCGTATGCGGAGCTGAACCAGTTCTTCAGAACGCGGTCGTAGATATTTCGAAGAACGAAGACGCCTGCACCGGCGTTGATTGTAACGACCGCCTACATTTTGCTTACATCGATCATGTTGTCGTCCGGATTGCGGTCGATCAGCTTGTTATAGGGATCAATTCCCGCCCGCGTCGGCTTCTGATCGACGGTGAACTCAATGGTTTCGTCATTCTTGGTGATCCACTGCTTCTCGACGTGGATGGGCTCTTCGTGATCCTTCTTGCCCGAAAAGACGCCGACTTCGATCAGGTCGTGGATCGGAACCTCCGTTTCTACCCCGTCTCCGTTGGCCTTCAGCTTGCGTGACTTCACGTTGAGGACGACTTTGTATTTGTGGTCGGGCGTCTCCTGCCATGTAGCGGAGACAGCGCGGTTGTCATAGAGCGTGATGCTCTCGAACATATCGGTGATGAGGTATTGCAGGTCGGGCGGAGTCGCGGACCGCAGGGCTTCGACGAAGCCGCGCGTATCAGGATACGGAGGCTGGCTATAGCGATTGGCGCGCAGGTAGTTGCCGAGCGCGGCATTCAGCTTGTCTTCGCCGATGTAGTCGCTGAGAGCGTAAAGGACCATAGAACCCTTCTGATACCAGACGTAAGGCTCGTTCTGCACCAGCACCAGCGGTGGTTCGTGGCGGACTTCGCCGGCGCGTCCGCGCAGATAGCCGTCAAGCTCGTATTTGAGGAAGCGGCGCATCTGCGGATCTCCGTACTGATGCTGCATAACGCGCAGCGCCGAATACTCGGCGAGGCTTTCGGACATCATGTTCGAGCCCTGAACCCTAGCGCCGATGAGCTGGTGTCCCCACCACTGATGCGCAAGCTCATGCGCGGTTACGAAGTAGGTGAAGTCGATATCGTCCGGCTTTTTGAGGCGCCCGATGAAGCCCATGTCCTCGGAATAGGGCACGGTGTTGGGGAAGGACTGGGCAAACTGGCGGTAGCGCGGGAATTCGAGAATGCGGTACTGCTGGAACTGATATGGGCTGTAGTAGTTCGTGTAATAGCCGAGTCCGCGTTTGGAGGACGACAGCATCTTGTCGAGATCGTAGTTGTCGCCCGGCGTGTAGTAGATCTCGAGATTCACGTTCTGCCACTTGTCGCGCTTGATGGCGTAGCGTCCCGAGATGTAGGAGAAGAAGTCGTTAATATCGGTCGACCCCATGCTGTACTCGTAGTAATTGCGGCCGTCCTGGGTCCAGTGGCGTTGCAGATAACCGGGGGCGATGGCGGTCTGGTCTCCGCTGGTGCTGACCACAGTGTGATAGGTAATCCAGTCGGAGTCGGGCCGGAAGAGATTGAGCTGAGAATAGTAAGGATCGCCGCGTGACGCCATTTCTTCATAGGGGCCCAGCTTTTCCTCGCGCCGGCGGACAGGATTGTCGATCTCGACGCCGCGGTTATAGCCGAGGTAAGGGAAGTAGTCCGAATCGAAGAAAGTCCCGTTGTAGGCGAACTCGGCGCGCTCGCCTCCGTCTTTGAATCCGTGCGAGGTGTAGGAGCAGCGGAAGTCCATGCGCATTTTCTCGCCGGGAGCAAGCGGCTGCGCGAGGTGATAAATCGAGTACCAATGCTTCTTGTCGTTGAGAACGATCTGCGTGGGCCGGTCGAATCGGATCTCGTCAATGGAGTCACGCTGGCCGGTGATGTGAATGTCGGAGATGGGCTGATCGGTGTTGTTCTTGAGAATGTACCAGCCGGTCGCCGAGAATGAGCGGCGCTGGGGATAGATGTTGACGGTAGTGTCGACGGCAACGATCTTGGGCAGCGGCTGCTTTTCGTATTTCTTGTAGAGCGTCTCGTATTCGGCCTGCAGAAGACGGCGCTGCTTCGCGGTCTGGAAGGCGTTGAGGACGTGGGTGTTGTAGTAGAACCAGCCTCCGCTGCCGATGACAAAGAGAAGCAGCACGACAGTGGCGGGCAGCACTTCCGGCAGGCGCGCGGAGGCGCTGCGGAAGCGAGCCTTCCATGACATTTCGCTGCCGCGGCGCGCCATGACGATGCTGACAATGCCCAGCAGTCCACCCCAGGCGAGCCAGTAGAGGATCGACCAGAAAAGCGCGGGCGCAAAGTGTCCATAGCCGTTCATGTCGGAGTAGGTATATGGAGTGGTCTCGCCGTACATGACAAGACGATTCTCGATGCCAAAGCGGTAGAGCACGGGGATCAGGATGAAGAATCCGATCACGATACCGTGCCCCACGAATTTGTTTCCGACGAGGGTCTGGATGCAGAGGGCGAGCAACGCGTAGATGAGGACTTCAGCGAAGGTGATGAGGTAGAGCTCCTTGAAATACTGCAGGAACTCGTAGTGGTAATAGCCCTGGATGGTCTGCGAGAAGATCCCGCAGAGCATAACGATGGTCAGGAGTATGAGCTCGACGACGGCCAGGGCGCAGAACTTGCTGAGCCAGTCGATCCATTCGCGCATGGGCAGCGAGTCGTGGATCTGCTCGAAGTGCGTGTCGCGCTCGCGCCAAATCAGCTCGCCGGCGTAGAGCGTCGAGACGATGATGAAGAAGATCATCGCTGTGCCTTCGACCGCCTGCAGCATGAGGTAGGTCACCGGCCACACATCGCGATCCTGGATGCGGCCGGCGAAGTGTCCGTTGATGAGCACATAAACAACCATGACCAGAGCGATGGCCCAGAAGACGGTCTCGCGGGTGATGTTGCGAATGCGCATACGGACGAGCGTCGAAAACTGCAACCATGTGGTGTGCGCGCCGAAGTATTGATGCACCTGCGGCAGCAGTACGCCGAACAGCGGCCGCGGCGGCCGTGCTTCCTCCTGCTCCACCTTCTTCTTCTTGCGTGAGGCGCGGGCGGTCAGCGCTTCGGCGGACATAGGAAAGAAGATCCAGGTGATGCCCAGGGCAAGAAGGCCGACCCCCATCCAGACGACGCGATTCCAGAGGAACATTCCGGTCCACGTCGGTGTGAGGGTGTTCTGCTCGACCACGGTCCAGTAGCGCGTGATGCTGTCGACGAGCAGCACTCCGAGCGGATCGAATACAGACGGCCAGAAGCGGTCGAGTGTTCGCGCCTGAATTACCGAGACGAAGAGGATGAGATATATGACGAAGAGAACGACGCCCTGCAGGTAAACGGTGACGACTTTCCGGGTAAGCGCGGCCACGGCGAAGAAGAGGCTGCCGAGAAAGAAGACCTGTACGGCGGTGATGGAGAAGAAGAGCTTGGCCATCATCGCGAGATGGATGGGTGCGATACGTGTGTGGTCGGCCCAGGGCGCGAAGCAGCCCACAATCTCGCCCAGCGGCAGGCCGGTAAAGATGAGCAGCGTGATGACCGTCGAGCCTGCCCAGCGGCCTCCGAGGTAGGCGAACTTGGAGATCGGCTTGGTAAAGACCATCTGATAGGTGTCGCGCTGGAAGTCGCGGAGAATCGACGGGCCGAAGATGGCGGCCATCACGATCATGCCGAAGGCCGAGAGCTGCACGAAGAATTGCAGCGTGGCGTAAGGGCCGTTGAGCAGCACCTTTCCTGCGCCGACCGGGCCGAAGTCCTGCGCGGCAACCGAGAAGAACGCCAGCAGGAACCACATCGCGAAGTAGACGTAGGTCGAGATACTCTTGATTCGCAGCTTCAACTCGAACAGAAAGAAATCGAGAAACATCGGTGATCTCCTTGTTCCTAGTTGACCGATTGGGTCGCCGTGTGGCGTTCCATGTTGTGGAAGTAGACGTCCTCGAGGTTGGGATCGACGGGACGGAATCCGCTGCCGGGGTCAGCCTCGGAGTAGACGCGGACCTCGTGCGCTCCGCCGAGCAACTGCACGGAGACGACCTGCAACTGGGCCTCGATGTCGGCCAGCTCGCTTTCGTCGGTGACCAGCTTGCTCCAGATGCGGTTGGCGAGGGTTTCGAGGGCGTCGGAGGGTGCGCCTTCGAGAAGTAATTCGCCGTTGCTGATGATCGCCATGCGGTTGCAGAGCTCGCGGACGTCCTCGACGATGTGGGTCGAGAGGATGACGATGACGTCGCGGCCGATGGAACTGAGCAGGTTCAGGAAACGGTGACGTTCGGCGGGGTCGAGTCCGGCGGTCGGCTCGTCAACGATGATGAGTTTCGGATTGGCGAGGAGCGCCTGGGCGATGCCGAAGCGCTGTTTCATGCCCCCGGAATAGGTGCTCAGGGCCTTCTTGCGAGCGTCCCACAGGTTGGTCTGGTTGAGCAGGGCATCGACCATACTCCGGCGTTCTCCGGAATTGGTAACCCCTTTCATCACAGCCAGATGATCGAGCATATCTAAAGCGGATATTTTAGGGTAAACGCCGAATTCCTGAGGCAGATAGCCGAGCAGACGCCGCACGGTATCCTTCTGCTTGATCACATTGATGCCGTCCAGCCAGATTTCGCCGGAGTCGGGCTCCTGCAGGGTGGCGATGGTGCGCATGAGAGTGCTCTTGCCCGCCCCGTTGGGTCCCAGAAGGCCGAACATGTTGTTGCCAATGGTGAGGTTAAGGCCCTTCAGGGCCTGCACCCCGTTGGAATAGGTCTTCGACAGCCCGGTGATCGTAAGCGCCACAACAGGTCTCCTGGTCAGGTGCAGAGATGGTCAAAATGGCAAAGCTGGGGAGGGTCTTGCGGTAGTAGAAAAGTATACGTGCCTGACTGGGGAAGGTTCAGCAGAAATCGAAACATAGTTTCGGCGTTACTCCAATTGCTCTGTGCCGGAACGGCAGGCTGGGCTTGGTCCCGGGAATTCGCCTGGGCCCGGGATGCATCGAGCTCGAGCTGCGACTGGCGTTGTCGGAACGAATGCCCACCGGGCCGTTGAAGAGTGGATCCTATCGGAAGCTGTTCAGGAGATTGAGTTGCTGAGCGGCAAGATTGCGAGGCAGGGGGGCATATCCCAGTGAGGAGCACTCCTGCTGGCCTGAGGTCAGGATCCATCGGAGCAGCTCGAAGAGAGCCGCCTTTTTTGCCTCGTCCTTAATCTCCTGCGGAAAGAGCAGCCAGGTGAGGCTGACAATGGGATAGGCATCTTTGCCGGGAGGATTGGTGATCGCGGTGAGCGAGTCCGGTTTGGCCGTGCTTGCGGCCTCAGCTACGCTGTTCAGATCGGCGCGGATGTAGTGGCCGGAGCTGTTGCGGACGGCTCCGTAGCCCAACTGATGCTGGATGGCGTAGACCAGTTCCACGTAGCCGATGGAGTTGGGGGTCTTTGCAACGGCCTCGGCCACACCTTCATTGCCGATGGCCCCGGTTCCGACGGGCCACTTCAGGGTGGTGCCGGTACCCACGGTGTCTTTCCAGGCGGGGCTTACTTTAGACAGGAAATCACTCCAGGCGTGGGTGGTGCCGCTGCCGTCGGAGCGGTGAAAGACGACAATGCTGGCATCAGGAAGATCGGCGTTCCGGTTGGGCTTCCCGATGGAAGGATCGCTCCATTTCGTGATTTTTCCCAAATAGATGTCGGCGAGGGCCTCGGGAGCGAAGTTGAGGTCCTGGGTGATGTCGCTCAGGTTGTAGATCGGAACCACCGCCCCCAGGACCGAGGCTATCCCCCGCGTCTCCTTTTGGTCGCTTACCCCGGTCAATGTCGGCACATCGGATGCGGCGAAGTCTACCTTGCCGTTGGCGAGCATATGAAGGCCTTCCTCGGAGCCAACCGCTTTGTAGCTGAGCCGGACATTCGGCTGGCGCTCGGCAAAGGACTGGAACCACTTCCGGTAGAGCGGTTCGGGAAAGGTGGCGCCCGCGCCGGCGATATCCGCCGCAGCCAGGACCTGCTTTGCGCCCGCTGCGGCTGGCGTCTGCCCGCTGTTTTCGCGGGCCTCAAGCATCCGCTTCACGAGATTGCTGGCCAAGTCGTCCTGAATGCTGCGCCAGGAGAAACTGCTGGGTGTGACCAGGTACGACCAGAGCGGCTCGTGATCCTTGCCGATGACCTCGACGGAGAGATAACCTCCGTAGACGGTCTGGCGATTGGCCTCGGGCGCGCGGGAGTTGGTGGTGAAGTGGCCCCGCACCCAGATCTGGCCCGTGCCTCTTACGATTGCGTCGGCTTCCTGCGCGGTGTCGACGATTCGATACTTGCCGCTCTTTTTGAGGCGTCGGATGAAACTCTCGCGGAGCGGAGCCGCCTGAGTGCCTCCGGTGAACGGCTCGATGTAAAGGGAATTCACCTGCGAGAACGAGCTCTGGGCCGAAGCATGAAGTCCCGGAGCGAATGCGGCAGCAACGACAAGCAACAGCAGACACATTCTCCCGGGGATGGTTCGAGGGGCTCGGTCGGTCATGCCTCGGATCCTCTTCAATGTCCAGTCCTCAAAATTCGACATGCGCGCGAAACGAGGGCACTACAACCGGGCCCCGACCCTGGTTGTATCCGGGATTGACGATGTATTGCAGGCCGGGGCTCAGGTAGATTCCGTGCCAGATGTGCGCCGTGTAGAAGCTCTCCATCAGGTTTTCACGCGCGTACGTCAATCGTCCATCACCCAGAACGAAACCGAGACCGCCGAGACCAAGATACTCCGCGTGCACCCGGGAGATGGCATTGGAGGCGAAGGCCACGCCGGCGCGGTCGAACTTTCGCTTCCAGATTGGACCGAGCACGACTACGCCGCCGGAGAAGGTCTGGTCAATTTCAGTAAAGTTCCAGGATTCGGTCTTGCCATTGTCCCAGCCGAATCGACCCCAGAATCCCACGTTCGCGTTTATGGGCTGCTCGAAGTTGATGCCGAAGCCGTATTTGGTGGTCACTTTGAAGGGATGGTCGTCGATCTCCGGTTTGGGCGTTTTCCCTTCGAGATATTGCTCGATCGCATATTTGTAAATGCCCATATTGCCGTTGTTCACATAGGTGAGCAGGCGGATGACGCCGTCCTTTTTGTGGAGCGGTCCGCGATGCAGCTCGAATTCGCCATTAGAGGAGTTGGCCTTGCGCAGGTCCCAGACGAGCGGTCCACCGTTCTGCGGACCCGGCAACAGCACTTCGGCGAATCGCGCTCCCCACGGCGGACTCTGGTACTCGGCGTGAACCCCCCAGGTATAACCGCGCGGATCGGCGGTGAAGTCGTAGGCTCCATTCTGGTCGACCGCCCAATTCAGAAATTGCAGGTGGCTGTCACTGCCGTATGTGTTGTTATCGAAATAATCGGTGATGGCAAATTTGCCGACGCGCAGTTCAAGGCGACGAGAGGGCAAGCGGGCGAAGGTGGAAAGAGGCCCCCGGTTTCCGTCGACAGTCTCGTGGCTGAAAGCGAAAACCTGGTGATAGACCACGCGGGCAAGATATGGCGCCTCGCTGAGAGTCGCATCACGGACCGCGTCGAGATTGGTAAATCCGGCAATACCCAGCACGCCGCTCAGGCCGAGCCCGGCAGCCTCCTCGAAATCGACC
Source organism: uncultured Acidobacteriaceae bacterium (assembly GCA_963721995.1). Taxonomy (GTDB): domain Bacteria; phylum Acidobacteriota; class Terriglobia; order Terriglobales; family Acidobacteriaceae; genus Silvibacterium. The sequence goes on along the minus strand of CAVRNK010000110.1, from coordinate 24,788 downwards.
AGAACCTCGATGGACTTGGTGAGTTGATAACCCGTGTAGAGCGTCATCACACGCCCGTTGGCCTTGTCGTAGTCGGACCGAAAGCTGTTCGGCCCGGAGTATTCAGCGTCGAATGGCGGGTTGGTCTGGTAAATGAAATTCGCCTGGCCGGAGATCCAGAGGCGGCTCTCAGGCGGATGAGGAAACATGGTCAACTGGACGTCGGACGGTGCATTGGTCGTGGGCCTGGTGACGTCGGGGAGTTGGCCGGACGCGCATGAAGCGGCCAGGGCGGCGAGCACCAGGACCGCCAACGGGCCGAGCCTGAGGCACGTTTTGACGTGGGGTCGCACGGCCGTGCCGGTTTCGTTCGCCCAGCGGTTGCTTAGATCCATCCGGCTTCAAGCTACCAACGGTTGCGGCGGGAATTGTTAATTTCGGACGAATTGCCGGATAGGGCCTCCAGTAGTGGCGGTTCTTATTGCTGCAACGCAGGCCCTGAATGCGGCTGCTGGACAGCCGATTTCGCGTCACCCACGACCTTGTAATCCTTGTATTCGATCTCCTCGACCGTCTGCCCCAACAGAAAGTTATGCGCCTCTATCTTTTCGTGGATGACCATTGCGAAGCCATTGATGTTCGTAAAGTCGCGGGTGATCAAAGGTGTTCCTGCCCAGAATGACGAGCTCCTGGATTGAGTTCCTTGAACGCGCATCAACAGGTAGGTTCCGGCATCTACCCACGCCTTACCGTTTATCAGATACAGGCTTGCCTGGCGTGCCTTCACGTCCAAAACTACGCAGTCCTGATTGCCGATGGAAGACCTCACCGGTTCAACGCCCATCTCATAATTGTCAGTTGTGAGCATTAGCTGACCTCGCATCGTTGGATCGTATATTTGCTTTTCCGATGCTAGTGAAGGCTCGATGACGCGGTTTTGAAACAGCGATGAACCGCTTTGAGAAATCGTCGTGTAACTGATGCCCTTGCTCTTCTCGTATATGGCCTGGACGGTCTTTTCTGCAACTGGTGTGGTCGAACCATTTCTATAGACTGCATAGTGCTCAGTGACTGTGTATCCCTGAATATTTGCAAATCGTGCCCGGATTACCGCTTCCGTCTTCGAGATGACGGCCTCTTCCGATTGCCCCATAGCGGCATGATTCGCTATGCAGGAAACCAATAGCGTGCTCATACCAATGAGCCTGGTCCATCTCATAAGACATTTTCGCTCTTTGTCTTTATCTGCCAAGCCCCCGATGTAAGTCACATGAATGAAGTTCCTCGATGTGGAGGAGCGCGTTCTCCCGGAAAAGGGAAAGCGCGCCCGATAAGGCGCGCTCCTTTTGCGCGGTAAAGCCTCGGGATCGTTAAGGGTCCCGAAGACCGCCCGCGCACAACTTCGTTCGTGAGGGAAGCCTCCCCTGATCAGGATGCGGCCCTCAGCTGCTGTTTATTATCGGCAACCATCTCGATAATCTTCTGGGTGAACGCCGGAATATCGTCAGGCTTGCGGCTGGTGATGAAGTTTCCGTCGACGACAGCCTGCTCGTCGACCCAGTTCGCGCCGGCGTTCTTGAGGTCCGTCTTGAGAGAGGGCCACGAGGTCATCTTCCTACCCTTGACTACGCCGGCTTCAATCAGCGTCCAGGGGCCGTGGCAGATTGCGGCCACGGGTTTGCCGGATTGCGCGAATTCCCGCACAAAGGAGACCGCTTTGGGGTCCATGCGCAGATGGTCGGGATTGATCACGCCACCGGGCAGCACCAGCGCGTCGTAATCGGCGGGTCGCGCCTGGTCGAGAGTCTTGTTGACCTTGACCTTGTCGCCCCAGTCTTTGAAGTTCCAGCCTTTGATTTCGCCACTCTTCGGCGAGATTATTTCAGTGGTCGCGCCTGCTTCTTCGAGAACCATTTTCGGGTTCGTCAGCTCAACCTGCTCAAAGCCATCGGTCGCGAGAATCGCGATCTTCTTTCCCTTCAGTTTTTCAGCCATTACTCCTACTCCATAGTCTAGGGGATTTTCTCTCGCGTACTTGTTCTATGGAGTAAGAGGCGGCTACCCGGCGGGGCGTTGCCATTCCCGGGCTGCGGATTCAGGCCTGTGGATTACTGGACGGGCTTCGCCTTCCCCGACTGAACTGCCTGGTCAATCATGGATTCCATCTGACGCGAGGCCTGGCGGGCGAGCCTTCCTTGCTGCCGTCCAAGCTCACCCTGCTGCCGTCCCAGTTCACCCTGCTGACGCCCGAGTTCTCCCTGCTGACGGCCGAGATCGCCTTGCTGCGCGCCAATCTGACCCTCCATCGCGCCCAGATGGCCTTCAATGCCGCCGATGCGGCTCTGAACCTCGGCCAATTCCTCCCCGGTGACAGTCTTGCTCTTCTGGAGATCCTGCAGCTTCTTTACAGCGGCCTGCAATTCGGCAATTTCCTTCGACATGTCAGGCGTCTCGATGTGAGCTTCCTCCTGCTGCTTGCCCAGCCGATCCTGCTCCTCGCCAAGCTTTTCCTGTTGGGCGCCGAGCGCTTCCTGCTGGCGGCCCAGTTCCTCGATCGGCGCGAAGAGCTTGCGGCTCTGATCCATCATCGCCGGGTCGTCGATGACGTAATATTTCCCGTCACGTTCGGCCAGGATGTAGTTGCCGTGAAGCTTCTTGCGGATAGCTTCCATCTGCGAGTAGTCGCCATGGAAATTGAACGTCTGGCTCTTGTCGCCGTTGACGATCATGAACGAGTCTTGATCGGAATTGGAGTAGTTGGTGTCCGGATCGTGTTCGACGGTGACGGCTGGCGGGTTGGCCTGTGACGAGTCCGCGCTGGCTAGTCTTACATTGGGAAGCGGCGGGGCCGGGAATGCAGGAGCAGCGGCGGGCAGTGCGGAAGCTGATGAAGGTGCAGGATTCGCAGGAGAAAGCGGCGCAACCGCCGTCGTGGGAGGGACTGGCGACGCCTCGGGCACGGCTAACGATGTGCCTGCTTCCTGAGCGACGACATGCATCAAGGGCGCTGCTGCCATCGGAGTCATCTTTTCAGCGGCGCGCACCGCGATCAGAGATGCGGACGCAGTCAGGACCAAAGGGACGATCGCCGCCACAGCAAGGGCACGGCCCTTGCCTTCGACGAATGACCTGCGGAAGATCCGGTCTACAAGCAGGCGATCGATGCGGTGCTCGATCCTGCTGGAGCGCGCCATGGCAACGGCGAAGATCGGGTGGCGGGGCATGGAAGCCACTTCCAGCAGAAGTTCGGCGTACGAGGGAGCGTCCTTGGCTTCTGTGATTCCGGCGAAGTCGCTGATCGCCTCGCCGAGATCAGAAAGATGTTTCTGAATCCACCAGGCTGCGGGGCTGAACCAGAAGATGGCAGTATGCAGGTGAGCGAAAAGCTGGAGGTAGAAATCGCGCTGGCGGACGTGCGCCAGTTCGTGCGCCAGAACAATGCGAAGCCTGGGGCGGTGCCACTCCTGGAACGATGCGGGAAGAACGATGCCGACACCGATGGTGACCGGGGTCGTGATGTCTGAGCTGAATCGAACGTCGGCGTGCGGCTCAACCAGAACGGAGGCCGGCTCGGCGCGCCTCCAGATGCGCCACGCTAAAGCCAGCCCCGTGAGCAGCCTGAGCAGGAGAAATCCTGAAACGACGAGATAGATGCGGACGACGAGCGTGCCGAGAGCGGGGAGTGTCCAGCGGCGAACGGGCGCGGGGGTCGCGGCGACGGCGGGCGCGATCTCGAAGGTCGCAGGGGCCAGGGACTCAGTGCTGGTGACCGGCTCCTTTGCTTCTTCCGGCGCGGGAATGGCAGATGCCACCGAGGCGGCAGGGAGGTCACGATGAACAGGACTGGTCCATGAATTGAGAATCGTGGAATTCAGAATCGCGGGAGTGGGTACCGCAACGGGGTTCACCTGAATGAGGCGCGAGCGCATCAGGAAGGGCATGGCGATCGCGGCGGCGAGCACCAGCGTCCAGGCAATCTTCTGCGCGATCACATTGCCGACGCGGAGCACCCGTAGCGTGGTCCAGACCGCGGCAGTGAGCAGCAGCGTGCGGGCAGCGGATTCGAGAATGACGGACATCATGCCTTCTTTCCTTTCCTGGCCGCGGCGATTCGATCGGCGAGCCGCTGCAATTCCGTTTGGTCGAGGACTTCGGAGTCGACCATGCCTACGAGCAACGCCTCGACGGAGCCGTCGCAGAAGCGGTCGATGATGCGTTTGACGGCGCGTCCGGCGACGAGCTGCCGGGTTTCGGCGGGGCGATAGCGAAAGGTGCGATTCTCGACCGTGTGCGTGACGTAGCCCTTTTCTTCGAGGCGTCGAAGCACGGTGCGAATGGTCGAGTCTTTCAGAGGCCGGTCGAGTTCATCCAGCTCTTCTCGCACCTGCTCTGCGGTGAGGTCGCCGTGCTGCCAGATGAGCCGCATGATGGCGCGTTCGAGCTCGCCGAGCTCTGCGGGGTCGTGAGCTGGAGGTCTGCTACTGGTCATAACGCTACAAAGCGTAACATTCGGAGCGGATCGATGCAAGACGTTTTTGGGAACGCCCGCACATTATGTTCGATACGCAACCGGCCCACCGCTGGTTCTGGGGCAATGGGCCGCCTGAATGTAACGCTTCGGTTTTCGTGTTTGGAAGGATCAAGGCGTCGAAGCGAGTGACGCCGATCCGGTGCGCGCGGTTGATGTATACACGGAGGGGCACGCGGCTGCTATGTCCCAGCGATTCCCTTGTTCTGCAGAACCCTGACCACGACTCGCCTGTTCTGGGCCTGCCCCTCAGCCGTCTTGTCGTTGCCCACCTGTCTGCTTTCGCCCATCGCTCCGGGCGCCAGTATGTTCGTGAGAGGGACGTGACCTTGTTGCATCAGGAATTGGGTGACGTTGTTGGCACGGTCCTCGCTCAGCTGCTGGTTCAGGGCGGCGCTGCCGCTCGTTGAAGCGTAGCCTTTCACCTGGATCGTGTAGGCAGTGATGGTCTTCGCCTTCTCAGCCAATTGCAGAAGCTGCGGCTTGTACTGTGCCTCAACCGCCGTCTTGCCGTTGCCAAACAAGATCGTCACCTCATCCATAATGTTGTAATCATCCAGCTGGCCGAAGCGCTTGTTTGCGGCTTCAATGGCGGCTTTGTTGGCATCAATCTTCGCCTGAGCCTCGGCCATTTGCTGCTGTTGCTGTTGCATCTCTTCCTGCTGCCGCTGAAGCGCAGCCTTCTGCGCATCCAGTTCCTCCTGAGTTTGCTGGACCTGTTCTTTGGTGGGCTGCATGCCCGCCTGGATCGTCTGCGCATCCTGAAGGTCATTGCCCTTGAAGTCTATGGAGCTTGCCACCAACTGGTTCTCGGCATTGTAGGATCCCTGTACCTGCACCTGGAGGCCCGGTATCAACGCTGCCATCGACATCTCCTTGCGTCGGGCCTTGAACACTCCCTGTATTTGCTGCACTTTTGTATCGTCGGTCAGCAGTACCGTCACCTTCGGGTCAGTTGCAGTCTGCACAGTCACCGTGGGACCGTTGCGTCCGGTGATCAGACCGGAAATTTTCGTTGTCTGAGCGGCCGCGATGCCGTGAAGCATCAGAAGCATTGCGAGCGATGCTGCGAAAACGGACGTTAACGGGTTGTTTCTCTTCATAGGTCCCCCAAAATATCCCTGAGCGACGGTCGGATGGCAGAGCTCCACCTTCGCCAAAATAGGTTTCTTTGTACTCTCACGCCGCAGGAGGCCCCATCGGAAGCAACCCCCGGTCGTGTTTCCGGTCTTGGAATATGCACTGGAGAATAACGGCCGAAAGCCGCAATGGTCTACTGGCAGAAATGCCAGTGTAGGTCCTCAGATTTCGCCGCCTGATCTCAGTTCTGATGCTGGCTTTTCGAGTTGCCCAGGGCACCTCCAGTGACCGAATCAGACCGATAGGCGAATATTCGCGAATAGCGGCCCACATGCGATACTCAAAAGTGAATGTATAAAAGGGTCGTCTTAAAGCTCTCAGGGGAAGCACTGGCCGCAGGCCGGGGTTTTGGCGTTGATGTCGACAAAGTCCACGAAATAGCCGGGGAAGTTGCCGAAGTTCACGAACTGGGCGTTGAAGTGGCGATCGTCGTAGGGGGCGGCAATTTCTTTCGCGGAGTCGCCGAACAGGCCAAGGCAATGGACCGCGTTTCCGCCGATAATATGGGCATGCTGGCCACAGTGATCAACGCGATCGCGCTGCAGGATGCAGTTGAGAAGCAGGGACTGCATTGCCGGGTGATGTCGGCCATCGAAATGAACCAGGTTGCCGAGCCGTATATTCGGCGTCGGGCGATCCGGCATCTCGAAAAGGGTCGCGTAGTGATTTTTGCCGCCGGCACGGGCAATCCCTATTTCTCGACGGACACGGCCGCATCGCTGCGCGCGATGGAGATCAAGGCGGACGTGCTGCTGAAGGCGACCAAGGTGGAAGGCATCTACGACGCCGATCCCGTCATCACAAAAGACGCCGTTAAATTTGAGCAAATTACCTACATGGAAATTCTGCGGCTGGGGTTAAAGGTAATGGACACCACCGCGGTGAGTCTCTGCAAGGACAACAACCTTCCGATGATCATCTTTAATATGAACGAGCCGGGAAATATCCGACGGGTGATTTCCGGCGAGAAGGTTGGGTCGCTGGTTACGGCGTGAGGTCTGCGTCCAACCACCCGGCTATCTGCGTCCAATCAAGCTAGAAGGTTTATCTGAGCGCACCTGCTCAATCCGTGCCAGTTTTGCGGCTGCCCGCCTTGGCGGAGCCGGAGGAATTCGCAGTTTCCGAAAAACCTGCGGCCGTCTCCCGGCCGGCTGTTCCCCGCGCGAAGAAGGAAAATCTCCCCGCGCTGACCGGGCTGCGCTGCTTCGCCGCGCTGAACATCGTCTTCTTTCATTTCTCGAATCCCAAGTGGTTCGGGCCGTTTGCGCCGATTGTGGACAACGGCTATACGTCAGTGAGCTTCTTCCTGCTAATGTCCGGTTACATCCTCGCGTACAACTATTCCGATCGTGCAGCCGCGGGGCAGCTGAGTACCCGGAATTTCTGGATTGCGCGGCTATCGCGGCTGTACCCGGTGTATCTGTTCGCCCTGCTTTTGTCAGCGGGCATGCTTATGGACGAATGGTTTGCGCGCAGCCATGGGCAGTTTGCACTGGGAACGCTGCTGACTCCACTGCTGGTGCAGGGATGGGTGCCGACCCTGGCGACCTTCTGGAACACGCCGGCATGGACGATGTGCACCGAGGCCTTCTTCTACCTGATCTTCCCTCTGGTCATACTCTGGAAGCGCCCGAAGAGCCTGTGGCCGCTGCTGGGAGTGATGGCGGGGATCTGGATACTGGGGATGGTGCTCCCCGGGCTCTATCTGTGGCTGCACCCTGACGGGGATCTGCATCCCGGCCGTTATACCGACGGGTTCTGGATGAGGGCGCTGAAATTCTCACCGCCGCCGCACGTTCCGTCATTCCTCTTCGGGATTGCGCTCGCTGACCTGGACGGCATGATCTCGCGGGATAACTGGAAGCGGCTGGTGCTGGGGATTGCCGGCATGGGCGGGCTGTACGCGATCCTTTATTACGGCGATCACATGCCCTATCCGATGATGCACGACGGGCTGTTAATGCCCCTTTTCGGCCTTGCGATTCTGGGCCTGGCGGGTCAGAACCTGATCGCCCGCTTCTTCGGATTCTTTCCCTTCGCCGCAATTGGACGGGCGAGCTACTGCCTGTATCTTCTGCACTTCAATCTGTGGCTCCTTATCCACAACTCGCATGTGCTGGACAAGCTGCACCTGGCGCAGTTCGATCCCTGGCTCAGCTACGGGCTGCTGGTTGTCGGGGCAATCCTGGTGATGCTTTTCATCGAACGGCCTTGCCAGCGATGGATCCGCCGGTGGATGCGGACCGACGGCCGCCGAGTCGCTGCCTAGGGCATCTTCGAAAAGCCCGTAAACCTTCCGCTCCTAAACGCCGATACATTCAGAAAGCGCCCGCCCACGGGGCAATCTGCGAATCGGTATGAGCGATCTTTTGAACATAACAACTTCTCCCGCGCCGGCGGTGCCGAATGCGGACGGAGCAGACCAGAGAAAGGACAAGCGCGAGCATCCTCGGTATGGGTGTGAAGGCCACGCGGAGGTCTTTCTACCCCAGGGCGGCCTGCTGTTTCGCGGGCGAATTCTGAACCTGAGTCTGACCGGATGTTACATCGAAACGGCTCTGCTGGACCTGGAACGGGGAACTCAGGTGGAGGTGTATTTCGTCACCAACCAGCTGCAGTTCCGGGTATTGGGAAACATTGCGGCCCTGCGACGGAAGCGCGGCGCGGGGATTGTGTTTGTGAACTTAAGCCCGCGCCGGGCGCTGCAGATCGCAACACTGGTAAGTGAGCTTGCAGAAAGAGGAATCGGGGCATAACCCGAAAGAAAAGGCCCGCCGAGGCGGGCCTTTGTTATGTTTCAGAGCGGCACCGGGTTAGGAGGCGCCATTGCCCGAGGTGGCCTGTACGTGCTCGCCGGCATGGTTGCCGTGCGCGATGGCCGCTACGCATGTTGGCTGGCCGACGGTGGGGTAGGGGTTATTCTCGGTCCCGGTCAGATTTCCGGTGTTTGGATCCATCTTGTACCCCGTGACGGAGCTATCGAGGAAGTTGGAGGTATACAGGAAGCGGCCGAAGGCCGGCTCGATCAGCACGCAGGTGGGGCCGGTCTTGGTGGCAAAGGATGCAGTTGCCAGGCTGGACGGCGCGCCCGTCCCCTGATCGATGGCATAGGCGCTGATGTCGTTGGAATTGTAATTCGCGACATAGATGAACATGTCGTTCGCCGATACCGTTACCGCGTCGGGAAAGACATCGGTCTTGAAGGGACCGTTCTGCACCGGAATGAGCGCACCACTCGCCTGGATCCCGTAGGCGATCAGCTGATTCGTTGCGCCATCGGTTACGTAGTAGAACCGGCCCGTGGGGTCGCTCGCGCTGGCATTGGGCGCCACTCCGGCCTGGAATGGACTGCCAGGGATGGTGGTAAGCGCGCCGCCGCCGCTGGCAGTGGAGTAGGAGAAAGCCGAAACGGTTCCAGCCTGTGCGGCAGTGTTGGTATTGACGACGTATACAAAATCGGTGGTCGCGTCGACGTGGAGAAGAGCGGTGACATTCACGCTCGAGGGATTGTTCTGCACCGGCCAGTAGGGAAGGTTTCCGTTGGCGATGTTGGTTCCGAGGCTGCCGTCAGAGTTGACCGGGTAGACGACCAGCGCGCCCGGCCCGGGATTGGCGTCGGTATAGCCCGCCTGATAAAAATCGACTACGAACAGCAGCGTGCCGGCGGAGTTCATGGTGAGCGCTACCGGCTCGGTTCCGGGGGTGTTGTAGGTGTGCTGCGGATAGAGCTTGGCGTCGGTGCCGATGGCGAAGTCCACGATGGTGTTGTCGTCGTGATTCAGTACATAAAGATTCTTACCGTTGGGAGAAGTGATCACGGCAACGGGGTTGCGTCCGCCCGAGCCGTACGGGGAATCCTTAATCTGGGTCAGCGCACCGGATAACTGATCGACCAGGTAGACACTGATCTGGCCGGGATTATTTTTGGATCCCGTGACGTACAGGTAATCGATGGTGTTGCTTTCGCCACAAGAGGTAATTCCGAGTCCTATGCCAATGGAGACTGCGACGGCCAGCAGTGCCTGGCCCGATTTGCTGAACTTCATGCGCTTCCTTCGTCCTGGCCAAGAGCACAGGCTGCGGTTTTGGGATGGCTCCCGGTTGAATTGTAAAAGCTTGCGCGGCTTTCGGCCAGCGGCCTCATGCCGTTTGTATTGTGTGAAAGCGGGCGGCCCGCCTGCGCGAACCGCCTTGAGCCTGGAAGTGGCAGCGCAAGCTAGTTGACATGTCCGCTGGCTACGCACCAGGTGGGAGTCCCGACCGTGGCGTAGCTCGTGGCGTTACGGAGATCGGTGAGATTACCCGAGTTGGGGTCGAGCACGTGGCCGGTCACCGTATTACTGTTGGAGTCGGCAGTGTAGATGTACTGGTTGGATGGATCTTCAAGGATGCATTGCGGTCCCGACCCGGTATTGAAAGTACTCGGGGAGACCGGGGCCAGAACTCCGTTAGCCGCGATGGTGAAAGCGCTGATCACGCTATTGGGGTTCGTGGTGCCCGAAGCAGGTCCGGCATTGGCGACGTAAAGAAACTTCGACTTGCTGTCGGAGGTGAGAGCCACAGGATTGACAGCCGAAGCTACGTTGGCTGTGGGACTGCCGGTTACTGCCTGCAGAAGTCCGTTCGTGCCGATGGTGTAGTAGAAGATCTGGTTTCCGCCGGTATCGAGAATGTAAATATATTTCGACGCCTGGTCGCTGCCGATGGCGCTGATCTGCGTCGCTCCGGTCGGCAGCTCGGAGTTCTGCGTGAGAGTGAGCTGGCCGTTCGTCGCGTTCAGCGCATATTCGAAGACGGTCTGCGTCAGTCCGGTCGTCGGCTCAGGACCGTTGTCGGTCACGAAAATATAGCCGGCCGAAACCTTGACATCGATGGGGTTACAGCCCACCGGGAAGGTAGTAAGCTGCGTGCCGCTGGAGTCCGTCTGCTGGTTGTTGGTGATCAGCGAGAGGCGGCCGGTGTTGGTGTCGACGCTGAAGGCGGTAAGGTCGCCGACCGGACGCCAGAGCCCCGGAGTGGTGGGGTCGGGGCAAGGGAAGGTAGTGCTCTGGGTGGTCGAGGCGTTGACGAAGTCACCTGAGGCGTTCTTCACCGGCATGTACTTGTCGAGCACATAAAGAAACGTCCCTGTGGAACTGAATCCGAAGCGAAGTGAGCCCGTTCCCTGGCTGGTATAGGACTGCTGAAACGCCAGATTGCCGCTGCCGCCGACAGAGAAGATGGCGATGTTGCCTCCGCTGTAGGTGACGTTCCCCGAGGAATCGGAGCTGGGGGAGCCTTGATTAAGAACGTAGATGTAACGTCCCGTAGACGAGACGAGGGTACGAACCGGGTTGGTGCCGCTGGAGCCGTAGGGGGAGCCCTGGACTGAGACAAGGTTGCCGGTGTTGTTCATGATTCTGAAGGCGCCAAGCTGGTTGTACTGAGTACCGGTCACATAAAGAAACGCGACGGTGAAATCGACGCTGCACGAGGTAATGCCAAAACAAAGACCGAGGGATACAACTAGGGCCAGACCAATCTGGCCGAATTTCCTGAACTTCATGCGCTTCCTTCATCCTGGCGTGGAGAGATGCGACCAGGCAACTGGATCGGGATCGCTCCCGTTTGCATTGTAAAAGCTATAAACACTTTCGGCTATAGCTACGGTGATCGGCGATCAAGGTTCAGCGTTCAAAAATGCAGCCGGCGCGCACTTTCTGAACGCTGAACGCTGCATTCACTACCACACCACGCAGGGATGGTCCGGCATCATCGGCTGGCCTTTGTGGCAGCCAAAGGCTTTACCGAACTCGTCGAAGTTCTGCACCGCTCCGTTAGCGCGGAACATCCCCGGGGAGTGAGGATCGGTGCGCGCGGAGACGCGCGAGTATTGCTCAGTCCGGTTCTCGCACCAGATCTGCGCAAAGGAGATGAAGAATCGCTGGGCGGGGGTGTAGCCATCGATCTTCTGCGTTTCAGCTTTGCCGCCCTCGCCGGCTAATACGCTCATCAGAGCCTGGTAAGCGACGCGCAGGCCGCCGTTGTCGGCGGTGTTTTCGCCCAGGGTGAGCTTGCCGTTCAGTTTCTGGCCGGAAACGGGTTCGAAGTTGCCGTACTCGTTCACTTCACAGCCGGTACGCTCATCAAAGGCCGTGCGGTCGGCAGGGGTCCACCAGTTCTTGACATTGCCCTGCGCATCAAACTTGCTGCCCTGGTCGTCGAAGCCGTGTGTCATCTCGTGTCCGATGACGACGCCGATGCCGCCGAAATTGACCGCGGGATCCTTCGAGGCGTCGAAGAACGGCGGCTGCAGGATGCCGGCGGGGAAATTGATGTCGTTATTGCTGGACCGGTAGTAGGCGTTCACCGTGGGAGGCGTCATACCCCACTCCTTTTCGTCCACAGGCTTGCCAATCTTGTTCAGGTCGTATGCTGTTTCAAAGGCATCGGAGCGGCGTATGTTGCCCATCAGGTCGTCGCGTTTGACCTCCAGTTTCGAATAGTCGCGCCACTTCTCGGGATAGCCGATATTCTGCCGGAAGGCCGCGAGCTTGGCTTCCGCCTGCTTCTTCGTTTCCGGTGTCATCCATGACAGGTTCTGGATGTCCTGCTGGAGAGATTTCTCGAGGGCCGCGACCAGCTTTTCCATCGCCTCCTTGTCCTCAGGAGGGAAATTCTCCTTGACCCAGTCCTGGCCGACGGCTTCACCCAGGGAGCGATCTGTGAGGATGGTGCAGCGCTTCCACCGGGCAGACTGCTCGACCTGGCCCTGGAGAGTTTTCTGAAAGAAGTCGAAGTTGAGGTCGACATAGGGACGCGAAAGCCAGGGCGCGGCGCTGTTCAGAGCATGAAAGCGGAGATAGGCCTTGATGTTTTCGAGGCTCTGGCCCTCGATGACTTCGTTCATCGCCTTGAAGAACTCCGGCGTGCCGATGTTGAGTTCGCGCAGCGAGGGAGCCGGGGTGCCAGTGAGATAAGCCGTCCAGTCGAAGTCCGGTGCGAGGGTGTTGAGATCGGAAACCGGCAGCAGGTGATAGCGCTTGTTCGGATCGCGCAGATCGACACGCGGGATCGAACCTTTCGCCAGGGTGGTCTCAATGGCCAGTACGCTGTCGGCTTCCTCGGCGGCCTTGTCGTCGTTGTCTCCGGCCAGCTTGAAGAGTGCCGTGGCGTACTCCTTGTACTGCTGGCGGATCTTGGTCATGCGCTCATCGTCGAGGATGTAGTAGTCGCGGTCGGGAAGGCTGAGGCCTCCCTGGTAAATGCCGGCGATCTCGCGCTCGGAATTTTTCTGGTCCTGCTCGGAGCCGAAGCGGAAGAATGTCCCGGTGGCCTCATCGACCTCCAGCCGCGCGACCAGGGCAGCGAGGCCCTTCTTGTCGGAAAGCTGGTCGATCATGGCCAGCACGGGCTGGACGGGCTTCTCACCCAGTTGATCGGCCAGGTCGGAGTTCATGCAGGCCGCGTAGAAGTCTCCATACTTGCGCTGGAGCGGCGTTTTCGGGTCGTTGGCGGCCCGGTTGAGGTCGACGTAGAGCAGATACCGGTCACGCTCGGTAAGCTCGTTGAAGCGCCCCCACCGGGACTGGTCGCCGGGGATGGGGTTGTTCTTGCGCCAGTTGCCGCAGGCGTAGGCGTAGAAGTCGACGCAGGGGTCGGCGGACTTGTCGATGGCGCTGAGGTCGAAGCTGTGGATGGCCTTGGGCGCCACCGGAGCGGCGTCAGAGGAATTGCCGGCCGGCGATAGGGCGCTTTGAGCGGACGCCAGACTGCAGCAGAACAGGAACACACTGGCGAAATGGGAGATTCTCATCGATTTCCTCGGAGCAAAATTTCTGGGTTGGCAGGGATGTCATTCATGGACTGCCGCGTAAATCAGGCGCAAATTCGGCAAACGCGCCCGCAGAGAAAAAATATCACGGCATTTACAAAGATGTAACGCGGGCCTGCGCTGAGGGGGAACGCCCTGCCGGGCTTAAGAGATTTTGAGCCTAGAAGATCTTGAGTTGGATGGTCAGGTACTTCTTCGGATTCTGCCGGAAGGCGTCGATCAGCTTGCTGCTGTTGACCATCAAGTCATCGGTATGGTGATAGAGAGCCGGATTCTTAACCAGCTGGCCGACGGTGCCTTCGCCCCGGTCGACATCTGCCAGGATCGAGTTGAGATGGGTCACGGTGTCGTTCAGCTTCTCAGCGAACTTGGGATCCTTGGCCATCAGACCGATGGCGCCCTTTCCGGAATTGATGCCGGCCAGAAGCTCGTTGAGATTCTGCGTAGACTGGCGCAGGTTGTTGTAAAAAGTTTCGTCCTTGAGGAGCTTGCCTATGCTGCCATGACCCTCGTCAAGTTGGGTAGTGATGTTCTCCAGATGCCCCACGGCATTGTTGGCGCGGTTGTAAAGCTCATCGCTGGCGACCAGCTTGCCGATGGACCCCCTGCCGTTGCTGACCCCATCCACAAGGGCCTGAATTTGGTTCACGGCGAGCAGAGCCTTGTTGTAAAGGCCGGGATCGTTGATGAGCTGGCCAATAGAGCCTTTGCCGCTGTTGAGCGAGTCAACAAGGTTATCCACCTTGGCCAGGATCACGTTGAGCTGCTCGATGGTTCCCTGGCTCGACTTGATGACGTCGCTGAGATTCGGTGTTTCGTTGGTCTTCAGCTCGCCTCCGCTCTGAAATTCGGGGCCGGTGGCAAACTTGCTGTCGATGTCAACGACGGTGTCGCCGAGGACGCCGATGGTGTCCAGGCTGGTTTTCGAATCGGTGTGGATCGCCGGAGCGAAGTGCTTTCCGACCGTCATGGTTACCTGGACCGGAGTAAGCTTCCGCTCCGGGATGATTTTGATGCTTTTTACGTTACCGACGGTGACGCCTTCCAGGTTCACCGGCGCGCCGAGCTTCAGCCCAGCTGAGTTTTCAAAATAGGAGACGATGGTGATCTTGCCGGTCCAAAAGCCGCCCGTGCTTCCCGACATCAGAAAGATAAGTGCCGTGAGCGCGCACAAGGCCACGATGACCAGCACGCCGACCTTAAGTTGAGACCACTGGACCTGCTGCTGGCTCGGCAAGGAATCCCTCGGGAAAAGTATCTCTTAAAACGAACAAGAGCTCTGGCTGTGAGCATACCAAACCAGGCATTCCATCTCGTAGCAACTTGCACTTTCGATGCCGGATTGGGGCGCCATGTTGCAGAAAAATGGCAGTCAATGGTGCACGGTCTGGGTTCAGAACCCGGGTTCAGGGTGCAGTCTCATTTAGGGTGTAGTCCCATCTTGGGATGCGCGGTCAGTTTTCAAGGTGCACCGCCGCCATGGCTGTGGTGGTGCTGTGGGTAAGGGACAGCGAAATGTGGCGGACCCTTAATTGCATGGCAATCTCCTGAGCGCGCCCGCTGAAGTATAGGTTTGGGCGATGGCCGGGCAGGCGGCGCACTTCGAGCTCCTTCCAGGTCACGCCGTGCTGAATGCCAGTGCCGAGGGCCTTGGCGCCCGCCTCCTTGGCGGCGAAGCGTGCCGCGAAGCTCTCGGCGCTGTTCTTCTTGCGCTGGCAATAGGCGATCTCGCCCGGTGTAAAGATGCGGGTGAGAAACCGGTCGCCGTAGCGCGCGATGGATTGTGCGATACGGTCGATTTCAACCATGTCGATGCCGGTTCCGACAATCATGAGGGCAAATTACATCATTTTGGCAGGCGAATGTAAGCAAAGGGAGATGTTCGCCAGGGCGAAGTCCCAGCACGAGACAGTTAACGAAACCACTCGGCAATCCGATCAAGAATGTGCGGAGTGATGTGTGCGTGACGGTTACGAATCCGAAGAATCCCCCGGCTGGATGCTCCGGCTGACGGCTCTGAGCCCGGAAGATCCGGCCAGGACGGTGCGCGTCCTGACCGGGGCGCTGCTGGCCTGCGGCGGATGGGTGCTGACGCGTACGCAGGAGAAGGGCGTTGCCGCGCTGGACTTCGAGTTTGCCCGTGCCGCCTGTGTGGAGGTGTATGCGGTACTAATCGGGTGCGGGCTGGAGCTGAGCCGCGACTCGCATCTGAAAATGGCGGAGCTGTGCCACTGCACCAAGAATCTCATCGAAACCAGGGCGTTCGATATCGCCCGCATCGATCTGGTGGTCTACAACAACCGCTTGCAAAATGCGGGCGACGACCCTTTGATGACGTTGCCCGGCTGACTGGCCGTGGCGGGACTAGCCCGCTTCGACCAGGCCGTACCGTCTCTGCCAGGCTTCGCGCAGCCGGGCCCAGACGCGCTTCTTCTCCTCCTCGGTGGCTTCACCGCTGGCGTGTTCGACAAAGCGGGCGGATTCCTGCTTGGCCAGTTCCAGCATCGCGCGGTCGCGCAGGAGATTGGCGACGCGAAAATCGGGCAGTCCGGCCTGGCGGGTGCCGAAGAATTCTCCCGGGCCGCGGAGTTGCAGGTCGAGCTCGGCGAGCTCGAAGCCATCCTGCGTGCGGACCATGGCGGCGAGGCGCTCCTCGGCATGAGGAGAGATTTTTCCGCCGGTCATGAGGATGCAGTAGGACTTGGCGGCTCCGCGGCCAACCCGTCCGCGAAGCTGGTGCAACTGCGCCAGCCCAAAGCGCTCGGCGTGCTCGATCACCATGACGCTGGCATTGGGGACGTCTACGCCGACCTCGATGACTGTGGTCGAGATGAGCACGTCAATCTCGCCGCGTTGAAAGCGGCGCATGATGATCTCTTTCTCATCGGCGTCCAGTCGGCCATGCAGGAGTCCAAGCCGCAGGCCACTCAGGTGAGTGCTCCGCAGGTTCTCGTACATCTCTGTCGCAGACTTCAGAGACGGCTTCTCGAAGAGCGAAGCTTTTTTTGCGGCGGCTTTCTTCTGAGTAGCTTTTTTGCCCGTCGATTTCTTTGCCGGCTTTGTCTCTTCTTCGGGCTCCGGCTCGGCAAAGTCCAATTCCGGCTGGTCATCCTTGGATCCCTCGATGACCGGATAGACAACGTAGGCCTGATGGCCGCGACGCACCTGCTCGCGAACTACCTTCCAGACATCCTCGGCGCGCTCGTCGGAGACCTGCTTCGTGATGATCGGTGTCCGGCCGCGCGGCAACTCGTCGAGCACGCTGAGATCGAGGTCTCCGTAAAGAGATAGAGCAAGTGTGCGGGGAATAGGCGTCGCAGTCATCACCAGCACGTCCGGCTCGGCGGCGTTTGGCTTCTTCATCAGGCGAAAGCGCTGCAACACGCCGAAGCGGTGCTGCTCATCGACCACGACGATGCCGAGGTTGGCGAAATCGACTTTCTCTTCGATGAGGGCGTGGGTTCCGATAACCAGGTCGGCCTCGCCGTGAAAGATTCGTCGTCGGGCAAGCTTTTTCTTGTCATCGTCAAGCGACCCCGTGAGCAGCACAACGCGATATTTCCGCGACGCTTTCTCGAGCAGCTTACGCGCCGCAAGATAGTGTTGAGTGGCGAGAATTTCCGTCGGCGCCATCAACGCGGCCTGATAGCCGTTTTCAATGGCGACGAGCATCGCCTGCAGCGCAACGATCGTCTTACCCGACCCGACGTCTCCCTGAAGCAGGCGCCGCATGGGTGAAGGCCGTCGCATATCGCCGACAACTTCGCTGAGGGAACGCTTCTGTGCCGCCGTGGGATGAAACGGAAGTATCTGACGGATGGCCTCGCGGACTTTATCGTTGGTCTCGAATGCAAAGCCGGCGCGTTCTTTGAGCTTGCGGCGCTTCAGTTCGAGTCCGCACTCCAAATAAAACAGCTCTTCGAAGATGAGCCGCTTGTGCGCCGCCGTTGCCGAGGCCTGCAGCTGCGATATGGGCGTCCCAGCGGGAGGAAAATGCACCGCGCACAACGCGGCTTCACGACTGGGCAAATCCAGGCGCGTGAGCAGAGCTGCCGGGAGGGTCTCCGGCATATGACCCCGCAGCTCCTGCAGCAGGTTGTAGACAATGCGGCGAATCCATCTTGACGCAAGCCGGCTGCCGCCCAGCGATTCGTAGACAGGCGTGATGCGGCCCACCTCGAGCAGCCGGGTTTCGTCGTCCGCGTCCTCGGGCAGGACCTCGAACTGCGGCTGGATCATCTTGAAATTGCGCGACGACCGCGAGGGCTCGACCTTGCCGTAGAGCGCGACCATCTGTCCCGGCTTGAACTTTCCCTCCAGATACGTCCCGTGAAACCACATGCACTTGAGGGTCGAGAGATTCTGCCCGACGGTCATCTCGAAGATGGGCATGGAACGCGTGCGCAGCAGCACGGTACCCCGGACCTCGGCGATAACGCTGGCCATCTCGCCTGGAACCAGATCGGTCAGCGCGCGGGGGTGCAGGCGGTCTTCGTAGCGAAACGGCAGATGGTAAAGCAGGTCCTCGACGGTGGTGATGCGCTTTTCAGCGAGCGTCGCGGCTATCTGCGGGCCGATGCCTTTGACAAATTGTACTGGGGTGTCGAGCTGAACCACATTGCGATGCTAGCACTCAGAGCACAGGGCTCAGAGCACAGGGCTCAGAGCACAGTATTTTCTTTGCAGATTCTTCTCTAGCAAAAGCAGCGATTTCCGCGACGGCCGTCTAACATCTCTTTGTGCCCTCTGCCCGCCTGATAGACTTTGGATTTTGGGGGAGAGGCGCTGCATGTCCACGGTGGTGAGCCTGGACCGGATCTCAAAATCATACGAACAGAAGATCGCGGTCAGGGAATTGAGCCTTCAGATCGAAGAGGGCACGATGTTTGGTCTGCTCGGTCCGAACGGGTCTGGGAAGACATCGAGCATACGCATGATGATCGGCATCACTATGCCGGATTCAGGGCAGGTGAACCTTTTTGGCAAGCCATTTTCACGCGAGAGCCTGAAGCGCGTGGGCTATTTGCCGGAAGAGCGCGGCCTGTACAAGAAGATGAAGGTGATGGATCAGCTGGTCTTCATGGGCGAGCTGCGCGGTCTCGATCCCGCAGTTGCCGGAAAGCGCGCGCACGACTGGTGCGAGCGGATGCAGATCCTCGACTCGATTAACAAGAAGACCGAGGAGCTTTCCAAGGGCATGCAGCAGAAGATCCAGTTCATCGCGACTCTGCTGCACGATCCCGAACTTGTCATCATGGACGAGCCGTTTTCCGGTCTTGATCCCGTGAATGCGACGCTGCTGCAGGACACGCTGGTCGATCTGAAGCATGCAGGCAAGGCGATCCTCTTTTCCACCCACCGCATGGACCAGGTGGAGAAGCTGTGCGATGCGATCTGCCTGATCGACCGCGGGCGTCCGGTGCTGCAGGGGGGCATGCGCGAAGTGAAGTCGAGGTATGAGCGCAATCGCGTGGCGATGAATTTTGAAGGAGACCCATCGTTCCTGCAGCACCCGGCGATCGCGAGCTACAAGAATTATTCCGGGCAGGCGGAGATTGAATTGAAGCCTGGCGCGAATGCGCAGGACCTGCTGCGTGACGCGGTTGGGAAGGCGACGATTACCAGGTTTGAGCTGATGGAGCCGTCACTCGAGGAGATCTTCATCCGCACGGTAGGAGAAAAAGTCGATGCGTGACATCTGGCTGATTGCGAAGCGTGAGTACCTGGAACAGGTGAAAGGCAAGGCGTTCAAGGTTACGACTATCCTGATCCCGGTGGTCTTCATTGCCATCTTTGGCGTGATCGCCATTGCAGGCAAGAACTCCGGTGTAGGCAAGCATGTCGTCATCGCGACGGCTGACCCCGCACTTGCCGAGCGGGTGCGTAATCCGCTGATCGCAGACAAAGACGCGAAGATGATCGTTGACGTTGTGGCTCCGGCGACCGAGGCCGATCATCAGAGATTGCTGGCCGAGGTGGACCAGAAACAAATTGATGGATTCCTCTGGTTGACAATTGACGGCGGAACGGCGAATGCGACATTCGAATCGCGTTCCTCGGGCGACTTCGCCACCGAAGGGCGGCTACAGAGCGCTGTCAACCGCGCGCTGGTCGAGCAGCGGCTCGCGGCACGGGGAATTCCCGCGAGCGACGTGCAGGCGCTGACGAAGGATATCGACATCAAGACTGTGCAGGTGAAGAACGGCAAAGAGACGGCGACAAACGCGCTGAGCACCTTCTGGGCAGCATACGTGATGGCGTTCCTGCTTTCGTTCACAGTGGTGATGTACGGGATGAACGTGGGGCGATCGGTGATCCAGGAAAAGACTTCGCGCATCTTCGAGGTGATGCTGGCGACGGTTACACCCGGCGACATGCTGGCTGGCAAACTGATCGGGATCGGCGCTGTGGGGCTGACGCAGATCGGGATCTGGGTGACGGCGGCGGCGTTGTTTGCGGGTTCGGCCATGGGCGTGAGGCTGATGTCGGGCGATATGAAGATTCATGTGTCGGTGCCCGAGGTCGTGCTGTTCATTCTGTATTTCGTGCTTGGATACGCGCTGTACAGCACGCTGTTCGCCGGACTGGCGGCGACGTGCGATACCGAGCAGGAATTGCAGCAGTATTCGCCCCTGGCGGCAGTGCCCATCTGGCTGAGCTTCGGAATGATTGCCTTCATTGTGAGCAATCCCAACTCGATCTGGTCGGTGGCGATATCCATGTTTCCACCGTGTGCGCCGATCACTATGTTTCTTCGGCTGGCGTCGCAGTTTCCTCCGTATTGGCAGATTGCGCTATCGCTGGGTCTGATGGTGCTGTCGGTCTACATCGTGCTGTGGCTGTCGTCGCGAATCTATCGCGTCGGAATCCTGATGTACGGCAAGCGCGCGACCCTGCCGGAGATGCTGCGCTGGCTGCGCTACAGCTAGCAGCGCTCCGGTGGCCCATTCAAGCCTGCCTTTGGCTTGAGTGGGAATCCATCTCCCAGGCTGGAGCACCTTACAATCGCTGAGTGGGATCGGACAAGGAGTTCTCCTTCGGGCAACGTGTCGCTTTGTGGTTCGTGCCAAAGCTGACGGCGCTACTGCTGGCGATGATCGGTGCAACTCTGCGCTTTGAAGTGATCACCGAAGAAGGCGCCGTGCCGGAGAAGCCGCCAACCACTGGCATCTTCTGCTTCTGGCATCGCTGCACGCTGCCGTGCGGCTGGTACTTCCGCAAATTTCGCTGCTCGATTCTCATCAGCCGCAGCTTCGATGGCGAACTGATCGCGCGGACGCTCGGCCTGCTGGGTTACGGCACCGTGCGGGGATCGAGCTCGCGCGGTGGCGCTGCGGGGCTGCTGGGTCTCAAGGATGTGATCGAGCGCGGCCAGCCCGTCGTCTTCACGGCGGACGGTCCGCGCGGCCCGATCTATCAGACAAAAATCGGCCCAGTCAAACTCGCACAAATGACTGGGCAGGCTATGGGCTGCTTCTACCTGCTGCCACAGCGCGCATGGGTCATGCGATCGTGGGACCGATTCCTGATTCCGAAGCCGTTTTCGCGAGTGGCGGTCAGCTGGGCGCGTAAGGTGGCTGCTCCTCCACCAGACGCCGACGCAGCGTCCCTCGAGCGAACGCGGCTGGAGCTGAATGACGCTCTGGAGCGTGCGCGGCTCTACGCTGAAGCTCATTTCAAATAGGAAATTGAGAATGCGCTTGCGGTACGCAGCAACGATTTGAAAAATTGTGACTGCATTTTGCGAATCGAATGAAAAACGGGTGGCCACTATCAACACGAGTCAAGACGCGTCTTTCGAGATGGCGTAGGAGCATCGTCAAACGGCGTTTTGGGACTCTTTTCAATGAGGTATCGTCAACTCTTTTCAA
The DNA here is from genome assembly GCA_963721995.1 of uncultured Acidobacteriaceae bacterium. GTDB lineage: Bacteria > Acidobacteriota > Terriglobia > Terriglobales > Acidobacteriaceae > Silvibacterium. Next base: position 3,457 of record CAVRNK010000110.1, on the reverse strand, counting down.
GCATGACCCCATTGGCATCAAATTTGAAGATAATGGCGATGAATACGATCCCGAAGCTGGAACGATCCTGCCCCGATTATCGCGGTGCCATTCGCCATCGGACGTCAGAAGAGTCGTCTTTGAGGAGTTTTGTAAATGGTTCGGTCCCGAAACAGCGGGTGACGAAATGAAATATAGTGACATCTCTGCAGATATTTGGGCATTGTGGCGTGCCATTCAACAGAATGCCTCCCCGTCGCACCAATTCCGTCGATAAACTTTTTTGGTGCTTGTTTCCGATTTCAACTACGAACTTCCCGAAGAGTTGATTGCGCAGCAGCCTCCCGCAGAACGTGGAGGTGCGCGCATGCTCACCCTCGACCGCAAGTCCGGTGAATACGCGGACCTCATGTTCCAGGATTTTCCGGACATGTTGCGCGAGGGCGATTTGCTGGTGCTGAACGACAGCCGCGTGATCCCCGCGCGCCTCTTCGCACACCGGGCAGGACTGTACACTCAGCCCGGACACCACACCACAGGCCGCGTCCAGGTGCTGCTGACCGAGCAGATTTCCGAATGGGAATGGCTCGTCCTCGCGCGGCCCGGCCGCAAGGCTTTGACGGGAGAAGTGCTGAGCTTCGGAGACGGTGCGCTGCGGGCGGAGATCGTCGCGCACGGAGAGTTCGGCGAGCGCACGCTGAGATTTGAGCCGGTTGCGGATTTCTTCGGCGAGCTCGAGAAGCTCGGGCATATCCCGCTGCCTCCCTATATCCACCGCCCCGACATTTCCAGCGATCGCGAGCGATACCAGACCGTGTTCGCGCGGCAGCGCGGATCGGTCGCCGCGCCGACCGCGGGACTGCATTTCACGCCGGAGATTCTCGCCCAGATTCGCGCGCGCGGCGTCCGCATCGCCTATGTCACGCTCCATGTCGGGCTGGGAACCTTCCAGCCCGTCCGCGTAGACCGCGTCGATGACATCCACCTGCATACCGAGCAGTACACGCTGCCCGAGATAACCGCAGCCGAACTGAACGCCGCCCGCCGTGAAGGACGCCGCATCGTCGCTGCTGGAACCACGACCGTCCGCACCCTGGAACACTGCGCTCTCGGCGGCGACGAGTTCACGCCGCATTCCGGCAGCACGAATATCTTCATCTCGCCCGGATTTGAGTTCCGCGTGGTGCAGGCCCTGCTGACGAATTTTCACCTGCCACAATCGACGCTCCTGATGCTGGTGAGCGCCTTCGGCGGCCGCGAGCACGTTCTGAACGCCTATCGGCATGCAGTCACGGAGCGATATCGCTTCTTCTCCTACGGCGACTGCATGTTCTTGAGTTGATCGAGCCTCCCACCCTTCGCGCGGGTGAAGCTTTGCGCGAAGGATGGGCCACCCAGGTTCCTCAATGCACTACCACACCTTGCAGACCGGCTCCTTCACCATCGGCTGGCCCGCTTTGCATCCAAAGGCTTTCGCGAACTCCGGCATGTTGGTCACGATGCCGTTGACGCGCGCCTTGCCGGGAGAATGCGGATTGGTGATGGCTGACATGCGCAGGTTCTCAGGACGCTGGTTTTCGCAGGCCCACTGCGCATAGCCGATAAAGAATCGCTGGTCGGGGGTAAAGCCGTCCTTCGACGGCAGATTCTGCCCCGCCGTTTCTTTCTTCCACGCAAGATAGGCCAGCAGCGTGCCGCCCAAATCCGCCACGTCCTCTCCGCTGGTCAGCTTGGAGTTGATGTGGATGTTGTCGACGATGGTGTAGCCGGCATACTGTTCGCGCTGGCAGTTGATGCGCTCCTCGAAGGCCTTCGCATCTCCGGGTGTCCACCAGTCCTTGAGATTGCCCTGCGCGTCGAACTGCCGTCCTTCGTCGTCGAAGCCGTGCGTGAGTTCGTGGCCGATAGTGCCGCCGGTGTTGCCGTAGTTGGGCGCGTCGTCTTCCTTGGGGTCATAGAGCGGCGGTTGCAGCACACCGGCAGGAAAGTTGATGTCGTTCATCTGCGGATCGTAGTAGGCGTTGACCGTGGGCGGCGTCATGTCCCATTCGTTGCGGTCGACGGGCTTGCCGACTTTGGCCCAGTCTCGGTTGTAGTCAAAGATACGCGCCCGCTGCACGTTGCCGAAGTAGTCGCCTGGGCTGATAGCCAGCGCGGAGTAATCGCGCCATTTGTCGGGATACCCGATCTTGTTGCGGATGGCGTGCAGCTTCAGCAGCGCCTGCTTCTTGGTGGCATCGCTCATCCAGTCGAGATGCTCGATCTCGTCCTGCATGGCCTGCTCGATCTGCTCGGTCATCTCCAGCGTCTTCTGTTTCGTGGCGGCCGAAAATGTGCGCGCGACAAATTCCTGCCCCAGCGCTTCGCCGAGATAGCGATCGACCTGGCCTTCGCAGCGCTTCCATCGCGGCTGCATCTGCGGTATGCCGCGCAGGAATTTTCCGTAGAAGTCGAACTGCGCGTCTTCGAAATTGCTCGCGAGGCTCGTGGACGCGGCGTTCAGGGAGTGCGTGCGGAGGTAGGCCTTAAGATTGTCCAGCGACTCGTTTGCCAGCTCGCTCTGCAGAGCCTGAAGGAACTTGGGCTGTGCGACATTGATGTTGCCGAGCGACGAAGGCGACACCTTCTGCGACTGGAAGTACGCGTTGAGCTCAAGCGCGGGTGCGAGCGTATCGACCTCTCCGATCTTCATCGGGTGGTAGATGTTGTACGGGTTGCGACGTTCGACTCGAGTAAGCGACGCGTTGGCCAGGGCGGTTTCAATCTTCATGGTCGAGGCAGCCTGCTCATCGGCCTGCGCCTGCGGCACTCCGGCAAGCACAAGCAGCTGCGCCAGATAAGCTACATAGCGCTTGCGGATCTCTTCGCTCCGGGCGTCGGTCTTGGTGTAGTAGTCGCGGTCCGGCAGGCCGAGGCCTCCGGCGCGAATGCCGATGATCATCATCTCGGCATTTTTCGGATCCTGCTCCGCGCCGATATTCAGAAAGTACAGGCCGCGGCTGTTCGCGCCTTCGCGCAGAAAGGCGGCCAGTTGCTCACGGCTATCGATTGCTGCGATGCGATCCAGCTCAGGTTTGAGCGGCTGCAGACCGCGTGCGTTGATCGCATCGGTGTTCATGCAGGCGGAGAAATAGTCGCCGATCTTCTGCTGCGAGGGCGTGCGGTCCTTGGCTTTCGCGTCTTCTTCGAGGATACCCCAGAGGAACTGGCTGTTTTCATTGGCCAGCTTGGCGTAAACACTCCACGCGGCCTGGTCGGCGGGTATCGGATTGTTCTTCATCCAGCCGCCGCAGGTGAATTGATAGAAGTCCACGCAGGGGTCGGCACTGCGGTCGAGGTCCGTCAGATCAAGACTGGGCGAGTAGGGCAGAGCTTTAAGCGGTTGTTTTGGCGGCGCAGCGGGCTGCGGGGCCTGTGCGACAGCGACGGAAACGCACGCGGCGGCCAGAGCAGATGCGAAAAGGCGAGCGATCATTAT
>CAVRNK010000109.1:0-35219 GCA_963721995.1 uncultured Acidobacteriaceae bacterium | reverse complement strand
AGCTCGCAACGCGGATGCCAAGAAGTCCTTCTTTGTCGTCGTTGAAGACCACGTGATCGAGCGCCTTCAGTGTCGTGATCTGATCGATAACTCGCGCATCATCTCGCTTTGTGAAGACGTATCGTGTGGTCTCATCCAGAATTTTCTCGTCGGTGCCTGTAATCCACTCCGACTCGACAGTGAGCTCTCCCCGGTCGGGACCGCTCTTCGTCGGAGAGGATCTTCTCCTGATAGATCGACCCCATCTTGCCGCGGTTCTCCGGCTTGATCGCATCGGAGTTATTCCAGAAATCAAAGCCGTTGACGTTCCCATAGTTGAACCACATTCCAGCATGGTGAGGATGGTCGACGCGCTCTCCTGGCCGAGGGTCAAGAGGATAGCCACGGGTCACTGTAATCCCATTCTCAGTGATCAGCGGATACAGAACGGGCTTCTTCAGAGATGTCGGCCAGATATAGGAAGTGAACGGCTTTCCGTCGATGGTGATGTCGACGCGCCGATGGGCCTCATCGGGAACAACCTGAACACCTTTGTCGGCCGGGTTTGAAAACTCACCGCGACCCAGCACAACGCCTGTAGCTAAAAGGCCCAGTACCAGTAATCTAGGCATAGACCTTGCCACCCACCATTACCTGCTGCGTTTTGTCATCGAAGGTTACCTTCTGCCCAGTCTGGATAGCGGCGACATTCATGCAAAGAGCGATGGAGTGGCTGTAGCCGGCTTCGATGCTGGCATTGGGCGTCTGCCGGGAGCGCACACATTCCATCCAGTTACGCATGTTTGCGGATGTCTGCGGGTCGCCTTTGGTATCAGCCGCCGTCGAAACTTCCTCTACGTGTTCGGTGAGAGAAAAGCTTGGCAGCAGATTCGGTTGCATATGCATCTCCGCCGCCGCCTTTGCCTGCAGGCCACCGTCCGGAGTGACCCGCTGCTTGTCCATATCGATCATTCCGGCGTTGGAATAGTAAAGCTCCTTCACTCCACCCGCGGAGTTTGTGAACCGCGACGAATACTGTACCTGGAATCCCTTTGTGGGATCATCCAACGGGCCGTAATCGAATACCGCAGTCATGGTATCCCAGTTCTTGCGGCCATCCTTCCACAAATAAATGCCCCCATTCGCGACCACGCTGCGTGGATGCGGAAGCCCGGTGAACCAATGGACCGTATCGATCTGATGCACCAACCACTGGTCGGGAATTCCCGAGGAATACGGCCAAAACAGACGGAACTCAAGATATTTGCGAGCGTCGAATGGCTCATAAGGTCGGTTCATCAGATAGCGTTTCCAGTCTGTGTCCTGCTCTTTCAGTAGCGGCACGACATCGGGACGACGCCACCGCCCAGGTTGGTTCACGTTCCATGTCATCTCGACCATCACGATGTCACCAAACTTGCCTGACTTGATATATTCCGCCGCCTTCTGATAACTCGAGCGTGCTGCGGCGTTGTGTGCCGACCTGCACGATCTTGCCGGTCTTCTGGACCGCTGCCCGAAATAACCGCGCGTCCTCCATGGTGTGCGCGGTCGGCTTCTCCACATAGGCATCGCGCCCTGCATTGACGGCCTCTGCTCCATGGCGCGCATGCTGGAAGTCAGCTGTCGCGATAAGAACTGCATCAACATCCTTACGCGAGTAAAGTTCGTCGTTGTTTCGCACCGGAATAACTGAACTGCCATTAAGCTTCTGAATATAGGCGGCACCTTCCTCGCGCCGAAGGCTCCAGATATCCGAGACGGCGACGAACTCGAAGTTCATCTCCTTGGCATGCTGTTGAAATGCGGGAATCAATGCTCCTTTCATGCGATCGCCACAACCAATGACCCCAACTTTGACCCGGTCATTCGCACCCAGGATGCTGGCATAGCTGGCCGCATTCCACGAAACCATACTAGCCGTCAGGGCGGCTCCGCCCATCTTCAAGAACTCCCGCCGGTCATTGCTCTGCATTGCCGTGACTCTCTCCTGTATCCAATTGATGTCATTGCCTCAGTTCTGAAGAGGAAGATAACAGTGGCACCCAACTTGTTTCGATGGTTTTATTCGGTTAATGCGTACGCTCTGGTTGCTAGAACGTGAACTTCACAGACCCCTGGAAGACTCTGGCAGTGTTAGCCGTAGATGAAATCTGACCGAAAGTTGCTGACGTCAAGACAGCAGCCCCTCCCGTCGTTGCGCCAAGTGTTCCGGTTGTTCCCCCGGTGGGAATATTGAAGTTCGGATGGTTCAAAACATTGAAGGCCTCCAGCCGAAGGGTCATGTCCAGTCTTTCGTAAATCGGAAATATACGGGAGACCTGAGCGTCAAACTGATAGTTCGTGTAGCCGCGGAAGGAGTTTCTGCCGATATTGCCGTAAGTCCCATATGTAGGACATGTTGCAGAAATCGGCGTTGGACATCCTGCGGTGACCTGAGAGAAGGCGGCCGGGTTCAGGTATCCCCGATTTGCAGCACCTGTCGCGGACCGGATGGTTCTCCGGAGATAGATCGGAACGCTGCTGTTCAGGTTCGGGCGATCATTGCCAACGTCAGTGAAAGAGTTGTCCTGGCCTGAAGTCACAGTGAACGGCGCCCCGCTGACTATATGCACGAGCGGCGCGAACTGCCAGTTGTTGAGAAAGAGCGACTCGACGCGCGGAAGGTCAAATTTACTCTGGGCAACAACGACCAGGTTTACGACGTTCCGGAAGTCGGAACCGCACGGCCCGTGATCGAGTCTTGGATTGCTGGGATCCTCCACGGTGGTGCCGGCGAGATCGCCCTGCGCGTCCTCAATGTTGAGACATTTCGACCAAGTGTAGTTGGCCAAAAGGCTGAAGGTCGTCGAGAGGCGATGCTGAAGAGTCGCTACCAGCCCATTGTAGTTGGCGAAGGCGGAGTCGCCAATAAGTACCGAGCCGGCGCCGCCGCCCAGGTACTGGTTGCCCTGAGCGGGATTCGCGATGGTGAGAGAAAAACGCTGAGACTGGTTGGCGGTCGTGGAGCACGGAGTTCCAGCTTTGCCGGGTGGCTTCGCGGCTGGACCGGTCAGAACGACGCCGGCGCAACCTGTGCCTCCCGCACCCCAAACTCCGGGAATAAATACGGCCGGGCTGATCGGCAAACCGATGGGGGCATGGTCGGTCCTGTTTCCGATGTAGTCGAGCTGGAATTGCCAGCCGCGGCCAAACTCCTGCTGCACGCTCGCTGTCCATTGAATCGTATAAGACGGGTGAAACTGGTGGGGAAACAAGATGTATTGGGATTGAGGGAAGAACAGCGCCTCAGCTGGAGTGGGAACGCTCGGTTGGGGAAATGGACTGGTAGTTATTCCGCCGACGGACCATGGAGCGCTAAAGCTTATAGGACCAGAGGTCGTTGTTTGCGTCTGGCTGACGGCAGTGGCAAAGGGAGGGTTCTGGTTGATGCGCTGGCCAGTAAAGAAATTGACCTGGTCATAAATCAATTCCGTACCCGCTCGCACCACCGTTTTGCCTGTGCCGAAGAGATCCAGCGTAAGACCGACATTCGGAGAAAACTGCCAGGGGGAGTTCTTTGTGAACTGCCTGGGAACGCCGGCGTCGCCATAGTAGAAGGTTCCTGCAGGGGCATTCGGATAGACGGTGCTGACCTGGTTGGCCAGGAATGCGGCCATGTTGAAGATGGTTCCGCGGTTGAAATAATCAACGGGCATGAATTGTGGACACCAACGCACACCGGCGACTAACGTCAGCTGGTTAGTGGCGCGATAGGTATCCTGGATGTACAGACTTGGAATCGGGGCACGGTTCGCGTTCTGCTGCTCTTTACTCTGTTGGAAGCTGTTCTGGGCTCCCATGAGGAAGTCAAGGTTGGGGTCGCCGACCGCCGTTCCGCCATTCGGTCCGCTGGCGCTGTAGATGCCGCTGAAATTGAAGATTCCGTTAGCCTCGTAGGCATTAAAAATATTGAGCTGATTCTGGATCCACGCTCCTCCGAAAACGATCTGGTGCTTTCCGCGCAACATGCTCACGTCGTCAGTGATGGAGAGAGTGTTGTCGTTGAAATGGGAGACCGAGTTCGTACCGCCGCCTATGGTGAATTTGTTGCTCGTCGTCAGTTGCAGACCGTTGGGCTCGGCCTGATATAGATCGACACCGAGAGTAGCGGCGTTGATGTCGTCAGGGGCGTATCCGCGGTCATTACGACGCCGCAACAGCGTGCCGTGGAACGTATTGACGGTCTTCGAACTGATCGTGAACGCCTCGCCAAGGGTGAAAGACTGTACCCGCTGTATATTTCCAGATTGCGTGGTTATGAGGATGTTCGTTGGTGAATAGAATGCCGGGGCCTGATACCCGTCGATGAAGTACCTGCCGAACAGGTTGTTCCGCGCGTTGATGGTGTAGTCGACGCGAGCGACGAACTGGTTATCAGACTGCTTGGACGGAATGGAATAAGAGACCAGTCCGCAATTCTGTATGTCTACGGCCGAATTGATTGGGGGCAGGTATTTCTCCAAGTTCAGCGCCTGCGCATTGTAAGTGGGTTGACTCGGATATTTGTCGCCTGCCAAGACCGCACCCGTCAGAGGGTCAACCAGTTGAATGAACTTGCCATTCGCGGTGCAGGCCGGTCCGTCTGTAACGGAAAAATCGCCCGCCAGGTTCGCGGCGGTTGGCACATGGGCCTGGGTTGTGGCAGTGGACTGGTCGGCCTGGAGACGCTGGTAGGCAGCGAAGGCAAAGAGCTTGTCCCGGAGAATGGGACCGCCGAAGGTGCCGCCAAACTGGTTCTGGTGCAACGTATCCTTTGCGGTGGCAAAAAAGTTGGTGGCGTCGATGAAATTGTTGCGAATGAACTCAAAAAACGAGCCGTGGTAGGTGTTGGTTCCGGAGCGGGTAACGACATTGACCAGGCCGCCTGAGTGTTGTCCATTCTGCGCGCCCAGGGCCGTGGATTCGACACTGAATTGGCTGACCGCATCCGGGAACGGGAATGGAAGGTTGCCGTTCGCCATGTAGTCGTTATTGTCGCCCCCATCCAGCTGCCACATCGTCGTGTTGCCGCCACCGCCAGCGATCGAAACGGAGATGGTTTGATACGAATATTTGCTCCCCGTAAAATCACCTGCGGGCGCGGACGTGGCGCCTCCGGAGAGAGTGATCAGGCTGGTCAGCTGCCGGCCATTGAGCGGCATATCTACGACCGCGTTCTGGTCGATGGTCTGCTTGAAAGAGACGTCCTCGGTCTGGAGGGCGAGGGCTTCGGACTTGACCTCGACTCTCTGTGCGGCGCTGCCGACTCTCATGCTTACATTAACCGCGATGTTACTGCCAACCTCCAGGACCACCCCCGTCCTTCGGTAACTTTCAAAACCCGTAGCGGTGACGTCGACCGTATAAGTGCCGATATCAATATTGGGAAAGTTGTAGAAGCCGCTTCCATCGCTGCTGACAGAGCGGCGCACCGCGGTTGACTCATTGGTAAGGGTGACCGATGCGTTCGGAATGACGGCCCCGCTTGAGTCCTGAATTGTGCCCTGAATACTTGCAGTCCCCGCGACCTGAGACTTCGCCTGCATGCATGACGCGAGGAGTACCGCGCTGCAGCAAATGCATACCCAGGACTTGACGCACGATTGGTGTCTGAATCGAATAGACCGCATTCAAGCCTCCCAGAATGCTGAAGATTGTTCGATCTCGGCGGGGAATCGCCCGTTCCCGGCCGGGCGATCTGTAGAACTCGGTCTTCTGAATTTCCGACTATCAAAGCCCGAGTTCTCAAGTCGGCAATCACCTATACTGAGGTCAGACCACAGTTGTCAAGCGATAATCAGAAGGATATTGTTAAGAGCCGCCCAAGGCTTTTCTACACTTAACTAAATTTCAAGGCTGTATCGCGGAACTTTCCCATGGAGCGCGCGGTAACCCGATCAAAGCATAAGCGACTCACATGCCTGATTTTAAAGCAGATAACTAATCATGGTGAGCCCACAATCAGAGCCTAGTAGGGGTCCGGATTGCAGAAGTTTGGCACAACCCTGGATTTTGGCATCCGGTTCCCTAGATTGGCGGGTTTGGCTCTGTAGGTTTTATTGAGGAGGTCCAACCTCCACAGTCGCCCATCGCGGGAACAGCTTCGTCATCATGCGCGCGAGACCGAATCCGCAGTCACTCTCTTCCGCTTCGCCTTAGCTCGATTATTTTGCTGTTCCGTTGGCGGTTCCGTTTCCTGTGCAGATTGAGCTTGACGAAGATGCTGTTCCATAAGTTTTCGCGCTTCAAACGGTTTCCGTGCGCGAATGGCCCTGTAGATTTCACGATGCATTTCCGCGGATTCGCGCAGGTTGCGGGAGCGCTCGACGGTCTTGCGCCGCTCGTCGTACATCGCAGAAGTGACGGTCTCCATCAGCGCTGCCAGAATTGGATTACCCGAGGCTTGTGAAATAACGCGATGAAACAGCACATCGTGTATCAGATACTCCGCAGGACTTTCCATTGCGGAGAACATCTCGGCGACTTCTTCTGCCAGCGCGGTGTTGTGTTCTTCCCTCCCGCGTTCCGCGGCTAATTCCGCAAGGCTGCTCTCAAGAATCAACCGCGCTTCAAACATTTGCCAGGGCTGAAAGCCATGTAGCACGCCCAGTAGGCTAAGCGATGCTTTGGAGAATTCCGCTGGCCCGTCGGCAACAAAGGTCCCAACTCCGTGCCGCACTTTCATGATTCCCATGGCCGCCAGGTAACCAATGCCTGTACGTAGGCTGGCACGGCTGATTTTGAGCGCGTTCGCAAATTCGCGCTCCGGGGGGATCTTGTCGCCCGGCCGAAGGGTACCGTTTTCTATCAGGGAGCGGATGTGGTTGACCACATGCACTGTTCTATAGTTATCGCGCGCTTCCTGATTGGTCCTTTCCATAGCCCTAGGTTCCCTCTCGATTTCGTAGAAATCCGAAATACGACAAGACGTCATCGGAACTGCATGCGGCTGTGCGGCAGACTGCCCTCCAGTGTAAACACATCTGTGGTCTGACCTCACTATAGTCGACCACATTACCTCTGAAGGGGAGCATTGTAAAGCCCTTCTGTCCGGCGGTACACGGCGTGGCTCGACGAGAGAGCCAATTGCATTGCCCGATGTTTTGTGCCAGTGAGAAGTTAGTGTAGCGCAGTTATCGATGTTGCTTGATAGCCGTCGTCGGGGGTGTGGGGAAGTGGGAAGCGCGGAGCGGTTTCCATTTCTCCACGCCCCTTGTTGGTTAAGGTCAGCCGTGCTTCTGGAGCTGGAGGTCTGTACCCCAGCGAAGAGTGCGGTCTGACGGTGTTGTAGTGAACGCGCCAGCGCTCGGCCAGCACACGCAGTTCCTTGATCGAGTAGAAGATTTCTCCGTTGAGCAACTCATCCCGCAGCTTCGAGTTGAAGCTCTCGCAGTATCCGTTCTCCCAGGGAGAGCCGGGTTCGATGTACAGTGTCTTTGCCCCAGTGTTGGCCAGCCATTGGCGCAGGTCTTTGGCGACGAACTCAGGCCCATTGTCCGAACGAAGGTGTTCCGGTATTCCTCGCATCACCATCACGTCGGCCAGAGCACCGATCACCTTCGCCGAACTCCAGCGCCGTTCGGCACGGATCAGCAGGCACTCGCGTGTGTACTCGTCGATCAGGTTCAGGATGCGCGCACTTCTGCCGTCATGCGTCCGTGCGCTCATGAAGTCGTAGCTCCACACATGGCTCCTATGCGTGGGTCTAAGCCGCACGCACGAGCCATCGTTGAGCCACAACCGACCTCTTGGCTTCTGCCTTTTCGGTACTTTCAGCCCTTCGCGACGCCAGATGCGTTCCACTCGATCCTTGCCCACCTGCCAGCCCGCACACTGCAACAGCGCCGTAATCCGGCGGTAGCCATACCGGCCATACTGCCTAGCTAGCTGGATGATGGCCTGGGTGAGTGCATCCTCGTCTTCACGCTGTGTCGGCCGGTAGCGTTGCGTGCCGCGCGGTTGATTCACCAATCGGCACGCACGCCGCTCACTCAACCCACGCTCGCAGGCATGGCTGACCGCACTGCGTCGTCGTTCCGGGCTTAGAAATTTCCCGAGGCGATGTCCTTCAACACCAGCTTGTCCAGACTCAGCTCAGCCACCAGACGCTTCAGCTTCGCGTTCTCCTGCTCGAGCTCTTTCAGGCGCTTCGCTTGGTCTACCTGCAGACCGCCATACTCCTTGCGCCAGCGGAAGTATGTCTGCTCCACGATCTCCGCTTCCTTGCACGCCTGCGTTGTCGTTTTGCCGTTCGCCACCGCCACTTCGATCTGTCGCAGCAGGTTCACTACTTGCTCCGGTTGATACCTCTTGCCTCGTGCCATCGCCAGCTCCTCTCATGCCAGTTTCTTATGTTCTCAACTGGCACAAAATTTGCCGGGCACTCCAGCGACAGTGACTGATCGCCCGTGGATCATTCTTGGGCGTGAAAGCGGGCTACCTTCAAAAAAGATAGAAGGTCTTCGAACTGGCTTGGTCATTGGGCAAATTGCGGCCTGCTATGTACTGGTAATCTCTTCAGTCTTTCTTGTTAGAGGTCTTCACACAGCTTTAAAGACAAGCACCGGACGTAGCCTCGGCGATCCGATACTTTTAACCGTACAAGCACAGATGCGACCGGAAGTTGATTTGAGCTATTTCAACGAGGTCGAGAAACGGGCGAAAGCGGTCGCCAATCTGTCACCATGGGCGTGGACAGCCCAACTTCCGGGCAATCAGCCAAAATGGCGATCATTTAGAGTTGAGCTGCCATCCTCGCAGTTTCGCGACGTGGAGATGGATATTGATTGGCTCACCTCTGAATCGCTCAAATACATAGGTCGATCGCCAATTGCTGGGCGAATGTTCGGTGTCAGAGATCCAACCCGTAAGGAAGCTCTTGTCGATGAGAATGCTGCTCACGAGCTCTTTGGGTCGAAGACCGCTGGAATGATGATCCAGGATCCCTTCGGCTCCCCGGTTGAGGTCATTGGTGTGGTCAAAAGAGACCCCACATATGCGTCGAATGAAAAGCGTCCAACGATTTATTACGATTACACGGATCACTTAATTGCTCCCGAGCCAACCATCCGTGCGCACTTTCGTGCCCCCGTGTCATCGCTAGTCAACACCGAATTAAATGTGAACGTTGTTTCATCCGGTTATTTCGAGACACTCGGCATGTCATTGGTAGCTGGCCAAAGGTTCTCTGACCATCAGGTTGCCGGTCAAGGTCGAATAGGTATTCTCAACCAGGAAGCCGCCGATCTTTATTTCAGTGGCAAATCGCTCGGCGCGGCCGTTATTGATGACAGAGGTGTGAGAACACAGATCATCGGAGTAGTTCAGTCACAGGTGTTTGGATGTTCGAGCAGCACGCAGAGCCCACCATTTACTTTCCCATGTACCAGGACTGTCTTCCTCGTATGACGCTGATTATCGATCACTCAAAGTCAGACGCGCATATACCAGTCGAACTACATCGAAGAATTCAGTCTGTACCAGGCTACGAAACGGCCCCCATTTCTATAAGCACCTTTGATGCTCAGCTCGCTCAATCTGCCTTTGCGCCTTTGCGGATCGCCACACTGCTCTGCAGCGCATCGGCATTTACGGCAACGATCCTCAGTATCTTCGGTCTTTTCAGTGTGCAGCGCGATGCTCAACGCCAGCGTCAACGTGAGTTGGCACTTCGTATTGCGCTCGGTGCTCAACGTTGGCGTATCGGATTAAGGATCATGAGTAATGCAGGAAAACTTGTCCTTGCAGGCACCTTGATAGGCACCTCAATTACACTCGCGCTCTTGCGTGTATTGCTGAGCGGCACAACGATCATCAGTTCGCCGCCGCTATGGATTTGGGTGATCGTCGCACTCGCAACAGGAGTATCCGTAGTAATTGCGACTGCGCTTCCTGCAGTTCAGGCCTCCATCGTGGATCCCTTAACGATCATGCGCGACGATCGATGACCAGGTAACCGCAATCCAGTCTGAATGGTTGACTTCTGGTGGCTAATGCACTTTCCAAACCGGCTCATGGCTAAATCGCAGATTCCGGTTGGATTGTCGCCCATCCGGACATTACCCGTGGCAGCAATGTCAACGTCGGGGGCCGTCGTGCTTGAAAAACGGGGTGGATTCGGTAAGTTCAGTTTCGGCGTCACGAAACAGCTGAAAATCGACTTAAGGCATTACTCAGGACCACTTCCGGGCTGCTCGAACATCGCAGTTGCAATTCGTATCCATCCTCAGCTTACTGTAGAACCATGATGGTTCCTTGCCAGAAAGCTGCGCGGTTGCCCGCGGGATCGAGAACGCTAATCTGGCATTGATAGCTTCCGGCTTCGAGATTTCCCAGGTTTACCTGAAAGCTGAGGGGAACGATGCCAAGGCGGGTGCCTGGCTGCGGCATAACTGCGATCGGCGCGGTTTCCATCGCCAACTTTTGATTGCGGTAGAGGCCGACGTACGCAAAGAACGGATGTTCAGCCGCAACCGGCGAAGCACCGGTCGCGCTCGATCCTGAAGCGGGCGGCGCCGGGTGTTGATAGGCCTGCAGGTACACATACATCTGGCGGTCGCGATTGAAGACGCGGGTAACGCTCGGAATGAGCTTCTGTCCGTTCGCAACTAGCGGATTAGCCGCATCGTTCCTCGCCTCTTCCTTGCCGTGGGCCGTGTTGTAAAGCGCGTCATTAAGGGCGACGCGCTGGCTCGCCAGCACCACTGAGCTGATGGGAACGCGTTTCACCACTTTATTCAGGTCAGGGATGATAAAGGATGTTTGGAAGGTGCCGATGCGTCCCGTTTCGTCGTCGCGCGCGAGGAACTTCAGGGTGTAGTGGCCGGGAAACAGCGTAAAGCCGGAGTCGTATTCGACCGGTCGGTGCGCAAGCTCGGCCGCGGTCGCGTCGCTCAGCTTGATGTTCACGTAGTCGCGCACATTGGTCATGGTCATGCCAGTTACCTCATCCTTGACCTCGCAGACGAAGTCGATGAGCGTGTGCTCCGCGCCGAAGCGTTTCGCCAGCGCCAGTTCGCGACCGGGAATTTTGACGATGATGGGCACGAAGTATTCCGCGCGATTGACCTGGAAGTAATCGAGCTCCATGGCGATGGTGAGATCGGTGATAGGATCGCCCAGCATGAGCGCCTCTTCGAGCTGGCGCTCCCTGTCGGCGTCGGTGAAGCGGTTGAAGGTCTTGTTCGCGTAGTAGCCCTGGCGGTAGTCGAGCCTGGCATCGAGCGAGGATGCCACTGCAATCTTTACATGCCGGAAGCGCCCGTTCTGCGCGGTGTCCGTGGTGTAGTAGCCAAGGATGTAGTAGTCGTCGATGGCGTGCTGCGCCTGCACGATGCCCCGCGTGAGGTCGTTGTTATCGAAAAGCGCCTTTCCGCCGGTGTCCGCGGAGAGCGAGTACATGGTGTCCTGCGACTGCTGAAACTTGCTCGTGACCGCCTGCGCTGCCGCGCCGGAATACATGTTCACGTTCCCGGCCGAGCCCTGGGTCGCGTCGCCCAACGGAGCCTCGGCCACTAGGCCGCGCGCATCGACAGCCCAGAAGGAAACACCCGCGCGTATCGCCGCGTCCACCGTGGCGTGCAGCTGCGCAAGATTGTCCAGCCCGCTGAGGCGCATGCCGCTGGCGAAGTAGATGAGCGACTTCTTCTCGCTCAGGCTGCCCAGCATCTTCGCCGCGGTCTGCAGCGCGGAGAGCTGACGATCGTTGTTGAAGATATTGAACTCGCTGTCGTCCTGCCCGAAGGCCGTGCCGGTATCCGCACTGCTGGCATCGTCGATCGACTCGACCGAGCCTTGGCCTTCGCCAACCACCAGCGTGTCGAGGATGCTCAGCAGGCGATTGCGGTCGGCGGTGAAGTCCTGCACTACGTCGACAGACCCGCCCTGGTAGCGCATGATCGCAACCATGTCCGCGGAGGTCATCTGCGTGCGCACAAATTTTTCTGCCGCCGCGAGCGCCCGTTGCTGATCGCCATACGGCATCGCCGTCATATCGAAATAAAGCACCAGCAGGCGATGGCCGTTGTACTGCGCGTGTTCCGGATCCTCCGGAGCGATCTGGGTCCGAGTCAGTTTTTTGTAGATGGTGATCTGCTCATCGTTGCGCGGGGTGACAGGCAGTGCCTCACTCGCGGTCGAGAGCGCCTGGTGCTCGAAGATTCGGATAGTCTGCGGCTCGCCGTCCTCGGTTACCGTGAAATCTTTCGCAGTGAGGCCGGGAATGAAGTTGCCTGTCTTGTCTTTGACAACGACCGTTTCAATCACCAGCTGCGAATTTACCGAGAGCGAGAAAGCCCCGTTCTTATCTGGCGACGCATTAGTGCCGATCTGCTGCGCGCATACGCATCCCGCCCCGAGCAGCGTGGCGACCAGGGTCGATAGCAGACAGAAGCGGAGCCGGCGCATGGTCAGAACCTCAACCTCGCGGTCAGCTGCAGGCTGCGCATCGCGTTCGCAGCCGCGGGCAGGCCGAAGATAGTGCTGTTCACGGTAGTATTCCACGCCGTGAACGCAACGTGATTGAGCACGTTGGTGGCGTCCACGCGCACATCGAGGTTGTAAGAGGTGCGGACGCGAAAGGTCCGCGCAAGGGAGCTGTTGAGGCTCACCTGATCGGGCCCGGTGATCGAGTTGCGGCGCGCCGTGCCCCACTGTCCGGGGGCCGGAACGGTGTAGGCGGCGGAATTGAGAAAGTATCCAGGCGGTCCGGTGTACAGAGGAGCGCTGGTGCGGTCCGGGCGGATGGATCCCGTAACCCCGGTGAAGGGAACCGTAGCCAGAAACACCGGAGTCTCCGGCAATCCGCTGCCCGCGCTGAACTGCATCATCACCGTCCATTCCTTGAGATACCTGCCTTTGCGGCCGCTCATTAGCGTGTCGCCGCCCAAGCCCATGCCGGTGGTGTATTGCAGTGAGGCCTTCACCAGGTTGCGCTGGTCAAATGTGGAGAGGCCGCGCTCGGCGTTGAGATTGCGCCAGTCCTGCGCAACGGTGGGGCTGGGCGTCGAAGAAGTGTTCTCACCGGGCAGTGCAGTAGCAGCCTGAGATTCCACGTGGCCCTGGGCTCCAATCTGCGAGTCGTCGTCAATGGCCTTGGCCCAGGTGTAATCGACGCTCGCAGTAAAGCCGCTGCGCAGCCGCCGGCGAAGCTGCAGCTCTCCGGCCTGCCGCGTCGAATTTCCATTGGAGCTGCGATAGACGAAGCCCACCGGGCACGAGGGGCACGGCGTCGTCGCGCCGATGGGATAAGTATTTGGCAGAAATTCCTGCATGCCCCGCGTTCCCTTGGTGCCGAGATAGGTGGCAGTCATAACGATCGCCGCTGGAAAATCGCGCTGCACTGAGGCCTGCCAGACCTGCGCATAGCCAACGCGCAGATTCGGGTTGACCGCGTAGGGGTCATCGGTGATACCGGGACAATTGCGAAAGCCGTCGGCCAGCGTAAGCGGGCAGGTGGCGCTGTTCTCCACATTGACGCTGGTCGAGAGCGGAGACTGCTGCGCCATTAGTTCGGCGCTGGAAAGATAGATCGATGTATCGTCATAGATGCCATAGCCCGCCTTGATTAACAGCGTCGAAGCCGGAATAGGGCGCCACGAGATGCCGACCCGCGGTTCGAAGCCGCGGCGGTCAGGCCGAATCAACGAGGAAGGATATTTCATGCCGGTCACCGAACCGGTGGGATCGCTGGCCAACACCGCCGATGCGACCGTGAATCCCGGTGCGATGTCCAGGTTCACCAGCCGGTTATAGAGCTCCGTGATAGGCGCGCCGTATTCCCAGCGCATGCCGGCGTTGATGGTCAGCTCCGGCCGCGCGCGGAAATCATCCGTCACGTATGCGTCGTACACCGGCTGGCGAAAATACTTGTCGGGATTGCCGAAAGCAACGGCGCTCGCGTCAGGTATACCGAGGAGAAAATCGGCGAGGTCGGAGCCGGTTGTTGTTGCGTTTGTGGCAGAGTTGCCGGGGGCCTGAGTTGCCGCGCCGGTGAAGGTAAATGTGCCGCGCGGATTCTGCTGCGAGTATTCATTGAACTCCTGCTTGCGAAAGTCGCCGCCGAACATGATGGTGTGGCGCCGATGCGTGGTGGAGACCTTCAGCGAAAATGCATCTGTGCGATTGCGGTTGAACTCGCTGTTGCCGTCGCTGAGCGCGGCAATCCCGCTGGCGAAGGCCAGCGACGGAGGCCCCCAATTCTGCGGGCTTTGGTCGTTGCCCTCGATGCCGGCTTGGCCTGAAATATTCTCGCGATTCGCAAATTCCGGCGTGATCTCGGTGCGTAACCGCGTGAACTGATAGCCAAGCACCACGTAAAGATGATGCCGGTACTGATGAGCCCAGTTGACGTGGATATCTATGCCCAGCAGATCCGTGTCATCGCGGAAGTTGAACAGGTTCGCGTTGTCGGCGCGCGAACTGCGGAATCCGAATCCGCCGTAGACTTCGTCCCTGCGACCGATGGACTTATCCAGGCGCGACTGCAGCGCATCGACATGGGTGTTGTTCAGCACTTGGATCTGGTAGTTGTAGCGCGCGTTGCCGTCCAAGTCAGGCAGCGGATAGAGATTGAGCAGAGCTTGTGCCTGCGGGCTGACTGGAATAGGTCCGGTGAACGGCAGCCCCGTGGCCGGGTTATAGATCGTGACCGGCTGGCCCATCGGATTCAGCAGTCCGGAGAGATCGCCACCGCGCTCTGCTTCGTCGGGAACTAGTCCGGACGCGTTCGCCGCATCACGATTACGCGTCCATTGATACACGACAAAGAAGTTGGGCCCGCGATAAAACAGGTGCGGGATCTTCAGCGGCCCACCCAGCGTGGCCAGCATGGTGACCTGGCTGTATTGATCCTTCGGCACCTGCAAGCCAGTGAGCGAATATGGCCGCGCATTGAAGGCGGAATTATTGATGGCCGCCCCCAGGCCACCGGTGTAAAGCCCCTTGGCGCCGGGACGACGATTGCCGAAGGAGGGCGCGAGCGAATACTGCGAGGTCCCGGCGTTGTTGGTGCTGCCGTTGATCAGCAGCCCATCGGCGGCCTTTTCCGCCGCCTCTTCCGGAGACGGTGTTGGCGCCCCCGTCGCATTTGCCGGCACCGGCTTCTCTTCGCTCCGATTTGATAGCTGCGGTTCGACCTGCGGTTTGCTCACCTTCGTCTGCGCGAGCATCTGCGCCAGGTCGAGTTGCTTCAGCTCCCACGAGCCCTGCGCAGCGTTGGGCGCGACCATCACTTCGCTCTTCAGCGTGGAAAAACCCCGCATGTCGATTTCGATTTGCCACTTGCCGTCGGCCAGGTCCGGAAATTCGTACAAACCCTGCTCGTCCGTCACAGTCGATAAATGCCTCGATCCCTGCGACACCGTGACGGTCGCGCCGGGCACGGGATAGCCGCCGAAGAAAACCTGGCCGTGATACTCCGAAGCCCACGCGGCGAGCGAAGCACATAGCATCGCCCAGCCGCAAACAAAGCGCAGCGGCCGATATTTAAAGCCGTATCGCCGCCGCATGGACTTAGTTCGGTGAGGGATGATCGACGTGATCGATCACCAGCACAGGAACCTGCGTCCTCTCCGCTTCCAGCTTCAGGCCCAGCTGCTCCTGGATGGCCGAAAATAGTGGCGGAGGCGCATCGGCGGCGTCTGACGGTGGCGGCACTTTGACGCCGAGGCCAGCGAACTGCGATTCATCTGGCGTCCACTTCAGAATGAAATCCCATTTGTCATCGAGTCCGGTCTGATCGACCACCGGCCGGTCGAGGACCGCCGACTGCATCAATTGGGTGAAGTCCGCCATCGTCGCATTGCGCACGTGAAGTGTGCCGATCGGTCCAAAGAAAAGGCCGGGCAGTCCCTTCGGATCGTCCGAGCTCTTCGTCATCTTCGTCCCAGCCTTGCTCACCGTGAGCACGTACGCGGACATCTCCTTCTTGTCGCGATGGAACTTGAACTGAAAGCGATCAGCGAGCAGCTTCTGCAGCATGCTCTTGAGCTGGTCACTGTTCGGCATGCCTGGCTGGTCGGGCTGCGCATTGATGTCGAAGCGGTCCGTGCCCAGCCAGTCGGGTCCGTTCACGATCTGCTTTTCCTGCACGCCGTAGCCGAACTTGATGATGTCGTTGAGAGTGAAGCCGACGATGACCAGCTCTCGTCCGCGAACCGTGATGAATCTCCGCTGCTCGTCTGGCTTGCTGGGCTTGATGGTAGCCACTTCAACGCCCGGCTGAATGTCGGCGGCCATGGGAGGAATCTTGGGAGGCGGCTCCGGAATCGCCCACTCCGTGGCCGGTGTGGCGCGTTCGAGAACCAGCGGCAGAGTTCCTCCGCCCTGCTTCCAGGTGCCGGTGATCGAATTGCCGTCAGACGACATCTTGCCTTCGTACTCACCGTCGATGAATTGGATCGCGTATTTGAATACTCCGCCGTCAAGGCTGGCAGACGTAGCTTGCATGGGCTGCGCCCCCTGGTCGATGCTGTAATCCTGCACCTTCAACGCACCGCCGGGATCGCGGGTCACCTTGTTCACAATGCGGAGGCTGCCGCCGTTGGGCAGGTGCAGTGTGCCCTGCCAAGTACCCTCAATGCCTGTCTTGGACGCGGGCGCCTGCGCCGGCGCGGCGGTCTGGGCTTTCGCCGCGTGCACGAAGCCAAAGGTCAGCGGGATGCCGACGGCCAGCAGCACGGCGGTAAGCAGCAGCAGCTTCCTCGTCAAATTCAGTTTGCGGCCCACCTGTTCCGCCATGATGCGGGTAATGCGGTTTTTCAGGTCCGATCCAGTCACTCCCGATACGCACATCAACGGCGCCTCCACATAGTATTTACAGACATTCAAAATACCTTCGGCATAGACCAGCGCGGCATGGCTGGAATTGAGGACGGCCTCATCGCAGGCGCGCTCGCGCTCCTCAATCAGCCGCGCGCGAATCCACCACACCGCGGGATGAAACCAGAACAGTGTCTCCGTCACCATGTGCAGAGTCGCGGTCAGATTGTCGCGCCGCCGCATGTGGCAGAGCTCATGCGCCAAAATTGCTTCGAGCTGCGATGGAGTCAACCGCTCCAGAACGCCCTCAGGAAGCAGCAGCACCGGGCGGAGAGTGCCGAACACGCCCGGCTCCACGCGGGCCCGCGTCAGCAGCACTGGAATTTCGGCGTTCAGATTCATCGGCAACGCCGCATGGATGGCGCGCCGCATTTGCCACCACCGGGCGAGCCACCGCAACGCCAGGAATAGCGTCCCGCAGATCCAGATCGCCGCCAGCAGCAATGGCCACCCGGCCTCGCCATGCGCCGAAGTAGAAGTACCTGGCGCGGCGCTATTGCTTACGATGTGTGCTCCAGCAGCGGGCGCGCTCATTAGCAGCGGCTCGACGAAGTTTTCGATGAAGGAAGAAGATGACGGCTGTTGGATGCGGCCCTCACCCGGCCAGGGCAGGTGCGCGCCCAGCGAAATGAGAAGGGAGAAGGGCAGAAGGAACTTCAGCGAGGCCGCGGCCCACACGGCGAAGCGTATGCTCGCCTGGTTGCGGCGCAGCGCCAGTGTCAGCAACCATGCTGCAAAGGCAAACACCGTAGACTGCCAAAGATGGCTCACAAGGGCATCCGTCCACCGCGTCGATTCGAACCCGGGAATAATCATCGCTTTTGCCCCTTTGCCGTCAGCTTCGTCAAAGTCCGTTCGGCCTCCCGAACGTCCTCGAGCGACAACTTACCGGATTCGATCAGGTGCGCCATCAGGAGCTGGCTCTGCCCGCCGAAGTAACTCAGAAGGTCGTCAATGATGCTGCGCTGTGCCGCCGTACGGGAAATTACGGCCTCGAAAATATGGAAGTTTCCAACTTTCTTGGCTCTTCGGACGATACCCTTCACTTCCATCCGATAAATGGTCGTCTGGATGGTGGTGTAAGCAGGAATGTGTCGGGCAGGGAAAGTTTCCTGTATCTCGCGAATCGACAAGACACCGCCGGCCCACAGAGCTTCCATGATCCGAAACTCGAGCTTTGAGAGCTTCGTCACAGGCGCGAGCGCCCTCCCGTCGATTCCTAACGTCTACTACAACTGTATGTTTTATGGCAAGCAAAACAATCAGTTAGTTGGAGGAAGGGCTTTTCGGCATTCTCGTTGAGAAAACAACACCTCGAGAATTATCGTGGGCTGCCGCCGCCGCCGTGACTTCCACCGCCGGAGCTCGATCCGCCTCCACCGCCGCCGTGGAAACCACCTCCACCACTGCTCGTTCCACCGCTCGAACTCCGACCTCCGCCTCCAGAGCCACTGCTGAAGCCACCGTGCCCGCCAAAGGCACCGGACCGTCCCTGGATCCCTCCGATGCGCCCATTGAATTCTTCCAATCCTGCCATGCTGCGGCTCGCGTCCACGCTCTGGCGCGCCACCATAAAGCTGTGCGATTTCTGATTGAACGAGAGCTTGACCCCGCCGCCCTCTTTCACGCCGCCGTTTTTTGCCGGGAATCTGTCACTCATCAGGTGAGCCTCCAACTGCGGCGCTTCGGCTCGGGCCAGCGGCGCGAAATACGGGCCGCGAAACTCCTTCGGAATAGACCCAAGCACCTTGATGTCCCGGTCGTCCTTGAAGTTCAATAGCTCCACCGAATCGTCATTCTTCTCGCTGATCGCAAACACGCCGTGGACCCGGTTGACTGGGAGTTTCCCCGACACATCGCGAGGATGAATCGGGACATAGGCCAGGGTCCGCCCCGCTTTAACCCAGCGAACCGGGCAGTGATGGTGCTTCTTGTTTCCTGCCACCCACGCGTAGCGATGCTGCCGGTAGATCCAGCTTCCCGCGTGACACACCGCCCAGTCATACGGTTCCGTCCCTACATCCATCGTGGAAGAGAGCACTCTTTCCCGGCCTGTCACCGGATCCCTCGTAATCATCGATCGAATCCTCGTCGGTGGACAGGGAAAGAAGAATTCCCGCTCGAATGGCTGATCGGCGGGCGGAATGCCCACCTGCCCCGCTGGCGGGATCTGCAGGGATGCCAGAACGTAAAGAGGTCTCGAAACCCGCCGGGCATCATCCGATTCGCCACCCTGCTCCTGACCTATCGCCTCGTTCGGTTCCCAGCACGTCCCATAAGGCGCGCAAGGAAAGAACTTTCCCTGCCCGTCCATCTCCGCCAGCCCAGGTATTGGGGTCGTCAGCCCGGCTTCCTTCATGACCGCGGTTGTCTTGGCCGACCACACCGCAACGCGGTTCGCAACCCACTGGTCCCATTCGCCGAACGCTGCGCGGTCAGATTCCTGCGACCCAATCTGGCCGTTCTCGCCATAGCTTGCCGTCCGTCCCTGAGCCAGTTGCTCCGTCCTCGTTCCACCAGACTGATGCACAGCCATGCTCTCCTGCGGCGTAACCCTCATGCCATCGAGGTAGCTGCTCACGCGCACATAGCTGTCATCGGGATATTTCAGACGCAGCTCACTCGTGGGCGTCTTCAGCACGAATACTTCGTTCGCTTCGGCCAGATGGACATGCAGCGTCGCAGTACCCGCCAGAAGCGCAATCTCGGTGTGTGGAACATTCTCCTTCGTGTACAACTCGTTGAAGGTCAGAACGGAGTTCTCTGCCAGATAGACCGTTGACGTGTCCTCGAACTCGATCTGCGCTCGCCCCGTGCCCGTCACCAGGTTGAAACCCTTTTCGACCGGCAGATCAGCCACGGCTTTTTCCCACATCGCTCCCGTGGCCCGTTCGTTCTGCCTCCCGCGCGAGACGCGTACATCGCCCTGCACATAACTGACGCGAACGATCTGCGGATACTTACCGTTCGCTCCATAACTCAGGGGGTTTGCCGTAAGAGAACCGAACAGAAGAGGAAGCGCAAAACGCCAACAGCGAGTGATGCTCATGGAAAGCCTCCGCTGGGCCCAATTCCCCGCCAGCTGGCAAAGCCGGCGAACGAACTTGTTGATGACGGGCCAGCCCGTCGCTAAGTCTCACCGTTCTTCGCTAAGTTCCCGCCACGTCGCCGCCAGGACCAGGGACGTTTCGATCTGCCGCCCCGGAATTGCCCAGTACCGCCTGAGAAATCGGCAATCCAGTCTCAGCCGGGCTTTCGTCATGCTCTCCACCAGTGATTGACGGGAGAAATGGAACACCCGCAAAGTCGCCTTCTCGCTCCACTTCTTTCGCGGATTCTTATCCGGCATTTCCATCCTCAACATCGGAGCCTCACCTTCATCGCCCAGGGCCGTTGAATGCGCAGAAGCCAGCGTCTCTGCGCCCGCTCGCCGCAATCGTATGATTGGTATCTACGTCAGAGACGTTCAGAGTTATTGACGCGGCGCTGGCAGATCTTCTCCCCGTGTGCATCCGCGATGCAGACCTGGTGAAACTCCACTCCCCAGTCCACTCCAACATAGAAGGAAAACTCCTGCTTCACGGCTAAACCTCCTTGGCGATGGCGCTCGACCTCCGTAACCAACGTCCGCACTGTACTGGCGCTCATTCGACCTGCGGATGGCGCTGACTCCCCACTGGACTTTCGGCTACGGGCCACCCAACCGGGGCGCTGCTCCGTTTTAGGCGCTGGGTCTATCCCCCCGCTGGGGTTTTACATGGCACTCCCGCCGGACGGCCGAGCTGTCTATCTGCTTAGCTCACCCCGTAGCTGCTGGGAAGGGTACAGGGGTTTTCGGCAAATATGTTTCAGGCGGCCTAATCGACAGCATGCGCAAATCGCGCCGCCTGTTCTCTATCGTGTTTACTACAAATTTCTCAGGTTTTCTAAATCGCTCCCCTCCGCCCTAAAACGCGGCGTGCCAAGGTTAGCCGCAAGCCCCGGACTAGTCCCGATCCGTTCGCGATGGATACCATTTCCAAGCGGAATGGTCTTCTGTTCGCTCCGGGCTCAAGGCGTCGAATCCTTCCAACGCTCGCTGGACCGGACTAATCTGGGGACAATCCGAACTCCCCACGAATGCGCGAGCGTGCTCGAAGCAGGACGGCAGATCATCTACTAGATGACTTTCCCAAGGCCTTCTGGTTGATCTCGATGACTTCCTTGTTCCTCGGAAGTCGTCATCTGCGTCCACCGTCAGTCAGCTTTCTTGGAAAATGAGAACATCGCATTGTCGTGATCGGGCGAACGGGTGGCGATAAAGGCTTCCGAGAGCTAGTCAACGAGGCGACAGTAAACGGAGAAAAGACGTGTCTCACATTGGCCGCAGGAGATTTCTGCAAGGAAGCACGGCGCTGGCCGCATTTTCCTCGATCGGCGCGAGTCCAATGGGTTACTACCAATCGCCCGAAACCGATGATCGCGACTACTGGATCCAGGTCTTGACCAGGGTTTCCGGTCCGGTGTTGAAGGCTTTGAGCCAAAGAAGACTGAGAGCCGAGATGCCGGTTGAGGTCCCAAGCGGTAACGTAGCAGATCGCCGGCAATTTACCTATCTGGAGGCCATGGGCCGTCTGCTTACTGGAATTGCTCCTTGGCTCGAATCGGGGCCAGACAGCGGACTCGAGGGAAAGCTTCGCAACCAGTACGCAGAGTGGTCGCGCATTGCCATCCAGTCAGCCACGGATCCTGCATCACCGGACTTCATGAATTTCAACAAGGGAAGCCAGCCTGTCGTCGACACTGCCTTTCTTTCTCTCGCAATTTTGCGAGCTCCGGAACAGCTGTGGCAAAAGCTGGATTCGAAGACACAGCGAGCAGTAATCGCGGCACTTGAATCATCTCGCGTTATCCGTCCGCCTTACAGTAACTGGCTGTTGTTCTCGGCCATGGTAGAGGCGGCCTTGTCGTTCATGGGTGTGTGGTGGGACCCGATGCGCGTAGACTACGCGCTCCGCTCGGTGGAAAGCTGGTACAAAGGCGATGGTGTTTATGGCGATGGACCGCCGTTTCATTGGGATTATTACAATAGCTTCGTTATTCAGCCGATGCTGCTGAACATTCTCGACACTGTTTCGAAGTCCTCAAATGCGTGGGATCTCTACAGGCGAGCGGCGATGATCCGGGCGCAGCGCTACGCCGCTATTCAAGAGCGCATGATCGCACCGGATGGGACTTTTCCGCCAATCGGCCGATCGCTTTGCTACCGGTTTGGCGCGTTTCAACTGCTAGCGGAGCTTTCTCTACGGAGGCAATTGCCAGAGGGAATTTTGCCTCAGCAAGTCCGATCGGCCCTCACAGCGGTAATGCGCCGCATGATTGATACTCCTGGCACATTCGACGAGCGTGGATGGTTGAGAGTGGGTTTCTGCGGGCATCAACCAGAAATCGCGGAATCTTACATCTCCACCGGCAGTTGCTATCTTTGTTCGGCCGCATGGCTTCCCTTGGGATTGCCGGTGGCAGATCCGTTCTGGTCAGGATCAGCGATGCCGTGGACATCAAGAAAGGCCTGGGGCGGCGAGCAGCTTAGCGCCGATCATGCCATCCCAGATTGATTTTGCGTGGTTGCGCCGATGCTGATGGCCAAGCATAGCGCGAGCGACCAGGGACGGCATCTCTAAACGAACCGTCGTCCATCGAAGGTTGGTGAAGGAGCGTGTTCCGCTGCTACCGCTGCTCCAACTTTGCAGGCGGGGTTTTACCTAACCGCGCTGCGCTGGCCGCCGACTGGGTCGCCAACCTTGCCATGAGTTCGCGGCGGCGGAACTTTTGTTTCCTTAACCTGTTGAATCTCGCTTTGTCGCCATTTTGTGATGACATATACCCTCGTTCCTCCAACTTTGTTCGTGACTCAGCGTGCCGAAGATAAGTCTGTCCGTTCCTCCATACGCCAGGCCATCGATGGAATATGCGAGGCGCAGGCACGTTGAGGAGAAACCCATTGCAGCACCTGCGGATCCGACTGCTCAGCTTGCTCCCTGGCTGCCGACAAAATGACCCGCGGCATGCTCGCAGCATACTCTATTTTTCGAAAGATCTGCCGTGTCGTTGCGGGCTCGGAAACTTGGCCCAACGCCGCGGCCGTCGCGAGGTTCCCGAGAAACGGGTTACGGAAATTTCGCGTCAAAGCGACTAGACCTTCCGAACAAAGTGCCGTTCGAACAGTTCTCGCGATTTTTCCAGTCCTTCTTCCGTCATCCTCACAGACTTGGCCTTGTTTTGCGGATCGGCAAAATAACCGGCTTTGTAGAGGCGTTCCATAGCAGCCCAGTCTTGCCCTTTCCAAGCACGCATACTCGGAGCATCTCTGAAAGTTGTCAAGTACAAAAGCGCGAGAACCATCTCGTCGACCTTTCCTTCATCATGTTCCATGGAAGCCTCGACCTTGTGGCGGTTTCGATGATCCCTGCATGATGCCAGCGCATAACTTCAGTTGAAAACCGGGCGCCATACTGCCAGTGGACTTACCGAAATACCGGGTGCATTCGATAGGTTGAGTCAACTTCCCGATAGACCGTAATCCAAGCGCACGTCAGCCAGCCAGTCAATTGGCTTACCGTCTAAACTTAGGTTGATGGTGATGAGAGGAACAGATGATCGCTCGAATATGGCACGGGATGGTTTCCGTTTCGAAGGGTGATGAATACCTGGACATCATGCGGAGGATTGCGCTTCCCGACTATCTGGCGACGCGCGGAAATCGTGGCGCGTGGTGTTTGTACCGCACAGAAGCGGACGTAACGCATTTCGAGATGGTGACGTTCTGGGAAGACACGGACGCCATCAAGCGTTTCGCGGGAGACGACTACAACATGGCCAAGTACTACGATTTCGACCCCGGCTATCTGATTGAAATGGAGGCCCATGTCCGGCACTACGAGGTTTATCCGGCGACATCGCTCGATCAATTGCGCAGTGAGAAGTGAGCTGTCAGGGGATGCTGATGAATCGCTCCGTGCCGACCGATAGCCTGAGGCCGCACGGGCATCTCTCTGGTGCAGATGCTTGCCGGAATTGTAAACAGGCAGCAACGCAGACGGATTTCTTCAAACCTTTTCTTTATCGCTCTTTCGCGGCCGATTAGCTTCCAGCAACAAAGTGATGCCTGCGGCAATGGCGATGCCACCATAAACCGCCCACCGAGTCTGTCCGGTCATGAAACTGCCAGGGAGCACATTGATCCCTTGCAAGAACCAGATGGTACCCACTAGAAGGAAAAGAACAGCAACGATATTCAGTGTGATTCTCATCATTCCTCCCTGCGCCTGATCCTCGGAACAACCGCGGCTGAAGCGTCAGGTTCACGCAATCTTACTTCAATGGACAAGCTGGTGGCTTTGCTGAGCCATACAGCAGCCGATTTGTTCAGCCGCGGCATGTCGGTGGCGGGAATGGAGATAGAAAGAAGATGATGAGGAGTGAGAGTTGACGCGCCGAGCCGCGAAAGCTTCAACGAAGCAATGTTATCGCTGAATTTGGCGCAGTTCGTCGAAATCAGGCTGATCTATAAAAACGTGCGTCCTCAGACCCAGACACAAAAGATTAGCTTACGGCTGACCCCACTCCTACAAATATGTGCCCCAAAAAGCCGCAAAGAGTATCGCTGTACACTTTCCGGCAGTCCTTGTCCGACCGGGGCGTGGGACAACTCACACAACAAATGACGGTGAAAGGGGCGGCATGCCAGAAGGTTGCGGAACTCTCGATAGTCTCAAGGTCTGGAAATGATCAAGCGTAATGATTCCTTGAACCGAGGCTGCATACGCGAACTGCCATATTTCGAAATCAACTCGAACCTGCAATTAGACGATAGATCTGTGTTCCATATTTTTTCACGATGCTCATCCCGATTCCCGGCACAGCTAATAACTCCGCATCGCTTCGGGGACAGGTCGCAGCGATACCGCGCAGAGCCCGATCGCCAAAGACCCGAAATGCCGGAATCTTTCTGTGCCTCGCCTCGCTCAATCGCCAGGCGCGCAAAGCCTGTTCAATACGAATTTTCGGCTCGGGCACAACTGCTCCTGTTCTTGCCTGCCCAGATTGCGTTCGAGCAGTAGCCCCCGAAGATGCCTTGGACTTACTTGAGTTCTTCTTTCGTTTGCGCTTGAGAACAGGCCGCGCAGCATCCTTCATGACGAAGAGTACCGGCACGGTCTCATCGACGACTCGTCCGGCTGGAGTGAGTCTGACAGTGCGGTAGGAAATCTGTTTGCCTTGTTTTTCGAACACAGCATCTGCAAACGTGAGGAGTTCTGCCCGGGCCATGGCTCCCAAAACCTCTTCGAAATTGTCTCGGCTGATCTCGTTTCCTGGATAAAGCTCGGCGTATAGTTTGCCGGTCGATTTGGTAAAGACGGACCGCATGCCGCGCAACACTCGATAGAGAGCTGTTCGCTCCCCTTCCGTAGCAGTTCGGAATCTCTGGGCAATGCACTTGGCCGGAGCACAGAAATCGCACGCACCACAGGCCATAGCGTTGTCCGACGTATCGCCAAAGTGCCGCACAAGCGACATCATCCGGCATTGATTGCTCTCCGCAAAGCGAATCATCTGATCGATCTGCGCCCGTTTTTGATCACCCTGCAGAACGTAGGACGAGCGCCATAGTCCATCGCCCTGGCTTACATTCTCCGCAAAGTCCAGCACTGCACCTTTGTGAATCCAAAGTTTCTCGAGAGCTTTGTCGAAGAGATCTGCCTCCATCGCCACAGCTTTGCGGAGCACCTGCTTAGGTTGGGGCTCAGTATGGAGCCTGGCAAACAATTGATCCATTAGCGCAACATCCGGGTAATCTCGACTGAAGAAAAAGTCATGGGTATGACGGTCTCCATACGAGTGCATGAGGATGGCGCGACTCTGCCGTCCGTCGCGCCCGGCGCGGCCAATCTCCTGGTAATACCCTTCCAGACTGCCTGGCAGGGCGGTATGAATCACGGTTCTAACATCCGGCTTATCTATCCCCATTCCGAACGCTATGGTTGCCACCATGACGTCCAGCTTGCCCGCCATGAATTCTTCCTGCACTCGTCGTCGCCGCTCGGCATCCAGCCCTGCATGGTAGCTGGCTACTGCAAATTCGCCGGCAAAATCTTCCGCTAGGCTGTCCGCCTGCTTGCGCGTCGGGGTATACACGATGGCTGGCCGGTGTTTCTCTTCGAGCAGGATCTCCCGAGCGAGCTGAGGCCGTTGTGAAGGCAAAGCTTCTACAATCTCGATCGCTATGTTTTCGCGGCGGAAACCATGGATGAAGTGCGTTGGCGCGGTCAAACCTAGCTGACTTGCAATGTCATTTTGAACCAGCGGCGTCGCTGTCGCTGTGAGCGCCAGTATCGGAGCAGGACGAAGACCCGGTAAATGCTTGCTAAGCATCCGATAGTCGGGTCGAAAATCGTGGCCCCATTGCGAGATACAGTGCGCTTCATCGATGGCGATCAGCGAGGGTTTTCGCTTGGCCAGCATTTCGGGGAAGCCGGCCACCCGAAGACGTTCTGGAGCAATGAAGAGGAACTGTAGTTTGCCACCCAGGTAGTCGGCACAGACACGGCGGGAAGTTTCACGATCGCGACCTGAATGAATGCACTCAACAGCGAACCCTTGCTCCTTCAGCTTCAGCACCTGATCGTCCATCAGAGCGATGAGTGGACTGATCACGAGAGTCGTCCCGCCTCGTGCCAATCCCGGCAACTGGTAGCAGAGCGACTTGCCTGAGCCGGTCGGCATGACAAGCAGCGCGTCTTTCCCCGCCGTCACTGCCTGACAGACGGCTTCCTGATTGGGCCTGAATTTAGGGAAGCCGAATGCCTTCTGTAATAGCTCGGTGAGACTTGCGTTGTTGGGAATAATCTTTGGGCTTGGTAAATCAGGAGAATCGGACTTAGGTGTCGAGGGAACCGCCGACGCCTGTTGAACAGGCGAAGTCTGACCAACTTTTCCGACGACGGAACGGACGTATTGACTGATGCTATCGAGGAACGGTTCCAGCCGGCATTCACCGTGTTGGATCTTCTTGAGAAATGCCTCCCACTGGCCGGTCATCGCGGGACTCTTAACCTCGGGATGAACCACTTCAATGAGGTGGATCCCCTTTTCGGTCGCCTCCAGGCTCTTGCCCGTACGAACGATATAGCCGCGTTTCAATAGCACTTCGATGATGGCTGCCCGCGTGGCAGGCGTACCGAGGCCCGTCTCTTTCATCGCGTCGGACAGTTCTCTCTCGTCCAGGCTTTGGCCTGCCGTCTGCATCGCGGTCAAGAGCGTGCCTTCCGTGAATCGCTTCGGGGGTCTGGTCTTCTTTTTCCGGGCTTCGATATCTACCATGTCCTGGAGCTGTCCTTGGGCAAGACCCACCGGCAGGATCTGCTCCGGAGTTTTCTCTTCGGCACTACCTTTCGTCTCTCGCTTTCGTCCTTCCGTCCCAATGTCCAGAACCTTCCAACCCATCTGTTGCACGACGGTTCCGGTGGTTCGATAGCGGTCGACGAACTCTTCATGCGTGATCGCGGTAACCACGGTCGTGACAGCCTGAAGGTAATCGTCATGCCACATCATGAGGAAGCGGCGGCAGATCAAACCGTAAATCTTGCGTTCCTCTTCGGTGAGCTGGGCCCTCTCGGGGGAAACCGCATTGGGAATGATGGCGTGGTGGTCACTGACCTTACTGTCGTCGACATACCGCTTTCCCAGAGGCCGCTCCCCCGTTCCAGCAGCCAGTTGCTTCTCATAGCCTTTCGAAACTGCGGCAACAATGTCTGAAGCTGTAGAGGCAACATCAGTAGAAAGATGACGACTGTCCGTTCTGGGATAGCTGATCAGTTTGTGCCGCTCATAGAGAGTCTGGGCCGTGTCGAGGGTCTCTTGAGCGCTGAAGCCGTACAGACGATTGGCATGCCGCTGCAGCTCTGTCAGATCGTACAGCAGGGGTGGTTGCATCCGTTGCGTCTCAGATGAAAGTGACTCGATGACGGCTTCTCCCGCACGAGCACGAAGAATGATGCTGTGGGCTTCCTGGCCATCGGCAGGCAATCGAGAGATGTTCGCCTGGGCGTCTTTGTCCTTGCCCGATTCTGTTTGCGAACGGAACCAGGTCCCTTCATAGCTTTGCTCGTTTAGATTTCCCCGTCCCCTGAAAGTTGCGACGACCTCGATGTAGTCTTCGGGGACGAAGCGCCGGAGAGTGAGTTCGCGATCGACAACCATGGCCAGGGTCGGCGTCTGCACCCGGCCCACCGAGAGCTCCTCACGATAGACAATCGAATAGGCACGCGACAGATTCATGCCAACAAGCCAATCGGCTCGGCTTCGTCCGCTGGCGGCGTCGGCCAATCGATCATACTCACTCCCCGGGCGAAGCTTGTCGAACCCTTTGCGGATGGCATCCGGGGTCAGCGAGGAAATCCAAAGTCGGCTGACCGGCTTTTTGCTCTCAGCTGCCTCGTAGATGTAGCGGAAGATCAGTTCTCCTTCCCGCCCGGCATCGGTTGCGCACACAATCCGCGACACCCGTGGGGACGTCAGGATCTTTCGCACTACTTCGAACTGATCTTTGGTTCGTTCGTAGACCACCAGGGGCCACTGCCCGGGCAAGATCGGCAATAGATCGAAGCGCCATTGCCGCCATTCAGGATTGATCTCGTGCGGTTGTGCCAGAGAAACCAGATGTCCAATCGCCCAGGTGACCACATAGCCGTTTCCCTGGAGATAGCCTTCGCCCCGCTTGTCGGCTTCGAGGACACGGGCAATGTCTCGTGCGACAGAAGGTTTTTCGGCCAGGACCGCAATGGTACTGGATTCGATGGCTTTCATCCGTAGTTCAGTCTACCGAGTTCCAGCGCTGAACATGAGATGGCAGGAGTGAAACACCTCCGCCCAAACAACACGGCATGACGCTTACTTCGACCGCAAAGTTGGCACTTGTCCGAGCAGCCGGTTAGATCGGCATAGGGGCGGCAGTCACCTGCCGACCCCTGCCACACCACCGTGCGAACGGGTCCGTACACGGCGGTTCGAGAAGTTAAGCTAGTAATTCTCGAACAGCGACGGAAGGCCGAGCGAGCGGAAGTATGCATTCGAAGCTCCCACTGAGAGAGCTTTGGAGCGGGCCAGGTACCAGGGGCCGCGACCACTACCGGCCGTATTGGCGGCCAGTCGAGGACGCACCCCCAGTTGCAGCAACGCGGCTCGGCGACGACGTGGAGTTTTCCACTGCCGCCAGAGTGCACATCGCAGTCTGAGCCGCACCCAACGAATAAGA
This sequence comes from uncultured Acidobacteriaceae bacterium, assembly GCA_963721995.1. GTDB lineage: Bacteria > Acidobacteriota > Terriglobia > Terriglobales > Acidobacteriaceae > Silvibacterium. The sequence continues at coordinate 6,106 of CAVRNK010000109.1, read as the reverse complement.
CCGATCAGCACTTCGGGGGTTTCGCAAAAGCCGAAGTAACCGCGCCATCCCACCATATAGGTGGCCAGTCGCTTCACTGTGGTCTCGATGCTTATGCTTTTCATTGTGTCTCCCTTCCCCAATGCCTGAGCATGAGAAAAGCCTTGGGCGGCGACCGCATCTTGTGTTCCATCGGCCGTTGGTGCTCTTTAGTCCACAATCCGGACGCCGACTTCATCGAGGTGTGTCAGCAAATCAGCCGGGTCCTGATACACGCGATAAGCGCCTACCTGTTCCAGTTCCTCTTTTCCGTAGCCTCCCGAAAGCACGCCGATTCCTAAACAGCCAGCTCTCCGAGCAGCCAACAGGTCCCACACGCTGTCGCCGACCACCATCGCTCTCGCCATCGGCACATTGAGCCGTTGCGCCGCGGCCAGAAAGAGATCGGGGTCTGGCTTTGCGCGATGGACCTCCTGCCGCGTGATGACCGGGATCTCAGGCGATACGCCCAATTTTTCGAGCGCTGGTCGGGCGCTTTCCCGGTGGCCGCTGGTTGCGATCGCATAGGGAACTTTGGCGCGACTCAGTTGTTGCAGCAGCTCGCGAGCGCCGGGCAGAAGCGGGATCGATGCGCGATAGCGCGCGAAGGCTGCGGCGCGTCGCTCCTGGAGTGCTTCCGCCTGTTCTGGAGTAAGCCGCTGACCAATCTCGCGGCTGAGAGCCTGAACCAGTAGCCCGCCGCTCATGCCGATGCGACGGTGGATACGCCAGACGCCCAGAGAAAATCCCACTTCTTCCAGCGCCTCATGCCACGCGAGCACATGCTGGTAGACGCTGTCGATGAGCGTGCCGTCTAGATCAAAAAGGAAGGCTGGAGTGTGATCGCTGTCTTGATTCATGGCGTCGGGGCTTCGGAAACAATGAGCTTGCTTCTCAGTTTTTCGATCTCCGCCATGCTCTTTTGGTATTCGAGCAAGGATGTGATTATTGAAGAGAGTTCGCGAGCCGTCTCCGCATTCTTGTTCAGATATTGCGTGTATAAATCGGAGACGGGGCGAGTCTTATTCCGATTCAGGTAGTTGATCGCAGCCGTTGTATTCGCCGATAGCTCCTTTACCAGGGGCAGCATTTGCTCGACCGCCTGCTCCTGCAGTTCTGAGCCGGACTTCTGGGTTTTACTCAGCTTCTCGATGATGAGGGCCATGTTGTCCACGTGTCCCTTGACTCTGGCCAACATCAATGCGTGCGTCACCCAATTCGTGTCGTTCAAGATGAGTTCCTGCGTCTCTTCAGCATCTTCGGCCAATTCACGGGCTTCGTCGTTTGCATCTGACAAAAGTTGCGTCAGTTGCTGGCTTTCGGGCCTCGCGATGTAAGCGGCCACAGGCAATCGGAATAGGAGCGAAACGACTAACACTCCCACGAGGCGGAGGATGTTTTGTGTGCGTGCGACTCTCATAGTGAGCCCTTCCTTTCTGTCAGGCTGCCCGCGGACCGATTGGTAACGTCAGCCTCGCGATGCCACTAAACAGCAAACTGATCCCCACAAGCGTGCCTACGGCCCAAAACGAACTCGAAGGCCAGTGAAAGAAGATAAGGCCGGCAAGCAAGAGCGAAATCACGCCATCGACGAGGAACCAGACCGATCCGGGAAGCCGTCGAAGGAATGCGAACGCCGTAAGCTCGAAGATGCCCTCAAGAGCGATGTAGAAAGTGAGCACCAGGGTGAGAGCGAGTACTCCGGCGACGGGCAGAACCAGCATGTAGAGAGCGGCGATGACATACACGATTCCAATGAGGACCTGCCAGAAAACGGCGCCAGCGCCGCGCTCCGACCATGCGTAGACCAGATGCGCGACCCCAGCGAACAGTATCAGCCAGCCAAAGAAGACGCTGGCTGCGATCCCTGCGAATAAGGGCACGGCGATGGACAACAGTCCAGCCAGAAGAAGCAAAATCCCGAGAAAGATCGACCATCCCCGGGAATGTGTCGACGACGCGATAGCGTTCACATCACCCTCCTGAAAAACCCTGAACGTTGTAGAGATACTGACTGCCTGCCGGTAGCCCTCGGGAGCAAACCATTCACTAATCGCGGCCCTTGAGCAGGCAGAGATTTGTTCGCCCATGTCTTATCGCAGCTACGCCGACCGGGGCGGGAATTTTTCGAACATCTTATCCACTGCCTTCTCGAGTTTCTTCGTATCTTTTTCAGGTTTGTCTGACATCTGGTCGTGCGCCTCGCCACGCCAGATGAGTTGTTTTGAGTTCGTGTCATACATATCTACAAGCAGGGTTCCGACCGGGACGCGGTCGATCGTTGTGGTTGCCATGCCGGCGCCCCAGCCATGCCACCTCCAGCCGCCCCCCAGTCCGCTGTAAAACGTGTTGTACTCGGCCTGATGTCTCTTAATTAATACCGCCGTTAGCGTGACGTCGCCGCCCTCGGGCACCTGCTGCCATCCCTTCGCCTGAAGATCGTGATCTACTGCGTCGCGGATACGCTGCTCGAACAGGGGGTCGGAGGAGTACACATGCCCCCACGAATACGTGTGATATTGGGTAAAGTTGGCGGAGTGGTCGTAGTCGGTCACCATTTTCTGCGCCGACGCGGTGATCGAAATGAAGACGATGGCAAGGATCGCAATCAATGGAAGCTTTCGAAATAAATTCATTGCAAGACCTCCATGGTCTGGGTTGGGTGGAATCAGCACATTGAGGCAACGCACTGACCAAAGCGCGCCATATGTCTCCTTAGCGCCGCTCACGGTCTTTCTGTCGTTTCAGGAAGGCGGAGATCTTATCGCGCAGCTGCGAGAACATCGTGCTCACATCGTGCTTGCCGTTGATCGCAGATTCAAGATCGGATATCTGCTTATCCAAGGCGCGATAATCGGGATCGTCGCTCATATAACCCAGCGCCCGGGAACGATTGAGCTCATTCCTCGCAGCGTTGAGGAGCGGCAACGCTACGTCCTTGTTCTGCCGCTGGGAATCCGCCGCGCTGATGGCCGCCTGGGCGAGAATTAAGGGCAATGGAACAACGTGGTCGACGATTACCAGAGTGTTCAACGCAGCGAGAAGAACGTTCCCTGCGTCCTGGTTCTTGTTTTGGTCGAGCAGGCGCGCGGATTCAGAGAGAGCCGCAGGGTAGGTTGCCAAGGGCAGGTAACTGGTTCGGATGCGAATCTCGCTGACGAGAGTCGCCAGCAGAACACGGGCAGAGGGAAAATCTTTGTTCTTCACCGCAGTTGTGGCCAGTTGAGCGAGTTGATCGATCGCTTTTAGGTCAAGGGGGGCCGCATCGATAACGACGACTCCTGCGCTGACCGGGATGAGAGCGGAGGCAGAGTTCCTCGCCGTCAAAATATTGATCTTGCCGGTCGCCTTTCCAATATCAGACAGAGCATCGTTCTTATTGTTCGCGGCGATAGCTTTGACCGCCTGCTCGGTCTGCTGGATGGCGCCAATGGCATCCTGATCGAGAGATTGCTGGGCTTGCTTCTCCTCCTGTTGGCGCTGCGACTCGATATCCGGCCGGAACTGCCTTTCCGCTTCCTCATGTTGTTTCTGGATATCTGAAGAGCTTGGGGGCGGGGAGGTCGACTGACTGGCGGGCGTTTCGGTCACTGGTGGTTTCGACTGGCAGCCTGCCGTAAAAAGCAGCCATGACACGATCAAGAAGAGCCAAACAGACTCCGTCGGCGGCGCAATGGCACCTTGTTTGGTGTTCATCGGTGTGCTCCTTGAGGATCGACCCCGATCCGATCATGGAAGCGCTAACTCCCGACATGACGACAACGCAAGATTTTGAATCTGTTCTGTTTGAATCTCCTAAGTCATCTCACTTGCCTTCGATCCCGGATAGTTGATCGCGACCTGTTTGAATATGGGCCTTGCCGCGGGCCTGCCGACAGCAAGGCCCGTTGTCTAGGCAGCGTGTTTCTGGCCTTCCGCCTGGGGCTTGGTTTGTCCCTCGATGCGGATCGGCCGACGATTCTCCTTCTGTTGTGGGACCGGGATCGTGACTTCCAGCATTCCGTTTTGGAACTTCGCGTTGGCGTGATCCAAATCCACCCCTTCCGGTAAAGGAATGCTTCTGTAGAAAAGCCCGTATTGCCGTTCGGTTCGCTGTACGCCTCCGTCTTTCTCTTCGTGCTCCACCTTGCGTTCGCCCTGAATCACGAGCGAATCGTTGACCACTTCGACTCTTACATCGTCAGGCGATAGGCCAGGGAGTTCGGCGCGGACGTTATACTTGCCATCCCGTTCGGTGACTTCGATGGCTGGCGACCAACCTGCTTTGTTTCCGCTGTCGCGTTCCAGCCCGAATTCCTGAATCACTCGATCCATTTCCTCGGTCATTCTCCTCATGAGGGAGAACGGATTGCTGCTGAAAAATTCCTGCGGAGTGATCCCGAAGCCGAGGAGCGATGATCCTCTTCGTGGAGAAATAGCGGCATGGGATGAGTCCCTTTGGATGGATTGCTGTGACTGTTCAGTTGGTCTGACTGAGAGAGACCTCTGATCGCTTTGTGCTGCCATGGGAGACTCCTTCCTTGGTTGACTTGGGTTTGAAATCCCGGACAATTGCGGTCGCAAACTGTGCACAACAAAGTTCCAGCTTGCTGCACATGCGCGCTCTAGGTTTGCGTGACAGCAGGTTGCTAATGCAGCCGTCTGGTAGCCGAGGCGTAGTTGCGATCACGTCAGGGAATCGAGAGAAGTCCCGAAGTTGCGGTGGCGTGCTCCAGAAAAGGTAGATCTTCAGACTAGGTCTGTTCTACAGGTAGATCTTCAGACTAGGTCTGTTCTACGGGTCACGTTCCGGATCCACCACAGCAGCCATGTCGGCTGACGGTCGCCGCTGTATTACCGCGTCTGCTAATGTGACTGCGGTCCGATCGGTTCACTTGCCTGTCGGTGCCCGGACCACATTTGTGATCTCGGGAAGAAGCAGATTGCTTCGTGTGGGTGCCGATTGGGGGCCTATTGGTGCCGCGGAGCAAGTCCTGCTGCCGCTCAGGTGACAAAATGAGGGGTGATCCTGGCGCGTTCCTTCCGAACCCGATGAACCGCGTCGGGACGATGAACACTGTTGCTATGAGTGAGACGGCAGAAAAACGATCGACGTTGCCCTGTGGAAAATGTTTTTGGGGGAACTGGAATATCGAATGTTCTAAATTTTCGGGCTTCGCGGCACATGACTGCCCTCGCGTACTCGATCAATTGGCCCGAATGTGTAACATATGCGCTTATCTCGGTCCTGCTTTACTTGTCTGATCGCCCAAGTGTCTTTAAATCCACACCTTGTGGAACATGCCATGGCTTTAAGTCGGCCAGTGTTTACCGATCCGCTCTATTTCGTGTGGATGTACAACCGACTCGTCGGAAGTGGACTCCGAGCATCCATTCATCGCATTACCTGGACCGGTCGGAAGCGAAACTCTTCCGAGTCAAACTCACCAATCTCAACATCCCGAAAATAGACCTTGTAGAGGTCGTCGTCGACCTGCTCGAAGCCGAGAATCTCAAATCGAAAAACCTCGCTGATGAATACCCTGCCTTTGTGCCAGCTGATGTCGCCGCTGTTGTTCACTCTGCGAAGCATAAACCCATGCGGATAAATGAACTCGATCGGATTTCGAGGCAGGAGCACAGAACTTGGCTGATATACGCTGCCTGGAGTTGCATTGTTTAGTCCCTCGTGAGGTCGCTCGTAATTGAAGACCTGTCTAAAACGGTCGAACTTCTTCTGCTGGAGCCGCAATGTCAAAGCTGCCGGCCTAGTTGTCTCCTCCTTGAGGGTTCGATGCATTCGTTCATGACGTCCGTTCTGCTCAGGACGCCCAGGCTGAATGCGCTCGTGAATGATCCCCATCTTCATCCATCCGAGCGAGAGCTTCGACAGGCCGAGTAAGCCCGTCCCGGCGAATGGCGCACCATTATCCGTTCTAATTCTGGAAGGCATTCCATACTCCCGCATCGCCGCTTCGCAGACGGCTCTAACTTGACTCAAGTCCATTCGGGAGACGATCTGACAGCGGATCAGATAACGACTGTGGGCGTCGGTGATCGTGAACGGATCACAACGCGAGCCGTCGCCGGTAGCGAAATAGCCCTGTAG
>CAVRNK010000108.1:0-23848 GCA_963721995.1 uncultured Acidobacteriaceae bacterium | reverse complement strand
TTTCCGGACATGTGATCTCTCTTGACAGTTAGGTACAGGCCGTTTTGCCTATGGCGACGTTCTATGGACTTACAGGGGTGAACAGAGTGAAATTGCTTAACGCAGCAGATGAAGATTCGTCAACCGATTCGTCATCGCTGCTGTGCTTACGTGAAAGCGTTTGGCTAGAAAGCTAATTGCTTCCTCGTCGTCCAGATTGAGATCATGCTTTTTAACTTCCTGCTGAACCAGCCCCTTGGGCATGAGCAATGCAGCACCGAGCTGATTCGCTTCGCTTCTTCATGGTCGGCTCCGCCGGAAGAATATTCGTCTCGGCGGAACGTCAGATGGCGATCGATAAAGAGCTGTGACTTCCGATTCTTCTTTATGTGGAGCAAGTAATGAGCACAGCTCGTGGGCTATCGTGAATCGCTGCCGGACAAGAGCGTGAGTTGAGTTATATCCTATGGCTCCCCGATCCCCTTCGATGACGAGCATGCCCGCTACGTTGTCTCCGAGAGCTTCAGATTGAATTGCGAGGTTGAGCCGGTGCGCGAGATTCGATCGCGATCGGGATGCGATAGGTGTCTGTTTCACGCAGAGTTTTTTCAGCCTTTTCTTTGAGCTTTTCTCTGATCATCATCTTTCCTGACTGGGGAATCGATTTCGATTGCCGCTTTCAGCTTACTGGCAAATCTGGTCAGTAGCTTGACGGCGCCTGCCTCGTTATTCGCCGCTTCCCTGATCTGCTTGACCATTGCCGAATCCAATACAATCTGCTTCACCGAGGGTGCTGTTCTTCCCGGCGCGGGATCAGCAGGCTCAAATCGGTTCCGAGAGCCACGAAAGCTGCCACAGCAGGTGCAGTGGAGCTCTCTGCCGACCTGCTTCGATATTCACGACAGAGGCCCGGCTGATTCCAAGTTGCTGCGCAAGTCTTTCCTGGCTCAGTCCTTGCGTTACTCTCGCCTGACGCAGTTTTCGTCCCACTTCTCCATACAAGTCATCGAAATCCGCCATTGCAAGGAAACTAAACCGGAATTTCGGTGGGGTAACCGGCTGTGCATGATTATATTGCAAACATGTTTATGTTACTTACGGTTTGACAAAAGCAGTAATCACGCTCAGCATAATGAGCAAGCCGTGGTCGTTGGTAAGCGGACCGCTGGCTGGCCAAAGCAGTTCTTGAAGGGTGGCCAGATATGAGCAGCTTTCCTCCTCTTCGCAAATTGCACTATGTCCTGGCCGTTGCTCGGGAACTACACTTCCGCAAAGCCGCAGAGCACCTCCACACATCCCAACCATCGTTAAGCCGGCAAATCCGGGAGCTTGAAAAGAGATCGGCTTCGAAATCTTCTACCGGAACCGTCAAGTCGTAGCGCTCACTGAGGCCGGCAAGTCGTTCATTGTCATTGTGAATGACATGCTGTCGAGGATTGATGCGGATTTCCGTAGAGCGACGGATACTGCCCGGCAGGCCTCACGACGGAGCTCGGCGTGTTTTGTCATTGGGCATTCGCCGCTCGTGCCGGCTGGCCTCAGATCCCAAATTCTTTCGGTCCAGAGGAGAAAGTTCGTCTATCTCAGCCTTCAGTTCCGAAACTATTTCGCACCGGAGCTGATCGATGCGATCAGCAGGCTGGGGTGACCTTCGCGCCGGTGGGAAGAAGCGATTTGGAACAGATGCAGTTCGGCACGGACCGACTGTGCGCCGTTACTGCGAAAAACAGTTCGCTCGTGGGAGGCCCTGCGATCGAGCTTGAAAGATTGAAGCGGCATCCACATTGGCAGATGTGCGGTATCCCCGAAGTGCTTTATACCGATAATGGATCGGATTTTAAGTCAAAGCACATCGAACAGGTCGCTGTCGATCTCAAGATCCAGCTCGTGTTCTCAACACCAGGGAAGCCGCAAGGGCGTGGCCGCATCGAACGCTTCTTCAGAACCGTCAACGAAATGTTTCTTTGCGAGCTTGATGGATTCGGCAAGAAAAGGCGACGCAAACCAAACCTTTCCATTGAGCAATTTGAGGAGCTTTCAGCTACTTTATAACTGAGGACTCTACGTGGGTGGCCGATTGGGAATGGGGATTGCCATTGACCGTGCCGACTGTCCTCATCCACACGTCGGGCCTATGGATGGTGTGGCAGACCGCGCGTCGGGCTTTCAGCCATTCCGTCATGCGCCACCACCACACGGCCATTTCTCTCACGATCATCTCTTGCATGACATTGTCGGCGGCGACCCTGCACGGAATAGAGGCCGCTCTCTGGGCGCTTGTGTATCGATTTCTCAAAGCCTTTCCTGATTATCGGGTAGCAATGCTTTACTCGCTAAACGCGATTACAAGCTATGGCCACGCGAACCTGCAGCTCGAAGACCGCTGGCACCTCATGGGCGCAACGGAGGCGCTAAACGGGTGGCTCTTATTCGGGCTCAGCGCCGCCTTCCTGTTCGGGGTAATGCAGAGACTTGCGTCATTAGACAGCAAGTGAGAACACGGACCCCGACCAGCTTACAAGTCTGGGGCTGGTGGCGGTTTAGAAACGATTCCTGAATGTTTCGAGTTGCCGTTGGACGACCGCTATCCGGAGGAAATTCTCAACTATTGCGAATAGACCTAGGCACTCATCAGTCAGGCCGAACGTCAAATCGCAACCTACGGTCGGATCGTCGGCAAGCCGAAAGGTCCACGCGCGTCTATTCGCCAAGGTTGATCTGGCCGACGTCATATCCGAGCCGGTGGCCCAGTTCACTTGAGATACATTCAGACTCTTCTCCAGCGATCCTCAATGAGGAGGAGAAGACATGGTAGAGACATTCTTTAAACGTTCATGCACCATCCATGGTCTACGCCAGGGCCCATTAGCAGGGCACATCGATCTGCTCGCCGATCACTTGGCCGCTTATGGCTTTTCTCGCGTCCACAGCCGAATCCAGCTACGGCTCGTCGGGCATTTCAACCGTTGGCTTGAGCAGAAGGGCATCAGTGCAGAGCAACTCGATGAAAACGCCATCGAGCGCTATTGCCGCTGGCTCAGGCACCGGAAGCACGTACGGGCTGAAGATGTGTGCTCATTGGTCCGGCTACTCGATCTCTTGCGCGAGCAACGCATCACGCCCCGTTGCACGACCAAAGCCGTTCCGACACCGCGGGAGATACTGCTTGAGAAGTACCGCTGCTACCTGCGCGACGAGCGCGGACTTGTCCAGGGGTCAGTCCGCAATATGCTGCTGTTCGTGGACCGTTTTCTGGTGAAGAAGTATTCGCGGGACCATTTCGATTTTGCAGCGCTGAAGCCAGAGCACATCACAACCTTCGTTCGAAGTCTGGCGACGGAACTGGGTTCGGTACAGGCCAAACATATGGTTACAGCCCTCCGCGGCTTTTTCAGATACCTCCGGCATCGCGGCGAGATCGATACGGATCTCGCTGGCTGCGTTCCTCGTGTCCCAATTTATTCGTTCTCCACCGTGCCGAAATTCCTGCCAGCTGGCAGCGTGGAGAAAATCCTGCGGCGCACCGACCGGAGCACTCCGCGAGGACGCCGAGATTATGCGATCTTAATGCTCCTTGCCAGGCTGGGGCTCCGCACTTGCGAGGTCGTCCGCTTAGAGCTTGAAGATATCGATTGGGAGTCTGGCCAATTCACAATCCGGGGTAAAGGTGGTAGGTGGTCCAAGTTGCCGCTGCCGCCCGATGTTGGCGAAGCCCTTGCCTTTTATCTGCAGCATGATCGGCCACGCTGTTCAACACGGCGATTATTCGTCACTCAACGCGCTCCGATCACGGGCTTGTCGACGGGCTGCGCAATCGTGAAAACGGTGACGCGTGCTCTGAAAAAGGCCGACATCGTTTCGGAGAGGAAAGGCGGCTACCTGTTCCGTCATACGCTGGCGACCGAAATGCTTGGCCGGGGAGCGTCTTTACGTGAAATCGGTGAAGTGTTGCGCCACCGGAAGGCGGATACGACATGGATATATGCAAAGGTGGACTTTGCTGCGTTGCGCAATCTCGCTCAGCCGTGGCCGGGAGGCGTGCGATGAGAGATTTGCGAAAAGATCTGAGGCAGTACATCGACCTTCGCCGAGCTCTTGGATACAAATTGCGCAAACACGAGCCACGCCTGACCGAATTCATCGCATACCTCAAAGCGAAGGGTGCCGACCGGATCACCACCAAGCTGGCTGTCACCTGGGCGATGGAGTCTTCGAAAGGTCATAAACACAGCTGTTTTGAAAGGCTGAGCTTTATTCGATCGTTTGCTAGACATGTGAGTTCGATGGACGCTCGAACGGAAATCCCGCCAACAGGCACTCTGCGCCGGCCGGAAATCAGCCTTCGCCCATATATCTATACGCAGGCAGAAATCGACCGGCTCACGGTAGCGGCACGTAATTTGTATTCACCGCGCAAACTTCGCTGCCACACATATTACTGTCTCGTCGGATTACTGGCGACAACCGGTATGCGCAGCGGTGAAGCGATTCGCCTCGCCGACGGAGACGTGAACTTGGCCGAGGGACTGATAACAATCCGTGAGAGCAAATTCGGCAAGTCGCGCGTTGTCCCGCTTCATCGCACGACCGTAAAAACCCTGGCCGCGTATAAGGCACGCAGGGATGCGTTTCTCAAGAAAACCGGGGCGCCTACGTTTTTTGTTAACGAGCGCCGCCAGCCTATCAGTAGCCCCTATAAGAGTTTCCGCGATATCTGTTGCGCGGCGGGACTGGAGAAGATGCGCGAGGGAGTTCGCCCGAGGATGCACGATCTGAGGCATACGTTCGCTGTCCAGACATTGCTCGCCTGGTACCGTAGCGGTGCTGATGTCGAGCGCAATCTGCCGACTCTCTCAACGTTTCTTGGGCACAGCAGCGTTGAAAACACCTACTGGTATCTATCATCCACGCCCGAGCTGATGGGCGCCGCTTGCGAACGGCTCGAATCACGATGGAGGCGTTCACAATGAGTTCGGCGAATTTCGCGACCTTACTTGAGACATTCTTCACACACAGGCTGATTGCTCAACGGCGAGTCAGTCCTCACACCGTAGCGTCGTACCGGGACACGTTTCGTTTGCTGCTGCAATTTGCTCAGAAGGAGCTGAGGAAGTCGCCATCAAAACTCGCAATGACGGATCTGAATGCGGCGCTCATTGGCGGGTTCCTCGACAATCTGGAGAAAGCACGGGCGAATACCTCTCGCAGCCGAAATGTTCGCCTCACAGCAATCCGGTCCTTCTTTCGATATGCGGCTCTGGAATGCCCGGAGCACTCGGCTGGAATCCAGCGCGTACTCGCGATCCCGCCAAAGCGGCAATCCAGCCGGTTAGTGGATTTCCTGACCAGGCCCGAGATTGAGGGTCTGTTGGCCATGCCAGATCAAACGACTTGGCTGGGTAGACGAGATCGCGCCTTGTTGTTGTTCACGATTATCCGCTTGGTCCCTTAAGCTTTCTCTTATGAACCTGTAATACCTGGTGTGGAGGAACCCCTGGGGCAATAGTCGGGTCGCGCCCCGCACTTTTTGAGAGTCGTTCGCAGATTGGTGTCTCGCGGTTGGCCCGCGCAGGTAGTGGAGAGGCTGCGCGATCGCACTCGTTCTTCTACCGCTCGTTACGGCCTCCTGTGCTCAGGAAGCAAGTCAAATGTCGAACCTTCGGAGATATCAGAGCGTAATCACTGCAATCGTGGGATTGTTTGGATTCTAAGTTGCACCGATTGCTCCGCTCGATTTCTTGGATCGATCGCTAATTCACTTCAATGCACCTCCGCAGGGTCGTCCGGCTCTTCGTCAGTTGTGGTAAACGGCTGAGGTTCGGCGAACACCCTCCCGCCCGCGACAACCCGCCAGGTGGTCAGTGTGTTCGCAATGTCATCCAGAGGGTTGGCGTCGAGAAGCACGATATCAGCGAGTTTGCCGGGCTCCAAGCTGCCTAACAGATCTCCCGCTCCCACCGCTGAAGCGCTGCGCTGGGTGGCGATCCTCAGTACCTCGATCGGTGGGATGCCAGCTCGCACGAGATACTGGAGTTCGGTATGCAGAGATTCGCCGTAGTTGTCTTTGGGATTGAGTGAATCGGTGCCCGCAAGCAGAGGTACGCCCGCTTGATAAGCACGCTTCAGCTCGGCAAGCATAGCCGTCCGAACCGGTGACCCCTCCGGAAAAAGCCCAAACTCGACCGCCAGGGTTGGAGTCCAATACGTCCCGGTTGCGGTAAGGAGTTGCAGGAGATCATCGTAGTACACGTTAACGGGGAGCATGTGTGCCTTCATCGCGTGACCGAACCAGAGCCCTCCTCCCCGAAAACAACTGCATCCTCATCCTTATTGCCGGTCCCCCTTTTACTCCGCCCTTGACACACCATAACCATTCACTCGACACGCGCTCGCCTGCAGCAATCCGTTTGATTGACTGGTTCATCAGGCTGGAGGCGCTAAGCCGGAGGTTTTATGCCTCCGGCTCGCTGATGGCAAGTTAGAAAACCATCGCCAGCCTGAAGGACTTACGCCAAGCGCCAAGTCCGAGCGGAAATACCCAAATCGGTGTCGCCCCAGACGGATCACCCATTTTGAGCCGCGATATCGGCACGGAAAAGGTCTACGCGCTCACCCTGAAGTGGCCCTGAGTATCACGGGCCGTCTCCTCCCAGGTTGGCAATAAATTTGATGACCGGTGATGCTCGGCGGAAAGAGGTACGCAGCGGCTTTGGTCGTAACGTTAGGTTGAGAAACCTGTTACCTCGATCAGCGGATCTCTATTCGCCTGCGATCACGAAAATGTTGCTGCTGGGCTTGGGTGCCAATCGTGGGCCTTTCGACTTTGGGTCAAGCCTGACAGCGCCTGCGAACTCGCTGTCATTTACCCAACCGTCGCTGTCGACCTTGGTGCTTCTTAACGCTATATTACCCACCAAGCTTTTGGTAATTCGAATTTGTGGTTGTGACGACTAGTTGTTTTGCGGTTGCGCTAAGCACTGTCTGCTGGACATAGTTGGTGCCGTCGGGAAGGCTGCCCATCTGCACTTGCAAGTTCACGGCATCTTTTTCCTGCCCCATGTAGGTATTGATGTTCAGAGCGGTGATTTTTTTGGCGGCAGTGTCAAACGTGAGGGTCATCTTATCGCCGGGCTGGGCGTAATCAGTGAAGACCAAGTTCACCGCTCCGGGCACAGGGTTCAAGGAGAGTTTGCCTGTCTGGTAGGCTCTCTGCATTTTCTGAGGGTCGGGCGGCACGTACATGTTAAGGACAGCCTTCACGTCTTGCATGTAATCTTTCATTTCCGCCGTTTTTTTCGCGATGATTTTTTGCTTCATCCTGCCACCGCTCGGCTGTTCCGGAGGGGGACCGATCAGAGTTTTCTGAACTTGTCCATCAGGGCCGTACAGGCAACTATTCTTGGTCGGAGGCTTCGCGTTACCCTTCAAAGTTAGCTGCGTTGTTTCGATCCACTGATACTGCCGGAGCTTCTGCTTATTCTCCGCCATGGACTGTTTTACGGCGGCTAGATACCACTCCCGACTGTGCCCTTCCTTGATGCGATCGAGCAGAACCATATGGTGGCCCCAGGGCAATTTTGCAGCAAGCTGCAAAATTTGTGGGTCAGGCCATGCCTCGGCAAAGGACCGCATGTAGCGAAGATTCCGCAGGCTGAAGCCCTCCACCCCGGGAAACTCGTTGCCGAGATCCTTGGCCAGCCGATCCACCACCTTGGTTCCCCAGCCCTCGGCCGCAAAGCGGGAAGAGAGGTCTTGCCCGATGGACCAGTAGAGCCGGATGGTTTCCTGGTTGAGGGTCAGGGCAGCACTCAGTTGAGCGGCCCGAACAAACACGCCTTGGCCCTGGCCCACGCCAGCGGAGGCGGCAAGTGCAAGAGGAGGGTTCCCTACCCTCGGAACGGAGTGGAGAGGGCGGAGCGAAGCGCAGGTCTGCACAGGCGAAGCGCGGAAGATTAGGGTGCCTCTTGCGCGCGCCAGAGGCGGAGCCTCTCAGGAAGGCTTGGTTTCCTTGTCACGCGCGGAGCGCATGAGATCTGCTTCGTTGTTGGGGTAGACCCCGATTTCGGTTGGCGGACCCCGGACCCCTATATCGCGCGGTGGCTTCCGGCGGCTTCGGTCTGTCACCCTTATCCGCTAGTGCGTCTCGGCGTCCTCACCCAAGGTGGGAGCCGGATGCGGTCGATGTGCGCTGTGAGCTTGATTTGATAGCAGGGCGCGTCGAGACATTATGTGGAATCTGGGCAAATTGCAAGTCATTCCTGGCGGCTGCATTGGCTCTTTATTCCTGTTGCTTTCCCAATGAAGCTGTGTCATTCTTTCTTGTTGGTAACCCAATGGAGAAACGGAGCGTGCTGAATCACATGAAACAGAAGAAGGACGTTCAGCAAGGGACTCTCGCCCTCATGGTACTCAAAACTCTTGATGTCCTCGGGCCTCTACACGGCTATGCCGTCGCGCGACGGATTGAGCAGATCAGCGGCGACCTGCTCTCTGTGAATCAGGGCACCCTCTATCCCGTTCTGCTGAGGCTGGAACAGGAAGGAGCAATTACATCCGATTGGGCTACTTCGGAGAACAATCGCAGGGCTCGCTTCTATCGTTTGACGCGGATGGGAACCACCTCGCCAAGAATCTTCTTGTCTGCTGCGTCAATGGGTGTTGAACCCCACACTTCGATTGGGTTAGGGTGTCGTTCGCCTGGCTCCAGACAACTGAAATAATAAGCAATCGCATACTTAAGTCGAGGATCCAAGAGTGCGATTTTAGTGAGGACAGCGTTCACGTCCTGCTGTTCTTCAGGCATGAGGACTTCGATCAGCTTGTCGCGTTTCTCGGTCATCACTTGTCCGCCTTCTTCCGTGCTGCCCAGCGCTTTTTCATGGCGGCGCTGATCCGCGCTCGTCCAGCGGCACTGATAACGTGCTTACGTCGGTGGGTCGTCCCCGTGCCACTGCCAGCGAGCAGTTTCCGCGCTTGTTGTAGTCGCGATATCTCGGCGTCAATAGCTGCGATCAGGTTAGGATAGTTGATAGGCATATAGGTCTACTTTACCCTTCTCCAGAGCCTCGGGACCTTCTCTGTTCATTTCGATTCCACCGCACTCCATGTCTTACCATCTTCAGTCAGGCACAGCGTGCGACCAGAAGTCGTCCACTCAAGCAAGCCGCGGTTAACCAGAGCGTGCACGGTTCGCGCACTCACGATCTTGTGAACATTGTCATTGGACAGGATGAACCGATATCCGTGTCGAGTGTACTCACCAACGCGATACAAAATCGAACTGCGTTGCAGACTGAACACCACGTCCTTCTGGCTCAACGTCAGTTTGCTGTTGAGTGTCTTCACGCCTCCACCTTAAATCCCGGCTGTGAACAGGCCGGAGCGCATCGTTGGACGCGCTCGGAAATTGAGTGTTGCAGAGAAGGTTCGCCTTACCTTGAGATCGCTAGCGGGGTGGGGAATCGATCTGGCCGTCAGGTTAGGCGTTTGCATTTCAGTAAACAAGATCACTGGAGGACAGTGGCCTGTCGCGATCTCGGTAACCAGTTTCGCGCATCTGCCCCCGTATACGGCGGCAATTCTGGTCGGTGAGGAAAAGTGTCAATGAAGCCGAGGGTCCTTGTTACCGACGACGAACGCGTGATTGCCGACACTCTGGCTCTAATCCTCAATAAAAGCGGATTTGAAGCCACGGCCGTCTATTCAGGTGAAGAAGCCATTGAAACAGCGAAGACTCTTAGCCCGATGTGCTCATCAGCGACGTCATCATGTTCGGCTTGAACGGGATCGACGCTGCGATAAAAATCCGTAAAATCTGGCCTGCCTGCAAAGTTCTGCTCTTGTCGGGACAAAACTCAACCGCCGATCTTCTTGACGAGGCAAGTAATCAAGGCCACGATTTCGAAATTATAGCCAAACCGGTCCCGCCAAGCGACCTTCTCGCACGACTGGAGAAACTGCTAAATGCCTCGGATGAAACCGGGCTGGCGAGCTAATTCGCCAAGAAGCTGCTGCCCGTCGCATAGAGAAGCAGAAGTTTTTTGCCCGGCCTTTGAAACACATTTTTAGAGTTGACAAAGAATCCTCGCCGTCACGAGAATTTCATTGAACCCCGGCTCTAATTTTTGGGAGGAACCATTGTGAGTGGTTTCAGTCATCGCCCAAATAACGACGGCAGCGTGGATTCCATTTGCCTCCGTTGCTTTCGGACGGTCGCCTCAGACCATCATGGGAGAAGTCTCGCCATGATGGAATCACAGCATGAATGCAATCCTGTGGACCTCACGAGGTTTGAGCATTTGGAAATCGAGAAGAAAGGCCAGATCGAGCGTATTGATCGGTCGCGGGGCTAGTCTTCTGGCTATCGTCACCCATCAGCGCAGTCTGCAACTCCTTAGCTTGCTGATTCGATCTTGGAATTTTTCGGGCCCGCTCGTCGTTCGTGCTCGTCGATAGTAGGTTTTTCGGCAATCGCTGCAATGCCACGGGTATAAACCGAGCAGATTGACAACATGATTTTGAAGGAAGCCGTAACGGTGCCGACGTTCCAACGGTTGCTGGCATCCTGGGCACGACAGCATCAATACATATCATCCCGTTCTTGTCATTAACCTGAGAGCGTTCAGTGCGACGAACCGCAAATGCACTCGATCAAGAAGTTCGTTTTCGAGTTCTTGTCTCGTCCCTGCGGACATCGATGTGGACCGCAAGCGTTGCTGTATTTCCGTAATCGCCCACGACTGTGCGGCGATCTGCAATTGAAGCTGTTCCCGATTCATCACCGCGCGGAACCTCTGTTGATGCCGCTGCGGGACTCCACCAAGTTCCAAGCATGCCTTGCGGGCGGCTATTTCTACGGTGTACTTTCTCACCCGTGCCTACAGAAGATGCACCGTTCTTGAACGGGGGTTGTTCCGGTTAGGCGGCTCACGATTTCTCAATTTCCAATTCTGCGATGATCAACAGGATGGTACCCATCGAACCGAACTGTCCGCGCCAGCAGGGAATTTGACGGCACGAACGACGGTACCGAAATTGAAATTAGGATGATTTTGGGTACCTTAGGGTGCCACCGATGCTCCCAGAATCAATGGGTTACGACCATGGCCATAGCGGACGACGATCACCTCACCTGAGTCACTGGAAAGACCAAGCGGCAAGCGGAATGTGATTCAAAAAGCATAGAGAGTTGCGGGATTTTCGACCAGGATGGTCTTGCGCAAGGTCGCGTCCGGAGCCCACGTGGCCAGCAGGTTAAGGAGATGACCGTCGTCAATGCGAAGCAGCGGAGAAATATCGCTCGGCTTGCGACCAGAGCCGGTGTCGGGATGTGGCCAGTCCGAACCCCACAGAATCCGTTGAGGATTTGCTGCGATCAGCGCGCGCGCCAACGGGGCCACGTCGGGATAATCGGGCGGGTTGCCTGAAGCGCGATATGCTCCCGAAATTTTGACGTATCCCTTCCCGCTTCTGACGAGCTGTAAGAGTTTGTCAAAACCCGGCTGCTGAAGGCCGGCAGCGCCTTGGGCTCCGCCAAAGTGGTCAAAAACCACCGGGATCGGCGACGCCAATATGAGGTCGCTCAGTCCCGCAACCACCGGCAACGCGGCGTAAACCTGTACATGCCACTTGCGACCTTGAATTTGCTCAATCCCAAACTCGAGGCGATGTCGTGCATCGGCAAGGTTCGTATCTCCCGTGGTTCCCAAATTGATCCTGACGCCGCGAATGCCTGCGCGCTCCATGTTGTCGAGAGTGGTTGACGAAATCGCACTGGGCAGAACCGCAATTCCCCGGGCCCCTGAGCCGTATTGCTTCATGGCGTCAAGGGTGCAGGAATTGTCCGTGCCATAGACGCTGGGCTGCACGATCACTACGCGACTGATGTGCAGAGCCCGGTGCATCGTTAACAATTCCGCTGCGGATGCGGATGCCGGTGTGTAAGTGCGCAATGCTGCGAATGGGAATCGACTCGCATCACCGAAGACGTGGACGTGGCAATCGCAAGCTCTTTCAGGAACATCAAACCGAACCGGCGCTATCGAATGCGGGGTTTCGGCAGAAATACTAAACCTCAGCGATCGAGCCAATCCACTGGCGGCTATTCCGGTTAGAAATCCGCGGCGCGACAGCATAGGCGGAACATTTTATTCGTGCGGATCTTCGTTCGCAATAGGATCACAAGGCCAGATGTAGTTCTCAGTCAGCTGCGAGCGACTGTCTTCAGTCGGCGCCGAATCGCAAATGCACACGCATCGATCCGGCAATAGTGAAGAACATCCATCCTGCCCGGCCGCTTCTTAGCGATGCGGAGAACGTCCTGCCGCCCATGTTCTGTCTTGTTCTTTTTCGCCTCTCGTAACTAGACGCGGATCATGGCGCGGCGGCGGTCCCTGTCAACGGCGCTGCCCGCTCCTTTCGCTTCGCTCCCCGTGTTGGCCGTTTCCCTCCGGTGACAGGTCCCGCTCTGTGCCGCGCTTGTTCATGCCCGCGTTACGAGAAAACGCGGAAAGGACAAGACCATGTCGAACACAGAAGAAAAGCAGGACGTTTACACCCGCATCACCAACAAGATCATCACCTCACTGGAGCAGGGCGTCAGGCCGTGGATGAAACCCTGGAACGCCGAACATGCGGCGGGGAAGATCACGCGCCCGCTTCGCCATCATGGCCAGCCCTATTCCGGCATCAACATCCTGATGCTCTGGGCCAGCGCGATGGAGCAGGGTTTTGCGGCGCCGATTTGGATGACCTTCAAGCAGGCTCTCGAACTGAATGCACATGTCCGCAAGGGCGAGAAGGGCTCGCTCGTGATTTACGCCAACTCCATTACTCGCACCGAGCACGACGACGACACCGATGAAGATATCGAGCGCGAAATCCCGTTCCTCAAGGGCTACACAGTGTTCAACGTCGAGCAGGTCGACGGTCTTCCGGAAATCTATTACGCCAAGGCCGAAAGCCAGCTCACGCCAGTTGAGCGCATCGCGCGCGCCGAGGAATTCTTCAAGCATATCCCCGTCACTTTGAAGCACGGCGGCAACCGCGCCTATTACGCGCAGGAGCTGGATTACGTGCAGATGCCGATCATCGAAGCCTTCCGCGACGCGGAAAGCTACTACGCCACGCTGGGGCACGAATTCATTCACTCGACCAGGCATCCGATGCGCCTGCCCCGCGATTTTGGCCGGCAGCATTGGGGCGATGAAGGCTACGCCCGCGAGGAACTGGTTGCCGAGTTGGGCAGTGCATTCCTGTGCGCCGATCTGGAGCTGACGCCGGAAGTGCGTGATGACCACACCGGCTATATCGCCAACTGGCTCGAAGTCCTAAAAGACGACAAGCGCTGCGTCGTCCAGGCCGCCTCTTACGCGCAGAAGGCCGTCGATTACCTGCATCGGCTGCAGCCGCAACCCAACGCGGCGGCCGCCGCATAAGCAGTCTCGGCGGCTGCTTACTCGTCAGGTGAATTTCCGATTCGCGAGCTCGCGACTCAAACGAAAACTGGCGTCCAATTGGCGTCCAATAACCGGCGTCAAGGGTATCCAAAAGGCCTTCAGGGAGCCATCCGTGGCCTGTATTGTCAATGAGTTACCGCCGATTAAAGCCCTTTCACGGCGATAGCTTGATTGCACGAGACAAACGACCTGAGCGACTCACTGAGCGCTTTGCCCTGTTAGCACCCGTTCAGAATGTTCTCTGGGATTTCCGCGACCGAGACAAACAAAGGGGCTAGTCGCCTGAACGTCCTGTAATTACTTATTGGTGCGATCGGTGAGCAGCGTCATTCCTGTCGCAGTGCAATCATGGGGTCGACTTCAGCAGAGTGGCGGGCAGGCAAATATGAAGCGATCATGGCGACAGCGACCAGCAGGAACGCGACAACTCCGAAACTTGCCAAGTCGAATGCGGGAATGCCATACAGCATGTTGCGCATAAGACGGCCCAATACCAAGGCGCCCACGAGTCCGATTCCCGCCCCAGCCAAGGCCAGCCTGATTCCACCGAAGAGAATCAGTCGCACGACATCACGCTGCTGCGCGCCAAGGGCCATACGCAGTCCAATCTCATGACGCCGCTGGGCTGCACAGAATGACATCACTCCATAAATTCCCAGAGCGGACAGAAGTAATGCGAGTACGGCAAATCCACCAAAGAGAACCATGCCGAACCGATCACCAGACATTTGCGTGTCCATCATCTGCTGCATGGTTTCGATATTCGTGTATGAGTATCCAGTGAGAGTATGAGCCACAACATCTCGTAGACTGCCGGCAATCACGCCTGGGTCGAGGGCGGTCCTCACGGCGAGCCCAGTCCATGGCCACGGAACCTGCCAGTAGGACGTGTAGATCTGTGGCACGGCTTGATCGGACAGATGCCGCCCATTATGAACGTCGTGAAATACACCGACGATTTGCCATTCGGATGGCGGCTCGGGTTTCTGGCCTGGAATCCATTTTCCGAGGATCAAACGCTGGCCAAGAGGATTCTGATCACGCAGATAACGCTCCGCAAAACTCTGGCTGACAACAACTACCTGCGGAGTGCCCTGTCGATCATCATCAGTAAGGAAACGGCCCTGAACGAGCCGAATTCCAAAAGTCCCGAAGAAGCCTGGAGTGACAATCTGACAGTCGGCGACTGGGCGATCTGCATCCGCAACGGGGTGGCCGACAATACCAAACGGAAACGAGTCAGTACCAACGAGCGGCCAATTCGTTGTGAGCGCTGCGTTTTGCACGCCCGGTAACGACCGCACCTTCTCGAGCAACTGACGAGCGCGGGCGCTGATCTGATCTGGATCGGTGAAGTCGTGCCGCCTGGTTTCGAGCCAGCCCGTGACGATGTTGTCGGTGCGAACTCCGAGATCGACCCGAGTCAGATTCCAGAAGCTGTGCAACGACATGCCCGCTCCCGCCAGCAAAGTGAGAGCCAGCGCAAACTCGGCCATGATGAGGAGTCCCTGTGTGCGCATCCGTCCACGGGCAGTGAACGACCGCGATCCCTGCTTCAGCGTTTCACTCAGGTTCAGCCGTACGGCTTGCCATGCGGGAATGCAGCCAAATAACACGCCGGCCAGCAGTGTTATCCCCAGGGCAAAGTACAGAACAGGCAGATTCAATTGAATGACTGCCTCCGCGCTCCCCAGGTCCGGCAGGATAGCCATGGCCAACTTGAGAATTGCCCAGCCAAGCCCGACGCCGACCGCGCCTCCCAGGATCGCCAGCGTAAGACTTTCGGTGATGAGCTGCGCAAAGACCTGCCAGCGCGTGGCACCCAAAGCTGCCCGGACAGCGAGTTCCTGCTGCCGGGATGAGCCCTTTGCCAGCAATAGACTGGCGAGATTGGCACAGGCTATCAGCAGCACGAATCCGACAGCAGCGAAGAGCAGCCACAGATTGCGCTCCAGCTTCTTGTCCAACCAGTCGTTCTTCTGCGGCTCCACACTGATTGTCCATGCATTTTTGGGCAGATCACCACTGCGCGTTGCCGCCAGTTGCTTATCAATGACGGACAACTCGGCCTGTGCCTGCGCAATTGTGACGCCCGGCTTTAATCGCCCATAGATGTTTCCCCATTCGGAATGTTGCCTTCCCGGCATCAGAGCAAGGGGGACTATAAATTCCACTCCCGGTATGCGATCCCTCGGACCTGCTTCCAATACCCCCACCACGGTATAAGGCTGGTCATCGATCAGGATTTGCTTCCCGAGAATTGCGAGATCTCTTTGGAAGTGTTCTCTCCAGAGTCGGTGCGTGAGGACGACCTCATGATCCTTGCCGGGGACGCCCTCTTCTTGCAGAAAGTCGCGGCCAAGGGCCATGCGCACCCCTTGATTCTTTGTGAGGAAGCCGGGCGTCTCCGGCAGACCGGCGGATTCATCCTGCGAATGATCTGGATTCGTGAGGTGCAAACCATCCCAGGAAGCGAAATCCAGACGTTGAAAAGATTTGCTCCGGGCCAAGAATTGGAGATAATCGTCCGATCGCGACGGGCTTCGCTCACCTCGAATCTTTGTCCACACAACAACGAGTTGGTCGGCATCGGGATAAGGGAGAGGCGCGAGAAATGTGCCCCAGACAATGCTGAAGATCGCCACGTTGGGCCCGATGCCGAGGGCCAACGCCAAAATAGCGATCGACGTGAATCCCTTGTTCTTCAGCAGTACCCGCAAGCCATATCGGATGTCGCGCAACCAATTGCCCATCTGGTCATTCCTCACGTCAACGATACTCTCGAGTGTGTGGGGTTCCTTGGCGACTTGAGTTTCGTCGACGAGAGCACTCTCGGTTGATGACAAATCGCCGATGCACTCATCGAGATTCTCACGGAGTCAGCGTTTTGGACGGTTTACCGCCAAACCGGAAGTGATCCCGAAACTGCCTGTGAAGTCAGCTTTCTATGAGACGGTCGCCGATTGTCAATAACTGTCTCCTGTTTTCATTTGTTGGGTAAGGCTTTTGTTCTTCGCTTTGATTGCGACGCACGTTGCTCTCCAGCGTGTTTCTATTTGCACTCTGTGTAAGCCGTCCTGGCTCGGTGCCGGTTGAGGTCCAGTAGGAGAAGTCGATGCTGCCAGCTTTCTATCGTCCAGCGCCCAAGCCGACACGCAGTCATCGGAACACCGGGTCGTCGCAACAAGTAAACATAATCACCTATCAAGCGGCTATTGCGTAAAAGGGAAAGTATGGTTCTTGGGTCACCCAGATGCAGGCCCCAGTCTCGCAGGCTGGAGTCCTTTCCGTGCTGTCCGAGGACACGGCCGCTCTCGTAGAGCTGGCCGAGATTGTCACAGCCGGGGTTGTATCCGCTGTTGCAGCCTTTTCGAGTAGGGCGCGGGCCTGCGCGGCCTTTTTGGCCCACAAAAGGAGCGTTCGTCACTATTTGCGCCGCTTAGGAACTGCGCCTCAATCATCAACGTATCTTCGGGGAGCGGCGACGGGCCTTCGCGGGAGGGACTCACTATGCTTGCATTGCTTCAGGATTTGCGCTTTGCCCTCCGACAGATTTTCAAGAATCCCACCTACGCCGCGGTCGCAGTGCTTTCTCTGGCCTTCGGAATTGGCGCCACCACCTCGGTTTTCAGTGTGATTCATGGGGTGCTCATCAACCCCTATCCATACAAAAACTCGGACCGCATGGCGCACGTCGAGCTCACAAGTAAGGAACGCAGCGGCTTCTCGCTGATTACAGTGAATCGAGCTGAGTGGCGTGAGCTACTCCAAGCGCGCTCCATCGAAGATGCCTTTGCTGTGCGTAACGGCTTCTCACAGACACTGGCGACCACCGACCTGCCCGTAAGCGTGATTGCCACCTATAACACCCCGAACTTTTTTACCTTCATGGGTGTTCCAGCATTGCTCGGCCGGGGATTCACGGAGGCAGATGCTCCGAACGATGTACCACAACCCGTAGCCGTACTTAGCTATCTCTTCTGGCAGCGTCAGTTCGGTGGTCGAACAGACATCCTTGGAAAGACCATTGAGATTAGCCAGAAGACCTACACCGTGATCGGCGTTGCCCCCCGGAGATTCACGTGGAGCGACGCCGATATTTATCTGCCCGGCGTGCCGAGCGCCGACCCTGCCGAACATTGGCTCGCTTTCATCCGGCTTAAGCCAGGAGTTACGTATGCCCAGGCGACCGCGGAATTGCAAACAATGATCGGACACTGGATCCCGACGGACAGCTTCTATTACCCAAAGGACGTCCGCGCGCGTGTCATGAGCCTCAACGAGCAAATACTTGGGCAGTTCCAAGGAACGCTGATTCTGCTCTTCGGTGCGGTCGCACTGCTGCTCGTGATCGGCTGCGCCAATGTCTCGATTCTGTTGCTCGCACGCGGCACGGCGCGTCAGCACGAGCTCGCGGTACGGGTTTCGATCGGAGCCACCCGCAGCCGTATCGTTCGTCAATTGCTGACCGAATCAGTACTGTTGTCCATGATCGGGGCGTCGCTGGGAATCGGTCTGGCTTACGGAGGCGTCAGCCTTATCACCGCATGGTTACCCCCGCAGTCGTTCCCGCACGAAGCCGCCATCACTGTAAGTCTGCCCGTGCTCCTCTTCACGGTTGTTACATCGTTGCTGACGGGAGTTCTATTCGGCATCGCGCCCGCATTACAGCTCTCTCGCCCGCAAATTGGGCAGATGATGGCGCAATCTGCTTCGAACCGGCTCGATGGCAGCTCCGGCGGCAGCCGCACCCGCGCCGCGCTCATTGTTAGTCAGGTAGCCCTCACCATGTTGCTGTTGACCTGCGCCGGCGCGGCCATTCGAGTTTTTCTCGCGCTTTATCACACACCGCTCGGCTACGATCCAGACAACGCGCTGGCGGTAAACATCACACTCCCCAAAGTCGAAAACCCAACCTGGCAGCAGCGCGCAAACCAGATGGAATTCGTCCGGCAGGCTGTGGAACGCACACCCGGAGTTGTCTCCGCCAGCGCATCGACTACCTACCTGCCGCCGTTCCCGTCCTTCGATGCCCCGGTCGAGATCCTTGGTGATCCAACGGCGCAGCAGCGAACGGCCTCGCTGGAACTGGTCAGTCCTCAGGAGCTCCAGGTACTTCGTGTTCCTCTGGTCTCCGGACGAATGTTCACCGATGCCGAAACGGCTCGCGCGGCCCATGTGGCGGTGGTGAATCAGGCGATGGTGCGCCAGTATTTCGGCGGACACAACCCCATCGGGAAGAGTGTCCGCAGCCAGGCGCTTAAGCTCAATATTCCGAACCTCATCTCGACGGAAAAACCCGACGGCTATCTGGAAATTGTCGGCGTAGTAGGAGATGCGGTCAACGAGGGTGTGGACCGCCCCACGATTCCCGCAGTCCTTCTGCCTTACACCTTCGTCCTGCCTCCGAATCTCTTTCTCGTGGTCCGCACCTCAACAAATACGGATGTAGTTTACGAGGCAATGCGCCGCCAGATGCGCACTGTCAACTCTCAGATTGTGGTTCACGACGTTCACGATCTGACCTGGTTCCTATGGACGCAGGCGTGGGGCAAAGTACGATTCATCGCTTCACTGTTCATCGGCTTTGCTCTGCTGGCGCTTGCCCTGGCGGCCACAGGACTCTACAGCGTGGTTTCGTACACAGTCGCGCAGCGCACCCGTGAGTTTGGCATCCGCATGGCCATGGGCGCGCAACGGGGGGATGTCATGTACCTTACCTTTCGCGCAACCGCGCTGATGGTGTTTCTCGGAGCGGTGGTCGGCATCGCAGGCAGCCTGGCGCTCAATCGCGTGATGGTGCTCTGGGCTTCCGGCAGCTCGCATGATCCAGTGATGCTGCTCAGTGCCTTCATCACGCTCCTGCTGGTCGGAAGTATCGCATGCACGCTGCCCACACTGCGCGCTGCGTCGATCGATCCGGCACGAGCGCTTCGTCAGGAATAGCTCCACTCCTGGCAACCTGGGCATGAGGCTGGAACTGGACACGAAGTCGTCTGAGGTCGATGCCTCGAACTGCACGACCAACTGATCCTCTATTTGTTGTAGGGGAGTGCCTTCAAGGTCCGTTTTGAGCAAGGTCGCACCACCGAGTCGAAGTTACCCAAATCACCGCTTCACGGGAACTTAGGTCAGGTGGCTGGCTTCTCAGCGATTGGGATTACTTCGGGCTTGGCGGCAACTTAGGTCCCTGCAAGTCGCTAGCCTTCATCGGAAGCGCCTCGAGAAATAAGCCCCGGGGGAGGCTCGACGATGATTCGAGGCGGTTTCGATAAGGGGACTTGAAGGAAGGCGCAGGCGTTTTAAGCGGACGCGGTGATCTGCCTGGGATCTATGGATATTGAATAAGGCTCGGGGACCGGTTGCAGTGTTCTGTGGTGCAAGAATCGGTAGCGATGTTGATGAAAGCTGGTGTGTCCATAGATGAGTTGTCGCTGGTCGAGGGCTTGCTTTGGATATAGAAGGGCGATGGCCTGAGCGCAGGGGATGGGTTGGAGACACGAATGGGTCGGCGCGCCGGGAGCAAGTCGAGGGTCCGGCTTTGCGTGGAGCATCATGACGAATCGATATGTGTTGATAGGGATAGCTCGGCGGCTGTCAGACTCCGCGCCACACCCATGGGACCGCCGCATCGGGGACAGTGCCAGAGCGGAGCGTTAGCGGCTGGAGTTTTAGGTGGCGGAAGCGGATCGCGGCCATCGCGCGCCAGCAGCCTTCGGGCCAGCAGGAGGCTGCGGCTTCGAAAGCGGTTGGAGAGCAGTCCGAAGTGGCGGATGCGCACGAAGCCCTTTGGCAGCACGTGGAGGAAGAAGCGGCGCAGGAACTCGGTGGCATCGAGAGTCATGATGCGCTGCTTGCCGCCATGGGCATAGTCCTTCCAGCGAAAGCTGACGCGCTCTCCGTCGAAGGCCAGCAGGCGGTGATTGGAAATGGCCATGCGATGGGTATAGCGGCCCAGGTAGCGGAGCACATGTGCGGGTCCGCCGAAGGGCGGCTTGGCATACACGATCCACCTCTTGCGCTGCAATCGCTCCATCAGTTCGGTAAACAGTTCCCGCTCCTGAAACGCAGCAGCGGGACCACTGCAGTCGAGCGATCCGTTGCTGTAGAGGTGCTTCAGTGCGAAGAGGAACTTGTCGCGAAAGACGCGGCGGAGCACGGGGATGGGCAGCAGGAAGCGCGGATGGGTATGGATCCAGCGCTGGTGGTCGGGGGAGAATCCTCCGGCGGGGACGACACAGTGGACATGCGGGTGGAGCAGGAGGTTCGAACCCCAGCTGTGCAGGATGGAGAGGAAGCCGATCTCGGCGCCGAGGCGTTTTGGATCGGCTGCGACCTCCAATAAGGTCTGGGAACTGGCCGCGAACAGCAGGTCGTAAAAGAGGGCCGGGCTGTTGCGTGCTAGCGGGTTGAGTTCGTGAGGCACGGTGAACACGACGTGGAAGTAGCCGGTGTCGAGCAATTCCTGTTGCCGTGCCTCGAGCCATCGTTCGCGAGCCTGCGCCTGGCACTTCGGGCAACTGCGATTTCGACAGGAGTTATAAGAGATACCCTGTTCATGACCGCACTTGAGGCAGACATCGATGTGTCCGCCGAGGGCGGCAGTGCGGCACCGCAGAATGGCCCGGAATGCCTTCAGCTGCTGATAGCTGAAGCTGGACTGATAGTGTTCCAGGAACGGGTGGCCCTGCGCACGGAGGATGTCGGCCACCTCCATGGCGGGCCTGCTCATGGGTTCTCGGGACGCCGGAAGGCGCGGCGGCTGGTCACATCAGAGTAGTTGCGGCGCTGGAGTGCCTCCAGCATGATCCTGCGTAAATGGGTCACAAGAATCTCCTTGTGACCCACACCTTATACCGGCAGAAAGACTACTCGGAGGCCCACGCCGCAGCGTCCGCGGCGCCTGCGGCTTCGTTCAAGTCGGCTTGTGGTGAGTAAACGGTTTTTAGCCGCAGACCCGCCCCGGATGGGCCCAGGCTTATATCGGGAGCGCAAAAGAGGAACGTAAAAAAGCTGGCGTCTCATGGCCGGTGCCTGTGTGGCTCTTGCGCTGATCGTGTTTTTTACGCTTATACGGCAAAGTTAATTTAGAGCGGTTCCCGGGCCATCAAGGAGTGTAAAGCTCACGATGCACCAACGACAGCCCATCAGTCGAGATGTCTTAGTGCTGTATCTGGAGCGCTACGATCACTCCCGTGTCACCGGCAATACGGAACCTTCGAGATCCAGCCCCTGAACTGGGCGTTACTTCCGTATTGCCGAGCAACCGTCCAGAACGGCGTTAGTCCGCTGGCTGTACCTTAACGACAAGCTGAGAGAAAGAGGAAACAACATCATCTGGAGAGACGTCTTCGGATGTGTGGCTTGGTGAGAACTTTATGTCGACCTGAATTAATTGGCACTCTTTGTATACGTAGTAGGTCTCGGTTCGAGTGGACAGACCTCCAGTAAGTTGAAAATCTTTTTCGACCTCGCTGCGCTTGATTCCACCCTTCAGATGACCATAGTCGCGTAAAGCCTGCGCCACAATCGAACAGCAGGGATCAGACTCCGAATGAGACAATTTCGCCTGCGGAAGGAGTTGCACTCCGGTGATCAGTGCACATGGCAAGATGGTGAGCGTCGCGATTCTTAAACGGCCACGGTGACCTTTTCGCATTTGGCCTCCACGTAGAAACAATTTTCAAACGAGGTCATGATAGCGCTAGCAGTATCCTTCCTAAGGAAGTGAGCGTTTATCGTTAATCGTCGACAAAATGTCCGGTTTGGCGATTTCTTTGGACGGTTAATATTAGCGCCGGATAGAAATGTCACACCTCTGCCCGATAGAAATGTCCGATTGCCCTCCCAGCAGTATCGTCGCCTGGGAGGCGGACGACTTTGGGTTGGGTGCTGATGAGCGAACGAGACGTGCGACGCATGGAGGTTTTGGCAGAGGTTCTTTCGGGCCGACGGACAGTTGCCTCGGCGGCCATTGTGCTGGCGGTCGGTGTACGGCAGATCAACCGGCTCCTGATCCGGTTCCGTGAAGATGGTGGAGGAGCCCTGATTCACAAGAGTCGGGGCCAACCCTCGAACCATAGTCTGTCTCCTGGCATCCGCGAGTACGCCCTCGAGCTGATCAGGACCAAGTACGCTGACTTCGGTCCGACACTCGCGATCGAAGTCCTGCTCGACAAGCATGCCATCAGGGTGGGTCGCGAGACGTTGCGGACGTGGATGATCGAGGATGGCTTGTGGCTCTCGCGCACGCAACGGAAGAGCTTTCATCAGCCTCGGCTTCGGCGCGAGTTCTATGGCGAGTTGATTCAGATCGACGGCAGTGACCATCGATGGTTTGAAGACCGCGGCGATCCGTGTACGCTGCTGGTGTTCGTCGACGATGCAACCAGCAAACTCATGCAGCTGCGCTTCGTGCCGAGTGAGAGCACGGACTCCTACTTTCAAGCATTGCAAGGTTATCTGGAAGCCCATGGCTGCCCAGTTGCCTTTTATTCCGATAAGCACACCGTCTTTCGCGTCAACCGGCCAGACGCTAAGGGGGGCTCGGGTATGACCCAGTTCGGCCGTGCCCTCGCTGAGTTGAACATCGAAATCCTGTGCGCGAACTCCAGCCAGGCCAAGGGTCGCGTGGAGCGAGCCAATCGCACTCTGCAGGATCGGCTGGTGAAGGAGCTCCGTCTTGAGAACGTATGCGATATAGAGGCCGGCAACGCTTTCCTGCCCAAGTTCCTGCAACGCTTCAACGAACGCTTCGCGCTAGTTGCTGCCAAGCCAGAGAACTTGCACCGTCCTCTCAACGTCAAGGCAAGCCGGTTGAACGATATCCTGTGCCACCGCGAACAACGTCACGTCAGTGAGCAACTGACTATGTCCTATGACCGCAAGCAGATCATCCTCGAACGGAACGAGGTCTCTGAAGGCCTCGGCGGTAAGTACGTCGACCTATACGATTTTCAAGATGGTCGTCTGGAGGTGCGCTGGAAGGGCTGCTCACTTCCCTACCGTGTCTTCAGTAAGGACCAGCGCGTCAGCCACACCGCCATCGTCGAGAACAAACGCCTCGGCCACGCACTGGCGCTTGTCAAAGCGCAGCAGGATCGCAAACACGAGACGAGGGTGATGACCAATAGCGAGAAGTCTGGCTATAAGAAGACACCGCGACGAGTTTATGGACCAGACTTCGAGCCTAAAACAACGTTAGCCGAAGCGGTGGAAATGCCGGTCTGATGGAAAGCGTGGAAGACAGGACGATGGAACTGTCCAGTCTCCCCCTCTTCCCACAGCCCTCGGAAATCGCCATAGAACGGCGATTCCACACATTTCCACCGCACGACTAGTACTGGGTTTACACTGACATTTCTATCCGGCGCGCATAGAGACATTTCTATCCGGCGCCAACAGTTAACCGG
>CAVRNK010000107.1:0-65213 GCA_963721995.1 uncultured Acidobacteriaceae bacterium | reverse complement strand
GTTTATTTTTCGCGATCGGCGCTATGCAGTGGAGCGCGCGTATGGTCCTTGGCTGGCAGGCGGGGAGTGGTGGGGGGCGACGCTGTGGGGAGGCGAGCAGTGGGATTTGGTGGCGCGCGGCAACGATGGGGCCATGCTGTGCTGCTGCCTGGTACGGGATCTGATGCTGGATCGCTGGCAGATAGCAGGTCTGTATGACTAGCGGCTATATCGAACTGCATGCGGCGAGCGCCTTCAGCTTTCTACAGGCTGCTTCGCAGCCGGAGGATTTGATTGAGCGGGCTGTTGCGCTGGAGATGCCGGCAATGGCGCTGCTCGATCACAACGGCGTGTACGGGGTTGCGCGTTTTCATACCAGCGCAAAGCGGAACGGTGTGCGTGCGCATATCGGAGCGGAGATCGCTGTATCGAGTTTCGGGCCACGGCTTGTGCCGCCGATATGGCTGCCACATCAACACGAAGAAGAGCCGGCGCGGCTGCCGCTGCTTTGCGAGTCGCGTGAGGGATATCAGAACCTTTGCCGGCTCATCACGCAGTTCAAGATGCGTGAAAGCTCAAAGAACGATGGGGCGGCGACGTGCGAGGATCTTGCGGAATATGCGTCCGGTCTGGTGTGTCTTACTGGCGGAGATGAAGGTCCGCTGGCGGCAGCGCTGGCTCGGGGTGGGGAAGAAGCGGGTTGCGAAGTGGTTGGCGAGTTAACGCGCATCTTTTGCCGCGAAAATGTTTATGTCGAGCTACAACGCCATCAGGAACGCGAGGAGGAATGGCGCAACCAGGCGTCGATTCGGATCGCGCGTTCTCTAAATGTGCCTGTGATTGCGACGAATGGGGTTCGGCACGCGACGGCATATGACCGCGAGGTGATGGATCTGTTTACGGCGATTCGTCATCATGTCGAGCTCGATCAGGCGGGGCGGCTTCTGGCCGTCAACAGCCAGCGTCATCTACGGACAGCGCCGGAGATGGCTGCGCTGTTTCGCGATGTGCCGGGCGCGATCGAGAATACGGTGAGTCTATCGGAGCGGTTGAAGTTTGAATTGAACGATCTCGGTTATGAGTTTCCGCGTTATCCGGTGCCTGATGGAGAGACGATGGACAGCTTTCTGCACAGGCGCGTGGCAGAGGGAGTTCATCGACGCTATGGGCAAAAGAATGACCGGCTATTGCTGGAGCGGGCGAAGAAACAGGTCGAGAAGGAACTTGCACTGATCGCCAGGCTGGGCTTTGCCGGGTATTTTCTGATTGTCTGGGACATCATCGAGTACAGCAAGCGAAACGGAATCCTGATCCAGGGACGCGGCAGCGCGGCGAATTCGGCGGTCTGCTATGCGCTGGAGATCACGGCCATCGATCCGGTCGGTATGGAACTGCTCTTTGAGCGCTTTCTGAATGAGAGCCGCGGCGAGTGGCCGGATATCGATCTCGATCTGCCGTCGGAAGAGAAGCGCGAGCAGGCGATTCAGTATGTGTATCAGCGCTATGGCGAACTCGGTGCCGCTATGACTGCGAATGTAAGCAGCTATCGTCAGAAGTCCGCGGCAAGAGAAGTGGGGAAAGCGCTGGGTTTCGATGAGGATTCACTGGGCAGGCTGTCGAGTCTGGCCGGGCAATGGGAGTGGCGCGGCAAGACGGATACGATGGCGCATTCGTTTCTCAACGCTGGTTTCGATATTCAGCATCCGCGCATTGCCAAGTATCTTGAGCTTTCCATGCGCATTCAGGACCTGCCAAGGCATTTGAGCCAGCACTCGGGAGGCATGGTGATCTGCCAGGGGCAGTTGAACTGTGTTGTGCCATTGGAGCGGGCTTCGATGCCGGGCCGCACGGTGGTGCAGTGGGACAAGGAAGACTGCGCCGATCTGGGGATTATCAAGGTGGATCTGCTTGGGCTGGGGATGATGGCTGTGCTTAAAGATTGTCTGGAACTGATTCCCCGGCATTACGGAGACGCCGTCGACCTGGCGCAACTGCCGGAAGATGAAGATGTATATCGCACACTGCAAAAGGCCGATACGGTCGGCATGTTTCAGGTTGAGAGCCGGGCGCAGATGGCTTCGCTGCCGAGGAATTATCCAGAGAAGTTTTATGACCTGGTTGTGCAGGTTGCGATTATCCGGCCTGGACCGATTGTCGGCGAGATGATGCATCCCTACATGCGGCGCAGGCAGAAAAGGGAAGAGGTGACCTATCCGCATCCTCTGCTGGAGTCGGTGCTGAAGCGCACTTTGGGGGTGCCGTTGTTTCAAGAGCAACTGCTACGCATGGCGATGATTGTTGCTAACTTTTCTGGTGCGGAGGCTGAGGAGCTGCGACGGGCCGTAGGTATGCGGCGCTCGTGGGAGCGCATGAAGAATCTTGAAGTAAAGCTGCGCGCGGGTATGACAGCGAACGGTATCGACACTGCCACGCAGAACCAGATCGTGCAGAACATCAGCTCGTTCGCGCTGTATGGTTTTCCAGAATCGCACGCGGCGAGCTTTGCACTGATTGCGTATGCGTCTGCTTATTTCAAGGTGAAGTACCTGGCGGCATTCACTTGCGCGATTCTGAATAATCAGCCGATGGGGTTTTATTCGCCGGCGGTTCTGGTCAAGGATGCACAGCGTCATGGGCTGCGCGTGAGGCCGATTGATGTTCAGGTTTCTGAGTGGCCGTGTGCCGTCGAACATGAGCAGGATGGCACGTTGTCGCTACGCATGGGGCTTGGGTATGCGAAAGGTTTGCGCAAGGAATCGGCGGAAGCGCTCGTTCGCTCGCGTCTGCAGGATGGTCCATTCGGTTCGGCGGAGGATCTGGCCCAGCGCGTTGCGGCTCTCAACAGGAAGGAGCTCACGCTACTGGCACGGATCGGCGCGCTGAACGGTATCGATGGAGTAGCGCATCGCCGCGACGCGCTATGGCAGGTGGAGCGTGCCGGCAGGATGGAGGGACCGCTGCTCAGGCAGCAAAGTGAATGGCTGCGGGATGAGTCTGAGACACATCCGCTGCGGCAAATGAATGTTGAGGAGCGGCTGGTGGCGGATTATGCGGGAACCGGTTTGACGACGGGAAAACACCCGATGCACTATCGCCGCGCTGAACTCAAGAGCAGGAATATCCTGTCTGCCGAGGAGTTGCGCGCCTGCCGGGATGGAGAATATGTGCGTACGGCCGGCTGCGTGATTGCAAGGCAAAGGCCGGGCACAGCGAAGGGCTTCATCTTTCTTTCCATGGAGGATGAGACGGGCATCGCCAACGTGATTATTACGCCTGATCTTTATGATCGCGACCGCCTGCTGGTGGTGCGCAGCAAATTCCTGATCGTCGAGGGCGCGCTTCAGAATCAGGACAACGTGATTCAGGTAAAGGCTGTACGCCTGACGGCTTTATCGGAGAGCGCACTGGAAGTCGAGTCGCATGATTTTCACTAGAGCTTCCGTGACATCAGTTCGGACTCGATTCCCCTCCAGTATCCGGTTCGCTCGCTGAAAGAGTTTGAGCCTGCTGGGAGAGGCGATAGCCGTCGCGCGTACGCACATGATACTTCTGCAGTTCTTTACCGTTCAATTTGACGGTAATCGTGCGCCAGCCCCGATTCTGATTCGCTGCCGGATAGTAGCTGAGCGAATAAAGGTGAGCCAGATCATCGCGTACCGAAGCGAAGGCCTGCTTTTCATCTTTCCAGTTCTTGGCAAAGTAGGCTTTGCCGCCGGTGGCTTTGCTCATGCGTTCGAACACCGCAGTGGAAACCGGATCGGCCTCAGCCTGCTGGGTACTGATCATGTAGATGATCGTTCCCGTCGACTGCGCCAGTTCGGCTACGTTTTCCGGGGGTACGGAGCTGGCATTGTCAGGGCCATTCGAGAAGACCACGATGGCCTTGCGGCCTTTCAATGGTGCGGCATCCTTTACGGTCAACAGAAGACAGTTGTAGAGGGCCGCATCATCTCCTGCAACCGTGCTGCGCACGCCACGCAACACCTGATGATGATCTGCTGTCAGGGCTGTAGATTTGGAGAGGTCGCGACTGTAGGAATAGAAGGCTACTTTGTACTCCGGTTCGAGCGAGCGGACGAAATCGGCAATGGCGTCCTGCGCGTAGACGAAGCCCCTGTACATGTAGTTGCTGGTGTCGAAGAGCACATAAACATTTGCTCCCAGATGCTGCAGCTCAGAGGCCGTTGTCTTACCTGCTTCGGGCTGCTGCTGCACGGGGGCGGGTTCTGGAGCTTTGGCGGCAGTGTCCGGCGTGTCGGCGGCTATGCCGGGCTCGTCGCCCTCTTCGAAGGTGGCGATCGTTTCCGGGATTTTGTCCTCAGTGATCTCGAAGTCCTGTGGACGAAGGCCGCTGATGTAGTTTCCCTTATGGTCGGTAACGGCGACATTGAGCTGCACCAGGACCACGTTCACGCGAATCCGTGAACTGTCCTGCTGCGATGCAGCGGAGTGTCCGCCGCCGGATAGCAACACGAGAAACAGGCCGCAGAGGGGGAGATATTTTGTCGTCATAATCCTGCCATCACGCATCATCACCTCGCTCAGCTCTAATGCCCGGAATCCATTTTTGCGACTGGAACCGGCGCTACCTTTCCCTGCTTGAATTCCTCTCCCGTCTCGCGCATGGCGCGAAGCAGCGCGGGCCAATCTTCGAGGTCGGTAGCGAAGATTTTCCCGGTCATACGGCGGGTCAGCTCCGGCACCAGACTATTCAGCATGACGGGTGAATAACCCATCTCGTCCGCTAGACGCGCCCAGTAGAGGTTGCCGGACTCCCAGGACTCGCCAAACAGGCGGCTGGAATAGCCTCCGAAGGCGGGCAGCTGCTTGAGGTTCAGGAATTCGCTCGAGTAACTGCGGGCCAGGGTAGGATGTGGCGTGCCGAAGTCACGCGCCACGCGCTCGGGGCTTGTCTCTGCCGGATATTTGCGGCAAAGATCGGCCAGTTGCCGACTCGCAGGTCCGGCTGAGGCGGCTTCCTCGGGAAATTTCTGCCGGAACTCGGCAGCGAGGTAGAAGGTATCCGCCGGCATGACTCGAGGCAGGATTGCGGAGGCTGGTGCGGATGGCACCAGTGCCTCCTGGACCCACTCCAGCCGTTGCGGGGCCATGCGTTCAGAAAGAATATTGATTGCTTTGCTGCGAAGCTGGGTGTTCCCTGCGGCCGCGATTAATATCTCTTCGCCGGACTTCTGATACAAAGCGACGGCATGCAGTTCGTGTGTGCTCACGTTCCACCAGCGGGGCACGACGGCGCTGACCATGAGGTCAGGAACCGTTTCCTTCCAGATGAGGGCCTGGACGTTCTCCGGGACGATGAAGTCTTCTTCCATCTCGGCCAGCGCATAGGGCAGGTCGGCCAGTGAGCCTATCAGATAAGCACCTCCGCCGGCGGGTGCGCCCACTCCGAACAGTTCGGGAGAATGCCAGAAGAATGGCTCCGAGCTCATTACGGTTATTCCTGAGAAGTCGTGAGACCGCACAAAGAGCGGATTGTTGTGCAGCACCTGCGCGCCGGGCGGCTCGTAGTAGGCGTAGTTGAGGCCTACGAGGGTGTCTCTGAGGAAAGGCGCGAGCTGACCGCGGGCGACTTCGAGCTGTGCAGGCGAACCGGACGACTTGATCATCTTTGTCATGTCGGTCTTCACCTGCAGCTCGGCATGGCGGCTGCTGTAGACGGGCGGCGCCCACTCGATCTTTTCCCTCTCGGTGAAGATCGGACGCGGCAGTTCGAATTCCCGCAATTCCGCGGCCAGAGGGAGGAGATCCTGGTTCGGCTTGCCTCCGTGAGCCATGGCGTTAAGGCCGTCGCTCAGCCCGAAGAGAGTGTCGAGCGAAGCCAGGCGCTGATCATCCATCACGGCGCGGATCTTCGCCGCGACTTCACGATGCATCCGTTGACCTTCCGCGGTCTCCTGGGGAGGACCTGCGAGCAGGTCGACGATCTCGTCCTCCGAGCGGTTTGCGGAGCCTGTTGATGCTATCAATAGTTCGCCCAGGGAGCTGCGCGCGGCGTCAAGCAACTGGGCCGACGAAGAGATCTTCGCGAAGGGATCGACCATGCCCTGCCACGATGTGTTCATCTTTCCTCGTGGGATCTCTCCCTGGCGGGCGAAGATCTGCCAGAGGCCGACATTGGCTTGAAAAGAGCCGAGCACGTTTCCACGGAGCGCGGGGGCTGAGATCTTGTCGATGGATTCCGCCACACTCAGAAAGCGGGTGATCGAGGTGTCGTTCAGCTCGGGAAATTCGGCGAAGATCGGGTACCAGCTGTTGAATTGACCAAACCGGCTGGCCAGTAGGCGGACGGTCCCTTCGGAGAGGCGTTTTCCCTGTGGCCGTTTGCTGTCCAGTTCGGTGAGCATCAGGTAGATCTGTACGGGTCCATTGTCGGTTTCAAGGCGAGAACAGGCAACCAGCGCTTCGAGCAGTTGTT
Organism: uncultured Acidobacteriaceae bacterium; assembly: GCA_963721995.1. GTDB lineage: Bacteria > Acidobacteriota > Terriglobia > Terriglobales > Acidobacteriaceae > Silvibacterium. The sequence continues at coordinate 58,798 of CAVRNK010000107.1, read as the reverse complement.
CCGGACTGTTCCAGCCGTCGGCACGCTTTCCCAATTCGTGAACGAGTTTGTAGCTGGTCTTCTCGTTGAAGATCTCCTTCCATACCTGGAGGCCGCCTGGAACTACCGGCTCCCCGTTTGGCTCCCAATCCACGCGATCGAATAGAACCATGAGGTCGGCGCCCTTTGGGAAGACGCTTTTGGTAGGATCCTGCTGGTCGATGGATGAGCGGTAGGCGTCGTAAAGGGTCTTCAGACGTGTCCCGGTGGTGAAGTGCTCCTGCTGTGTCCGGCTTACGCGAGAAAGGGCATCGAAGTAGACGGCGAGCCACCCGTTGTCTCTCGATACAAGGTGTAGAACGAAATCTCCCGGAGACTCGGGGCTGGCTCCCACGAGGTCTTTCCAGTTCGCCTCGGCGGCGGTTCCACCGGGCAGAACCACGCGCCCGGACTGTATGGTGATCTGGTTGCCGTAGAAGTCGAGAACAGCGGCGTAGGGAAGCAATTTTCTGAGCCCGGGAGAGCGCAGCAATGCAAAACTGGTCTGGTCATCGCTTCTTGAAAATGCCCAATAGAGACGGTCTATGCTGCGGTCATGGATGAGTACATCAATCAGATTGCCTTTGCCCCTTTCCTTCCACAAACTCGTGTGTACCCAGTCGCTCTCTGTGAAAAGCACCGGAACCTGAGTGGTGGGATACGGATAACTGAAAGAGGAGTTCCTGGCGAGAGCCTCTTCGAGTTGAGTGAGGGGGAAGCCCGAATCAATGGTAAGAAACGCTCTTTCCGCGTTGGCCGTCACGAGGACGGTGTCCTTCTGCCCGCAGCCGGCGCGCAACTGATACCCGAGAATGTGGATTAGCGTGGCCGCATCATTGCAGTTGGTAACCTCAATGGCGCCATTTGCCCCCACCAGGGCCTGCAGCTCCCTCGCCTGATGGACATAGCGGTCCAGGAGGATGAGGAATTCCGTCTCCTGTCCGGTCTGGTAGCCGCGCAGGTAGGCATTGCGCGCCAGCAGCGGCAGGACCTCGTCGGGAGAGGCCTTCTGGCTGATGCCGGCCATGCGCAGAAAAGATCTCAATGGACCGGGAATGGTGACGCTGTTTGTTGGACGAGATGCCGGGCTTGCGGAGTACGCCGTGGAACAGGCGCACAGAGACAGGAAACCAGCTGAGGCCAGAACGAATCGCGAAAGAGGAGACTTCACCCGAATACCTCCCCGAGGTCCCTCGAGACTTGCGGCTATTCACTTGCGGAATTCCCTGATCATTCAGTGAGCGGAAGAGATGCGCAAGTCTGGAGAACCGCAAATCTATCACAACTTTGATTGCATGCACTGCCGTCTTTTCAATTTTCAGTTTCGTCGGACAAAATGCGCCTGCGGCGGCACGATGACGGTCTCCCGGTCAGGGAAACCGAGGGTATTGTCCTAACCAATCGCTCGCGCGCCTACTCTACTCCCGTTCCATCATGGTTTGCCAGTTCGGATTACTGTTTAGCAAAATTTACCTCCTGGTTAGTCCCAGGCCCGGGCGATTTCCGCCAGACCGGGATGGTGTTAACGCGTAACGACCCCACAGGACAGTTGTTTATCGTTCAACTTAGACGCTTGCAAAATTGGCAATTTATTTCTAATCGAGTTAGTCTGGGGTGGCTGTAATTACTACTTGATCAAGCGGCCGCAGATTAAATGGCGTGCTTTTCGGTCGCCCCTGAAAAAACGGAGGAAAGGTGCAAGTTAGTCAAATACTGATTGAAATCGATAACGAGATATCGCGCCTGCAGCAAGCCCGAAACCTACTGGCTGGAACGAGCGCAAGAGGGCCAAAGAGGGGAAGTTACGGCGCTGCTAAGAAAGCAGCGAAGGCTCCGGGAAGACGCAAGTTGTCACCCGAGGGCCGTCGCAAGATAGCTGAGGCGATGAAGCGCCGCTGGGCTGAACGCCGGAAAGAACAGGCAGCCAAGTCGGCCAAGTCCGCGAAAGGTTAGTTGGTCGTTCTCTGGAATTAGCAAGGCAGGTGGTTTCCTTAACGAGCCCCTGCCTTTGCTGTTTCCGGGTCCCGGCTAACGCAGAGTTTTACCTGGCTCGGCTTTCAGGACCTGGATGCCGGTTCCCTGAAGCTGCTCTTCCAACTGCTCCGGAGTTCCGGTAAGTGCCGGGAATGTTCCATAGTGGATGGGCACGACGGTCTTGAGTCCGAGATGCTTTGCGGCGATCGCCGCTGCCTTCGGCCCCATCGTGTAGTAATCGCCAATGGGTAGAAATCCCAGATCAGGCGCGTATAACTCGCGGATCAACTGCATATCGAGAAAGACCCCGGTATCGCCGGCGTGGTAGAGCACCGGACCCCCGTCGATTGCGATCACAAATCCAGCCGGGACGCCGCCGTACACGGTGCGGCCGCCGTCATCGATGCCGGAGCTATGCCGCGCTTCCACCATGCTAAGCGTCACATCCTTGTACTTATAGCTGCCGCCGATGTTCATGCCGGCGGCGTTCTCGACGCCCTTTGACTGCAACCAACCGATCAACTCCACGATGCCGACCACATGCGGGCCGTGCTGTTTGGCGATGGTAACGGCATCGCCTATGTGATCTCCATGGCCGTGGGTCACCAGGAGAAGGTCCAGCTTTTTGGGAAGTTTATAACTCTTCGGGTACTTGGGATTGTGCTCGATAAATGGATCGATGAGAATCTCGGTTCCTTTGGCGGTGGTGATCTGAACGACGGCGTGCCCGAGCCAGGTAATGGCCGAACCTTTCAAGTCAGTCATGCGATTCATACTCCTGTAGAAATCTGTTTGTTCGCCACTCAACGCGTGTCAGCAATGAGGATAGTGCTTTTTAGAGTGAGATGCCGGGCCCCGGTGCGACAAACGGGGTGGTTCTGTATGTCGAGAAGGAGGCCGCTGAACATCCGTCTGTTCGTAGCAAATGAAAATGTCCGGTTTTGTTAGCAGGTGAAATGTCCGGTTTATATTTCATCCAGCCGCCGCCGTCGTAGCTGTTGGAAAGTGGGAATCCCGCGCCGTTTGCGGGATTTCCAAGCGAGGTGGAAAAGTCGGCTTTTGGACTTTCCCACGGAGCGGCTTTTCAACAGCTTGCTTAATTGCCGTCTGCGTGATCGGTGTGCCCTGGCTGGAGTAGCGTCCGAGGCGGCGTGGCCCGTGGGTCATGCTGAGAGTGCCGTCCAGATGCTGGTGCACGATGACGTTGCAGTCGGCGAGGGTGCCGCGCCAGCTTACCTTGTCGATCTGCAAGGCCAGGTTCTGGAAGCTGACGGTGTTGTCGCGACTGACCGTACGCTCGAACTGGAGCGAGAAGATCAAGTCGAGGTCGCGGCGCGGGCAGGCGGTGAAGGCGGTGCCGCGCTGCGCCGCAGGCACCTGGAAGCGGCGGTTGAACTCGTCCACGTAGTGCTCGCGCAGAAAGCGGTTGGCTTCCGCAAGGGTGCTGATCCCGTGCAACCGGAGCTCCTGCGGCAGCCGTCCCTGCCAGGTCCCGAAGTTGCGTTCCGAGCGGCCCCGCGCCTGAGGCGAGTAAGCCGGAATCATCTGCACGCCCAGATCGCGCAGCGCACGGCCCACCTGGGTCAAACGATGCGGGTCCACCTTGCCGCCAGCCTTCGGTGTCAGCCAGAAATGACTGCCTCGATCCGAGTACAAGGCGCAGAACAGCCCCTTGCGCTCGATGACTTCTCGCAGCGCGGCCATCACCGTAATCGTCGATTCTTCTTCCACCAACTGGGCGTAATAGATTTCACTGGTAGCGTCGTCCAGAATCACGATCAGGTCATACCAGCGCTCATCCTGAAACCACTGGTGGCGGCTGCCGTCGATGTGCAGCAACATGCCCGGCAGCGGGCGCCGTTCGCGCCGCTTGCGGTGTATGCCGCGCTTGCGGGCCTTGGCCACCAATCCCGCTCCCTGCAAGGCCAACTTTACCCAGGTATAGCTCAGATGGATCCCGTGCTCGGCGCCGAGCTTCTCGTGAAAATGGCGCACGTTCAGGTCAAAGTACTTCTCCCGGTAAAGCCCCAGCACCTGCTCGGCCTGCGCCAGTGGCACACGCTTTTGGCTTGGCCGGCCGCGCCGCCGGTCGATCAGTCCGTCGTAGCCGTGTTCTTCATAGCGCTCTCGCCAACGCCGCATCTGTCGCTCGCTGATGCCGATGATCTCCGCCGCCTGCCACCAGTTGATCTTCTTCCCCATCGCTCGCAAGATTACTTCCTGCACCTTCATCGCCCGCTCCACTGCGGCCCTCGGATACGTACCCACGCTCTCTCGCATGGACATATCCTCGCCGCCCGCTAAGCGGACATTTCACCTGCTAACTTCACTGGACATATCATGTGCTAACGACACCGCTGAACATCCGTCTTGACGACGCTTTTCGAAGAGAGTAAGTTTCGAGTTATGAGCGAAGAAAAAGCGAAAACGCCATCTCTCTTCCATATTCTCAATACCAGCGAGCGGGAGCAGGAGGCGGAGCCTCTTCAGGGCATTGCCCGGCTCGCGGCGAGCGGCTGTTCGGCCGGTAAGGGGCATCTGGTCGAATTTCGTACGCTACCGGTTCGGTCGCTCTTGAACAGGTGCGTCTCCCGGCGCGGATTCCCGTTTCGGTGGACGATCAATCCGTACCGCGGCTGCGAGTTCGGATGCCGCTACTGCTACGCGCGGTATACCCACGAGTTCATGGAGCTGCGCGATCCCGCCGACTTCGAGCGGAAGATCTACGTCAAGCAGAGCGCAGCCTGGCTGCTTAACCAGGAACTCCGCTCGCTGAAGCGCGGCGAGGCGGTTGCACTGGGCACGGCGACCGATCCTTACCAGCCTATTGAGAGACAGGCCCAGGTCACGCGCAGCATCCTTGAAGTCTTTGCCGCTCATCGCGGATTGGGGCTGAGTATCGTAACCAAGTCCACGCTTATCGAGCGGGATATCGACCTGCTACAGCAGATTTCTGTTCACAATGAGCTGACCGTCAACATCACTATCACGACGCATGATGCCCGCCTGGCGCGGATCCTCGAGCCGCGTGCTCCGCGGCCCGATCTACGCTTCCGCACGGTTCGCCGGCTGCGCGAGGCGGGGCTGCTCACGGGTGTGATGTGTTCGCCGCTGATGCCGGGGATCACCGACAACGTCCGGGTGCTCGACACGATGGCTCGCAAGGCGCGGGAGGCGGATGCGAACTTCTTCCATGCCAACGCGCTGTTTCTCAAGCCGTGCTCGAAGGCGACTTTCCTGGCTTTTGTGCATGAGCATTTTCCGCAGCTTGATGCGAGCTACGCGAAACGCTATGAGGAGGCTTTTGCATCCCGGGCGTACCAGAAGCGGATTGGCGACCTGGTCACCGCGGTCAAGAGGAAGTATCAGTTGGGGCTCAGGTACGCGGGCACTGAGCCGGGGATCGAAGAGAACGCGGGAGGAATCGCGGGCGACGAGCAGCAAAGTCTATGGCCGGTGGAGTCAGAACCGCGCAGGCCGGCGTCGGCCAGGCCCGCTGCTCAGCGAGTGATGATGACTTCGTAGATGTTGTCCTTGGCGAGGAAGAAGCGGTAGTTGCTGAATTGCGAGAACAGCTTCTCAATGTTGCGGTTGGTGTAGACGCGCAAGACCGGATACGGCTCCGACTCCTGCATCTCGATGGAGTCGCCATCTGTCAGGTGGTAGCGGCAATAAACGGTGTTCGGTCCCGAGCTCTTCGAGTGAAAGATGGCGAGAACCCGGCCACCCGGATGCATGGCCGAGTAGAGGTGCTGGATAAAGGGCTCCACCAACGGCTGCGGGATATAGTCGAGGGTTGTCCAGAGAAGGACGACGTCGAATCTACGTCCGGCAAAGTCGAGGGTCTGGTCGAAGAAGCGGGCCGTATCGAATCCTGGTTCGCCGCCTTCCTCGGTTGGGGGTATCGACCAGTCGCCGGTCAAGGCTTCGTGGACCACGTCGGCCATATAGCAACTGTGGCCGAGCCCGGTAAGGAAGTTGATATTGCTGGGCGAAGTCGGCCCGATGTCAAGCACACGCAGGCTCTGTTCTTCCTTGAGGTGCTTCAGCATCGCGGCCCAGCCGCTCGAATGGCGGGGAATCCGCGGCCCGGATAGCACGGTGCGGCCGCTACGCTCAGGCCGCGATGGCTCTCGATTGAACAGGCTGCGCAGCACAGTGCCGGGTCGACCTCTTTCAGGGAGTCGTCAATGGAGTCCTCTTGGACCCAAAGCAGTTACCGTGCCGTTCTCCCGCCGGACACGATTAGCAGGCGCTCACCAGGGCAAGTTCGGAAAATCTTTTGCTCTCTAATTTTGACAATGCCAAGTCACCGCTCCCTGCTGATCGCGCTGACTTTGCGGTGCTGGCTTCACACTACACTGTTTTCCGAAAATTGCCTTAATTGGGGGCGCTGAACATTGTCCCGGTTTTACCTGCGCCTACCGGGGTCTGCGCGGCGGCGGCGCGATCGGAGCCAGCTTGCGCGGCAGACTGCACCAGATCGACTTTGCCGGAGAACATCGCATTCTCTTCGATGGAGAGGCGCGCGGCGTGGATATCGCCTTTCAGGTTGGCGCCGGCCCGTAGTTCGACCCGGCCGGTCGCCTGGATATCGCCATCAAGAGTGCCGATCACCACGACATCGCGCGCGGAAACGTTGGCCTGCACTTTCGCGTGCGGGCCAATCGTCAGGCGGCTCTCGGTTAATGTGATTGTGCCCTCCACCACGCCATCGACCAGAAGATCTTCACTTCCTTTGACTTCGCCGCGAATCTGAACTGACTTGCCGATACTTGCTGGTGCGCCGATGGTTTCTGCTGGGGGCATTTACCGCTCCTGTGAGGTTTCTGGGCTTTGATCGCACTATACGCAAGGACTACGCCGCGCCGCAACCCTAGGAAGATGAACTGGTCCGGAACGACGCGTGACTTCGCGGCAATTTCCCCGGATTCACCGTTAGTATGGGACTCGCCTGTTCCTTCAGGAGGGAAGTTTTGAAAGCTGACGTCCGTCTGGTCCGGCTCGCTCTCGCGGTATTGCTCGCCGTCAATCTGAACGCGCAGTCTGTCCAGGCTCACATCGTCTCGCAGGTTCCCGAGCCGCCCAACCTCGGCCTGCTGAAGACACAGCTGAAGGCCTATCACGATTGCACCTGCACCTGCGGTTGCTACACCAAGGCGCTGGAGCTTCAGGAGGGGCGCGCGATGGCATTTCTGGAACGTGCAGCGGCCCACAAGAAGGCCGGCGAGAAGCTGGCCCTGGTCCTCGACATTGACGATACTTCGCTCTCGACGTGGCCGGAGATTTCCGCGAACGACTTTGGGTTCGTGAGCGATGTATGGAAGGCGTGGGCCGAGAGTTCGAGCGCCCCGGTCATTCCCGGCACGCTACGCCTGTTCAAACGCGCGCAGGAACTCGGCGTTGCTGTGTTCTTCATCACCGGCCGGGCGGATACGCTGCGCGATGCCACGGAGAAGAATCTGCACAATGCCGGCTACGACAAGTGGGACGGCCTGACGTTGCGCACAAAGGATCAGCTGACGGAGAAGACGATTCCTTACAAATCGGCGGCGCGCGCCGAAATTGTGCAGCAGGGCTATCACATCATCCTCAGCGTCGGGGACCAGTTCAGCGATCTAAGAGGGAAGCCTGCGGCCGACTATTCCGTAAAGCTCCCCAACCCGTTTTATTACATTCCCTGAAAGATTTTCAGTGGCTGCACCCTCGACGGCCCGAGCGCATCATTTAGTCATGGAATACAGACAGCTTGGCCATTCAGGACTGAAGGTTTCTGCCCTCAGCTTCGGCGCGGGGACTTTCGGTGGCGGTAACGAATTCTTCAAAGCGTGGGGCAGTTCGACTGGAGACGAGGCAGCGCGCCTTGTCGATCTGTGCCTCGATGCCGGGGTGAACCTCTTTGACGTAGCCGATATTTACTCCGACGGACTTGCGGAAGAGGTGCTAGGCAAGGCGATTGCGGGCAAGCGCAACCGGCTGCTCATCTCGACCAAGGCTACTTTTCGCGTCGGAAAGGGACCGAACGACGTTGGCTCCTCGCGTTATCACCTGATCGAGTCGGTGCACGGCAGCCTTAAGCGGCTGGGCGTCGACCACATCGACATTTACCACATGCACGGGTTCGACGCGACCACACCGATCGACGAGACGATTGAAACTCTCGACACCCTGGTGCGCACCGGGAAGATCCGCTACATCGCCTGTTCGAATTTTTCCGGGTGGCACCTGATGAAGTCGCTGGCCATCTCCGAGCGCTATGGATGGGCGCGCTATGTCGCGCATCAAGCCTATTACTCGCTGGTCAGCCGGGAGTTTGAGTGGGAACTGATGCCGCTGGGTATCGACCAGAAGGTGGCCACGCTGGTCTGGAGTCCGCTCGGGTGGGGCCGCCTCACGGGCAAGATCCGCCGCGGGCATCCTCTACCGGAAACCAGCCGCCTGCATAAGACGGCCGAGTATGGGCCTCCGATCGAGAATGAATTCCTCTACAAGATCGTGGACGTCATCGACGAAATCGCGAAGGAGACCGGCAAGACCGTTCCCCAGATTGCGCTGAACTGGCAGCTGCAGCGGCCCACGGTTGCCAGCATCATCCTGGGTGCGCGCAACGAGCAGCAGCTCAAGCAGAACCTGGCCTCTGAAGGATGGAATCTGACTGCGGAGCAAGTGGCAAAGCTCGACGCCGCGAGCGCGGTGACGCCTATCTATCCCTACTGGCACCAGCGGCAGTTTGTGGAGAGGAATCCGCTGCCGGTATAAGCCCTGCGATAATCACCCCGTATGTGTACGGGCGAAGAATTTCTGGAGGATTCAGACGGAGCTACCCCCGTCCGCGGATTTCTGCACGGTACGAATGGCGGCAGCTCCGACGGGCTTGTTCTGACGCATGGCGCGGGAGCGAACTGTGATGCCCCGCTGCTGGTGACGCTGGCTGAGGCGTTCTGCGCGGTGGGGGTTACGGTGCTGCGCTGCGATCTTCCTTTTCGCCAGGCACGCCCCCAGGGGCCTCCGCCGCGGGGAAGCGCCGAGCGGGACCAGCAGGGGCTGCGGGCGGCGGTGGAGTCGATGCGGCGCCGGGCGACGGGCAGGGTGTTTCTGGGTGGGCACTCCTATGGGGCCGGCAGGCGTCGATGCTCGCTGCCGTTGAGCCCGGGGTTGCCGAGGCGCTCCTGCTGTTCTCCTACCCGCTGCATCCCCCGCAGCGGCCGGATGAGTTGCGTACGGCGCACTTTCCGCGGCTTGAGACGCCGGCGCTGTTCGTCAGCGGCGCACGAGATGGATTCGGCACGATCGCGGAGATGGAAGCGGCGCTGAAGCTCATTCCTGCGCGAACGGAGCTGGTTACGATTGCGGGCGCGGGACACGAGCTGGCGACCAAGAAGAATCGAGACGCAGTGGCGCAACGGGTGGTAGAGGCGTTCCGGTTGTTTGCTGAGATTTAGATTTCGACGACGATCTTGCCGAGCGAGCCGGAGGCAACGAGTGCGTGGGCGGCGGCTATGTATGCAGTCGAGAAGGTTCGCTCGTTGAGAAGCGGGCGGAGCTTGCCGGCCTCGGCGAGGGCGGCGGCCCGGGTGAGAATCTCGCCGTGGTGGGCGCGGCCTTCGCCGGTGAGCAACGGGAGCAGGGTGAAGACTCCGGAGTAGGTGGCTCCGCGGAAGGACAGGGGAGCCAGGGCGTGCGATCCCCATCCCAGGCAGCTAAGGGCGTGGCCGGTGTAGCGCTTCACGGCGGCGAAGGAGGCGTCGAGCGTCGCGCCTCCCACGGTGTCGTAGACGATGTCGAAGCCCCGGCCGCCGGTGTGAGCAGCGACATATTCGTTGACTGACATGGAGCGGTAGTCGATGGGAGTGGCGCCGAAGTCTGCGACGATTTGCTTTTTGTCCGGCGAGACGGTGGCGAAGACGTCGGCTCCGAAGGCGCGGGCGATCTGGACCGCGATGTGGCCGACGCCGCCGGCCCCGGCGTGGATGAGGACCTTCTGGCCGGCGTGGACCTTTGCGCGGTCGACGAGGCCTTCCCAGGCGGTGATCACGCTGAGCGGGAGCGCCGCGGCCTCGCGCATGGTGAGCTTCTTCGGCTTGTGCGCGAGCAGGTCGGCGTCGGCGGGGATCTTGTCGGCGAGGGTGCCCTGGTGGCCGCCGACTCCGCCGACCATCCCGTAGACTTCATCGCTGGGCCTGAAGGCAGTGACACCGGGACCGACTGCTTCCACGGTTCCGGCCATGTCCACGCCGATGACCGCGGGCAAGGGTTGCTTTGCGTGGGCTGCCTTGGCGCCACGGATCTTCGTGTCGAGGGGATTGACGCCGCTGGCGGCGATGCGGACGAGGACCTGGTTCGCGGCGAGGTCAGGTTGTGAGACCTCTGTTTCCCGAAATTCTCCATCGGGTGATTCAACCAGCCATGCTTGGTATCCCATCGCACACGCTCCTCGAAACCGGAGTTCAGTGTAGCGGAGCCGTGTACCCCCTCCCCCCTCGAATGCTACTTCATAGATTCCATGGGACTTAGCGGGTAACGTTACGTGCTAGTTCATAGATTTTAAAGGATTTGCGAGTTTGGCCTTTGTTTTCTATGAACTGGAAACGGAAAAGCCCGCCAGTTTGCGCGGGCCTTTTGCGTCTCTATTTCTATTCTACGAGATTGGGAGAAATTGTCGGCCAGATATCCCTGGAGGCATTCGCGTGGCGCCATCGGTCGTCGTCTTGGCGATTTCTTGAAAGAGACCGGCACAACGAGCGTCGCCGTACTCCAGATAGACGGGGATAATGGATGCAATGGGCGAGATATCCACAATGTATGGGCTTGCGAAGGCGTATGGTCCAAGATATAGTGGGTTCGTTCCAAGGTCCCTCCGATGTGGAGAGTGAAAAAGGGAATCCGGTGAGAATCCGGAACTGCCCCGCAGCGGTAAGCAGGTACGAACGCCCAAGATGACACTGGATTCGCAAGAGTCTGGGAAGTCCGGCAAGTAGGCCCGAACCTGCAGAGTCCGAAGACCTGCCTGGGAAATATTCGCTTACGCCTCCGAGGGGAGGCGAGGTGGCAGCGGCTTTCTCTCTTCGCCGGGCGGATTACCGCTGTTTCTTCGCAAGCTTCTTGGGGCCAGGAGTTCTATGGCCACGATATCCGATTCGATCAGCGTTCAGACCAGCCTCTCCGACCTCACGCCCGATTTTCCGGTGCGTGAAGAGATGCCCATCATGCACGTCCGCAAGCGCAACGGAGCGCTGGAACCTGTGGACGTTAACAAGATCGTCCGCGCGGTGCAGCGTTGCTGCTACGGTCTCGCGCATGTGGACGCCATTCGAGTCGCGTCCAAGACGATAGGTGGCCTTTACGATGGCGCGACGACTCGCGAGCTCGATACGATCTCGATCGATACGGCGGCGTCGCTGATCGCTGAAGAGCCTCAGTATTCGCGGCTCGCCGCACGGCTCTTGCTGGGAACCATCGTCAAGGAGATTGCCAGACACAACCTTTATTCGTTTTCGCAGGCGATTGCTTATGGAAGCCAGGAGGGCGTGGTCAATCCTGCGACTGCCGAGTTTGTACAGACCCACGCCCGCAAGCTGAACCACGCGATCGACGACACGCTGTCGGACCGCTTCGAGTATTTTGGGCTTCGCACCGTTTACGATCGGTATCTTCTTCGTGATCCAATCTCACGAACGGTGATTGAGAGCCCGCAATACTTCTTTCTACGGGTTGCCTGCGGCCTTGCAGTAACGCCCCATGAAGCGATTGAGTTTTACCGATTGATCGCGTCGCTGGACTACATGCCTTCTTCCCCGACGCTGTTCAATTCCGGTACGAAGCACGCGCAGATGTCATCGTGCTATCTGCATGACTCTCCTTCCGATTCGCTTGAGAGCATCTACGACACCTATAAGAATGTCGCGATGCTCTCGAAGTTCTCCGGTGGCATCGGTCTCGCTTTCCATCGCGTTCGATCGGAGGGTTCGCTGATTCGTGCGACCAATGGACTGTCGAATGGAATTGTTCCCTGGCTGCGGACGCTCGATAGTTCCGTCGCCGCAGTCAACCAGGGCGGCAAACGAAAGGGTGCCTGCTGTGTCTACCTGGAACCCTGGCACGCGGACATTGAGCAGTTTCTTGAATTGCGCGAAAACACGGGCGACCTTTCCCGCCGGACCTATAACCTCAACCTTGCCAACTGGATTCCCGATCTCTTCATGCAGCGCGTGGAGGGAGATGGTATGTGGTCGCTCTTCGATCCCAAAGACGTTCCTCACCTGCCTGACTTGTTCGGCAACGAGTTTGCCGAAGCCTACGTGAAAGCAGAGACTGAGAAACTTTATCGCCGCCAAATCAAAGCCCGTGACCTCTACGCCCGGATGATGCGCTCGCTCGCCGAGACCGGCAACGGGTGGATGACCTTCAAGGACTCCACGAACCTGAAATGCAACCAGACCGGAAAACCAGGCAATATTGTCCACTTGTCGAACCTGTGCACGGAAATCACAGAGGTCACTTCTAAAGACCAGACTGCGGTCTGCAATCTGGGTTCGATTAACCTGGCGCAGCATGTCTCGACGGATAACGGTGCGCCTCGTTTCAACTTCGACCAACTCGCGGCCACCGTGCGCACCGCAATTCCCATGCTCGATCGGGTGATTGACATTAATTACTACCCGATACCGCAGGCGGCAGGTTCGAATGCACAGTGGCGTCCGGTAGGCCTGGGCATTATGGGGCTGCAGGATGTCTTCTTTCAGCTTCGCTTGCCCTTCGACTCGCAGGAGGCGCAGGTACTTTCGACCAAAATTCAGGAAGAGATTTACTACAACGCTCTGCTCGCCTCCTGTGAGTTGGCGGAGAAAGAAGGGGCGCACCCAACCTTTGGCGATACCCGGCTGGCCTCGGGGAACTTTCAATTTGATCTTTGGGGCGTCAAGCCTTCAGAAACAGAACGCTGGGACAGGTTGCGCGAGCGCATCCTCCAGAGCGGAGTGCGGAACTCTCTGGTCATTGCCATTGCTCCGACTGCGACGATTGCCTCGATCGTCGGCTGCTACGAGTGCATCGAGCCACAGATATCGAACCTCTTTAAGCGAGAGACGCTCTCGGGCGAGTTCCTTCAGGTCAACCGGTACTTAATCGATGATCTCCGGACGCGAGGTCTGTGGACAGAAGAGATGCGTATGCGGCTGAAGCTCGCGGAGGGATCGGTGCAGGGAATTGCCGAGTTGCCTGAGGACCTGAAGCTGCTCTATCGCACAGTGTGGGAAGTGCCGATGCGCGAGCTGATCGACATGGCCCGCGATCGCAATGCCTACATCGACCAATCGCAGTCGCTCAATCTCTTTGCCGAGTCTCCCAACATCGGCAAGCTCTCGTCGATGTACATGTATGCGTGGAAGCAGGGACTGAAGACGACTTACTACCTGCGTTCCCGCCCGGCGACGCGCATCGCGAAGACCACTGTTCAGAGTCAGGGCCACACGCGCGAATCGGCAACGGTTGATTCAGCCAGCGAAATCTCAACGGCAGCGGCGGTCGCCTGCTCTCTGGAAAACCCGGGGAGCTGCGAGGCCTGCCAGTAATAGCAACACGGCGCCCTTTGCCCTGCGCTAACGCAACAAGGCTTTTGCAAAATCGCATTAGGAGTCTTCATGGCCACTACCGCCGTCTCGCACACGCCCCTTTCTCCCGTCATTGCTTCTGAGAAAATTCTCGACCCGGGTCTTTGCCTCACACTTCGTCCCATGCGCTATCCGGTCTTCTACGATATGTTTCGCGACGGCATCAAGAACACCTGGACGGTGGAAGAAGTCGACTTTCAAACCGATCTTTCGGATTTGAAACAGCGGCTGTCGCCAGCGGAGATTCACCTCATCCAGCGACTGGTCGCCTTCTTCGCAACTGGAGACAGCATCGTCTCCAACAACCTGGTGCTGAACCTCTACAAGCACATCAACTCTCCCGAGGCGAGGCTCTATCTATCCCGGCAGCTCTTCGAGGAGGCCGTGCATGTGCAGTTCTACCTGACGCTTCTCGATAACTACGTGCCCGATCACGCGGATCGTGCGGCAGCCTTCGCGGCCGTTGAGAACATTCCCTCTGTCGCCAAGAAGGCGAATTTCTGCATGAAATGGATGGATTCCATTCAGGCTCTCGACCAACTGGAGACCCGCGAGCATCGCCGCCAGTTCCTGCTGAACCTGATCTGCTTCGCCGCCTGCATTGAAGGACTCTTCTTCTTCGCCGCCTTTGCTTACGTCTACTTTCTCCGCTCCAAAGGTCTGCTTCATGGGCTGGCGGTAGGCACAAATTGGGTCTTCCGCGACGAGAGCTGTCATCTGGAGTTCGCGTTTGAAGTCGTCAGCGTGGTTCGTGCCCAAGAGCCCGATCTTTGGGATGCGGAGCTTGAGAGGCAGATCGTTGAGATGCTGCATGAGGCGGTAGACGCGGAGACCCAGTTTGCCGAGGACCTTCTCTCAGGCGGGGTGGCGGGGCTTTCGGTACGCGACATGCGCCAGTATCTCGGGTACGTTGCCGATTCGCGATTGCAGCGGCTTGGTATTGCGCCTGCTTTCCATGCGAAGAACCCTTTCTCCTTTATGGATCTGCAGGACGTCCAGGAGCTGACCAACTTTTTCGAGCGGCGCGTCGCGGCTTATCAGAGTGCAGTCGCGGGCGAAGTGGCGTTTCATGAGGAATTCTGATTGCAAAGAAATGTCAAAAGGCCGGTGAATGGGGAGAACGCTGAATCATCGTGACGATGAAGCTTGATTTTTAGCGCCGTTGATTGGATCCAGCTCTAGTTGTGTAAATCACTCATCAAATGCGAACGAGCTCGAAGTCGACTTCGCCGGCAAGGAAAAGGCGGCCACGCATATGCGAGTCCGCCTCGTCTTCAAAAAAAACCCGGGTTACTGCTTCAGCGCGGACTCGACTGCTGCGACGACTTCAGGCGATTCGGGAGTGACGTTGGGCTCGAAGCGGGCGACCGGGTTGCCGTTGCGGTCGAAGAGGAATTTGGTGAAGTTCCACTTGATTTCTCCGCCGAGCCTGGGGTCGGTCGACTTGTCGGTGAGATACACATAGAGCGGTGTGATGTCGTCACCCTTGACCGAGACCTTGGACATCATGGGGAAGCTCACGTTGTACTTGTTGGTGCAGAACTTCTTAATCTCTTCGTTGGTGCCGGGTTCCTGGCTGGCGAAGTTGTTGGCGGGGATGCCGACGATGACCAGGCCCTTGTCTTTGTAGGTCTCGTAGAGTTTTTCGAGGCCGGCGTATTGCGGGGTGAATCCGCACTTGCTGGCGACGTTGACAAGCATGACGACCTTGCCGTGGTACTCCTTGAGGCTTACGGGCTGCCCGTCGATGGATTTCAGCGTGAAGTCATAGATGCTTTTGACAGCGGCAGACATGCTACCTCCGGCTACACAAAGCGCAAGGATGAAAACTGCTTTCAAATAAGTTGCTGATGCGAACTTTCTCACGGCGTCCTCCAGATCTTGACGGCCATGATACCTGAAGGGTGTCTCGGGATCGTCAATCGAGGCTAGCCGCGGGCGGGAAGATTCTGCAGCAGGCGTCGTTTCAGGCCGGGTTGCGGATTCAGGCTGATGCCAGCGTCTTACTGTTGAGGAGCTGATTGCAGCTGCTGTTGCTGCTGCAACTGCTGTTGCTGGCGCATCTGCTGCATCTCCTGGAGCATCTGCTGCGGAGTGCGCACGCCGTTGTTCGGCTGCCGGGGTTGTTCTTCCTGCGGCGGTTGCGGGGCGCCGGGCGGCTCGATCGGTTGCTGAGCCTCGTCGTCGTTGTCTTCGTCCTGAGCCATCTGCTGCGGGCGGCTGGGGCCGCTGCCGGGCAGTCCCGCACCGCGCGGTGTCAAGGAAATCTGCCTGGGGGTTCCGGTTTCGGTGCGGCCGACCATCACCACGTTGTATCCGGAGCCGTCGAGCAGGGCCGAAAGCACTTCCTGCGGATCGCCGGGGCCGTAGCTGCCGAAGATGCGCTGATCTCCGCCCAGACCGTCGACGGTCATGCCGCTGTCGCTGGTGAGGCGGTGGAGAATGTCGGCGAGGCTGGAGTTGTCGGCGTGAATGGTGAGACGGCCGGGGGCAAGTTCGATCCTGGGCGGCTCTGCCGGCTTGTCGAGTAAAGAAGGCGGAACAGCGGCGGAGGCGACGTTCACCGGGGGCGTCTGCGGCGCGGGCGCCGGGGCTGATGCTGCTGGTGCGGAAGGCGATGGCTGGTCGGCGCGGTTTTCAGAGCCCTGCAGGCGGTGATGCCGCGGAGGCGTGTTGGTGTCCGGCGGGAAGACCACCTGGTCGAGAGCTGGGGTGGAGAGCGCGAGCGCGGCGCAGCCGGTGAAGAAAGCAGCCCTTATTCCGCGATGATTCATTGGGGTCATGGGATCGTGGCTTGCGGGCTTTCCGCCTGAAACCTCTCTCTGTACTAGACTAGCAGTGGTTTCGGTTTGCTCGCGACTTTTTGCGGCTCATTTTCGCCCTATGCGATTCGTTTTGATCTTTCAAGGTTTTCCGCCGCTGCGCCGGTTGCGTCAGCCGATTTTCTTCGCCCTTCTGGCCATCGTCGCGGGTGCTCCGCTGGCGCGGGCCGTCAGCTGCAGCACGGAAAGCCAGATGACGGCGGCGGAGCGCGACCCGATCGTACAGGTGGCGCGAGCGCTGGGAGGCGAGATTCAGGCGGCGAACGTGAACGGCGTGCGCCAGTCGACGATTGCCGCGGTGGCCGCGCAGTTCGATCCGGTCGCGGCCAGCATTCAGGCAGTCTCCCCCCAGATTCAGGCGGCGACGCTGACGATCAACGGCGTCTACTTGCTGAAGGCCTCTGACCTGAAGGGCACACAGGACACGCAGTTCTTCTGCTCGGTGCCCGGCTCGGCGCTGATCGTGACGATTACGATTCCCCAGCTGCCGCCGGCGAACTATGCGCTGGTGATCATGCGTGCGACGGGAGTCGAACATCCTCAGCAGATCTCGCTGCTGCTGCAGAACGAGGGTCCAGGCCCTGCAGGCTGGAAGCTGGCAGGGTTTTTCACGCGGCCGATGACTGCGGCGGGGCATGACGGCGTGTGGTACTGGACCGCAGCACGCAATTTTGCGCAGAAGAAGCAGGACTGGAACGCGTACTTCTACTACCAGACGGCAGCGTTTCTTCTTAATCCGGTCGATTTTATGTCCAGCCCGAACCTGGAGAAGCTGGAGAAGGAGATCCAGCTGGTGCGGCCTCCGGAGGCGCCGGGCTCGAACCCGCTGGTTCTGAAGGCCGGAGGGCAGAGCTTTAACATCACCAGCATGCGAACGGACACCTTTTCGGGCGGTCTGGATCTCGTGATTAACTATCAGACGAAGGACGTCTCAAATCCGGTCGCAACGCACACAGAAATTGTGGAGTTGATGAAGGCGATGCTCGCCCAATATCCCGAGCTGCGGCAGGGCTTTCACGGACTTTGGGTTTACGCTCATGCCGAGAACCAGAACCCGTATGCGATCGAACTTCCGATGAACCAGATTCAGTAGGACTCGCAGCGGCCCCATGCTTCTAAGGCAAATGAGACAAGAGATGGACAAGTACCGGCCCGAGGCCGGTCAAACTTCGAAAGGGAAAATGCGGTTCGTATGCCCAACCAGACGGAAAAAACGCTGAGCCAGGCAATTGCCCAACGCCGCGCCACGCCCAGTTTCGACGGATCGCCCATCCCCAACGAAGACCTGAAGAAAATTATCGAAGCCGGCCTGAAGGCTCCCAGCGGATACAACATGCAGCCGTGGCGCTTTATTGTGGTGCGCACGCCGGAGCAGCGGCGCAAGCTGCGCTGGGCCAGCTTCAATCAGGCCAAGGTGGAAGAGGCTTCGGTGGTGATTGTGGCCTGCGGCGATGCGGATGGCTGGCGTACGGGCGATCTCGAAGAGATGCTGCGCATGGGCTGCGAGGGCGGGATGCCGGAAAATTATGCGGAGCAGGCGCGGCAGAATATTCCCAACTACCTCTCGAATCATCCCAACCTGACGGCCTGGCTGAACAAGCACGTCATGATTGCATTCACCACCATGATGCTGATGGCGGAAGTACTGGGCTACGACACGGCTCCGATGGAAGGCTTCGAGCAGGAGAAGGTGCGCGAGGTGCTGAAGCTCCCTCTGAGCTATCACGTGGTGGCGCTGCTGGCTGTCGGGCACCTGAGCGGCGAGGATAAGTTCAACGGCAGCCGGTTCAGCATGGCGGCCACGGTGTTCGAAGGCGAGTACGGCAAGCCGATCAAGCTTTAATATCTGCTTCAATTCTGGGCTTTAATTTCTGGGCTTTCATGTCGCGCGAATATCCGGAACGGCCGATCATCGGCGTTGGAGCGGTGATCATCGAGGGGGAACGCGTGCTGCTGATCAAGCGCGGGCAGGCTCCGCTCAAGGGCGAATGGTCGCTGCCGGGAGGCGCGCTCGAGCTGGGCGAAACACTGGAACAGGGCGTTTGCCGCGAAGTGCTCGAAGAGACGGGGCTGATCGTTGAGCCTATCTCCATTGTTGAGGTGTTCGACCGCATTTCGCGCGATGTGGAGGGCCGTGTCCAGTACCACTATGTGCTGGTGGATTACCTTTGCCGCGTGACCGGCGGCACGCTGGCGTGCGCGACCGAGGCTGCCGATGGGCGCTGGGCAACGCTGGAAGAGCTGGGGCCGATTGCGTCGTTCACCGAGCAGGTGATCCGCAAGGCTTTCCAGATGGCTGGGTTGCCGTCCGCGTAGAAACACGTCGGGATACAATACTTCTCATCCTGAGTGTTTTGCGGGTTCGCTTTCATCGTGTTCGCTTTCATTGGCGGCCATGCATCGAGCGGCGGAATAACGAGAACGGCAGAGTCAATTCAGCGGATCATCTAAGCGGAGCACCGTGAGCGATTCTCCCAAGGTTGTTACCATGCCGCCGCCCCGGCCCTACCGCACGCCTCCGGGCGAGGGCAGCGCCGCGCGGACGAGAGCCCTGCTGGTGGTGATCTGCTTCGTTGTCGGACTTGGGCTTTTTGCCTGTCTGCGCCCGCTGGAATTGCTGCTCACGGTGCTGCAGGTGAAGCTGAGCTTCGAGGGCATCAGCAGCCACTACAGGAATATCGACGGGTATCGGATTCATTACTTCGAAGGCGGCTCAGGGCAGCCCATTGTGCTGATTCATGGACTGGGCAGCAGAGCCGAAGACTGGGCCAACCTGATGCCGCAGCTGGTGCAGGGCGGCAGGCACGTCTATGCGATCGACATGCTGGGCTATGGACGCTCGTCGCGGCCCAGCGATGCCGCGTATTCCATTCCGCAGGAAGCGGGCATCGTGGAGAAGTTCATCGCGGCACAGAATCTCGCCCAGACTGACCTGGGCGGGTGGTCGATGGGCGGATGGGTGGCGATCCGCGTGGCTCTCGATGAGCCGGAGCGGGTCAGGCGGTTGGCGATCTACGACAGCGCGGGGCTGAGATTCGATCTGCCGTTCAAGGCATCGCTGTTCTGGCCGGACAATCCGGCAGCGTTGACGGCGCTGAACGATCTGCTGTCTCCGGGGCGGGGCCCGCATATACCCGCGCTCATCCAGTGGGACATCCTGCGGCTGATACGGCGCAATGGGTGGGTGATTCAGCGGAGCATGGAGTCAATGCTGACGGGTGCAGATGTGGTTGACGGCAAGCTCGGCGCGCTTAAGATGCGGGTGCTGATCGCTTGGGGCAAGCAGGATCAGCTGACTCCGGTATCGCTGGCGTATGCCTTCCACGCGCAGATACCGCAATCGGTGCTGGAGATCTACGACGGGTGCGGACATCTCGCGGCGCGCGAATGCAGCGACCGCATCGGGCCGAATACGCTGGCGTTTCTGAAGGCTGATCCGCCAATGGCGGCGCAGATCAAGGAAATTCCGGCAGGGAAGTAGGGCTTATTCTCCGCCCTTCCACACATAAGCGCTGTTCTGCGGCAGGCCGATGTGGGCGAGCACGCGACAGACGAATTGCCGCGCCATTTCTGTTGAGTCCACCGGCTTGTTGTAGAAGGCGGGGATGACGGGGAAGATGGTCGCACCGGCGTCGGCTGCGAGGGTCATATTGCGCAGGTGAATCTTGTTGAAGGGCGTCTCGCGCACGCAGAGCACAAGCGGGCGGCGCTCCTTGAGGCAGACGTCTGCGGCGCGCTCGATGAGATTCTCGGCCAGGCCGTTGGCGATGCCTGCCAGCGTGCCGGCGCTGCAGGGCAGGACGATCATGCCATTGGAGGGATAGCTGCCGCTGGCGATGGGAGCGCCGATGTCGCTCTCGGAAAGCTGGCGGATCTTCGTTGATTCGCTTCCGAGGAGTTTCTCGACGAGGCGATTCCGCCCGCTGAGTTCGAGCTCCTCGGCCACGACGCGCAGAGAATTTTCAGAAGGGATGAAGTGGATCTGCTTGACGCGCGCGTCGGCCTCGAGCGCGCGCAGCAACTCCTGGCCGAAGATGGCGCCGCTTGCTCCGGTCATAGCGACGGTGAAGTGCTGGGCTACCGTGAAGTGCATGGTCTGGTCGGGCATTTGTAACCGCTGGTGCAAGGATGATCTTCTCACTTCTGGTTATCAGGTGGTTGCTGGGGTGGGCGGTTTCTGCCACAGCCTGCGAAGAAGTCGTACGATCCATCGCGCTGCCAGGATGGCCAATAGGATCAGAGTCGAAGCGATGGCGGCCGCAATCCACGGATGCTTCGTGGTCAGCCAGGTGATGCCGACGGCGAGCACGTCTTCGCTGGTGCTGAGAGCAATGTTCGAGAAAGGTTCAGGGCTGGATGTGACCGCAGCGCGGACCGCGGTCTTCGATCCGTGTGAGACGAGGGCGATGGCGCCCCCGGCGACGGCGGCAAGAAGCTGCATCTGCGGTGAGAGCTGCGCGCTGGCCTGCCAGGCGAGCAGGGCTGCAACCGGCAGCCGGATGAAGGTGTGCAGCGCGTTCCAGATCATGTCAATGGCGGGGATCTTGTCGGCGACGAATTCGAGCGCGAACATGATCGCACTGATGGCGATGACCCACCAGTTGCCGAGAATCTCTAGGCCCGGCGGCAGCACTACTCCATGCAGACGGGAGAGGAGACCCAGGGTCAGCACGGTCGCATAGACATTGAGTCCAGCGGCGAAGCTGGAAGCAATGATGAGAGCCGCGATGTTGCTGGGGGTGAAGATGGTCACGCCGAAACTCCTTCCCGCCCAAAGTGAAACACCGTAGACGCTGTCGCGGCAATGGATTCTTGAAGGAGATTGTTTTCGGGAGTTGAAATCGTTGCCCAGGGGGCCGTTCAGAGGCGGGGCGTGCGCCGTGGTTGCGGCGCACGCACTTGGGGAACGGTTACTTCACTTTCGGTTATTGATGATTAGACCTGAGGAGCGACGGCGGAATGCCAGGCAGGCGTCATTTGCTTGTCAGAAATATGTCTCGGGAGTCGTCTCGGGCGACGAATTCTGCGCAGTGTGAGTTGCAAATTAATGCCGGCGAAAAAGAGTGAGGCTAGTAGCGGTTGCAACTGGCCGGATGCTTGACGCCGTTGACGACTACCCAGCCGTTGTCGGCTCCGCGATGCGTGGAACAGTGCACATCGTGGACGCCGGCGGCGAATTTCCCACCTGAAGGAAAGAAAGCCTGGCCATAGGCGAAGACCGAGGCGTTGACCGGTGCGGTGACGACTCCGTCGAGGTCGTCGTTGGTGATGACTTCCACGGGCCGCACGTCGCCATTAGGCATGGTGACGCGCAGCGGGAGGACCTGATGACTGCCGTGCTGGCCTCCGCGTTGCGTGCGCGACGAGCTGAGGGTGATGCCGCAAACCATTACGTTGTCGACGGTACTGTGCTGGCCGGAGTTCAGCAAGCCATAGAGCTTCTGATTGACCTGCGGCGTGCAGCGGGCAGGTACTGGCACGTCGCGCTGGGCGCGGGCAGAGATAGCAGAGCAGACGATGGCGACGACGATAAGGACTTTTGTCCGCATCATCGGCTACGGCTCGTTCAGAACACGGTTGAAGATGGCGTCGACGTTGCCGAGCTGGCGGTTGAGATCGAAGGTGCGGGCGAGCTTCTCGGGAGTAAGCCTGCTGGTGATTTCCGGGTCGTGCGAAACGAGTTCGCGGAAGACGAGGTCATTCTGCCAGGCGTTCATGGCGTGTTTCTGGACGAGACGATAGGCGTCTTCGCGAAGCATTCCCGCTTCGGCGAGGTCGAGGAGCAGCTGGCCGCTGAAGATGAGGCCGCCGGTGCTCTCGAGATTTTTGAGCATGCGCGCCGGGTAGATAAACATTGTTTCGATGAGGTTGGCGGTTTTGGCGAGCAGGTAGTCGGTGAGGATGGTCGAGTCGGGAAAGATGACGCGCTCGGCGGAAGAATGCGAGATGTCGCGCTCGTGCCATAGTGCGACGTTTTCGTAGGCGGTCTGGGCATTGGAGCGCACGACCCGCGCGAGGCCGCTGATCTGCTCGCATGTGATGGGATTGCGCTTGTGCGGCATGGCCGACGAGCCCTTTTGTTTTTCCGAAAAGTATTCTTCGGCTTCCCGGACTTCGGTGCGCTGCAGGTGGCGGATCTCGGTGGCGATCTTGTCGAGCGTAGCGGTGATGATGGCCAGCGTGGATATGTAATGCGCGTGGCGGTCGCGCTGCACGACCTGCGTTGCGACGGGAGCAGGCTTGAGTTCAAGCTTTGCGCAGATGCGCTCCTCATGTTCAGGCTTGAGATGCCCGAAGGTGCCGACCGCTCCGGAGAGCTTGCCTATACGAATCTGCTCCGCGGCCGCATCGAGACGAGTGAGGTTGCGTTGCATCTCGGCATACCAGTTGAGCAGCTTGAGCCCGAAGGTGGTTGGCTCGGCGTGGACGCCGTGGGTGCGGCCGATGATGGGGGTGTGTTTGAACTCGAGGGCCCGCTTGCGGAGCACTTCGATGAGGCGCAGCAGGTCTTCGCGCAGGATGGCAGATGCTGCCTTGAGCTGCAGAGCCTGAGCGGTATCGACGACGTCGGTCGAGGTGAGTCCGTAATGCAGCCAGCGCGACTCGGGTCCTACTTTTTCCGCTACAGCAGTGGTGAAGGCAATGACGTCGTGGCGAACTTCGGCCTCGATCTCGTTGATGCGGGCGACGTCGATGGCTCCGCGCTCCCGGATGGCCTTCGCGGCTTCTCTCGGAACGATTCCGTCTTCGGCAAGTGTCTCGCTTGCCGCGGCCTCGACCTCAAGCCACATGCGGTATTTGTTTTCGTCGCTCCAGATCTGGCCCATCTTCGGGCGGGTGTAGCGTGCTATCAATGAAGAAATCTCCCTCTTGTGACGGACTTACCATTCTATCGTTTGCGCATCTTAGAATTGTTGTTACAGAGAAAGGACCTCATGTCAGACGTCATTACGATCGCAAGTTTTACCGAGCCGCTCGAGGCCGAGATGGCCCGGCTTCGCCTGCAGTCTGCCGGCATTGAAACATTTCTTTCCGGCGAAAACGCCCGCATCCTCGAGCCGGGACTGGGCCCGCTGCAATTGCAGGTCGCTTCGGAAGATGAGGCCGACGCTCGCGCCATCCTCGCTGATCCGGGAGCGGATTTACCGGCTGGTGCGTCGGCAGGGGAATAAAGCCCCGGAATCTCATGAGGTAGAGTCTATCGTAATACGATATATCGTGTTACGATGGAAGTATGAGTTCCGTTATTGAACGGTCGTCGTCGCCACCCTCCCGGAAGGGCGCCGGCGACTTCACCCGCGCCGACTTCCAGCGTCTCGCCGAATTTCGTTTTCAACTTCGTCGTTTTCTTCACTTCAGCAATGTGGCCGCCGAGGAGGCAGGCCTTCGTCCGCAGCAGTACCAACTGCTGCAGTGCGTCAGCGGCATGCCGGATGAGCTTGAACCCACAATTGCGCAGGTGGCGGCGCGCATGCTGCTCAAGCACAACAGCGCTGTCGAGCTGGTGGACCGCACGATCGAGCAGGGATTCCTGCGGCGGACACCGGACCCGACGGATCACCGCCGTATTCTTCTGCGCCTGACGGCGGAAGGCGAGGGGGTGATGGCGTCGCTGGCGGCCTATCATCTCGAAGAGCTGGAGCAGGCGGGGCCTGAGCTGATTCGGGCGCTGCGGCGCGTGCTGCTGCTGAAGGCTGAGTCGTCGCGTGGCAACGCGAGGAAGGCATCTTGAAGATGTCGGCCGAATCGAGCTCCGCTGTCCGTTCGCAGCTGCGCGACTTCAACGCGGATTCGCGCATGATCACTCTGAGCGCCCTGGCCCTGGTGCTGGGACTGGCCGGCGCTGTGCTGGCTTATTTTCTGCTGCACCTGATTTATGCGGCGACGAACCTGTTCTACTTCCATCGTTTCGGGTGGCAGTTCGTGTCGCCGGCAGACAATCATCTTCACTGGCTGGCGATTTTCGTGCCGATTGTCGGGGGAATTCTGATCGGGCTGATGGCGAGGTATGGGTCAGAAAAGATCCGTGGCCACGGCATGCCGGAGGCCATTGAAGCGATCCTGATGCACGGCGCGAAGGTTGACGCACGCGTGGCCTTCTTCAAGCCTCTTTCGGCGGCGATTGCGATCGGATCGGGAGGGCCGTTCGGAGCCGAAGGGCCGATCATCATGACGGCGGGCTCGGTAGGGTCGCTATTCGCGCAGATGTTTCACCTTAGCGACGCCGAGCGCTCGACGCTGCTGGTGGCAGGAGCAGCGGCGGGTATGGCGGGGGTCTTCTCTACGCCGCTGGCTGCGATTCTGCTGGCCGTTGAGCTGCTGCTCTTCGAATGGAGGCCGAGGTCGCTGGTTCCGGTAGCGGTGGCGGCAACGACGGCCGGAGCCTTGCGACGCTTTTTCCTGGGGTCGGGTCCGCTGTTTCCCATGCCGGCCATTGGCGGCAGTGTCAGCCCGCGCGCAGTTCTGGCGGCTCTGGCGGTGGGCGTGGTTGCGGGTGCGCTGGCCCTGCTGTTGAGCCGCGCGGTGTACGCGAGTGAAGACCTCTTCGAGAATCATCTGCCGGTTCACTGGATGTGGTGGCCGGCGATCGGCGGGCTGGTGATTGGCGTGGGCGGCCTCATCTTTTCACGCGCCCTGGGCACAGGATATGACGTGATTGCTTCGCTGATTGGCGGAGATAGCACGTGGCATCTCATTCTCGGCGTGCTGATCGTGAAGAGCATTATCTGGTCCTTCTCTCTGGGGTCGGGGACGTCGGGAGGCATTCTTGCGCCGCTGCTGATGATCGGAGGCGCGCTGGGTGCGCTGCTAACGCCGGGGTTGCCGGCGCTGGGGACCGGCGGATGGGCGCTGGTGGGCATGGCGGGTGTGCTCTCGGGCGCGATCGGTTGTCCGCTGACCGCAACGGTGCTGGCCATGGAACTGACCCACAACGACAGCCTGATTCTGCCCTTGCTCGCGGCTTCGTTCGCTGCCCACGGGCTTACGGTGCTGCTGCAGCGGCGGTCGATCCTGACGGAGAGACTTAGCCGCAGGGGACACCACCTGAGCCGCGAATATTCGGTGGATCCGCTGGAAGCGATGACGGTATCGCAGGTGATGTGCATGAGCGATCGCGATGCCGAGGAGTTCCTGGCCGGAGACGATGTACCGGATGCACAGCTGGCGCAGCCCGACGAAACGCTGCGCTCGGTTGTCGAACGCATGGCTGCGGCCCGTGTCTTTGAAGCGTATGTAAGAGAGCCGGGTACCTCGAAAACGCTGGGAAGGATTACGCTGCAGGACATGCTGCACGCCCGCAATCGTTCATGGCAGAGGGAAACCGTACGTCAGCGGCTGCGCTGGCTACCCTTCTCCGGTCCGGCAAATCGACGGGCGGAAAACTCGATTGAACAGATTTCCTAAGGAGCAGGGGGTGCGGAGCTAGATGCGGGGGACGAGGCCTAGCCGTTCGGACATCTCTTCGTAAAGAAAGCCGCGACCGGGGCGGTACGGCTGCACCCATTGTCCGTCGATGACGAATTGAGGTATCGCGCGCTTGCCCACGTGCCGGAGCAGTTCGGCTGCCGCGCCCGGTGTCGATTCGATGTCGACCTCGGTGTAGGAGAGGCCGTGCTTCTCGAGGAAGCGCTTTGCCTCGCGGCAGTCGCGGCACCACGACGCGGAGTAGACGGTGATTTCCATCCCAAAGATCATAAATGCCAAGACCACCCGGACGGTTGCCCCGAAAGCGTCGGTCTGGTGCTTATTCGGTGGGAGGCCCGCTTACTCGAGCTTGAAGATTACGCTGATGGTGGTCTCCACCTCGACGGGATCTCCGTTCAGCTTGAAGGGCTCGTACCGCGCCTGCGCGATGGCGTTCAATGCCGCGGTGGCCAGTATGGGCGGACCGCTTACCACGTGGGCATGCTCCACCATTCCCTGCGTGGAGATGGTTGCTTCTACGACGACGGTTCCCTGAATGCGCGCGTCGCGGGCGATGGTGGGATAAACGGGCCGGATGGGCGCGATCAAGCGCCCGGCTGCGACCCCGGCGGAGATGCGCACCGGTCCGGGACGGGGCTTTGGCTCGGGTTTGATGAGTAGAGGCGGAGGCGGGGTGCCCAGTCCTCGCAGCACATCCATATTGCCTGGCCCCGATCTGTTATCTGCGCTGCTGATGTCGATCGTGCCCGGCGGCCGGTCGTCGACCATTGCCACATGCCGGGGTATTACGGTTGGGGCGGTGAGAGCAGCCAGCGGCGCCGGACTTGCGGTGCGTGCGGTTGCGGCATGAGTGGGAAGGTCGGGCCGCGTGGGCGGCGGCGGAGGCGCAACGAGCATCATGGTCAGCGCCTGCTTCGGCAATGCGGCGGGATAAAAGAAGGGAATCAGGATAAGCGCGGTCAGCAGCGCTGCCTGCAGAAGAAACGAGCCGATCGCGAACCATTTGCTGCGGGTGCGGATGCGTCCCGTGGATTCAACGAGACTGTCTTCGAACATGGGCCTCCCCCAAACGAAAAAGTTGAGAGAGCGAGACACCTGCCTGAATAGACACCGCTGTGCGCCGGTGGTTCCCGAGACTCTGCTGCGAGTCAACGATCCCTTATGATCGCTGCATGACTGCAGACGAGATCAAGAAGCTGCTCAATCTTGCGCCTCATCCGTGTGAAGGCGGCTGGTTCATTCAGACGTGGCGATCGGAGGAGACGATTCCGCACGCGGCCCTGCCCTCACGTTACTCGGGCGAGCGCGCCGCGGGGACATGCATCTATTATCTGCTCGAGCCGGAGACGTTTTCAGAGATGCACCGGCTCGCGTCGGATGAGATTTTTCACTTCTATTACGGTGATCCGGTGGAGATGCTGCAATTGCTGCCTGACGGGTCGGGACGGACGGTTGTTATGGGGAATGATCTCGCGAAAGGTCAGCATCCGCAGCTTATTGTTGAGAAAAATGTGTGGCAGGGATCCCGGCTCGTTCCGGGAGGGCAGGTTGCGCTGCTTGGCTGCACGGTCAGCCCGGGATTCGACTACGCCGACTACGAGACAGGCCAACGCGATGCGCTGGTGCGCGAGTACGGGCAGTTTTCTGAACTGATCAACACGCTTACCCGGCACTAGATCTGGTTATCAAGTCTGGTTATCCAGCCGGCGTTGCCGGAAGAATTCACGGAGCAGGGAGGAGCATTCTTCCTCCATGACGCCGGCGGTTACGGGCATCTGGTGATTCAAGCGCGGGTGGTTGAGAACCTGGAGCACCGATCCTGCTGCGCCGGCCTTGGGATCGCTGGCTCCATAGACGAGGCGCTTGAGCCGCGCGTGAATCATCGCTCCCGCGCACATGGCGCATGGCTCGAGCGTGACGAAGAGCTCGCATTCGAGCAGGCGGTAATTTCCAACGGCTCGCGCGGCGGCGCGGATGGCGACGATCTCAGCGTGAGCGGTCGGGTCGGTGTCGCGCAGAACACGATTCTGGCCGCGCCCGACGATTTCGCCGTCGAGGACGGCGATAGCGCCGATGGGAACTTCGCCGGCATCGCCGGCGGCCTGCGCTTCGGTGAGGGCCTCGCGCATATGCGCTGTGTCTGCATTCATGTCTTGTGCTGTCTTACTGTCCGGCTTCGACCCACCGGCGGAAGACGCCGATGATCTGCTCCAGCTTACGCGGATCGCCCGATCCTTCGAAGCATTCGCCGGCGATGGAGCAGGCCAGCCAGCCTCCGCCCCGTGTGTCGAGGCGCAACTGCTGCGGGCGGGCGTTAACGGCCGAGGTTCCGGCGAGGTTGATGGTCAGCAGCCAGCCGGGTTTTTCGACGGACGCCGGATTGTCGAGCGCTTTGGGACTTTCAAGAGGCTCAAGGCGCATGCCCTGGCGATGCTCCCACACTCCATTGCACTGCTGCTGGTACCAGTTATCCAGCCACTCCAGATCATTCGTCGGCATCGAAAGGGCTCCACGCTACACCGGTTGCTGTTGCGTCATGCAGTGCAGCGCGCCCAGCCCCCAGATAAAGTCACCACAATGTATCCCCGTAACTTTGCGGTCGGGGAAGATTTCTGCCAGCAAGTTCAGGGCCTTGCGGTCGTTCGGATCGTTGAAGGTTGGCACAAGCACGAGGCCGTTGGCAATGTAAAAGTTAGCGTAGCTGGCGGGCAGGCGGCGTCCGTGGAAAAAGACCGGTGCCGGCATGGGCAACTCGATAATTTCGAAGGGCATGCCATCGGCGTTTCTGGAGGAGCGGAGGCGGTCGAGGTTTTCGGCGAGAGGCTCGTAGTTCTCGTCGTCGCGATTCGATTCCGTTACGGTCACGATCCGGTTCTGCGCGACAAAACGGGTAATGTCGTCGACGTGGCCGTGCGTGTCGTCGCCGGCGATGCCGCGGTTGAGCCAGATGACCTGCTCGATGCCGAGGAAGTCGCGGAAGACGGATTCGAGATCGGCGCGGCTCAGTTCGGGATTGCGCTGCTGGACCTCGCTCAGCAGGCACTCTTCGGTCGTGAGCAAAACACCGGCGCCATTGGTGTCAATGGAGCCGCCTTCGAGGACCACGCGATGCTGGTGGATTGCCGGTGTCCATTCCGGCAGTTGCAGCAGGGCGGCGACGTGGGCCGGGACCTGATCGTCGAGCTGCCAGTTGTCGTACTTGGCCCACGCGTTGAATTTCCAGTTGGTAATAGCCGTCTGGCCCTGGGCGTTCTTGACGAAGATTGGGCCTGAGTCGCGCGTCCACGCGCGATTTGTAGGCCAGTGATGAAAATGCACGCGATGGAGATTGGCTCGAGTGCGGGCAAGTGTGTTGCGTGCGCGTTTTTCGGCGGCGGCGTCATTGACGAGGATGTGAACTTCCTCGACGGCCGAGAGATGGCGCACGATGTCGGCGTAGACCCAGGGGATGGTCTGGAATTTGCCCGGCCAGTCCTCGGAGTTGTGCGGCCACGCGATCCAGGTTGCGGCGTGTTCCGCCCATTCGGCCGGCATGCGAAAGCCGAGGTCTTTTGGCGTGCCCTCGGGATGGCGTGGCGCGGTCATTTGCCTTCGTCCCTGCCTTTGCTCCAGGGCTCGTCAAGGAAGCGGTGAACGATGGGCTGGTAGGCGTCGATGCGGCGGTCGCGCAGGAATGGCCAGTTGCGGCGCGTGTCTTCGAGGACGCGCAGGTCGATCTCTCCGATCAGGATTTCTTCCTTGTCGTGCGACGCCTTGGCGATCACGCGACCAAATGGATCGGCGAGGAATGATCCTCCCCAGAACTCCAGCCCCGGACCTTCGACGCGATTGCCGCGAATGTCGCCGTGTTCCATGCCTACGCGATTGACGGCAGCGACGTATACGCCGTTGGCAATGGCATGCGCGCGCTGGATGGTCTGCCACGCGCTGTACTGGGCTTCGCCGACCTCTTCTTTTTCAGCCGGATGCCATCCGATCGCGGTTGGATAGAAGAGCAGGTTGGCGCCCAGCAGCGCGGTCAGGCGCGCGCCCTCCGGGTACCACTGATCCCAGCAGACCAGCGTGCCGATTTTGCCGACGGCGGTGTCGAATGCCTTGAAGCCGAGGTCGCCAGGTGTGAAATAGAACTTCTCGTAATAGAGAGGATCGTCGGGAATGTGCATCTTGCGATAGAGGCCGGCGAGGGTGCCGTCCTTGTGCAGAACGGCCGCGGTGTTGTGATAGAGGCCGGCGGCGCGGCGCTCGAAGAGGGAGGCGATGACGACGACCTTTTCTTCGCGGGCGACTGCTCCGAGGCGCTCGGTACTGGGTCCTGGGATGGGCTCGGCGAGGTCGAAGAGGGCGATGTCTTCGCGCTGGCAGAAATACTGTGCGCGGAAAAGCTCGGGCAGGCAGATGACCTCCGCGCCTTCACGCGCGGCTTCGCGGACGCGGTCGGCGGCCTTGTCTAGGTTCGCGTCGGGATCGGGCCCGCAACTCATCTGCACGAGGCCCACTCGGTAATTCAAATTTGTCGGCATATCCGTTCTCACAATCTTTGCAATGAAGCATTAAGACATATAAAAGGCGCGAAGCTTTTGGTCCACGCCCATTTTCTGACTTCGCCGGCGCGGCTCAGTCGAAGATCAATATCGCCGCCGCGATCGTTGTCGTCCACAACCCGCGTTTGTCCCCGATCGCCGACTGAGTCACATTCGTAGTGCGCACGATCTTGTTCGAAATGCGGTAAATCTCTTTCTTCTCGTCCCAACTCTTGTCGGGATCGAAGTCCACATCGAGCGTGGTCGCCAGCATCTCGGCGGCCAGTTCTTCGGCGTACTCGCCCGCCTGTTCTTCGGTCTGTCCAAAGCTATGGTGCTCGCTCAGGTAGCCGTAGGCGTTCCGATCTGCCGGAATTGCCACGCCGATACTCGATGCCATCAGGCGATGAGGTTCGTGGGTGGCATTTTCCGCTACAACTGCGAATACCACCTCACCGGGCGACAGGTACTTCAGCCCCTCCTTGCGCGGGATCAGTTTCGCCTGCGGCGGAAAGATCGATGAGACTCGCACGAGATTCTGTGCAGCGATCCCCGCGTCGCGAAGCGCGAGCTCGAAGGAGGTCAGGCGTTCCTTGTGCTTTCCTACTCCTTTGGTGAAAAACAGCCGCTTGGGGACCATGCTTTTACCCAACTCCAGTCCCTCCGTCACACAGCCCGAAACAGCAGCGATAGCAAGACAAGTATCACATTCTAGATGCTTGGCAACGATGAAAAGTCGCCGAATTGATTGGGGCTCAGTGGCCCATGGCTTCTTTGGGAGTGGCGGTGACCCTGGGCGGCTTGCGCATGATGAACGGCAACGGAATGAGGCAGGCGATGATGACGCTCAGGCACCAGAAGGCGTTCTGATAGCTGAGCATGGAAGCCTGGCGCAGCATGATCTGGTAGGCCTGTCCGGTGGCCATCTGCGAGGCCGCGTCGGCGCTGTGTCCGAGCTTCATCAGGGCGCCTTTGGTTGCGTCCATGAAGAATGAATATGCTGGGGTGCCGGGAACGACATTCGCGGCCAGGGCCTGCTGGTGGGTCTGCTGCGTCCGCTGCAGAAATGTGGTCAGCATGGCCGTGCCGACCGAGCCGCCAAGGTTGCGGGCGAAGTTGGAGAAACTGGAGATCTGGTTGTTCTTATCGCGCGGAACGCCGACGTAGTTCAGCGTGCTGATGGGAATGAAGACAAAGGCGAGGCCGGCCACCTGCAAGGCGCGCCAGAGCACGATGGTGCCGAAGCTCACGTCGAGATCGAGACGCGTGAGGTTATAGAGCCCAGCCGCGGTGATGAAGTAGGCGATCGAGACGAGCAGGCGGGCATCCATTTTGTTTACGATGCGCCCCGCGATGGGCATCATGAGCATCAGCACGACTGCACCGGGCGAGAGCGCCATGCCGGCTCTCTCCGCGGTGTATCCCATTAGCAATTGAAGAAACTGCGGTATGAGCACCGTGGAACCGAAGAGCACCATGCCCAGCACAAACTGCAGGAAGACGGCAGTGCCGAAGTTGCGGTTCTTGAGCAGCTTCAGGTCGACGATGGGATCGGGATGGCGCCACTCCCACCAGACGAACAAGGCCAGCGTGCAGGCGGCGAGGATGGCGAATGCGGTGATCTTGGGATCGCCGAACCAGTCCTTCTCCTGGCCCTTGTCGAGCACGAATTCGAGACAACCGACGCCCACCGCTACCAGGCCCAGGCCCATGGCGTCGATCTTGCCGGGCGCGTTCTTCTTTGCCTGCAGATAGGGCGGATCTTCGACCATGCGCTGGCTGAGCCAGAGCGAAAGCAGTCCCACCGGCAGGTTGATGAAGAAGATCCAGTGCCAGTTGAAGTTGTCGGTGATCCAGCCGCCGAGGGTTGGGCCGATGGCGGGCGCGCAAACGACGGCCATTCCATAGACCGCGAAGGCCTGGCCGCGTTTGGCGACAGGGAATGAATCGGCGAGGATGGCCTGTTCGCTGGGGGCGAGGCCGCCGCCGCCGAGTCCCTGAAGGATGCGGGCGAAGATGAGAAACGGCAGCGTCGGCGCGACACCGCAGAGCAGAGAGCATGCGGTGAACATGACCACGCAGCTCATGTAAAAGCGCTTGCGCCCCATGCGCGCCATCAGCCATCCGGAGATGGGCAGAATGATCGCGCTCGAGACGAGATAGCTGGTAAGCACCCAGGTTGCTTCTTCGGGACTGGCGCCGAGCGATCCCGCCATGTGGGGCAGCGCGACGTTGGCGATGGAGGTGTCGAGGACCTCCATGAATGTGGCCAGCGTGACGGTGAGAGCGACAGCCCAGGGGTTATGGCTCGGCCTCCAGTCATGAATGTCTATGGGCTGTTTTGAGGGCTGCTCAGGCAAAACAAATCCAATCGCGTTCCGCGCACACGCGGAGCCAATAAGCTCAGTTGATTCTGTTCCTAACAGGGTAACAGGCGTGCGGGACGCGCAGGAGCTACGCGGTCGCGTGCTTCGGTTTTTTGTTGAGCAGATAGAGAATCAAAACGAGGGCGCCGAGAGAGCCCATTGCGGCGATGCTCATGACGCGCAGTATAGCGACGGTGTAGCGGCCCTGGCTGGGTGAGTAATTGCAGCAGTAGAGCAGCACCATGTCGCTGAGCGAACCGATCTTGCGGTCGCTGGCTTCGATCAACGCGAGTCTCACATCGCGTGGCTGGTATTCGATACCGGAGAGATACTTCGACATGCGTCCGTCGGGCGTCGCGATCATGATGACGCTGGAATGCGCGAACTGATCCATCTTGCCGTCGGGGCCGGGCACGCGGACGTAGTGAAAGCCGGTGGCCTGGGCCAGATCGGTGATGGATTGCTGCTGGCCGGTAAGGAAATGCACGTGACTCGCGGCGTCGGGTCCGAGCATCGAGACAAAATGCTGCTTGGCCTCGACGGCGTCGGCCGGGGTGTCCGAGGGATCGATGCTGGCGACCACGACATCGTACTGGTTGCCGGTGTGAAAGCCGGTCTTCGGCAGGACTTCCGCCAGACCGTGCAGTACCTGCGGGCAGAGCATTCCGCACTTGAAGTAGACCAGCGCCATGACAACGGGACGCTGACCGAAATACTTGCCGAGCGCGACGTCCTGTCCGGCCTCGTCACGAAAATGATCGTTCAAAGGAAGCGCCGAATTGAGTCGCTGATCGATGCCGGCGTTCTTGAGATAAGCAGGGGCATTCTGAGCCGTGGCGCCGAGGGGTTTGTCGGCGGAGTATTGCTGGGCGGATGCGATGCAAGACACCGCCAGCAAATACGAGAAGAGAAATGACCGACGCAAAAGTATCACTACTCAGGATACGCCCTCACTGCGGCAAGGGCTTCAGATCCACGGTCTTGCCGGTGTGCGCTGACTCTCTGGCTGCATCGAGGATCTGCATGACGACCATGTTGGTGTCGAGTGCGGTTAGATCGCCTTGCGGCTTCAGCTCTCCGCGCAGCACGGCGGCCAGGTAGTGCAGCGAAGTGTCCTGGGGCGGGGCGAGCGGCGGGGCGGTTGTGGTCTCCTCCGGAGCGTGCTCACTGAATCGTGTTCTCACCTGCGTGGGATTTAACGCGATCGCGTAGCCCTTGGTGCCGTAGACTTCCGTGTCCTTGCGCGCGAAGGTCCAGTTCCATGAAGGCATGAGCACCGCCTGTGCATGCGGGTAGCGGAGGATGATGGTCGCATCGTCATCGACGTGGGGATACTTGTCGGGCTTATCGGTCTGGGCCACGGCAGTCACGCTCAACGGAGCTTCGCCGCGCATGAGCCAGGTCATCAGGTCGGCTCCGTAGCATCCGAAGTCGTAGAGTGCGCCGGCGCCGTTCTCGGCCGGATCGGTGAGCCACTTCAGAAATTCAGGCTGTACTCCGATCTCCTGCGGGCCCTGATGCCCGTCGTGCACGACGACCTTGCGTATTTGGCCGAGCTTGTCCTGCTGCACCATCTCATAGACGGCGCGGTTGCTGGAGTACCAGGTGGTCTCGTAGTTGACCAGCACCTGGATGTGGTGTTCGCGCGCGGCCTTGCGGATCGCGAGGGCGTCGTCGAGGGACAGGGTGAGCGGCTTCTCGACCATCACGTCGAGACCGCGGGCCGCGGCCGCCTCGATTACCCGCCGGTGCTCGCCGATGGGCGTGTAGACGAGGAGTGCCTGCGGATGCTTTGCAGCGACCGCGTCGTCGAGGTTCGAAAA
Organism: uncultured Acidobacteriaceae bacterium; assembly: GCA_963721995.1. Classification (GTDB taxonomy): domain Bacteria; phylum Acidobacteriota; class Terriglobia; order Terriglobales; family Acidobacteriaceae; genus Silvibacterium. Next base: position 24,240 of record CAVRNK010000107.1, on the reverse strand, counting down.
AAGCAGCCCGTGGTCGAGATGGAACTCCTGCTCGTACTTCGCACGCAGTGCCGCATCGGGATCGACGATTGCAACCAGCTCTACTTCGTGCTGCAGCGGAAACGCGTGCAGGAAGCCGGAGACGTGTCCGTGTTCGAGACCGACGATGGCTACGCGGACGGGTTGTTGTGCCTGCGCACAGGTCAATAGGGACATGGAAATGAGAATAAGGAATGCTGAGAGGTTGGCGCAGGAGAACTTCAATCGGCGGGCCATGGCACAATCATAATTCTCTCTGTGAGGGCTTAACATTTGAGAAGGGATTATCAGATATGGCGGAGAAAAGATTCCAGGGCCGTTATGTTCGAAGGAATGTGGCTTTCCTGAACGAAAAAGCTAGTCGGAAACACGATCCAAGACATCGTTTCTACGAGGCAATGCTGTCTTCCGAGACGTATGAGGACTATTACGGGAGAGCAGGTGAGGCGAAAGTGCATCCAGCAACCTTTAACGGGGCAGTGTCGGCTCACATGGAGGTGCGATACGCTCGTGCACGTGGATGGATTGCAGACAGGTAAGAAGGTTTACTGAAAAGAGGTCCAATCCCGCATCTCGCCGGTCGCCTCCTCGATTGCCACTGGTGTTTTGCGGTGATAAGTTTGGATGTTGCTCTAATCCCGCATTCATCGAAGGACATCCACTACATGCAGACGAGCTATAACGGATTGCCGCTGCCGACCGGCGGCGAGCCGATTCAGTACGCCGATGGAAAATTCACGATTCCCGACCATCCCATCATCCCTTTTATTGAAGGCGACGGCACCGGCCGCGACATCTGGCGCGCCTCGCAGCGGGTCTTCGACGCGGCGGTAGAGAAGGCCTATGGCGGCAAGCGCTCGGTGAAGTGGTTCGAAGTTTACGCGGGGGAAAAGGCCTTTCGCGAATTCAAGACGTGGCTGCCGGATGAGACGGTCAATGCGGCGCGCGATCTGCGGGTTTCGATCAAAGGGCCGCTGACGACTCCGGTGGGGGGTGGTATCCGCTCGCTGAATGTGGCGCTGCGGCAGATTCTCGATCTTTATTCATGTGTGCGGCCGGTGAAGTACTACGCGGGCGTGCCCAGCCCGGTCAAGCATCCGGAGAAGCTCGACGTGGTGATCTTTCGCGAGAACACCGAAGACGTTTATGCGGGCATCGAGTTCCGCCAGGGCACTCCCGAGGCGGAGAAGCTCATCAAGTTTCTGAATGACGACATGCTCAAGGGCGGCAAAAAGAAGATTCGTACCGATTCGGGTGTTGGCATCAAGCCCATTTCGATTACCGGCACGAAGCGCCTGGTGCGCCGGGCGATTGAGTACGCGCTCGAATACGGACGCAAGTCGGTGACGCTGGTGCACAAGGGAAACATTCAGAAGTTCACCGAGGGCGCATTCCGCGAGTGGGGATACGAGCTTGCGGTTGAAGAATTCCGCGACAAGGTTGTGACGGAGCGCGAGAGCTGGATCCTGGGCAACGTTGAGGCTAACCCTAAACTCACAGTTGAAGAGAACGCCGCGCTGATCGAGCCGGGTCTCGAGTTCGGGTCGGAAGACTTTCGGAAAGAGCTGTACGCCGAGGTCAAGCACGTTCTCGACACCATCGGAAAGTCGCATGGCAACGGCCAATGGAAGAAGAGGGTACTGATCAACGACCGCATCGCTGACTCGATCTTCCAGCAGGTGATTATCCGTCCCGAGGAGTACTCGATTCTGGCCTGCCCCAATCTCAATGGCGATTACATCTCCGACGCCTGCGCTGCGCAGGTGGGAGGGCTGGGAATCGCGCCGGGAGCGAACATCGGAGATGGCTACGCGGTCTTCGAAGCCACGCACGGTACTGCTCCAAAGTACGCCGACAAGGACGTGATCAATCCGGGGTCGGTGATGCTGTCGGGTGTGATGATGTTCGAGTTTCTGGGCTGGAAAGAGGCCGCGAAGCTGATTGAATCGTCCATGGAGAAGACGATTCAGCAGAAGTACGTCACTTACGATTTCGAGCGCCAGATGCAGGGCGCAACCAAGGTCAAGACGAGCGAGTTCGCTAGTCGAATGATTGAAAACATGTAACAACAGGGATCAGGGAACAGGGATCAGGGATTAGAGATACCGCGAATCTGAAACCGCCTTGCTAATCCCTAATCGCTAATCCCTCGCAAACCCGAGCTAGAAGCTAAGTCAGGAGCTGAATTAATGCGTAAGAAAGTCACCATCGTCGGAGCCGGCAACGTCGGAGCTACTGCCGCCCACTGGATCGCCGCCAAGGAACTCGCCGACGTCGTCCTCGTCGATGTTGTTGAGGGCATTCCCCAGGGCAAAGGGCTCGACCTGCTCGAGGCAATGCCCATCGAGAAGCGCGACTCGCACATCATCGGCACCAATGATTATGCGGAGACTGCCAATTCCGACATCGTAGTCATCACCGCCGGCATACCGCGCAAGCCGGGTATGAGCCGCGACGATCTTCTGCAGACCAACTACAAGATCATGTCGGACGTGGTTGGCAAGGTCGTGGCGAACTCTCCCGACACCATCCTCATCATCGTGTCGAATCCGCTGGATGCGATGGCGCAGGCCGCGTATCGGCAGTCGAAGTTCAACCGCGAGCGCGTGATTGGAATGGCCGGCATTCTGGACTCGGCCCGCTTCCGGACGTTTATCGCCGAGGAACTGAACGTCTCGGTCGAGAACGTCACCGCCTTCGTTCTCGGCGGCCACGGAGACACGATGGTTCCCCTGCCGCGCTACTCGACCGTCGCCGGCATCCCGATCACCGAGCTGATCGAGAAGTCGCGCCTTGACGCTATCGTGCAGAGGACTCGCGACGGCGGGGCGGAGATCGTCAAGCATCTCAAGACGGGCAGCGCCTACTACGCGCCGTCGGCGGCGGCGGTCGAGATGGTCGAGGCGATCCTCAAAGACAAGAAGAAGATCGTACCCTGTGCTGTGTATCTCGAGGGCGAGTACGGAATCAGCGGCTACTACGTCGGAGTTCCGTGCAAGCTTGGATCCCGCGGACTCGAACAGATCATCGAGATCAAGCTGACTCCCGAAGAAGATGCCGCGCTCAAGAAGAGCGCCGAAGCGGTGAAGGAGCTGTGCGCCGTCATCGGCGTGTAGAGACTGGCCATCGAAGCCAATGCGCTTAGCGCGCAAGCAAATGCGCTTAGCGCGAAACAAGGCCCGCCCAGAGCGGGCCTTTGCTTTTCGACCTTAAAATGAACGCATCGTGGCGAAGGTGCGCAAGCCCGGAGTGTACGACTTCTACGATCGCGCACTCCCCCAGCGGATCACCCTCGCCGTCCTGATCGCTGCCAGCGTCGTGCTCGCAGGCTGGATTCTTCTCGGACCGGGCTTCCGATTATGGGCGCATGGTTCGGCCGCAACTGGCATCGCGGCAACGTCCTGCGATATGTCTGCCTGGCGGTCGCGCTCACCATCTATTTCCTCCGCATGCTGCTCACCGTCTTCAGATTCCTCAAGCGAGGTATGCGTTGGAGCGAAGTCCTCCTCGTCACGTCGTGGCTATTCTGCATCTATTTCCTGTTTGCCATTTACGGCGGACTCAATGCCGCGCCCGTCACCGCTGTGACGTGGGTTGACGTTGTCCTCTTCCCCGTCGGCTCATGGATGAACACGTGGGCCGAGCATCAGCGCAATGTCTGGAAGCAGCGACCCGAAAACCGCGGCCATCTTTACACAGCCGGACTCTTTCAATACACGCGCCATCCCAACTATCTTGGCGACCTGCTCTCGTTTTCCGGCCTAGGTCTCATCTGCGGCCGGTGGATCACCGCGATCGTCCCCGCCTTGATGTTTCTCGGCTTCGTCTTCGCCAACATTCCCATGCTGGACGCGCATCTCGAGCAACACTATGGTGAAGAGTTCATGCGCTACGCCGCGCGGACCCGGAAGCTCATTCCGTTCATTTATTGAATGCGAGGCCGTCAGGTTTAGTTACTCTCGCCAATATCGAACCGCCTGATCAGGCCATCTTCGAACCGGAAAATATGCACGACCCTCTGATCAAGCAGCAGCTTGCCTTCGAGGTCGTGCACGACCTGGTGGACGTCCACGATGACCTCCTGCTCAGGGCCGATGGAGAAGCCGACCGGCTCGACGCGCGGATTGACTATCGCCCACTGGCGGGTCCAGTAGCTGCGCACGCCTTCGCGTCCGTGAACGTGGCCTCCTTCCATTCCGTTGGCCCAGGCAACATCGTTGTGCATGGCGGCAAGGACCGTCTCCATGTCGCGGGCGTTGAAACGGGCATAGATGCGCTTGAGGAGTTCCACTTCGCCCGCCACTTACACCTCCGATCGCGCGGATTCAGTCCTTACCATCGAGCTTGTTCAGAATCCGCGCCAGTTGCGTGTCGTTGTCGTATCCGGAGCGAACCGCCCGCTCCCTCGCCTGGCGACCGATGGCCTCTCGCAGGTCGGGCCGATCGAGATAGAAGCGAGCCTTGTCGGCGCACTCTTCGACGGACGAGAAGAAGACCGCTTCACGGTCTTCCTGGAGGAGAGCCTCATGCCCGGGTGTGCGCAGGGTGAGCAGAAAACCCGCACACGCTGCCGTCTCCACCGCCTTGTGGGCGATGTCGTCTTCGTTTGCCTGGGTCACGAAGCTAAGGTTGATCTTCGACCGCCAGATTGCCTCTCGATACAGATCCGGTCCGAGATGGCCGCCAATGCGCAGGTCCGGCAGGTTCTCACCGCCGAGAATTTCCCGCCAGAAATTGCCATTGATCGACAGAGGCAGGTTGTGTCGTTTCGCCAGTGTCCGAAGGAACGCAGGCCGCTCCTCGTGAGGATGCCCGATATAGGAAATTCCCCGGTCGCGGTCTGCGTCCGACCAGCCTTGCGGAGGCGCGTACTGCATTGCCGGATCGAAGCTGAACATGGTCTTGATGAACGGGAGCCCCCACCCACGATAGCGGGCGACATCGGCTTCGCGCACAAGGCAATGAAGGTCCGCCATCCGGTAAACCCGATAAAACTGCCGCCATACGCCATCATTGCGCGGGCCAAACGGGCCGTCCTGTACGTAGAAGACGATCCGGGCGCCCGCGGCATGGATTGCCTCGATGGTTTCGCGAGTGAACAGCGTGGGCTTGTCGAACCAGACCACGTCGGGCCGGGAAGCCCGCAGTGCGCTCACCAGGTCTCGATTGATCTTTGAAACCAGCGGACCGAATGGGAACCGGCTGCGAAAAATCCGGATTGGCCCAGAGCGCGGTTCATACTTCCGGAACTCGAAGGGGACTACATCCTGGCCGATGCGCCGCATCGCCTCGTATCGGAACGTGGTTGTGCCGGGAGCTGTGAATGTCGAGACGTACAGAATGCGCCGCCTGGCGACAGGAGCGGGGGCCAGTGTGGAACTCGTCATGGAACGAAGCCCGGTACGCAATACGCAAGCGCCTGACGAAGGCCATGCACGCAGTCATCAAAGCTGAAACGGGCGATGATGCTGCGGCTTTGCCGGCCCATCTTTTGTGCCAGCGATGGATCGTCTACGAAACGGCGGAGTACGGTGCTTAGCGCGTCGATGTTCTGCTTGGGAAAGGTGAAACCGTTGACTTCATTTTGAACCAGGTCTGCCTGACAGCCGACGTCATCGGAGACGACTACAGCACGGCCGGCACTCATTACCTCATTCACGATCAGGCCCCAGGGCTCATGAATCGAAGGAAGAATGAATACATCGCACAGGTCGAAGAAGCGCGGCAGCTCACTCTGGTTTCTGAAGCCGAGCATCCGGATACTGGAGAGCGCCGACTCGCGGATGCGCTGCTCGATCGCAGCCCGTTCTTCGCCATCCCCGACGATGAGCAGGTAGGCGGGCGGATCGATGCCTGGTGCGGGAGAAAGCTTCAGGAAGGCGTCGACCAGATCGATGCATCGCTTGCGGGTTTGCAGCTTGGAGGCGAAGAGGAAAATCGGGCGGCCGGGCTCGAGGTCGAGCTCGCACCGAAGTCTTTCTCTGTGCGGTGCGGCGTCGGCGGTCAGGGTGCTGAAGTAGTCGTTATCCACGGCATACGGCATGCGATACATGGGAATTTTCGGGCCGAGGTATTCCCTCCAGTACTCGGAGTTTGCTTCGCCCACGGGCACGACACATCGCACCGCCTGGCGGAGTATCGAAAAGAAAAGCCGCTTCGCGAGAAGGGTAGTGTTCGAACGGACGCGATCGTTCAGCTGGGAATCGGAGCGAAGGATCACGGGAATGCGAAGCATCCTTGCTGCAAAGATCGCCTGAAGGCAATTGGCGGTGTGATAGCCGTGCACCCACACCGCGTCGAATGCGCCGTGCTGCAGCCGGTTCAGGATTCCATAGTTCAACGGTGAAGCAAAACTGAATGTATCTTTCTTGCGAAAGCCGGGGAGAAACTCATGCGGGTAGCTATCGAGCAAGGGAATATCCCACTTGACCGTGACACCTCCGAAGCCCTTGTCGCTGTATCCGCGAACGGAAAGATCGCTGAAGAAGAACACCTGAAGTTCGATGTCGGATTCGAGGGCAATGCGTCGCAGCAGGGGCGCCTGATACTGAATGGGATGGCTGACAAAATAGGCCAGCCGCGCCTTTCTGCGGGATGGTATTGCCTGCTGGGAACCGCCAATTGGAGACAAATGGCTCACCGCGCTCATGCTTGGGGGATAACTCCGTATGATCAAGAGGGTCAAGAGTCGTCTGCGCGCGAAACTTGTACTCAGAATAACATTCGTGTGTGGGTATCCCAGGGGTGTCAATGTATTGACAACCTGGACGTGTTTGGCGATTCTAAGAACAGTTCCGCACGGACACGGCCTCATCCCCTGCGTTTGCATCCAACGGCATACGCTGTAGAACGTTTCCAAGCTTCCTGAGTGGCGACAATTGTTCCGCGTGTCTTACAACAATAGTTCCTTGTCGCGCCAACGGTATCCAGGAATGCTGCGCTTCCTAATTGCTTTGCGAGGAGTTTATGAGCCAACCGGTTTCCATCGCAGTCGTCGGTTCAGGGTATGTTGGCCTGGTGGCGGCTGCGTGCTTTGCAGAGATTGGGCATCGTGTTATCTGCGTTGACAACGACGAAGCAAAGGTTAAGCTACTGCGCGAGGGCGGAGTTCCGATTCATGAGGATTATCTTCCCGAGCTGCTTGCACGCAATCGCGAGAACAGAGTCGAGTTCACCACCGACCTGGGCGCCGCGGCGCGACAGTCGCAGGTCATTTTCATTGCAGTCGGCACGCCGCAAAGCAAGACTGGAAGCGCAGATCTCTCGTATGTGGACGCGGTCGCCAGTGAGATTGCCCGCTCCATCGAAGATTACAAGGTCATCGTGGAGAAGAGCACGGTGCCGGTCTACACGAACGAATGGATTCGCCGGGTCATCGAGCGCAATGGGGTGCCGCGAGAGAATTTCGACATTGCATCGAACCCCGAGTTTCTTCGTGAAGGCACTGCGGTGGTCGATTTTCTGCACGCCGACCGTATTGTGATCGGCGCGGAAAGCGAGCGAGCGGGCAAGTTGCTCAGTGCCATCTATGAGCCGTTGACGTCGGGCGACTATTATCGTTTGCCGCAGGCTGTTCCGGGATGCTGCGGTGAGAACAATCCTCCTCCGCTACTGCTCACTTCGACGAAGGCCGCAGAACTTATCAAGCACGCGTCGAACGCGTTCCTCGCGATGAAGATTTCTTTCATCAACGTGGTTGCCAATATCTGCGAGGCGGTGGATGCCGATGTGGAACAGGTTTCGCGCGGCATGGGCATGGATGGCCGCATCGGGCCTAAGTTTCTACGTGCCGGCATTGGTTATGGCGGGTCGTGCTTCCCCAAGGACGTCGCGGCATTTCGTTACGTTGCAGAACAACTGGGCGTCGACTTCAGTCTGTTGAAGGAGGTCGAGAGCATCAACGATGAGCAGAAGAAGCGATTCTTCCAGAAGGTGCGGTCGGCGCTATGGACCTTCCGCGGCAAACGCATCGGTGTGCTGGGTCTCTCGTTCAAGGGCGGGACCGACGACATTCGCGATTCACCGGCGCTGGATATCGTGGAGCAGCTTCTAAAGGAGGGTTCCACGGTGGTTGCGTTCGATCCGGCGGCCGCGGAGCGGGCGAAGGAGATTATCCCGGCGTCGGAACGGATGCGCTATGCCGATGATCCATACGTCGCGGCACAAGACGCGGACGCGTTGGTGATCCTCAGCGACTGGCAGGAGTTCGGCGAACTCGATCTCGATCGCCTGCACTACACACTGCGATACCCGATCGTGATCGACGGGCGGAATCTTTACGATCCAGCTCAGATGCTTGAGCGTGGCTTTACCTATCTCAGCGTGGGTCGTCCGATATCTCATCAGACGCGAGATGCTGTGGTGCATCGTCTCCCATAGGCGGAGAGGTTTAGCGGTTTTCGTGAGTGCGTCGAAGCACGGGTAGATGCGGCATCGGTTGCCAACCGTAAATTGGCGGCCGGTAACGTTCAGGAGTGAAACAGGATTCAACTGGAATCCCCCGAAATGAAGCCAGCAGGAATCGATCCAACCAAGGTCAAAAGGGTACTGATCTATCGCCTGGGAAGTCTGGGCGATACGGTTGTAGTACTGCCTGCGTTGCATCTGGTAGCTCGCGCTTTTCTGAACGCGCGGCGCCTGATGCTGACCAATGTTCCGGTTCACGCCAAGGCGCCCGCGGCGTCGGCAATTATTGGTGAGTCGGGCCTGGTCGATGGTTATCTGAGTTATCCGGTAGGCACTCGGAGCGCGAAGACCCTGGCGGGCCTATGGTTCCAGATACGGCGTTTCCGTCCGCAGGTTCTGGTTTATCTGACGAAGCCGCGCGGAGAGACGGCTGTACTGCGGGATCAGCGGTTCTTCAGAGCCTGCGGGATCAGAGGGATTGTTGGTCTGCCACTGGGGGATCGCGCCATCAATCTGCAGGTGACAGAGACGCTGTGGGAAAGCGAGGCAGCCAGGCTTGTGCGCTGCGTGAGCGAGCTGGGTGCTCTCGATCTGAACGAGCCGGCTGCGTGGGACCTTCGCTTGACTGCGGAGGAATTGGGACGGGCAGAAGCGGCGTTGCAGCCCACTGGCGGACAGCCGATCATTGCTTGCGGTCCAGGCACCAAGGTTCAGGCCAAGGACTGGGGCACAGAAAACTGGTGTGCGCTCACGTCAGAACTCAGCCGGAAATTTCCCGGGCATAGTCTGGTCCTGGTGGGAGCGAAGGAAGACCGGGAGGTCAGTGAACTTCTGGCCGCAAGATGGCGGGGCAAAACGGTGAACCTTTGCGGCGAGCTTGCACCCCGGGAAACGGCGGCTGTCTTGCGCAAAGCAGAGTTGTTTCTGGGGCCCGACAGCGGTCCGATGCATTTTGCGGCTTCGGCGGGTGTGCCTTGCGTGATTGCGTTTGCTGCGCGCACGAAACCTGGTATCTGGTTTCCGCACGGCACCGGACATCGGATCCTCTACCGTAACGTGGATTGCGCGGGATGCCGCCTCGAGACCTGCATCGAGCAGAAGAAGAAGTGTCTGACGTCAATCACGGTCGATGACATGCTGGCGGCGAGTCTTGAAGCGTGGCGTAACCGGCAAAGAGCAAGCGAATCGACGTTCGCGTAGAAGTCGCATAGAAGATAGATAAAGGAATCGATCAATGTACATTGTCACCGGCGGAGCGGGATTTATCGGCAGCAACCTCGTGCATGAACTGAATCTTCATGGCATCACGGATATTCTTGTCGTTGACAACTTCGCCGATTCGAAGAAGCTCTTCAATCTGCATGGAGCCAGGTTCGTCGATTACATGGACAAGAAGGAATTTCGCCGGGCGCTGGAGCAGGGCGCGCTGGGGATTCCGCGGGTGAATGCGATCTTTCATCAGGGCGCGTGCTCGAACACGCTGGTCGATGACGGCGTGTACATGATGGACAACAACTTCACCTATTCCAAGGTGGTGCTGCAGTTCGCGTCGCAACAGGGAGTGCCTCTCGTCTATGCCTCGACTGCGGCAGTGTACGGATTGAGCGGCCCCGGCCACTTTACTCCGGTGCTGGAGAATGAGAAGCCACTGAACATTTACGGCTTTTCCAAGCTGGCTTTTGATCACTATGTGCGGAATGAACTGGCGCAGGGGCGTCTCGAGTCGACGGTTGTCGGCCTGCGTTACTTCAATGTGTATGGGCCGCGCGAGCAGCACAAAGGCCGCATGGCTTCGGTGATTCACCATTTCACCAAGCAGATCCTGGAGTACGGGAAGGTGAAGCTCTTCGAGGGGTCGGGCGGATACGGGAGCGGCGAGCAGCGCCGAGACTTTGTGTATGTACGCGATCTGGCGAGGCTGAATATGTTCTTCGCTCAGACCGGGCCATACGCGCCGGCTGCGAGCGAGACAGTTGTGACATATCAGGGAGTCGTCAATGCCGGTTCGGGTCGCGCGCGGACCTTCAACGAAGTTGCGAAGGCGCTCATGTCTGTTCATGGACGAGCTGAGATAGAGTACATGCCCTTTCCTGCCGATCTGAATGCGAGATACCAGCACTTTACCGAGGCCGACCTGACGGGCTTGCGCGAACTGGGATGCGATCTGGAGTTTACGCAGCTGGAAGAGGGAATTCGCGAAACCTTCGAAACCGCGGACGTTGTCGCAGTCTGAAGTCAGCGGAGGAATTGGGTCACGGCTTCAGACAATGATCCGGAAGAGGCATCCGCCAGCGCACGTGCTTTTTCCGCCCCAGCCTTCTGAAACTGAGGATCGCCTTCAATGAATATGCTTGAAGCTCCGAAAGTGCGTGCCGCCTCAATGTCGGAAAGAGAGTCGCCAATCACGATGCTGTTTTTTCCCGAGGCTTCCGGGAAGTCGTGTAACGCCTGCTCGAATAATCCGGTCTTCGGCTTGCGGCAGTTGCACTCGTTCTTGTCGTGCGGGCAGAAGTAAAAGGCATCCACGTGTGCGCCCGATCGATTGAGGTGTTTCTGCAGTTCTTCGTGGACGGCTCTGACGTCGGACTCGGTGTAGCGGCCGAGTGCGACTCCACGCTGATTGGTGATGACGATGACAACACGTCCGGACCGATTGAGCGCGGCGATTGCCTCTTCGGCTCCGGGAAGGGGATGAAAGTGATGCCACGCACTTACATATTCACCCTCCGGCAGCTTGCGGTTGATAACACCATCGCGATCGAGAAAGACGTATTGGATGTTCGCGAAGGCTGGCGAGCTATGAGAAGACATGAGTAGTTAATTAATATGATAACGGGAAGTTTGTTCATTCCTGTTCGTTCGCAAGATAACCGCAGTCGATCCGCCTGGAGAATAAATGCCGAATCCCCCGAAGCCCACGAAAATTTTTCACCAGGCGTTAGCCGACCATATGGCTGTCATCCAGACTTTGCCTGCCCAATTGCCGATTCTGGAGAAGATTGCGGATGAGATGACCCGGGCCATGATGGATGGCGGGAAAATACTGCTGTTCGGCAACGGAGGAAGCGCGGCCGATGCGCAGCATCTGGCGGCTGAGTTTGTCGGCCGCTTCCGGCGGGAACGAAGGGGCCTGCCGGCTATCGCTCTGACGACGGATACGTCAATCCTGACCGCGATTGCAAACGACTACGGCTACGACGATGTTTTTCAGCGCCAGGTGGAAGCGCTGTGCAATGAAGGCGATGTCGTGATCGGGATTTCAACGTCGGGGAACAGCAAGAATGTTTGCTCCGCTTTGCGAAAGGCCCGCGAGTTGGGGGCCTTCACCGTAGCGTTTACCGGAGCGGGTGGCGGCACAGCAGCAGGCATCGCCCACGCGACGGTGTGCATTGCCTCAAAGGATACGGCACGGGTGCAGGAGGCGCACATACTGTGCGGCCACATGCTCTGCGATTGGGTAGAGCTGAGTTTTTGCCAGGACCAACCTCAGGAAAGTGAAACATTGTCGCGATGATCCAGGACCTGCACCGAGTAATGCAGCTGATCGAAGGCGAGTGGGGTAACACCCGCATTCTGGTGGTTGGCGATGTGATGCTCGACCGCTACATCTGGGGCGACGTGGATCGCGTGTCTCCGGAGGCGCCGGTGCCCATAGTGCGGGCTGTACACCGCAGCGAACAGCCGGGCGGAGCGGCAAACGTCGCGATGAATGTTACGGGACTTGGCGCGAAGGCAACGCTCTTTGGATTTTGCGGACAGGATGCGGATCGCGCGTCTTTGGAAGATTGCCTGCGCCGCTCGGGAGTTGACTCGGAGCTGACACCGGTCGACAATCACCCGACCACCACCAAGCTTAGAATCGTGGGCGGCAAGCAGCAGATGCTGCGCCTCGATACGGAGACCACGGACGGCTTTCCGGCAGCAGCGTATGAAGATCTGATTGCCAAGGTCGAGGCCGCCCTTCCGTCCGCCGATGCGCTGGTGTTGTCGGATTACGCCAAGGGCGTTCTCTCCGAGCATGTGTGCCAGCGACTGATACAGAAGGCGCGCGCGAAGGAAATTCCTGTGTTGGTCGATCCTAAACAGCGAAGTTTTGAGCGATATCGTCACGCCACTACGATCTGCCCTAACCTGCACGAGCTTTCCGCCGCGACGAATGTGGCGTCGAAAGAGCTGGAGGCGATTCTTAGCGCGGGCCAGGCGATGGCGTCGGAGCTTGATCTTGAGTACCTGACGGTCACCCTCAGCGAAAAAGGCATTGCCGTACTCACGCCCGATGAGAAGACGGTATCTCCCGCGGTGGCGCGCCAGGTATTCGATGTATCCGGCGCAGGCGATACAGTGATTGCGACGCTCGCGTTGGCGCTGGCCAGCGGGCTGGAGATCGAGGCCGCGGTTCCTCTGGCGAATGTTGCCGCCGGCATTGTGGTGAGCAAAGTCGGCACGGTGCCGGTGATGCGCGATGAGCTGCTGACCAGCCTGATGCCTCAAGTAGAGCTGCAGGCGCAGGAGAAGGTGCTGGCGCTGGATCGACTGAAGACGCGCGTTTCGGCATGGCGCTCGAATGGCGAGAGCATTGTGTTCACGAATGGATGCTTCGACCTGCTGCACATCGGTCACATCACCCTGCTCGAGAGCGCGCGCAATCAGGGCGACCGGCTTATCGTCGGCATCAATAGCGATGCATCGGTGAGCAATTTGAAGGGCCCCACGCGACCAATGGTAGGGCAGCGCGAGCGCGCATACGTGCTGGCCGCTCTGGCCGCGGTGGATGCGGTGGTTGTCTTCGATACGCCAACGCCGCTTGAGTTGATCGACGCGTTGCGTCCTGACGTGATCGTGAAGGGCGGCGATTACAACGAAGATACGGTAGTGGGCGCGAAGGAAGTCCGTTCGTGGGGAGGACGCGTGAAGATCGTTCCCACAGTGGAGGGCTTCAGCACGACCAAGCTCATTGAAAAGGCAACCGCGCCCGCGATTCCGTAGGTTGCGGCTAGTGAGCGGCTGCCTGCAGCCCTGCACCAGTCCGCTGGAACATCTGACGCATGCAGCGCAGCGCCTGCCGGGTGCGTTCCTCGTTTTCGATCAGCGAGAAGCGCACATGACCGTCTCCGTATTCGCCGAAGCCGATGCCTGGGCTCACCGCCACTTTCGCCTCCTTGAGCAGGAGGGTCGAAAACTCAAGCGAGCCGAGATGCTTGTATGGCTCGGGTATTGGCGCCCAAACGAACATGGTTGCCTTGGGGGAATTCACCTGCCATCCCAGCTTGTTTAAGCCCTGCACGAGAACGTCGCGCCGTCTGCGGTAGTTGTCGCAGATCTCGGTTACGCATTCCTGTGGCCCTTCAAGCGCCAGGATCGACGCAACCTGAATGGGAGTGAAGGTGCCATAGTCAAAGTAGCTCTTGAGACGCGCCAGGGCGGCCACGAGCGTCTTATTGCCGACCATGAAACCTACACGCCATCCGGGCATGTTGTAGCTCTTCGAGAGTGTGAAGAATTCCACGGCAATTTCCCGCGCTCCGGGGATTTCGAGGATTGACGGGGCACGGAATCCGTCGAAGACGATGTCGGCGTACGCGAGATCGTGCACGAGATAGATCTGATGTTGCCGGCACAGTTCGACGACGCGCTCGAAGAATGCCAGATCGACGCACTGCGTGGTGGGATTTGCAGGAAAGTTCAGGATCAGCATTTTGGGGCGCGGATACATGAGTGGGATGGTTTCTTCGAGTTCGGCCAGAAAGCTGTCGGTGTTGTGGATGGCAATGCTGCGAATATTCGCGCCGGCGATGACGGGACCGTAAATGTGGATCGGGTAGCTGGGGTTGGGAACGAGAACGACATCACCCTGATCGAGGGTCGCGAGGCAGAGGTGGGCGATGCCCTCCTTCGATCCGATGGTTACGATCGCTTCAGTTTCCGGGTCGAGCTGGATGTTGTAACGGCGCTCGTACCAGTTGGTGATTGCCCTGCGCAGGCGTGGAATGCCGCGCGAGAGGGAGTAGCGGTGGGTGTCGGGCTTGCGTGCCGCCTCAATCATCTTCTCGACGATATGCGACGGTGTGGCACCGTCAGGATTGCCCATGCCGAAGTCTATGATGTCTTCGCCGCGCCGCCTGGCTGCCGCTTTCAGCTCGCTGGTAATGTTGAAAACATAGGCTGGCAGCCGCTTGATCCTTGAAAATTCTTCCACCTGCTTCTTGCTCCTGTTCTGGTTACTATAGCGCGTGGCGCAGGCTAGAACAGTGCATCGGCTGATTCCGCATCGACGCCCGCGAGGAAGGCGGTGAGCAGGCGGATCTTCGGGGCGGCGAGTTCGCGGGCCCGCTCGAGCCGCAGTTTCGAGGGAAGCTCGGTGACTGCCTTGCGCAGGACGGGAGCCATCTCGCTGAAGCGCGCATAACGAGTGTCGCGGCCGACTTTCGAAACTGCCCGCAGGATGCCGATTGCGCCGAGTTGTTCCAGGATGTCGGCGTCGCGCAGGATGACAGCTTCGAGGGTCTGCGGATCGTCGTGGGGCTGATGCGTGCGAATCGCATCCAGGACGGCAGGTATTTTTTCCGGTGGAAATTCTGTCTCGCGCAGGATCGTGGCCGCGCGATTGCAGGCATATGTCACATGGTCCCAACGGCGCAGCTGCCCGGGGTCTTCGGGCCGGTTGCCGACGAATACGCCGATGTCGTGGAGCCAGGCCGCAGCGAAAACGATGTCGTCATCGTAGGTCAGGTCTTCTCCGATGACGCGTGTGAGGGAGTAGAGGCGGGGCTGGTGTCCGTACTTGTCGATGGGGCGCGCCTCCCGCTCGATAAGTTCGGCGATCAAATGGCGAAAATCTGCGGGCATGTATGGCCAGTCTAGCCCAGACAACTTGGTCGAAGGGAAGTTATCTCGTTCAAACTAGTTAGACAGAGAGGTATGTGGAAAAAGAAAATCTGGGCGGTGCACAACTCGATCCGCAGTCAGGTGTTTTCAAGAAAAGAGTTGAAAAGACAGCCGATATTCTATTTGACACAGCTACGGTAACAATTTATTTTTTAAATTACGATTACTCGGGCATCGGCAGGGATGGGTTCTGCTTCTCAGCACAGATATAAGCATGATCTGTGTTCTGGGTGGGGCTCAAGCGTCATTTATTGAACCGGCTGGTTGAGCAGGCCACGATTGCGTATGTTGTCGATGTGGTTGTAAGCCTTGGTGCATGAACTGAAAGACAAGGGGCGTAGTCAATGCACAGAGTTCCACGGCATGCGAGCGGCGAGTCACCAATTCATCTGGCTGCTACCAGCCAGACAAAATCCCGAAGTCTGAATCATGGTATAGTGGTTAATAAACCGGGTTCGATGCATTCGCGTGGACCCACAATGATCCTCCGCAAGTTACCTTAAGGCTTGTCCTTAGTACAGAAACTAAAGCGTTTGTAGGGGTCTTTCCCCAGAAGTTTTCAGAGGCTCAGTTCAGGTCTCTTGTCACATTTCAATCCTCACCTGTAGCACGTCGTTGATGACGCTGGAAGTGCGCCAGGGTGTTCGATAGTTTCCTGCTTGCAGTTTTTTGGGACGGTGATGGCTACTTCGGAATTCATTCGAAAGACGAGTGCCGCGGATCAGCCCGCTACCGGCTTTCCGGTGCGAACGCGGTCTCGCACGAGCTTCGTCGGACCGTCGATGGTTACGTCGTTGATCATGATGCTGAACGACGGCATCGCGATCCTACTAGCGTTCGGCGCCGCGCTGGTGTTGCGCGCCATCCTTTTTGACAAGGCAACTCGATTCTCAGGCGTCTTCCACGACTTAACCAGCACTCCACTCAGCCTGGTTTATCTCGCCTGGTTTGTACTTGCGTACGCTCTGGTTGCGCGCCGTTACGGTCTCTATTCGCCTATCCCGCTGGCCACCGGAGCTCACGAGCTGCGGCTCACTGTGCAGGCATGCCTGAATGCGGGGCTGCTGCTGTGCGGCGGTCTTTACATGACGAACAGCTTCGGCATTTCGCGAGCTCTCGTCGTGCTGCTGATCCTCGCCACGATCGTCTCGTTGTCCATTCGCCGTGTGGTCTGGAGACTGGCGCGCTATCGGCAGTACGAACGCGGTCTTGAAACGCGAAATGTCGTCATCCTGGGCACAAATCATTTGAGCTACGCCCTGGGTCAGCACATCGCCAAAGATTACCGGCTGGGTTACAGACTGCGTGGGTTCCTGCTTTCTCCCGGCTGCACCTCAAGCCGCGAGGTGCCTGAGAACCAGATCCTTGGCGGGATGGACCGCATCCGTCAGCTTACCCGGCTGCACTTTATCGACGAGCTGGTGATCGCCGAACCGTGCGCGATTGAAGATGCGATCCGCCTGGTTGAAGAGGCGCGCGAACTCGATGTCGATATTCGCTCCATCTCCGGCTATTACGGCGAGCTCACTGCCGATGCTCCGATTGAGTACCTGGGTGTGTTTCCGGTCGTATCTCTGCATCGACGCGATCCGCGCACCGTGGCGCTTATCCTCAAGCGGCTGGTGGATATCGCTCTGTCGCTGCTGGCCCTGACCGCGGTGTTCCCGCTGATGCTGGCGATTGCGATCCTGATCCGGTTGGATAGCCCGGGCCCGATGTTCTTTGTCTCCGAACGCATCGGCAAACGCGGCCGCGTCTTTCCCTGCTTCAAATTCCGCACCATGGTGAAGGATGCGGAGGGATTGAAGAAGAATCTGGCCGGGATGAACGAACGCGACGGCATTCTTTTCAAGGTGAGCAACGATCCGCGGGTTACCCGGGTGGGGCGTCTGCTGCGCAAATACAGCCTCGATGAGCTGCCGCAATTCTTCAACGTCCTGCGCGGTGAAATGAGCATCGTGGGTCCTCGCCCGCCCATTGCCAGCGAGGTGGAAAAATACGAGCTGGAGCACTTCCGCCGCCTGGAGGTTCTGCCCGGTCTCACCGGCCTTTGGCAGATTCAGGCGCGGCAGGATTCTTCCTTCGCGAAATACATTGCCCTGGATACGGCTTATGTCGAGAACTGGAGCTTCTGGCTCGATCTGAAGATTCTCGTCCGCACTGCGGAAGTGGTCGTCCGCGGTACCGGCACTTAGAGACTCCTGCGGATCTCCCGCCCTCCCCGCAAAAGCAAAGGCCCGGCTGCATGAGCAACCGGGCCTTTTCGATTTTGTTCTTGTCCGGCTCTGTATTTCAGCCGACGAAGTCAACCTTCACCGGAAGGGGGATGATGCCGCGCTCGTGTCCCAGGGCGAGCAGCTTGCGAATGGCTTCGCGGCCGTCTTCGCCGTAGTTCAGGGTGCGCTCGTTCACATACATGCCGACGAACTTGTTGGCCAGAACCTGGTCGAGGTCGCGGGCGAACTGCATCGCGTAAGTCAGGGCTTCGTCACGGTGATCGAGTCCATGCTGGATGCTGTCCCGCAGCGCCTGGGTTACGATGCGCATGGTGTCCTCGCCCAAAGAGCGCCGGATCGCGTTGCCGCCCAGGGGCAGCGGCAGCCCGGTTTCCTCACGCCACCATTGTCCGAGGTCGAGCACCTTGTGGAGGCCGCTCTGCGCGTAGGTGAGCTGCCCTTCGTGAATGATCAGGCCGGCCTCGAAGTTGCCAGCCTGTACCTCAGGAATGATCCGATCGAAGGGCACGACGGCAGTTTCAATCTCGGGCGCAAAGAGCTTGAGGGTGAGGTAGGCAGTGGTCAGCGTGCCGGGGACCGCAATCCGAATGCCGCGGATGCTGTCGAGGGTAAAGCGCCGGCTGGCCACGATCATCGGGCCATAGCCTTCACCGACCGAGCCGCCGCAGGCCATCAAGGCGTAGTTGTCTTGAAGGTAGGGGTAGGCGTGGAAGGAAATCGCGGTCACGTCATAGAAGGCTTCGCGAATGGCCTTCTGGTTCAGCGTTTCGATGTCGGTGAGGGAATGGGTGAACTTGAAGCCCGGAACCCGAACCTTGTTGGTGGCAAGGCCGTAAAACATGAAGGCATCATCGGAATCGGGGCTGTGGGCAATGGTAATTTCGCGCACCTGCGATGAAGGCGCCTGGGTGTCAACGGGGACGGAAGGTGTTGCGCTCACTGCGGTTATCTAGTCCTTTCAACGAAAGAGGCAAGCCGGAGCCGGATGAACTCGGAGGCAGGGTTGTTTCCAATGCGCCTAACGATCTGCCCCCTCAGTGAGGCTGGCCGAAGGCCCGCGAAATCGGTTACGAAGCCGGATGTAACCCTGCGCGACGCCGGCGGAAGCGCAGAGTTTCAGCGCGTCTCCCGGCAGGAAGGGCCATACGGTCATGGTCAGGGCTGTTCCCGCAGACTGATGAGTCAACACCGCGAACCAGGATGCGCCCAGCGCCAGAATCAGCAGGCTGCCCAGCGCAGCCGAGAAGGCATAGGAGGTGAAGCTGGCGCGTCCAATGCGGCGCGCAATCAGGCTGGTGAGAGCAGCAGCGAATGGGTAAGAGAGCAGGTAACCGCCGGTCGGGCCGAGAAGCTGCAAGAGTCCGCCGGGGCCGTGCGGGCTGAAGACGGGAAGTCCGGCAGCACCTTCAACGAGGTACAGGACGAGGGCTGCGAATGCCGACGCCGGTGTCAGCAACAGACCCAGCAGGAGGACGGCGAAAGTCTGGAGCGTGACGGGCACCGGCGTGAACAGCAGCGGTACGGAGACGTGGGCACAGATCGCGACGAGCAAACTGCCGAGGAGTACCGCAGCACCACGGGAAACCCCGGACGATACGGCCATCGGACGTGCAACACCTGTAGAAACCGCAACTTGCGCCTGATCCATTTCCTGCCCTCCCCGGTCCGGCTAATCGAGATTCCTGAGCGGGTCGTCGTTCTTGGCGCCCTCCAGACTGAGGGGCTCGCTGCCGCGCACATCGTGGTTGTGTATATGGCGCCTCAGCGCAATAACCGTCCAGATAAGCGCCACGAGGCTTAAAACGAAGACCGCAAACAAAACGCCCATGGAAGCCAGGGTCAAGAATAACAAAGCCGGAGGGCGCATGCCATTGAATCGGTATGTGGGGTCCGGGCAGAAAACAGGGAGATTTTCTGCGTCGAGCTACGAAGTTGATTCATTGGACAGGCGCTCTTCATAAGCTATTGATCTTATGGCGAATATAGAATCTCCATTACTCCGCCCGCAGGGCATTTACCGGGTTGACGGTGGCGGCGCGCCGCGCGGGCAGGTAGCAGGCAAGATACGCCGTCGCCATGACGCAAACGGTGATGCTGATGTAGGTGAGCGGGTCGACCGGGCTTACGTTGAACAGCAGCGACGACATCAGGCGCATGGTTATGAAGGCGACGACCAGGCCGCAGGCCAGGCCGATGCCGGTGAGCAGGAGTCCCTGGCGGACGAACAAGGCGGTGAGAGCCGGACGCTGCGCGCCCAGCGCCATGCGGATGCCGATCTCGCGGGTGCGCTGCGAGACGGAGTAGGAAATCACGCCGTAGATTCCGATAATGCCGAGCAGGAGGGCCATGCCTCCGGCGACGGAGAGCATCACCAGCGTAAACGAGGTGCGGGCCATAGACTTCGTATAAAGGGTGCCAACGGTCGTCATCTCGGCGAGGGGCACGTCGGGATTGACCGACCAGACCTGCCGCTGAATCTCGTCGATGAAGGCGTGCGATCCGGCGCGAGGGCTGCGGATGATGAAGGCGACGCCGCGCCTGAACATCTGTTTCTGGCCTTCGTAGTTGTCCTGCATGATCGGCCAGTAGACGGTGCTGGGCGCGGATTGATCGACCCCGTTGTCGTGAACGTCCTGAGCTACACCGACGATCTCGCGCCAGTCGTCGTTGCTGGCCACGCGGATCCTCTTGCCGATCGCGCCGTTCGCGTTGTGCCAGTATTCGCGGGCGAAGTTCTCGGAGATGATGGCGACGGGGCGTTTCTGGTAGATATCGGTCCAGGTGAGATCGCGGCCGGCAAGGAGCTTTGTGCCCAGGGTTGCGAACTCCCCGGGTGAGACGAATTTGAAGCGGCGGATGGGGGGAAGCTCGCCCTCGTTCTGCATGTGGTCCTGCGCGTAGAGGATGTCGTTCGAGTCATACCCGTCGAGGGGGACGGCGGTGGTGAAGGCGACAGACGAGACACCGGGGATCGACGAAAGCTTGTCGAGAATTGCCTGCTGCATTTGCGCTATGCGGTCGCGGTCTTTGTCCGGGATCTGCGTGTCGGGGATATAGAAGCGGAAGGTCTGGATGGTATCGGGCGAATCGAAGCCGGGAGAGACGTGCATCAAGGCGCGGAAGGTGCGGATCATGAGGCCGGAGCAGATGAGAAGCACCAGGGCCAGCGAGACCTGCACGATCACGAGGGCCTTGCGTGCGCGATGGCGTTCGCGGCTCTGGCTGAGGGCGCGTCCACCTTCGCGCAGGCCGCTGTTCAGGCTGGCGCCGGCGTATTTGATGACAGGGATCAAGCCGATCAGCAGGCTGGTGAACAGCGCGAGACCAAGCGCGAAGAGAAGCACGAGCGGGTCGATGCCGATCTCGTGGATGCGCGGCAGCCCGGTGGGAGCCGCGGCTACCAGCACGCGCAGCGTGGCATAGGCCAGAGCCAGTCCGATCAGGCTTCCGGCCACTCCGAGCACGATGCTTTCAAAGAGCAATTCGCCGGCGATGCGGCTCCAGCCTGCGCCGAGCGCGGAGCGTATGGCGAGCTCCTGCCGGCGGCCCTCCACGCGAACGAGGAGCAGATTGGCCACGTTGGCGCAGGCGACGAGCAGAACCAGCGCGATCGAGCCCATCAGTACCCACAGGACTTTGCCTATGTCTCCGACGACATCCTGCTTCAGAGGCCGCAGATTGGGGGCGATGCGCGCCTTCTCAAAGAGGCTGACGCTGAATCCTTCGGGTGCGGGAAAGCTGCGCCAGACGATGGGGAGCAGGCGTCCCATGTCGGCGCTCGCCTGCTCGATGGTTACACCAGGCTTCATTCGGGCGAGGGCGCGCTGGCTGAAGTTGCCCAGCTTTACCTTGCTGCGGTCCCATTGGAAGGGCGCGACGATCGCGGCATCCTGCCAATCGAGGAAGTGAAAGCCCTGAGGCAGCACTCCGATGATCTGGCGCGGCTTGCCATCGACGGTGATCGAGCGGCCGATAATGGAGCGGTCGCCACCGAACTTCTTCTGCCAATATCCATAGGAGAGCAGAACGGTTGCCTGTGCTCCGGGCGAATCGTCGGAGCGAGTGAAAAGGCGGCCGACGGCGGGGACGACTCCCAGGAGCGGCAATGTGCCGTCGGTGACGTCGAGGCCGCGTACGTGCTCAGGCTCGCCGGCGCCGGTTACGTCAAAGGAGTCGCCATCGTAGACGCCGATGTCCTGGAGCGTCGTGTTCTGCTCACGGTCGATGAAATAGATCGACGGGGACATGTTGAGGTCTTTGATGTTGATGCCTGGGGCGGTATGCCAGACGCCGATCAGCTGCTCAGGATGCGGATAGGGCAAGGGCTTGAGGAGCACGCCCTCAATCACGCTGAAAATCACTGTGTTTGCTCCAACCCCTATGGCCAGGGTGAGCAGTGTGATGGCCGTAAACAACGGCGCGCGGCCCAGCCGGCGCAGAACCTGTCTCAATTGATCGGTGAACATTGCCATTCGGTCGGCCTCCGGGGGCTATGTGGGTACTGCGGGTCAGAGCGAAGCTTGAATATGGCTACGCTGAACGCGGGCAATTCGTTCCCGGGGTGCGGCGGTGGCGCGAATCTCCGAGATCAGGTTTTTCCGGCCTGAGCGGGAACGGCATCAAGGACAGTAACTGGCCACTATGGTCGAGAAATTGAAGATTGCCGTGTTGTCCCGTTGCTATGCTGTTGCGGTCCCCAAGGAGGACTCAAATGCCTGTTGCTGAAAAAACGATCGCCGAGCAGTTGCTGCCGGAATTCGATGTGGAGTACGGAAACACACGGAAGTTCATCGCTCTTGTACCGGATGACAAGATGACATGGAAGCCGCACGAAAAGTCGATGGAGCTGGGGCGGTTGGCGTGGCATCTGTCCGATTTCCCGAGCTGGTGTAGGGACACGCTGAACAAGGACGTGCTGACCTTCACCGATGACGACGCCGGAAAGATGATGGGCGCGTGGAAGGACAAGACCCACGAGCAGATGCTGGCCCGATTCGACGCTGACCTGACAGAAGCGCGCGCGGCTCTCGCCGCTACCAGCGACGAAGCCATGGCGGGCCGCTGGAAGTTCGAGTGGAATGGCCAGCCTATGATCGACGAGTCGCGTACCGATGTGTATCGCAAGTGGGTGGTCAACCACATGGTTCATCATCGGGCTCAGCTGGGGGTGTATCTCCGCCTGCTGGGGGTTCCGATTCCGGGTTGTTACGGGCCGTCGGCGGACGAAGCCTAAGCGTCAGAGCAAGGGAGGGCCCACGGAATACACTGGGCAGTGTGAGACTTCCTCCGCTATACCCGATCCTCGACTCTGCCTTTCTGCCTCCTGATGATAGCCGAGGCGAAACTCTGGCGGGGCTGGTGACGGGCCTCGCCGAAGCCGGCGTCGGGATACTGCAATACCGGAATAAGCAGGGGAGCGATGCCGACATACTGCGCGACGCCGAGATTATGCGGACTGCGGCGCCGGCGAGCCTCAGGCTGATCCTGAACGACTATGTCGACCTGGTGGCGGAGGCCGGGTTCGGCGGCGTGCATCTCGGTCAGACCGACATGTCGCCCGGCGAGGCGCGCGCGCTGCTTGGGCCGGATGTAATCGTCGGCATTTCGACGCACAACGAAACGCAGCTTCGGGCGGCTGTGTTCGAGCCGGTGGACTACATCGCGATTGGTCCGGTCTTTGCCACAGCTTCGAAGGAGAACCCCGACCCGGTGGTCGGGCTGGATGGGGTGCGGCTGGCGCGGCGGCTGACGGAGAAGACGGTCGTGGCGATCGGCGGCATCACGCTCGCAAATGTCGCCGAAGTGTGGGCGGCAGGGGCCGATTCTGTTGCCGTGATCTCGGGCGTCTTTGGCGCCGTCGATCCTCTTCGTGCGGCTGCGGAGTTTCTGCGCGTGTATCGCAATGCGAGCTAGACAACGCCTTGCTATCTCCCCTGCGCAACTTTAGAGTGACGGACAAACTTTGCCAGCTGGCGCAGGGTTGCGGGATGACGTGGCCAGCAGGCGGCAAGGATACGCCTTCATTTTTCAATGCGGCGAATGCGCAGATTGAAAAGCTGGCAAAAAGCGTGAAAGAAAGGATGCAGATGCAGTAAGGTGATTCAGTGGGGACTCCGGTGATTTCCGACTCCTGTAAAGCTCGCAGCCCACGAAAGCAGTTCCTCTCCGTAGTCATTTTTGTTCTGGTGCTTTGCGCTTTGCCGGCATGGACACAACAAGCGGCCGGAGATTCGCAGACATCCCCTAGTCCTCCACAAAGCGACGCTACATCGGGGGCGGCGGCTGCGCAGAAGCCGGAGCCTCCAGCTGCCAAGACGGATGGGGCGGCACCGAAGCCGATGACTCCTGCCGAGGAGCGCCAGGCGCAGATTGTGGCCGATACGAACAAGCTGTATCAGCTGGCGCAGGAGCTGCAGGCTGAGGTGGCCAAGAGCAGCAAGAACACTCTTTCGCTCGCTGTCGTCAAGAAGGCGGCTGAGGTGGAAAGGCTCGCCAAGAGCCTGAAGGAGCGGGTGAAGACCGAGTAGGCGCGCGGATCAGCAGGCCTATCGCCGCGCCGGAGCACTGGCTCACTAGAGCGTTTCTCTTTCACGAGGACCTTTATCGCTAGCGGTGTAAGCAGCAGCCCATGGCGATTCGAGTGCTCCCGGTATCCCGATATTGGGCGGGGAAGAAGTTGGCTGCTGACAACCAT
>CAVRNK010000106.1:0-18721 GCA_963721995.1 uncultured Acidobacteriaceae bacterium | reverse complement strand
CGTTTGCCCTGTCGTCAGACGCCGTGAAGCCGAGGTTAAGCTCACCGCTTGCCTGGAGCCTGCTGTACGCGGTGCTTTGGCCGCCGGGACGCGTGCTGAATCCGTGGTAAAGCCACTTGACCGGCGACAGCGAAGCAGCGTACAGGATCTCGACTTTGGTACGAGTTTCTTGGTGCCGATGCCGTGAGCCGACACCATCCGGTTGCGGATCGGTGACGTCAGTCGTGATCGCAGGGCTTTGAACTGGCATACGCGTCCATTCTAAAGGTTCTCGGAGAGGAGCCACGCGCGGCGGGAGAGAGCAAATGGGCCCGCTTTCCGGCGGGCCCGCTCAAGAGGCATTAGGGAGGGGAAACTACTTGGGATCGTTTGAAGAGAGTCTGCGGGCGCAGACGTAAAACACAGTGAGATGAACTACAAAAGGTAGGTCCTTAAGCCTGAAGTTGCCTCTAGTGATGCTTATTAGTTAGCAAATGATTGGCCAAATTTGTGATCAGTGCTCATTGCGTCGCTATTTTCAGCAAATTGGCCTTGATTGCTCTGATTATCTGGTCTTTTTTGAGATTTTCGCGCGAATTAAAGCCAAGTTCATGTGAGCCTGAAGGTCGAGAAAAGTGGAATCCTGATACCACTATATGGCAGTCGGTTTCCTATTTTGATCCGGATTTTCCTCTTCAATTTGTTTGATCTTGTTCAAAAGAGCCTTATAGCTTACCCGAAGGCGGCGTGCTGCCTCCCGCCGGTTCCAGCGGGTGTTGACCAGCATTTCCTGGATAGCCTGCCGCTCCGCCTGCCAGGCAGCCTGGCGGCCGATTTCCAGCAGGGACGGCTCCGTGCTTAGCGGGAATTCGATCGGAGGCGCAACGGGAGATTCCTCGCCAATGGCCCTGTTCACATGTTCCACTGCGTGCAGCGAGAGTTCCCGCACGATCTGAGTTGAATCACCGACGATTACGTAACGCTTGCACAGGTTCTCCAATTCACGAATGTTGCCTGGCCAGGGATAACGGATAAGGGACTGCATCGTTTCGTCACTAAAGGGAGATACCTTGCGCGCATACACGCCGGAATATTTCTCAATAAAATAGCGAATGAAGACGGATATTTCGTTGCGCCGCTCACGCAGGGGTGGAATGTGCACTGTCACGACGTTGATGCGATAAAACAGGTCCTCGCGAAATAATCCTTCGCTGACGCGTTGCTCAAGCAGCTTATTCGTCGCGCATAGAACGCGCACATCGACGGCAGTGTCACTTTTAGCGCCAAGGCGCGCGAACTCCCCGTCCTGCAGGACGTGCAGCAGCTTCGCCTGAAGGGAAGGATGCATCTCGCCGATTTCGTCGAGAAACAGCGTCCCGCCGTCGGCGAGCTCAAATTTACCCGGCTTAGTCCGCTGTGCCCCGGTGAAGGCCCCGGCTTCGTATCCGAAGAGCTCGCTTTCCAGCAAATCGTTGGGGATGGCGGCGCAATTCACCTTGACGAAGGGCTTGTCACGTCGGTGCGAGAGAGAAAAGATCATGCGCGCGGCAATTTCCTTGCCTACTCCGCTTTCTCCCCGGATAAGGACGGTAGCATTGGTCGTCGCTACTTTCTCGATGGTGTCGCGAATGGCCATCATGCGTGGCGAGGAGGTGAACGCTTCCGGAAGGCCCTGGTTATCTGCGGGAGGGGCCTGTGCCGCGAGGTTCTCCGCTTCCCTCGAGGCTTCTGAGCAATTGCCGGCCAGAGAGAGAAGTACGGGGGACAATCGTGCTGCGGCTTCCCGCTCCTCGATCGGCAGGGTCAGTAGCGCGGCTGCTCCCAGCCTGGCGGCTTCAAAAGCCATTTCCGCGACAGGCGGCGCGACCACCACGAGGGGAATCGCGCGGAAGGCACCGCGCAATGAGCACATCAACCGACTGTTCGACTCGAACTCGAGGATGATCAGATCCGGCTTGTGCGTTCTGATCGTCTCGAAAATATCCTTCCCCGGTCGCAGTTCGGCAACGTCGCGCCGGGCGCGCAAATATCCGCGCAGAGCACTGCGGGCCTTTCCATCCTGCACGGCCAGCAGTGCCCGAAGTTGTTTCTGTTCGGGCATATTTGTGCTCGATTGTAATCCGAAAACGGACGATTTGTTCCGCAATTTCCTACGTAATGGATGAGAACGATACCGCAATGCCCCTGGGTCTATTTCAGGCCGAGCAGATAGGACCCATGGGGAGGCACGCTGACCCGGAGCGAGGATTGAGTTCCCAGTTCCTCTCTCTGCCAGAGATCGCGCACGCGGTAGGAGGTCTTGTCGAGCCCGAGTTCTTTCCAGGACTGAGTGATCGTCGCTGGTGAATCTCCCAGGTTGAAGACGGCCACCAGGTGTGCGTTGTCCAGCAGGGCCGTCCAGATGACGGTGGAGGCTGTGTCAATTACGGGGCGATTGCCGGTCGAGCGCTGATCGACCGCAATGACCTCGGGATTGGTCACCATGGATTCGGTCTGCGGGTCCATCATGGTGAGGTTCGACCCGAGGATCAGCGGTGAGCGGGCGATTGACCATAGGGTCAGCAAGGTTCGGGTGTCACCGAGCGTGAAGCGGCTTTGACGGGCAGTTCCCCAGCCGGGTCGGGGCCCCAGGTAGCCGATTGGCAGCATGTCGGCGTCGGGCCAGTGACCGGGCTCGACGTGCGGTGACCATTGCCGGATCACGCTGAATTGATTTTTCAGGCTCTGGGGGAACGCGCCTTCATCCGGCTTTTTCGACCAGATGTCCCACATGTCGTCGGAGATGCGCCACATCTGGGCGTACTGGCGCACGTCGGCAGCTTGGTCGAGCGGGGTAGGTCCGGGCGAGAGGCTGAGAACGATAGGACGGCCGGACTTTTTGAGGGCAGCGCTGACCATGTGGATTTCATGCGCATCGTAGGGCTGCGAGATGCAGTCCACCTTCAGGAAGTCGACGCCCCAGCCGGCGTAAAGCCGGGCCATCGAATCGTAATAGGCCTGACCGGCGGGGTTGTCCTTGACTCCGAAATTGTCGGGGTTCCAGCGGCAGAGATCGGTCTGGTCGGCAGCCTCGGATGCGTGGAATGACGATCCGGCAATGGGCAGATCTTTTTCGACGGCTTGCTTGGGGATTCCGCGGATGATGTGAATGCCGAACTTGAGGCCGAGCGAATGGACGTAATCGGCAAGAGGTTTGAGGCCCTGATCGTTTGCACTTGAGGGAAAGCGATTGGGCGCGGGCAGGTAAAGGCCACCCGGCGAGATGACATAGCCCTGGTCGGCGTCTTTCTTGTCGGCGTTTTCAGGATGGGCTAGATACCATCCTTCGTCGACGACTACGTATTGCCATCCGAACGGGTGCAGGTGCTGGTGGAACCAGTTGACGTTGGCTTTGAACTCCGATTCGGTGACAGTTAGACCATAGGAGTCCCAGCTGTTCCAGCCCATCGGCGGAGTTGGAGCGAGCAGGGCGCCCTGCTGCGAACTTGCGATCAGAGAAGATCCCGCGAGGACAAAGATCAGGGCTAACCAGCGTTTCATTTCTCACCTAGCGAAAAGACGCACAAGGCTGATCCTAGACCTTTACTTCCCACCCCTTTTCGTATTCCCGGGACCACATCTTCATTGCCTCGGGGTCCCTCAGGATGTGGCCGTTATTTGTGTCCAGGTTCAGCTCGCGGTTTACGATCCACGCGATGTTCGAAAGCTGCAGGATTGTCACGCTGACGTTGGCGATGACGATGGGGGAGTGAAGCGGCTCGCCGGTGCGAATGCCGTTGATGAGGTTCTCGAAGTGCAGGTCGGTCATCGAGTCGCGGCTCAGCAGGTCGCTGGATGAATTTTCTTTTCCGGTCGTGAACTCATCGATTTTCTTGCCGTTCCAGTTGTAGACCTCGTACCCCTCGCGATCGACCAGCACGGCTCCTTTGGTGCCGTGAATCACCGATCCGCGGTCGCGGCCGTATATCTTCATGCCTTGGCAGCTACTGCCCTCCCACGAAAGCATCTTGTCGGGATACACAAAATTTGTCACCAGTGTGTCGTAGAACTGCCAGTCGTCCTTCCACTGGTAACGGCCGCCATTCGCGGTCACCTGGTTCGGATAGTCGACATCGAGGGCCCAGCGGCAGACGTCTACTTCATGCGTGCCGTTGTTCAGAGCCTCGCCGGTGCCGTATCGACGGAGCCAGTGCCAGTTATAGGGATGGATGTTGTCCTTGTAAGCGCTGCGCGGCACGGGACCCTGCCAAAGCTCCCAGTTGAGCCACTCGGGAACTGCGACCTCCTTGCCGGCGCCCATCGACTTGCGCGTGTTTACGTACCACGCCTTCGCGTAGTAGGCGCGGCCGATCAGCCCGTCGTGGATCTGCTGGACGATCTTGATGGTGTGCGGAGAAGAGCGTTGCTGGTCGCCAACCTGAACGAGCTTGCCGTATTTTTTCTGCGCCTCGACCAGCAGTTCGCCCTCGCGTGGATTGTGACTGGAGGGCTTCTCGACATAAACATGCTTTCCGGCTTGCAGGCCGTAAATTGCCATTGGAGCGTGCCAGTGATCGGGCATCGCGATGGTGATTACGTCGACGTCTTTCGATGCGAGCACCTTGCGGAAGTCGGTAGCAGTGGCTGGCGCATAGCCTAGTTCCTTCTGCGCTTCGGCGGAAAACCTATCGAGTATGTGCTGGTCTAC
This sequence comes from uncultured Acidobacteriaceae bacterium, assembly GCA_963721995.1. Taxonomy (GTDB): domain Bacteria; phylum Acidobacteriota; class Terriglobia; order Terriglobales; family Acidobacteriaceae; genus Silvibacterium. Next base: position 14,055 of record CAVRNK010000106.1, on the reverse strand, counting down.
GTCGCAGACATGAGAGACATGCGCCGACTTACTGTTGTTCTTGAGCCCGGAAAGATGCGCGTAGCCGCGCCCATTGAGTCCGAAAATGGCGAAGTTCAGCCGTTCATTTGACCCGACAATTTGCGCATAGCTCTTCGCCGTCGACCGCAGAGCGGCACCCGCTGCTCCAACCGCAACGCCATTAATAAATGTCCGTCGAGAAATCATGGTTACTCCTTCGTTGCCTGACAAAAGACCACAGCCACCGGAGTGTAGCCGGTCGCGTCAATTTGGATATGGAATTGTTCTATGGGTTCCAGCAATGCGTCGAGATCAGAGCCAACCTGCACGGAACCCTTATACACGGGTTTTCGTTGGGAGTTCAAACGAATGGCCTCTTTCCCGCCAGGCGGTACGCGTAACTTAGTCTCGACAGGCGAAGCTTTGCAGCAAAGAAAAAGCGCCCGCACATCGCAGGCGCTTTCTCCGCTTCTCACCGTGATCACCGCTTCGCCGGATCTCCGATCTCCGTGTCAATATTGAGTTCGGCGAAGGCCCTCTGCGTTTTGGCGGCATCGTATTTGCCGTCACGCGTGAGGCGGGATAGCGTGGCCGCGGCAATCGACTCAGCGTCCACCTCGAAGTGGCGGCGGAGATGCTCGCGATTGTCGCTGCGTCCGAAGCCATCGGTGCCCAAGGTCACCAGGCGGTTGAGCAGCCAGGGCGAAAGCTGATCCGGGATGGACTTCATATAGTCACTGGCGGCGATGATCGGTCCCCTGCTGCCGTTGAGAGCCTGGACGATGAAGGGTGTCTTCTCAGGCTCCGCCGGGTGCAGCCGGTTCCAGCGTTCGACGGCGAGAGCCTCGCGGCGCAGCTCGGTGTAGCTGGTCACGCTCCAGACGTCGGCTTGCACGCCGTACTTATGGGAAAGAATTTCCTGCGCCCGCACGACCTCGTTCAGAATGGGGCCACTGCCGAACAACTGCACAGTCGCCTTGCCCTTGGGCGCAGGCTTGAGCTTGTAAATGCCGCGCACGATGCCTTCGGCCGAGCCGTCGGGCATTGCCGGCATCGCGTAGTCTTCGTTGTACATGGTGATGTAGTAGAAGACCTGCTCGTTTTCCTGGTACATCCTGCGGATGCCGTCCTGCAGAATTGCGGCCAGTTCGTAGACGTATGCGGGATCGTAGCTCAGGCAGGTGGGCACGGTGCTCGAAAGGACATGGCTGTGGCCGTCCTGATGCTGCAGGCCCTCGCCGAGCATAGTCGTGCGGCCGGCAGTGCCGCCCATCAGGAAGCCCTTGCCGCGCGAGTCAGCGAAGGCCCAGATCATGTCGCCTACTCGCTGGAAGCCGAACATCGAGTAGTACATGTAGAAGGGAATTGTCGGGATACGGTAGTTCGAATACGCTGTGCCCGCCGCGGTGAACGAAGCCATCGAGCCGCCTCGGTGATGCCCTCCTCAAGGATCTGGCCGTCCTGTTCCTCGCGGTAGTAGAGCAGCATGTGAACTCGTGCGGCTTGTACTTCTGCCCTTCTGGCGCGTAGATGCCGACCTGGCGGATTGCCGATTCGAGGCCGAAGGTGCGGCCTTCATCCGGAACAATCGGCACGATCAGCTTGCCGATCTCCGGGTCCTTGAGCAGATGACGCAGGATGCTCACGAAGCCCATGGTGGTCGAGACTTCGCGGCCTTTGGAGCCTGCGGTCCACTCCGCGAAGTAGTCGAGCTCCGGCGCCTTGAAGTTGAGTTCGGGACGTCGCGGCGGGGCATGTAACCGCCCAGCGAGGCGCGGCGCTCCTGCATGTACACGATCTCGGGGCTGTCCTGCGGCGGCCGATAGGGCTTGCTCTCCCCCGCCAGATCTTCGGGAATGGGAATGTTGAATTGCTTAATGAAAGCCGAAAGGCCATCGTCTGTGAGCTTCTTTTCCTGGTGGGAGGCGTTGCGTGACTGGGTGGTTCCCAGGCCGTAACCTTTGACGGTCTTGGCGAGGATTACCGTCGGGCCACCCTTGTGCTCCGTGGCTCGTTTGTAGGCGTTGAAGATCTTCGCGCGATCGTGACCGCCGCGGTGGAGTGTCCAGATCTGCTCGTCGGTCATGTCGCTGACCAGCTCCAGCAGCTCGGGATATTTGCCGAAGAATTCCTTGCGAATGTAGGCGCCGCCCTTGGCCTTGAAGGCCTGGTAGTCGCCGTCGACGCATTCCTCCATCCGCTTCAGGAGCAGGCCGGTATGGTCGCGCTCGAAGAGCTTGTCCCAGTCCGAGCCCCAGATGACCTTGATCACGTTCCATCCGGCGCCGCGGAAGACGCCCTCCAGTTCGTCGATGATGCGCTTGTTGCCGCGCACAGGGCCGTCCAGGCGCTGCAGGTTGCAGTTGACGACGAAGACCAAGTTATCGAGCTTTTCGCGTGAGGCCACACCGATTGCGCCGAGGGTGTCGACTTCGTCTGTCTCGCCGTCGCCGATAAATGCCCAGATTTTGCGCGGAGTTTTCTCGATCAGGTTCCGGTTTTCCAGGTACCGCATGAAGCGCGCCTGGTAGATCGCGTTCAGCGGTCCGATGCCCATCGAGACGGTCGGGAAGCGCCAGAAATCCGGCATAAGCCAGGGATGCGGGTAGGAAGACAGGCCCGGCTCGCCGCGCAGCTCATGGCGAAAATTCAGCAGCCGCTGATCGTCGAACCGCCCCAGTAGATAAGCCCGCGCATAGATACCTGGCGACGCATGCCCCTGGAAATAAACAAAGTCGCCCGGCTGGTCGCCATGGGTCGCGTGAAAGAAGTGGTTGAATCCCACTTCAAGCAACGTGGCCAGCGAAGAGTAAGTCGCAAGATGGCCGCCGATCCCCGGGTCCTTCTTGTTCTGGCTGTGCACCATGGCCATGGCGTTCCACCGGATCAGGCTCTCCACACGCCGCTCGAGATCGCGGTCGCCGGGATAGGGCACCTCTTCGTATTTGGGAATGGTGTTGAGGTAGGGAGTGGTCAGCTCGCTGGCGGTCGTGATTCCAGCTTCCCGTGCGCGCTGACGCAACGCCTCGAGGAGCTCCGCGCTGCGCTCCGGGCCCTCGGCAACGACAACGTCATCAAAGGCTTCGATCCACTCATGGACCTCGTCGACAAAACCGGACTGTACGGGGATTTCTGCTTTTGTGCTCATGGGAATAGTCAGAATATTGCGAACTTGTCAGTATACAGCTCCGAAGGGGCGGGCTTGCCGGACAACTGATATACTCCTGTGTTTATGCGGGTATTTGTGATTCTTCCTGCCGCAGGTCTGGGTACCCGGATGGCGGCGGGCCATACATCTTCAGCGGCGCCCAAGCAGTTCCTTGAGCTGGCGGGTGTCCCGATACTCATCCATACGCTGCGTGCCTTTGCCGAGGTGCCGCAGGTCTCGACCATGTGCGTAGCGGTACGTGCGAACGAGATGGACCGGCTTTCTGCCCAGGTGAGGGAATACGGGTTCGCCGGCAGAGTCAATGTCGTAGAGGGTGGAGACAGCAGGCAGGAGAGCGTGGCCAACGCGCTCGGTGCCATCGACTGCGATCCGAACGACATCATTCTTGTTCATGATGCCGTACGTCCACTGATCGACGCCGCCACGATCGAGCGCACGATTCGCGCCGTCGAGAAGCACGACGCCGCGATTGTGGGGCTGCCGGCGGTGGACACAATCAAGCAGGTCGAGCGGACCGCCGATGGGGCCATCATAACGTCTACGATTCCGCGGGAGTATATCGTGCAGGCGCAGACACCCCAGGGCTTCCGCTGCCACCTTCTGAGGCGCGCCTTCGCTGAGGCCGCAGCCGATGAGTTCGTCGGCACGGATGAGGCCAGCCTGGTGGAGCGCTCGGGCGGACAGGTGGCGGTTGTGCTTGGGTCGCCTGCGAATTTCAAGATTACTCAGCCGGGAGACCTCGAGCTGGCAGAGTTCTACCTGCAGCGCCAGCCGGCGCACCGGTGAGTTCGACAGACTCACGCGGCGCGGCGACCACGATAAGGTGAGACGGACAGTAAGAGATGAAGATCAGAATCGGATACGGCTGGGATTCACACGCATTCAAGCCAGGAGTGCCGCTGAAGATCGGTGGCCTGGCGATCGAACACCCTGAAGGCCTGGCCGGGCACTCAGACGGCGATGTGCTGCTGCATGCCATCACGGACGCGCTGCTCGGCGCGGTCTCGGCGGGTGACATCGGCAGTTTCTTTCCTCCGGGAGATCAGCGCTGGAAGGATGCCGATTCGTCGATCTTTCTTAACCTGGCGCTCGAAGAGATTCAGAATGCGGGGTACAGGATCGTGAACGTGGACACTACCCTCGTGCTAGCAGCGCCGAAGATCGGACCCATCGCTGCGGAAATGCGAGAGCGCGTCGCTGATCTGTTGAGCGTTAAGCCTGCCGACGTCGGCATCAAGGCCAAAACCCCCGAAGGCCTCAATGCCGATCACGTGGCGCAAGCCCACGCTGTCGTCCTGTTGGAGAAAGTCGAGGACGCCGACGAGTTGGGCGCCATGACCGCCAGCATTGAAAGCGAGCAGCAGATGGACGACGTGGTTCAGGACCTGGTAGGCCAGGCACACGGACTCGAACCGCGCCCGACTATCAAGCCGGTTTTTGATACGGACGACATCACCTAAGAACGGTCCTGACAAGTACGGATCAAAGGATGGAGCTTCGATGAAAGTTCGGATCGTTGTGTCTCTGCTGGCGGTGTGCGCGGCTGTTGCTTTTGGTCAGGCTCCGGACTGGCAGACACCCGCGGAGAAATCAGGCTATCGCACCACGCCTGACTATGCGGAAACGATGGCATATCTCGACCGTGTTGCGGCTGCCGCGCCCGGAAAGGTGAAGGTCGAGCCGTTCGGCCAGACCGGTGAGGGCAGGGAGCTGGACATTGTTATCGCGTCGAAGGATGGGGTGTTCGATCCGGTCGCTATTCATGCCTCGCATCGTCCCATCGTCCTGGTCCAAAACTCGATCCACGCCGGCGAGATGGATGGCAAGGATTCGTGCCTGGCCCTGCTGCGGGACATGGTCATCACAAACACCCAGGCGGCGCTGCTCGACAACGCGGTCTTTGTTTTCATCCCGATGTACAACGCGGACGGGCACGAGCGCCGCTCGCCTTACAACCGAATCAACCAGAACGGCCCGGACGAAATGGGCTGGCGCGGCAACGGGACCAATCTGAATCTCAACCGCGACTACCTGAAAGCTGACACGCCCGAAACCCGCGCTTTCATGACGATGTTCCACCAGTGGCTGCCAGACTTCTTCGTAGACGATCACGTCACCGACGGCGCCGATTACCAGTACGACGTCACCTTTACTATCGACGACGGTCCCAACGTATACGGACCGACAGCGCACTGGATTGACGATGTGGTCACTCCCACCCTGGTCAAGCAGGTCGACGCGGTACCTGGCCACCTCGCCTCACCCACCTACATCACGCTCAACGATGACTCCGATCCAGCTAAGGGGCTCGGCTTCAACGACGACCCGCCGCGCTTCTCGACGGGCTACATGATCCTCGAAAACCGTCCCGGCATGCTCGTCGAACTGCACATGCTCAAGGACTACAAGACGCGGGTCACCGGCAACTACGAGATCCTCCGCGCATTGATGCAAGTCGTCAACCGCGACGCCGATAAGCTCATCAAGCTGAATGCAGATGCTGATGCCGATGCGGCTCGGCTCGGCGCGCATCCGCTCGGCAACCAGCAGTTTCCTCTGCGGCTCTCGTGGAGCGGCGAAACCACTCCCTTTCTGTTCCGCGGATATCGCTACACACGGCAACTCAGCGAGATTTCGGGCACCATGTGGATCAAGTATTCGCACGAGCCGTGGGACGTGTCGCTGCCGCTGGCTACTGGCTTTAAAGTAACGGCTTCGACGATACCGCCTGCGGCCTACATCATTCCGCGTCAGTGGACGCACGTGATCGATGTGCTTGGCGCACATCAGGTCGAGATGCAGCGCACGTCTGCGCCCTGGACTGGCCAGGTGGAGACATATCACTGCAGCGGCATGGAGTGGAACCGCGCGCCCTTCGAAGGGCGCCACCCCATCTTTCCCGGCGAGGGAGCCATCGAGCCCGGCAAGTTCGGCCACTGCGATCTCGTAACTGACACGGTCACATATCCCGCGGGGTCGGCGGTCGTTCGGTTGAACCAGCGACTGTCAAAGGTCGCGCTTCAGTGGCTGGAACCTGAAGGGCCGGATTCCGCAATGGCGTGGGGCTTCTTCGACAGCATCTTCGAGCAGAAGGAATATGGCGAGTCCTACGTGCTCGAAAAGCTGGCACGCGAAATGATGGACAAGGACCCGAAGCTTAAGGAAGAGTTCGAGCGCAAGATTCAGAACGATCCCCAGTTCGCCGCCAATCCCTATGCCCGCCTTGAATTTTTTTATAACCACTCGCCGTGGTACGCGGCGAACCGTGTCGGCGAGTATCCAGTGGGCCGGCTGACTAAGTTGGACGGAGTTCCTCTGGCGAAGTAGCGGAAGGCGAAGCGTGAGAGGTAACGGGTACGGTAAGGAATTTGACCGTAGCATCGGAAAACGTATACTCATTCTGACCCGAATTCCAGCACAGCAATTCCGGCTCTGGAGAAATGGAAGATGTCCATGCGGAACTTCGCCATTCACTCACTCGCCCTTGCCATCCTCGTCGCAAGCGCAGCTGCGCATAGTCAAAATCCTCCTGCCGTTCTCAAGATCGACACCAGCCACGCCGTCTCGAAGGTCAGTCCTGAGCTCTATGGCCTCATGACCGAGGAGATCAACTATTCCTACGACGGTGGCCTCTATGCCGAACTGATCCGCAACCGCACTTTCCGCGCGGACTGGGGAGGAGTGCAGCACTGGTACCTCGTGCAGGAAGGCATTTCTCATGCATCCATGGAGGCCGACAAGACCACAGGCCCCAGCGCAGCCTTGACCAACAGCATCAAGCTGACGGTCGATAAAGCCGATGTATCCAACCGCGCCGGCATCGAGAACGAAGGCTACTGGGGAATCCTGGTCAAGCCCAACACCGAGTATAAGGGCTCCTTCTACGCGAAGTCCGACGGCAGCGCCGTGGTAACCGTCCAGCTAATCAATGACGACACCGGCAAGGTCGCCGCCCAGGCTGAAGTCCCGGCAATCACCAGCGACTGGAAGAAGTATGACTTCACACTCAAGACGGGCAATGTCACTGCCGGCATCGGTAACCATCTGCTTCTCACGCTCGAGAAGCCCGGAAACGTCTGGTTCAGCCTCGTCTCACTCTTCCCGCCGACCTACCATGATCGCCCCAATGGATTCCGCGTCGACCTGATGGAGAAGCTCGCGGCCATGCACCCGAATTTTCTGCGTTTCCCCGGCGGCAATTATCTTGAAGGCGACCATATCTCCGAACGCTTTGAGTGGAAGAAGACCATCGGCCCCCTGGTCGACCGTCCAACACATCCCAGTCCCTGGGGATACCAGTCCTCCGACGGCATGGGTCTGCTCGAATTTCTTGACTGGTGCGAAGACCTGCACATGCAGCCGCTGCTTGCCGTCTATGCCGGCTATTCGCTGAAGGGAGAGCATGTGAATCCGGGCCCCGACCTCGAGCCCTATGTGCAGGATGCCCTCGATGAGATCGAATACGTGAGCGGCGGAACCGATACGAAGTGGGGCGCCGAGCGTGCGAAGGACGGGCATCCCGCACCCTTCGCGCTCAAGTATGTTGAGATCGGCAACGAGGACTGGTTCGACAAATCGGGTAGCTACGATGATCGCTATGCGCAGTTCTATAAGGCCATCAAGGCGAAGTACCCTAGCCTGCAATTGATCGCGACGACACCGGTGAAGAGCATCCGCTCCGACGTTATCGACGACCACTTCTACCGCCGCAAGGAAGAGTTCTTTGACGACACCGCGCACTATGACAAGACCGACCGAAGCGGTCCGAAGATCTTCGTTGGTGAATGGGCCACGCGCGAGGGCTCGCCGACTCCCAACTTCGGGGCTGCCCTTGGCGACGCTGCATGGATGACCGGCCTGGAGCGCAACAGCGATATCGTCGTCATGGCCAGCTACGCGCCGCTGCTTGTTAACGTCAATCCCGGCGGGATGCAGTGGTCGAGCGACCTCATCGGCTACGACGCAGGATCAAGCTACGGTTCGCCCAGCTACTACGCCCAGGTCATGTTCGGCAGCTACCTTGGAGACGAAACCGTCGCCACAACGCTCAACGGAGCCGGTCCGCGCTTCTTTTACTCCGCAACGCGCGACGCGAAGAAAGGCAAGCTCTATCTGAAGCTGGTCAACGCCTCGTCCATTCCGCAGGACGTCGACATCCAGCTCGCGGGCGCTGGAAAGATTGCCAATAGGGGTACGCTGGTCAGCCTGCGTGCCCTGACCAACGAGGCGACGAACACGATCCTCGAACCGACGAAGATTGTGCCGGCAAAAACACAGCTTAAGAACGTATCCGGTGATTTTCATCACACCGTGCCCGGTTATTCGATAGAGGTATTGGATATCGATCTGCGATAAGCATCAACGAAGGGGCTTCGACAACTCGGAGCCTCTTCCTCAATGGCTTTCAATTCCCTGGTGGTCCTGGATGCTTGACTCATCTCCTGAGTCTCCCTAGCATCGAAGGTTGACCCCGCACATCGATATGTCCTCTGCAAGTTCCCCTCGTGTCCGTTTTGCGCCTTCTCCCACTGGCTATCTCCATGTTGGCGGAGCGCGGACCGCATTGTTCAACTGGCTCTTCGCCCGCCACTTCGGTGGAACCCTCATTCTCCGCATCGAAGATACAGACTTCGAGCGCTCTTCCGAAGAAATGGTTGATGGGATTCTTGTCGGCATGCGCTGGCTCGGTCTGGACTGGGACGAGGGACCGTTCTTTCAGTCGCAGCGTCTTGATCTCTACCGCGAGACCGCGGGGAAACTCCTCGCGAGCGGCCACGCTTACCCATGTTTCTGCACTAAGGGGGAACTGGAGCAGCGCCGGGCGGAAGCTATCGCTGCCGGACGGCCGCCGATGTATGACCGCCGGTGCCGCAGCATTGATGCAGCCGTTGCCGCGCAGCGTAAGGCCGCTGGAGAAGCCTGTGCCGTGCGCTTTGCTGTGCCCGACGGAGGCTCGACCGGTTTCGACGATGCCGTTTTCGGGCGCGTGGAGTTCGCAAATGCCGAGATCGAGGACTTTGTGCTTTTGCGCTCGGATGGTGTCCCGACGTATCACCTGAGCGTCGTCGCCGATGACATCGACATGAAGCTTACGCACATTATCCGCGGCGCCGACCACATATCGAACACGCCCAAGCAGGTGCTGCAATACCAGGCGCTGGGCGCTACGCTGCCTACGTTTGCACACCTACCGCTCATTCTCGGCCCGGACAAGACGCGCCTGTCGAAGCGCCACGGAGCTACGTCAGTCATTTCGTACAAAGAGATGGGCATTGTCCCGGAAGCGTTTCGCAACTTCCTCGCTCTTCTTGGCTGGACCCCAGGCCCCGCGCACAAGGATCGCGAAATCTTCAGCTCGGACGAGGTCATCCAGCTCTTTTCCCTCGACGGCATTTCGAAATCGAACGCCGTCTTCGACAACGACAAGCTCGCCTGGTTCAACACCGAATACATTCGCGCATACGACGCGGAAAAGCTGCTCCCGCTGATCGAAGAAGAGTGGGCAAAGGCGGGATTCGCTCCAACCCGATCACGAGAGGAAATACTCGCGGCGATTGATCTGCTTAAACCCCGAGCTCGTAACCTTAAGGACTTTGCGACGGTTTTCCGCGCTTATTTCAGCGACGATTTCGAATACGATCCCGCTGCGGTTACAAAATTCCTGAGCGATGGCGCAGTCCGCGCGTTTCTAGTTCAGCTGTCACAGCGCTACGCCGCTGCAACAGAGTTCACCGAAGCCTCGGCGGAAGCTATCCTACGCGCCTTTGCCGACGAGAACGGGATCAAAGCCGGTCCACTGATTAACGGCTCGCGCGTTGCGCTCACCGGCCAAGCCGTGGCTCCCAGCCTATTCGCGGTGATGGTTGCGTTAGGGAAGGATCGCGTTGTGACACGCCTCGCTGCCGCAGAACCGATCAGGATTGACTAGGGCCCGGTCGCGGATCTTCTTTCATCAACGCGCAATCACGTCTACTGCCACCGGAGCCTTGCGTGGCGGATAACAGGAGGTTGCATCGCACGCCTGGTAGCGCAGCGCCGCCTGTATCAGGTGCTCGCCAGGCTGTGCTTTCAGGTGCGCGCGCAGGATAAAATCTCCGGTGTAAACGCTCAACTTTTCGCCGGGATCTGCTGCCAAAGTGAAGTCAGCGCCCGGGGGGAAATCCACCTGCTTCACTGTCAGACCCGGCAGCTCGACCACAATCAGCTGGGTGGGAATGAAGCTTTTTTCATGAGGCGTGTGCGAGTTGATGTGCAGTCCCGGATTCACCGCGAAGTGCAGCTCGACCACACTGTCCTGGTTCGCAGGGACCGAGACCTGCTCCGGATAGAGAAACTTCACCCATTGCTTCGAATCGCTCTGTGAGTTCGTTTGCCAGGGCAGTTTCTGCGCCCCGGAAAATGCCGCCGCCAGTGCCAGAATCGAGCACCAGACAATCACTTTGCGCATTCAGGACTGGCCCTTCTGTGCCTGCTCCCCGCTACCGAGAGCTTTTTTAATGTTAGCTTCTATCTCCTCACGATCCACCAGCCCGATGGTCGCGGCCACGACTTTGCCATTGCGGTCGACGTAGAAGGTGGTCGGCAGCGCATCGACGCCGCCGTAGGGCTCGGCAACCTTTTTCTCATCAAACAGCACGGGATAGTTGATTCCCAGCTTCATTGCCGAATCGGTGATTTCCTTCTTTTCCTTGAGCAGCGCTTTCTGGTCATCCTGATCGAGGTCATCTTCGGAGATGCCCAGCACCTCCAGCCCCTGGCTTGCGTATTGATCGCGCAGCTTTTCCAGCCACGGAATCTCAATCTTGCACGGCGCGCACCACGTTGCCCAGAAATCGACGACGACGGCTTTGCCCTTGTAATCGGAGAGGGAAACCTTCTTGCCGGTGGTGTCCTTCAAGGTAAAGGCGGGTGCCTGCTTGTTGGCCAGAGGATTTTTGAACGGAGTATCATCTGCCCCCGCAGGTGCAGGAGATGGCGCAGCCTGCACTAACATGGACTGTATCGCCTTCAGTTTCGCCTCTTCCTGCTTCCGTTTGCGGTAATTTTCCACGCCTGCCCAGGTGATCAACCCGAGTGCGACGAGGACGACCAAAATCACCAGATAATTCCGCTTCACCTATAGCCGCCTTTCGCTGTTTCCATTCTAGTAGACTCTGCGCCTCTGATAGCATCAACTGTTTGACGGGACACACTCCATCGCAGCTTGTGCGCATCGAGGCTCGTGCCTTGCAGGCTCTTGCCGACCGCCTCGAAAGCACCATGTCCACGGCCTTCGACCGTGCTGTTGACTGCATCCTTCAGTGTGGCCAGGCGCGCGGGCGGGTGGTTGTGACGGGAATGGGCAAAAGCGGCATCATTGCGCAGAAGATCGCCGCGACTCTATCCTCTACGGGCAGTCCCGCGCTCTTCCTGCATCCAGCAGAGGCGGTGCACGGCGATCTCGGCATGCTTGCCCGGGGAGATGTGGTTGTCGCTCTCTCTGCAAGCGGCGAAACCGAGGAAATTCTGCGCCTTCTGGCGACCATCAAGCGCATTGGGGACGCGCTCATCAGTTTTTGCTGCGACGTGCACTCCACGCTGGCACAGGCCAGCGACATCTGCCTTGATGTGAGCGTTCCTGAGGAGGCGTGCGGCATGGGCCTGGCGCCCACCGCGTCGACGACCGCGATGCTGGCGCTGGGCGACGCTCTGGCCATTGCTGTCTCACTCAAGAAGGGCTTTCGCGCAGAGGATTTCGCCGACCTGCATCCTGGGGGGAAGCTGGGCAAGCGCCTGGCACGCGTGCGTCATCTTATGCACACCGGGGATGCGGTTCCGCGCGTTGCGCGCGGGACTGCCATGACCAATGTGATCTACGAGATGTCCCGCAAGAAGCTGGGCATGACGACAGTAGAGGAAGGCGGACGTCTCATCGGCATCATCAGCGACGGCGACCTGCGTCGCCTGCTGGAGCGGGACGGCCCTGACGCCCTCACGAAGACCGCCGGCGACGCAATGAATCCGACCCCCCGAACGATATCAGCGGAAGAGCTCGCTGTTCGTGCGTTGAGCATGATGGAGGAGAAGAAGATCACCTCGCTGGTGGCGGTGGACACGGCGGGCATGATCGAAGGCGTCGTGCACCTGCACGACCTTTGGGAAACCGAACTGATCTGAGATCGTCCCGAATCGAATTGGGGGGAGCTAGAGAGCTTCCGCCTCTTCAACGGTGGCTGTCATCGGAATCAGAGAATCAACGTGTGTCAGCTTAAACAGCTCCACGACACGATAATTCGCTCCGGACGCAATCAGCTTGTGTCCCCGTCTTTGCGCCGAGACGTAGTAGTTGATGATCGCGCCCATTCCGGCGGAATCCATGTATTCAACCCCGCTGAGGTCAAGGATAGTGATCGGCTTATGTTCCTTATCCAGTTCAGCTTTGAGCGCGAAGAAATTGCTCAGGAGAATCGGGCCGGCGACGTGCACTATCCGAGTTCCATCTGACTTACCGGGAAGGACTTCAATAGCGAGCGTTTCTTGTTGCATACCGTTTTACAGTGTATGTACTTCTGAACGTACCAATATTACAACAGCGTGAATACCTCGCCGCATGTGGCATCCGTCGCCTTATGATTGGTGAAGACCCTGTTCTGCCGGAGGATTTTTGCTTTACTGGCTGCTTTATCAGAAGCTTTTTCCCTACTTCAGACCCTTCCGTATCTTCCGGTATCTGACGTTCCGCACGGCGTTTGCTACGCTCACTGCTCTGCTGATCGCTCTCCTCGTTGGCCCGTACGTCATTCAGAAGCTACGTGAGTTTCAGATCGGGCAATACATCCGCGAAGAAGGCCCCAAGGATCACCAGAAGAAGGCGGGCACGCCGACGATGGGTGGAGTGCTCATATGCATCGCCATCCTGTTGCCTACCCTGTTGTGGTCTGACCTGTCCAATCCCTTTGTCTGGCTGGTGATGGGCTCGACGGTTGCCTTTGGAGCTATCGGATTTGCTGATGATTACATCAAGGTCGTCCATCGCCGCAATCTTGGGCTTACAGCGCGTGCCAAACTTGGTTACCAGGCGCTGGCTTCGGCGGCGATCGCCGTTTCCCTCGTCGCTATGCAGACTCAGGGCCTCTACTCGACGCAACTCACAGTGCCCTTCATAAAGAACTTCCACCCCCATCTCTCGCTTGGCCCTCTCACTCACATTCCTCACATCAGCCTGCTGGCATTCCTGCCCTTCGTTGCCTTCATCGTGCTGGTCATTGTCTTCTCCAGTAATGCCGTGAATCTGACCGACGGTCTCGACGGCCTCGCCATCGGCTGCACGATCATTGCGGCCGGTGCGCTGACGGTTCTCACCTACGTCAGCGGGCACGTCGTCTTTTCCGACTATCTCGAGTTGCAGCGCATGCCCTTAGTGGGCGAGGTCACCGTGTTCTGCGGCTGCATGGTTGGAGCCAGCATCGGTTTTCTCTGGTACAACGCTCATCCGGCCGAAGTCTTCATGGGCGACGTTGGCTCTCTCGCTCTCGGGGGCGCGATCGGAACCGTCGCAGTGATTATCCGACAGGAATTGTTGCTGCCCTTCATCGGCGGCATCTTCGTGATTGAGGCCGTCTCCGTCATCTTGCAGGTCGGAAGCTACAAACTGCGCAAGAAGCGGATCTTCAAGATGGCTCCCCTTCACCATCACTTCGAGCTGATGGGGTGGTCCGAGTCGAAGGTCATTGCGCGGTTCTGGATTGGCGCACTGGTGTTTGCACTCTTTGCACTCACCACCCTCAAGCTGCGATAAACACAGCACCGTACGTGCAACAATGACCTGTCCGGCTGGAAGGCCGGAAGGGCCGGGTTGCGGTCGGCTTCCTGTAAGCCGTGACAACCTTCTACACTCGTGAGCATGG
>CAVRNK010000105.1:0-22553 GCA_963721995.1 uncultured Acidobacteriaceae bacterium | reverse complement strand
GCGTCCTCGGCCCCACCGTCACTATCTTCCAGCAGCCCCTTGAGCTTCACCATCGCTGTCGCCGAGGCATCGGGATCGAACTTCGCGCCCGCTCCATCCACCGTCGCAACCTCAGTCTCCTTGAGAGCCTCGACAATTGCATGTGTCTGCTGGCGAAGAAGAAAATCGAAGTCCTCCAGCAGAGACGGCACCGCACCCTCCTGCTCACGGAAAGCTCGCTCGATGTTTGCCGCCGCAAACTGCACCTTGGTGATCCCCAGGTTGCCGGCCACACCCTTCACGGTGTGAGCAATCTGCTGGGCAAGCTTGGGATCGCCCTTCTCCACCGCTGTCACCATGCGCGCTCCCGCCTCGCCCTGCTTTTCTGCGAACTGACCCAGCAGGCTGCGGTAAAGCTGCCTGTTGTCCGCCACGCGTCGCAGTCCCGACTCCGTATCGACGCCATCAATCTTCGGAACGACCCCCGCGGCGGCCGGCGCCTTTTCCACCGGTCCGCGCCCTTCTGAGAACTCCGCTTCGTCCACCGCGCCAGCGTCGCGAAGAGCGCGTCCGGATCGATCGGCCTGCTTACGTGATCGTTCATACCGGCTTCCAGGCAGCGCTGCCGCTCCTCCACCAGCGCGTGCGCCGTCATGGCGATGATCGGCAGCGACTCGAAGCGCGGATCCGCCCTCAGAAGTTTCGTGGCCGTAAAGCCATCGATCTCCGGCATCTGCAGGTCCATGAAGACAACATCGAACAGTGGTGGCTGCGGGCCCTCGGTGAGCAACTCCACCGCCTCCCCTCCGTGCATTGCCGGCGTCACAACCGCCCCCGCACTCTGCAGCAGTTCGGTCGCCACCTGCCGGTTCATCTCGTTGTCCTCAACCAGCAGCACCCGGACGCCCGTTGCATCGTGAGCTCTGGAATCTTCCTTCGCGGCGGTCGGGACTTTCGCCCTTTCATCTGCCACGCCGAACATATCCATCAGCGCATCGTGCAGCAGCGATGGGTTCACCGGCTTCAGCAGATAGCTGTCAATGCCAATCTCTTCTGCCTGCTCGCGAATATCTTCGCGGCCAAAGGCGGTGACCATGGCGATCTTTGGAATATGCCGCAGCCGGTCGCTCCGCTTGATGATGCGGCTGGCCTGCAGCCCGTCCATCCCCGGCATATGCCAGTCCATGAGAATCAGCTGGTACGGGTCCGCGGCGTCCGTCGACACCAGCTCCCGGATCGCGTCCTCACCCGAGGACACAGCATCTGCCCGCAGTGCAAGCTGCGCAGAGAATCGGTAAGAATCTCGCGCGCCTGCGCATTGTCATCGACAACCAGCGCATGCAGCCCGGCAATATCCGGAATAAAGCGCTTGCGATCACTCTCGTCCGACCCCACGCCGAACCACGCCGTGAAGTAAAAAGTGCTGCCCTTGCCGTACTCGCTCTCCACCGAGATTGTGCCGTCCATCAGCTCAACCAGTTTTTTCGAGATGGATAGCCAAGCCCAGTCCCGCCATATTTTCGCGTCGTCGAAGTATCCGCCTGCGAGAAGGCCTGAAACATGCGCGCGCTCTGTTCCGCAGTCATGCCGATCCCACTATCGCAGACTGCGAACTTCACCTTCACCTTCTCCGAAACCCTCTCTTCAAGAGCGACCGTGACCACAATCTGCCCCTGCTCTGTGAATTTGACCGCGTTATTGACCAGGTTGATCAGAATCTGTCCCAGTCGCAGCGGATCGCCCACCAGCGTCGGCGGCAGATCATGCTGCGCCGAAATCAGGAACTCCAGATTCTTCTCCTGCACCTTCTGCCCGACAATCAACGACAGGTTGTCCAGCACTTCTTCCAGCCGGAAATTCGTCTTCTCCATATCCAGCTTGCCGGCTTCAATCTTGGAGAAGTCCAGAATGTCGTTCAGAATGCCCAGCAGTGTCTGCGCCGCCGATTTGATCTTGCTCAGATAGTCATGCTGCTTGGGCGTCAGCTCGGTCTTGAGCGCCAGGTGCGTCATTCCGATCACGGCGTTCATCGGCGTGCGGATCTCGTGGCTCATATTCGCCAGGAAATCAGACTTGGTGCGCGTCGCCGCCTCAGCCATCTCCTTCGCGCGCCGCATCTCTTCCTCGGCCCACTTGCGCTCGGTGATGTCCTTTACGTTCACCACCAGCATCTGCCGGTCGAGATACTCCGCTAAGTAAGCCGTCACCTCCACATCGATCGGTCGACCATCCCGTGCCGTATGCCGCGTCTCCCAGGTCGACACGCCTTTTTCATGCAGTTCACTCAGCAGTCCGGCAAGCTTTTCTGCGCTGAAGTCGGAATTCAGCTGTGCAATATTCATGCCCAGCAGTTCTTTGCGGTCGAATCCAAGAACCCGGCATGCCGCCTCGTTCGCATATTCAATTCCGCCATCCGACGGCCGCACCCAGAAGATCGTTTCCGCCGCGTGGTCCACTGCATACTGCGTGAAACGGAGCCGCTTCTCTGCCTCCCTGCGCCGTGTGATATCGCGAAAGGCGACAACACTCCCCGTAACCGTCCCATCGCGCATGATCGGCGTTGTCGAGTACTCCACGGGAAAGTTCGTCCCGTCTTTGCGCCACAGAATTTCGTCCGCGACCATTCGCGCCTTGCCATCCTGCGCGGTCTTGAACATCGAGCACTCGTCGTGCGGAATGATCGTCCCGTCCGCACGCGCATAATGCACGCGGTCATGCATCGCCTGCCCCACCAGATTCTCAGGCTCATAGCCAATCATCGCGGCCGCCGCCGGATTCACGAAAGAGATGAGGCCCTCCGGCGTAAGCCCGAAATCCCCTCGCTCACCGAAGTAAGTATCAGCCGGGAACGCTCCTCGGCAGCGGCAACCGTCGCAGCCTGCACCTGGGTATGCTCGAGCAGCTTCTTCGTCTCCAGATTGCCGTCGAGAATATCGGCGTTAAGGGCAGCTGCCGGCAGGAGTGCCGTCAGCAACTCCCGCTGCCTCGCCGAAAGCGGATCCACCGGCGCCAGCTCCAGCACCGCGGCCACCGTTCCCTGGCTGACCACGGGCATGAACAACAGATTCCTGCCGGTGATTGTCGCGGCACCGGCGGAGATGCGAACTTTGTTCTTGTCCGTCGCAGTGACTTCCAGCGAACGCTTTTCAAGAGCCGCCTGCCCAGCCATTCCTTCTCCCAGAGAGAACGACTGCGGCGCGGCCGACGCCTCAAGCGCGAATGTGCCGGCGGGAGTAAAGCCTTTACCGTTCCCATCTGCCAGATAGAAGATCCCGTAAAGCAGGGTCACGGACTCGGAGATGCGCGAGAGCAGGACCTGAGCGAATTCTTCAAAGCTATCTGCCGACTGCAGCCGCCCGATAATCGCCGCCACTTCGGCCTTCACCCACACCTGCGTCTGGCGCTCCTGTGCCGCCGCCTGCAGCGTGTTCAACGCGCGGCTCATCTCGCCAATTTCGTCGGTGCGATCGAGGTTGGTGATCGGCCGGTCGAGACGATCCTCGGCCACGTCCAGAATGTGTCCGCGGAACCCCTCGAGCCGGTCGGCAACCTCTTTCTGCACAATGAAGACCGCGAATGCAAAGGATGCGGCAAGGCCCAGACTGATGACGACCCACGTAATGAGGAACGTGCGATGGGTGCGAGCCGTCAGGTCATGCGACTCGCGATCGACCTTCTCGTGCAGGATGACGATCAGGTCGATCAGAGAATTGCGCGACCGCTGCAACTCAGCATCCACATCTTTCCGCATCTCCTGCATTGCGGCATCCGAGTTGTTCTTGAGTGCGTTGTCGCGAATGGATCGCGCATCGGCGACCGCCTGATCGAACAGAGTTCCGGCGGCGGCTATCTGCGGAGCCATGGCCGGGCTCTCTTGCCGCGCCCCTATTTCGGCAGAGTGATAATCGGCCGCGGTCTGATCGAGCGCGGCGTCGATCGATCGCGTACGGTCCGGATCAAGCTCAGCGATCTCCTTATAAAGCAACTCGCCAAACTGGGTAGTCTTCGCGCGCGCATCGGTCAGGTTTTGCAGAGCCTGAACATCACGATCAATCAGCTCGCTGTACCAGGTGTCGATGCGGACCATCTCGATCGACGAGTAAAGCGTCGCCGCGACCACCATGAGGGCCAGCGGCAGCAGGGCAACCAGCAGTTTTTTTCGAATCTTGAGGTTCGCTAGCAAGCCAATCCCTTTAACGGACAGCCCCATTGTAGGGCTGCGGCGGGGAACTAAGCGTCACTTTTATTCCCAGGCACAAACACGCCAAAGAAAAAGCGGCGGCCCCGAAGGACTCACCGCTTTCCTCCATTCCCTGACTACGACTACTTGGGCTTCTCCAGGTGTCCGCCAAAGGCAAACCGCATCGCCGAGAGCACCTTGTTCGCGTAGTCCGCCTCGCCCCGCGAGCTGAACCGCTCGTAAAGCGCGGAAGTCAGCACGTGCGCCGGCACCGCCTCATCAATAGCGGCCTTGACCGTCCAGCGGCCTTCGCCCGAGTCGGAGACGCGCCCGCCGAACTTCGACAGCTGGGGATCCTGCGCCAGCGCCGAGGCCGTAAGGTCCAGCAGCCAGGACGAAATCACGCTCCCCCGCCGCCACACCTCCGTCACGTCGGCAAGATTGAACTCGTACATGTAGTGTTCGGGGTCGCGCAGCGGCGTCGTCTCTGCGTCGATCTCGTGCGTGTGCTTGCCTATGTCGGCCGATCTCAGGATGCCGAGACCCTCCGCATACGCTGCCATAATTCCGTACTCGATGCCGTTGTGCACCATCTTCACAAAGTGGCCGCCGCCGTTCGGCCCGCAATGCAGATAGCCCGACTCCGACGTGCCGCCCAGCTTTTCGCGCCCCGGAGTGCGCTCCACATCTCCGACCCCTGGTGCAATCGTCTTGAAGATCGGGTCGAGGTGCTTCACCACATCGTCCTCGCCGCCGATCATCATGCAGTAGCCGCGCTCCAGGCCCCAAACGCCGCCGCTGGTTCCCACATCCACATAGTGAATCCCCTTCTTGGCGAGATCCTTGGCGCGCCGAATATCGTCGATGTAGTATGAGTTGCCGCCGTCGATCAGGATGTCGTCTTTCTCCAGATGTGGAACGATCTCGGCGATCGTATCGTCCACCGCTGCCGCAGGAATCATCAGCCAGATGGCGCGTGGCTTGGTGAGCTTTTTCACCATGTCCGCCAGCCCCGACGAGCCCACCGCCTTGTCCTTCTCCAGCTCCTGCACCGATTGCGGTGACCTGTCGAAAACCACGCATTCGTGGCCTCCATTCAGGAGCCGTTTCACCATGTTGGCTCCCATACGCCCAAGACCCACCATTCCAAGTTGCATAGATCACCTTTTCTAGAAAAAATTCCCTCAATCAGCAAAAACTGTTTCGACCGCATTGGAGATAGCCGAAATTCCGGCGAGATCGAAGCGAAGACTCAAAAGCCGGAGCCAGTATATGAGATTCCCGTGACGGGAGTATGGACAGCGCTTTTATTCAGCGTCTCCGCCGGCCTTGACTGGCTCAGTATGGAGGATAAAACAGCGCCGCCCGATTCGGTCCTCTCACCAGAGAAACCGATCGTTCATGCGCTACGGTTTCTTTGACGCCCCTGATCGCATTTGATATAAACACAAAGGAAACACATACCCCCGCCATACACTCCTCAGTAGCTCAATGGCAGAGCATTCGGCTGTTAACCGAAGGGTTGTAGGTTCGAGTCCTACCTGAGGAGCCAATCAATTCAACAACTTAGAATTTCCGCTCTCCGATTGTTTCGGCGACACCGGGGAAAATACCGGGGACTCTACCGAAGAATGCGCTTCGGGTCTGCTGATTTTCTCCATCGCATCCCTGAGCTCATCTGTGCTGAAGTGACCGTACTTCGCTGCCATCTTCACCATCGTGCTCGGCGCCCATCCGACGATCTTTGCAACCATCGGCAGCGGCACGCCGGCAGAGATCATGCGCGAGATCGCCGAGTGACGAAGATCATGGGTCCGAACGGCCAGCGGTTCGATGTCCTCATGGTGTGGCCTACCTGATAGCGTCCTGGCAGCAACGGTTCGAGCAGCCATCCATGCTGTCTTCCAGCTACCCATCGGCTTCTCTGGATTCACTTCGTAGGGAAGAGCTTGGCCGTTCAGGTAGCCAGCTTCGCCGTCCAGGCCATACCGCTCCGTCGCGAAGACATAGTGTTCCGGCTGCCGATCGGGAAACCGAGATGCCCAGAACGTAAGTGTCGCCATCGCTCGTTGATTCAACGGAATGACGCGGCCGGTGCCTGACGCAGTCTTGTCTTTGCCGAACTTCAGGCAGCGGTTCTCGAAGTCGATGTTCTTCCACTGCAACGTGCGGACGGTGTTCTTCCTGGCGCCTGTCTCGAGCGTCAACACTACGAACGGCAGCAGGGAACGAGAGCGCGACTTCGCGCATGCGTCAAGCAGCGCGCGCTCTTCGTGCGCTGTGATCGCTCGGCCAATGTCTTCGCCGGGTGCCAGCATCGTCACGTCTGGTTGAATGCGCGCCCATGCACCCGAACGTTTCAGGATTGCTCTCAAAGTACCGATCTCGTTGTTGATCGTCTTCGGGCTCGCCTCTTCCTCAAGGCGGTTGTCCTGGTAGCGTTGAACGTCTTTGGCTTCGATGTCGACGACTAGTTTCCGTCCGAACGCTGGCGACAGATGCTTCAAGTTCGCGAGTTCGCCGGTGAGGGTGTTCGGCGCCCACTCGCGCTTCTTTTTCTCAAGCCAATCATCGGCCGCGATGGAGAAGAGCCGCGGCTGTTTTGGCGCCCGAAAGCCAGAAACGCCGTCGCGAAGCTCTTGCCTGCGCTTGCGCATCACTTCTTGGGCGCGTGTCTTGGACGTCTGACGAGTCGTTTCTCGGATCCTCTGGCCTTGAAACCAGAAGTCCATCGTCCAGACTGAGCTTCCTTTGTCGCGGTAAAGTGCCATGGCTATTTGCTCCTTTTCTTTGCTGCCTTGAGTGCCTGTTTTTTCTCTTTTGCACGTCTCGGCCTGACGGTGTCTTTGTAGTAGTCGGCTTTCGTGCGTTTGCCTTTGCGCTCGTAGTACTCGCGCTGCCGGTACTTCAGAGAGTGCTCGTCACTGCAACAGATCTGGCCCGCGCGTTCTTGCCTGAACCACTTCGTTTCGCATTCCTTCAATGGGCAGATCGCGATGTGCCTACCCTCAGACAGATATTCCAAACGGAGCAGGTGATAGAGCAGCGGCCGGATTCCAAACGTGTAGTCTTCCCCTGGGGATTCGATCGTCGTTCCTCTCCACCGGGTCAGGTACTGCGGGAACGCGTTGAGAATCGTGCAGATCAACTGATGAGTGCGGCCCATCAGCTGGCGGTAAGGGGGAACCGATGACTCAATCGTGAGGTCCCGGGGTTGTCGCTGCTCCTCGAGCGCAGCCTGGGCTTCGCGCATGTTGTGTTGTTCATGTCGATCGCGGAAGTAATCTCGCACGATCTGGACGTCCCGCGCAGTCCAGACTTCCCAGCGCCATGCGGGATTCTCCCAGCCGGTCAGAGGGGGCATTCGGCGAACCTCATCTTCCCGTTTCCATTCGATTACCCACCCATTCGTTCCTCGCCAAATAATCTCCATCAGCTCCGCTGTGCGACTCAGCGGAAAAAGATCTCGGGGTGTGCGGACTATGACGATGAGCTCTGCCAAAGCGGAAAGAATCTGCCTTTGTGCATGGAGGTTTGAGAAGCTCTCAGTCGCGGTAAATCGCGTCTTCGAATTGCTGACGCCCTCGATTCGAACGTCAACTGGATCTGGCGCCACAGGTCCATAAAGACTTACGAACTTCAGCAGTTCAACATCTGTTTCAGAACGCAGGAAGTGCAAGTGAGGAGCGGCGTAACTGGCTCCTTTTTCGACCGAGCCCCGCATCAACGCGAAATTGAATCCTTCCACGAGATCGCTAGGGCTCGCTAAGCCGGAGCCTGATAGAAAAGACCGCTCGCCGGTGACGCATACCAGTCCTCCTCTTCGTGTCGCCTGAAGGTTGTCGGCCCATCGTGCGGGAAGCGTTCGTTTGTTTCCTACAGATTTCATACTTGACGTAGGAAAACACGATTAGCATACTGACGTCAATAGCTAAGAGAAGTAATTCTCAGCAATCAAATTTTAGAGGTGCCGTTATGGCGACACAGGCGATGAACTATTCGACGAGAGAGCGAACAACGGCTACGCCCGCTCGGAGTCTGCTGACTATCAAGCAAGCCGCGGATTATCTGGGAATGACCGAGTCTGCGATCCGCTGCTGGGTTTGGAAGCGCCAGATTCCATACTTGAAGATCGGGCGCGCAGTGCGGATTGAACCAGCGACGCTCGACTCGATCATCAGCCGCGGCCTGGTTCCGGCGGCAGAACGATAGCTTCTCATCTGCGGTTCCGGTGCCGTCCGCAGAGGGGAAAACCAAAAGCGCCGCTGGCGGCGGCGCTCGAGAAAGGAACAAACAGCAATGTCTGCGAAAAACGGTACCACAACATCGTGCGAATTAGCAGCGGAATTTTACGAGGCCGAGCAGCGACTGCGACGCGAGGCGCAGATCACACCCGATTTCCGAAGGTCTGCACAACTTGCAGACCAGGCCATCAGTTGGCAGAAGAGGCGGTTCGCTCACATTGCCGAGTGCGCATCCTGCCTCCGGATGGAAGCAATGACGGAGGTTGCGTAGGTGGGAAGGTATCGCAAGATCGATACGCGCGTCTGGAACGATGCAAAGTTCAACGCGCTGTCTGAGCGCGGGAAACTTGTCTTCTTTTTCCTGCTCACCCATCCGAACCTTACGATGCTCGGGGCGATGCGCGCGACGATACCTGGGCTCACTGCCGAGCTCGACATGCCGGCGGAAGCCTTTGCGGAAGCCTTCCGGGAAGTCTTGGCGAAGGCTATGGGGAAGCATGATCAGAGTGCTTCCTTTTTCTGGCTCCCAAACTTCCTGAAATACAACCGGCCGGAGTCACCGAATGTAGTGAAATCCTGGCCGGATGCCTTCGATCTGCTTCCCGAGTGCCAACTCAAAGATCAACTCTTCCTGCAACTTAAAGCCTTCACTGAAGGCTTATCGAAAGGCTTTCAGCAAGCCTTTGTCGAAGCCTTTGCCAAAGACTTCGCGAAGGGTATGCCTAATCAGGAACAGGAACAGGAACAGGAACAGGAACAGGAACAGGAAAAAGAGACAGCGGCTGACGCCGACCCTTTCCTCCTGAGTCCTTCTCCCCAGGAAGACTTCGCTGACACCTGGAACCGCCTGGCCGGCAATCTTCCGAAGGTCCGAGGCCTTACTGCGTCCCGCCGGAAGAAGCTGCAAACCCGCATTCGCCAAGGCCTCACGCTTGAACTGTTTGAGCAGGCCGTAATCCAGTGCGCGTCGACGCCGTTCCTGAGTGGCGAGAATCAGCGGAAGTGGGTCGCGACCTTCGACTGGTTGATTGAGAACGACAGCAATCACAACAAGGTGCTCGAAGGTTCCTATGGCAGCCAGAGCGGGTTGAACCCAGTCGCAACGGGACCAGTCAACGCGAAGCCAGTGTTTGAGCACCGCAGCACGGCCATAGACCTTAGCGAGTACCGCGCCAAGATGGGGATCCAATGAGTTCTGCCGCCTTAGACTTCGAACGCGGGTTGCCGGCGAGTGTCGACGCCGAGCGCGCCATCCTGGGCGGGATCTCGCTCGACAACGCCTGCTTTTACCAGTGCGCCGACATCGGTGCGAACAGTTTCTCGCTGGAGTCACACCAGCGAATTTTCCATTGCATTGCGGAGATGATGAGCGAGAATCGCGCCGTCGACATCGTCACTCTGGCAGAGGAACTGCGCACCCGCCGCGCGATCGAGTCGATAGGGGGCGTTTCTTACCTCGCGTCGCTCATCGAGGGGCTTCCCCGGCGCCTGTCGATCGAGGAGTACGTCAAGATCGTTCGCGACAAGTGGGTGCTTCGTGAGGCGATCGGCATCTGCTCGATTGGGATTACGCGAGCTGCAGATCAGAGCGAGGATGCCGCCGAGCTCATAGCGGACATCGACCGCCAGTTGCTTCAAATCGCCGATGCCTCGAGCACGGAATCGACGCTCGCCGCCCAGAATACCGTTGCCTTCGAAGGCCTGAGCGATTTGCGAGAGCGGAAGATCGAGCCAGCTGTTTCAACCGGAGTGCACAGCCTCGATCGCATCATAGGCGGCTACAAGCGCAAGCGGCTGTATGTCGTGGGCGGCCGGCCCTCGATGGGAAAGACCAGCCTGATGATCGAAGCGGCAATTCAACACTGCGTGCGCCGCATTCGCACACGCCTGGTCTCGCTCGAAATGACCGCCGAGGAACTCCTACACCGGATCTTCGGGGTTATTTCAGAGATTCCCTTCGAGCGTTTGATTGAGCCAGATCGGCTTACCGAGGATGAATGGAAACGCGTGCAGGTGGCGCGCAAGGTCGTCGACACATGGCCGCTCGAAATTGATGAGCGCGACGGCCAGACAATCGACTTCGCGCTCGCGGGCTGCCGAATGAGCTGCCGACGCCGCGGCACCGGCTTCATTGCCGTCGACTACGTCCAGAACCTTCGTTTTATCGGGCCCGGGAAGCTGCGCTACCAGGAAATTTCCGACGCGGCAAAGAAGCTTCGCCAGTTCGCGAAAGAGGAAAACGTGCCGGTCATGCTGCTCAGCAGTATCACGGAGGGCCAGGAGAAAAACCCGAACAAGCGGCCGACGTAGGCTGATCTGCGCGGCTCCGGTGATCTGGCCTTTCACGCTGACGTCGCCGTGTTGATTCACCGCGAGCGCGGCGAAGACGGCGCCAGCATCAGCACCAGATCGGAACTGGTCGTCGCGAAGCAGCGCGGCGGCCGCACCGGCATGGCGTACGCCGAATACAACGAGAGCTCGCTGCTCTTTGAGGACAGACAATAAAACGCTTTTCAACCAAGGAGAAAACAGCATGACCGAAAAAGTAACCATCAGCGGCACGACCTACACCCTGGCGCCAATCAACTTCGACCAGTGGGAACAGGGCCTGTTCGACAGCAAGGGAGAGATGCTGCCCCGCGCGCGGACCGGTTTCTTCGTGGCTTCGAGCGTGGCCAATGCCAATGAGCCCTCGAATCCGGACTACGCATCGATTCCGGCCGGGCACATCCCCAAACTGCTCCAAGTCGTACTGAAGCTTTCGGATCTCGAGAGCAAAAGCGAGGGGGAAGCGCCGGCGACGGAGGGCCAGGGATAACGCCCGGTTACATCCGCGGGCTCGTCATCACCGCGACGGGCTGGACCGGGGCTGAGCTCGGGCGCACACCTCTTCCTGAGGTGTGGTCGCTGCTCCACTACTGGCGAGAATTTCCGCCGGCACACATTTTGCTGAGAGGCTTCGTTGGCTGGAAGGGCGCAGAGGAAGAGGAAGGCGAGTTACAGATGCCACCTGAGATGAGCAGCGCACCGTTGAATAGCAACTTGCCTGCCGCTGTGCGGTGGGACATCGAAGAGATGCGAAAGGCTAAAAGGTATCAACAATGACAACAAATCTCCACGACGCTGCGATAGCGGCTCTTCGGGCCATCACAGAGTCAAACCGCCGAGCTGACGAGGCCGTGCGGGAAGTGACGCGCCAAGCGCAAGTCGCTGAGGAACAGGCTCGGGCAGCTTCAAGCCAGCTACAGAAAGCCTGGGCGATGGCAGAGCAGGCGCAGCGGATCTACGTGGTGCCAAAACTCAACATCCCCGAGGTATACCTTGCCTCCTGACGGAACGCTTCAAGTCGGAACGCAGGTAAATCTCGGAGGTCTCCGCGCCGGATTCGCTGAGGCTGAGGCAGCTGTCAAGCAGGCCTCTGCAAACATGGCGGCGGCTCAGGCTCAGTTCGGCCGAGCTGCCGAGCAAGGCAATACCCAGGCCGCAGCAGCATTGAAGCTGTACCAGACAGAGCTTCAGTCGGCACAGTCAGTGCTGAGCAGCTTCGCCGCAACCGAAGAACGCGAAACTCAGGTTCTCCGGAGCAACATATCGGCGCGCATGGCGGCCAGCGCGGAACTGCGAGTTCTCGAAGGTAACCTGATGGGCTCGACGCGCGCCGCAGCCGCGTTCATCTCCACGATTCCAGGTGTAGGCGCGGCTCTGCAGGTAGCCTTTCCACTGTTTGGGGCTCTGGCGCTCATCGAAGTGCTTGTCACGATGGGAGAGAAGATCGCCAAGCTGGCTGACGATTTCGACGGTCTACGGAAGATCAGCAATGAAGCCTTTGCAGATATGGCGAAGGCCGAGCAAGAGGCGATCGGTATCACCGAGGAGCATCTCCGGATTACGCGCGGCCTTCAGGTGGCTCGTGCTGAGCTCGCAAGCGGGAAGACGGGGCGCAGTGCAGCCGGGGAGGCGGCAGGTGATGCGTTCGATGTGAGCGTCGCAACCAATAACCTTAAGATCCTCGAAGGACAGATCAAAGCCACGCAGGCGACATATGACGACCTGCTGGCGCGTTCAAAGGAGACCAAGACGGAATTGACACCTTTGGGTGGCGTCTTCGGTGGTCCTGCGGGAGGAGTAACTACAGCGCCTACTGAAGAGGCTAAGACGGCCGCCACGCGACTCGGCAAAGTTTATACAGATCTGGCGGTCCAGCAACAGCAGGCGCAAAATCTCCGCGACGAGATCGAGGAAAAGCAGACACAGGCTTCCGTTCGCCAGAAAGAGCAGCAGGAGCAGTTGGGCGCGGCCTCTGAAGAGGCTGCTCGCAAATGGCAGACGCTCCTCAATCAGGTCCTGCACAGCAGTGAAGAAGTAGCGAGGACGACTCGCGAGATCTCAAACCAGCAGATTCATTACTGGGCGCGCCTGAAGCAGGAATCTGATCTCGCGAATGACCCATCGGCGATTCAGGGGATCAAGAAAGAGAGTCAGGAGCAGCTCGACGTTCTGAAGCAGCAGACTGAGCAATATCGGCTTCAGGCAGACGCCAAGATCAGAGCCGCATCTGACACCTATCGTGGCGTGGAACAACGCACGCAGGGACAAGTCCAGATCGGAGCGCTTTCTCCACTTAACCGGATCTCGATCCTGCAACAGGCAGCGGCGCAGGAATACGCCGCACAGCTCGATGCGATTCAGAAGAAAGAGAACCTCGATGCTGGCTACCTCCAGAAATATCAAGAGGACATAAACCAGGAAGCGGCGATCACCCAGGCCTACTACCAAAAGGAGGCGCAACTCGCGCAGCAGGCTCAGCAACAGATCGCTCAGCCATGGGTCCAAGCGGCAAGCCAGGTAGAAAATGCCTGGATCGGAGCATTCAACAAGATACTCGTCGGAGGTCAGCAGTCTTGGCATGCACTGCGGGATGCGGGCCAGCAGATGACCCTCGCACTCATCGACGACGCCGAGAGATGGCTCTTAAAGAAGCTTGAGACCTATGCGATAGACAAGATCGAAGCGATCATTTCGGCGCGCACGACGCAGACCTCGATTGCCGCCTCAAATGTGGCCACAGCAGAAAGCTACGCCGCCGTCGCTGCGACTGCCGCCGCCGCATCGGTTGCCGGTATCCCATTGGTTGGGCCAGGGCTGGCCGTTGCCGCCGCATCGGCGATGGAGGCTTCGCTTCAAGGCTTTGCCGCTATGGCAGCCTTCGACCGAGGCACCAGCTACATTCCCCGCGACGGCGTCGCGATGCTGCATAAGGGTGAGGCTGTGCTTCCTCCACCCCAGACGCAAGCCCTGTTGAGTGCTCTCTCAGGAGCCGGTAGCCAGTCAGGCCAAGCCAAGCCAGGCATTCGCGATATCAACTTCACGGCGAATTACCACCAGGCCGGGGCGCGTTCGAACTTGTCGAGGCGCGACTTTTACAACCTACTACGGCGCTCAAATCTGGTGACCTGACCCGCGCCAGTCAACGCGGTGCCAGCAACCTCAACGAAGTTCAACTGAAGGAGAGCGATATGGATATCAAGAAAATCGTCGACGCCCACGCGGATATGGCCAAATGCCTGAGCGGGGGTTGCGAGCACAAAGGCGTTGCCAAGTGCATGGAGAAAATTGCGAAAGCCCATGCCTCGATGGGTGCAGAGCTTGCGGGCGAAGCAGAGAAGGTGCTCAGCGCCCGCGACAGGGACATCATTCAGAAGGTTGAGGCCCTCGATAAGAGCACTCCTTTGGGAATCAGGAAAGCGGCATCCCTGCTTCGCTCGACAGACCCCGTATTGGTCGATTAACCAGTGCGAGGTGCCCGCGCGGCAGCTCAATTTCACACCAGGACAAGGAGCAACAGATGGCGACAGCAACGCAACCGGCCGCAATTCCGCAGATCGATCCCAAGCTCGAGCAGGCGTATGCCCGGGCCCAGGCCGAATTCAACAAAGTTCAGAGCGAACTGCAGGCCACAGAGAGGGAGCTCGCGAGCGCGACGGCGCAGTTCAACGAAGAATGCAAGTTGCAGGCTCTGGGCAAATCAGCTGATCCGGCAAAATATCGCGGCGTAATAGACCGGTTCGAGCAGAAGATTATCGGCCAGCGCCAGATCGTCGCGGAGCGCCAGGCTGAGTTCAATTCGGCCGCCAGCGAACGGAGAGAGGCCTACGCAGAACTGAGTCAGGAAAGCGAACGGCAACGATTCAGGGATCTCCGTAAGACGCTCAAGGATGCGCAGGATGCCGTCACCGCGGCTTGGGCAGCAGTAAGACGAGCCCAGGAGGAGGAGCGGCGCGCGGGTAACGCCCTGAGCGTCGCGCTTCGCGGAAATCCCGCGGCCGGTAACTGGAAATAAAGCGAGAAGCGCTCTCAAACGGTGCCGCAACCGATAACGCACAGACCAGGAGACCCATCATGGCAACAGTCACACACATCGACGCCGCAGCCGAGATCAAAGCCGATCAGGCGAGCATCACGCGGTTCATTGCGGAGCGAGACAAGCTCATCGCACTTCGCGACGACCTGGCCTCTGAGGAGGCCGCGCTCAACGGCAACGGCGAACGCTACTCAGAGGCTGCGCGCGTGCACGCAGCCGGCGGTGACGCGGATCCGGCCGCCATCCTTGCCGACTCTGACCGCCGCCGGCATCGCATCGCTGGCCTGAAGACGCTGATCACCGAGCAAGAGCAGATCGTCGAGGCCCTGCAGGAGTCCAATCGGGCCGCGACAAATCGTGAACTGGCTCGGAGGCACGCCGAACACTTGGTCAATCTCGACAAGGCGATCGTTGAAGCTGAGGCCAAGACGAACGACGCGCAGCAACAGCTCGATGTGCACACCGCCGAGTTGCGCAAGCTACGCCTCGATCGCGAGGAAGTTCTCAGAAGCCGCCAGCGCGACTTCAACAGCCTCATGCGGCGCGCAAATCAGTAACGGCGTTGGTCCGAACGAGTTCTGCTTGCCAGGCCTAGTCACCCTGGCCGGCCTCCTTACCCGTTCGGGCCATCGACGGAGCGAGTCTGGGCCCTTCTCCTCCAGCTCGCTCCACTAACGAGGAAGGGGTGCGTTTCGGGCGATACCTGGTGCGCCCTGCATCCCTTCTTCACTTTTCGCTGGTTTGAGGTGAGATGGCAAAAGCCTGCAGAGTATGCACGGATAGACGGCGGGAAGAGATCGATCGCGAGCTGGCCAGCGGGCGCTCGGTGCCGCAGATCTCGCAGGAGTTCGGACTCCCCGAATCGAATCTCTATCGGCACCGCAAAGATCACATGACCCTGACCAGGTCAATTACTGAGTCGCGGCCGGCCGGGGTCCTCGCAACCGTGGAGCACCTGCAGATCCTCGATCAGCAGTTGGGCGAGGTACAGGCCATGGCCATAAGGCGGGGGCACACCCAGGCCTGTGTAGCGGCTCTCAGCCAGCGGATCAGGATTGCAACGGAAATCTCGGCGCTGCGTGATGAGATCAAGCCCAAGGAAAAGCGGGTCGTACACATCCACCTCGACAAGGAACAGGCGGAACGTATCGCGAGATCGTACACGCGTCATCAGGAACTCTCGGAAGGCTCTGTCATCGATGGCAAAATCCAGTAAGGACTACAACGAAGTTCTTGGCCTGGCTCGCAGAAGCCTCAGCGGATACGCACCGCTGATCTATCCGCGCTTCGAGGTGGCCTGGCACCATTCGAAACTGATCTCGAAACTCGAGGCTGTTGAGCGAGGCGAGCTAAAACGCCTGATGGTGTTCATGCCGCCACGGCACGGCAAGAGCCTGCTTTCGACGCAGATCTTTCCGGCCTGGTACCTCGGTCGCAATCCCGACCGATCGATCATCACAGCGACATACAGCCAGGACCTCTCCGACGACTTCGGCCGCAACGTGCGCAACTTCGTCAATGATCCCTACACGGCTGCTGTCTTTCCCGAGCTCAAGATCTCGGAAGATTCGAACTCCATGAAGCGGTTTACGACTGCCGGGGGCGGCGCCTATTACGCGGTGGGCCGCGGTGCTGCCATCACCGGCCGCGGTGCTCACCTTCTGCTGATCGACGATCCGATCAAAGACATGGAGGAAGCGCGCAGCGAAAATGTCAGGCGCACGCTTCACGACTGGTACTCGAGCGTTGCCTTCACTCGTCTGCAGCCCGGGGGCGCCGTCGTCATCATCCAGACGCGCTGGCACCATGACGATCTAGCCGGCTGGCTGCTGCGAGAACACCCGGAGGAAAACTGGGAAGTGCTCAACCTGCCGGCGATCGCTGAAGCAGACGGAGACGGCCGCAAAGAGGGAGAGGCGCTCTGGCCTGAGCAATATCCCGTCAAGACGCTGGAAGGCATCAGGACGGGCATCGGGGGCGCAACCTGGGCGGCTCTCTATCAGCAGCGGCCTACGGCGGCCGAGGGCGAAGTTTTCAAGCGCGAATGGTGGCAGCGCTATTCGGAGCTTCCGCAGTTCCGTCGCATTGTCCAGAGTTGGGACACCGCCTTTAAGACCGGTTCCGAGAACGACTACAGCGTGTGCACGACATGGGGCGAGACGAAGACGGGATACTACCTGCTGCACGCCTGGCGGGCCCGCGTCGAGTTCCCGCAGCTCAAGCGGCAGGTCGCGGCACTGGCCGCAGAGTGGAAGCCAGCTGCAATTCTGGTCGAGGACAAAGCATCGGGCCAAAGCCTGATTCAGGAGCTCAAGCAGGGCAGCCGTTTTCCGATTTTGGCGATCAAGGTCGACAAGGACAAGCTTGCAAGAGCGTATTCGGCGAGTCCCCTGGTCGAGGCCGGAAAGGTCTTTCTTCCTTCCTCGGCTTCATGGCTGACCGATCTGCTCTATGAGCTTTGCGTCTTTCCCGCCGGCGCGCACGACGATTCGGTTGACTCGGTCACACAGGCTCTGAACTGGATGGCGCGTCAGGGCTGTAATGGCCTGCTCGATTACTACACCGATGAAGCAGAGAGGGCGGAGGAAGCCATGAAGCCTCCGCCAGCACCTCCAAAGCCGCGCGTCTGGTCAGAGCAGATCCGAACGATCGGAATGGGAATCCCGGCCTTGGTGGATCCTGACGAGCTCGATGCCTGGATTGAGTTCCTCGAGGTTATCGGCGATACGGAGCGCCTGGCATTCGCCAGGACGCGGCGCACGGAGGCGGTTAGTGCGACCGGTCCAGTAAGCCGTGCCGGTCGCAGGCGGACGCTGTGCGACGGTCGCACAGGTATTATGGGGCACGCGGGGAGCACAGAATGATTCATGACACGCTTCATCAACTGTTTCAGGTGAACTATATCCATGAGATTCTTCATCTGTTAAGTGGATGTGTGGGCTCGTTCTTTGGAACCTGGGCCTACTTCGTGATATTCCAAAGGCGCAGAACCGAAAGACAACTTCTGAGTGGTTAGGTCGCTCAGCGAATGTCCAGGGCGCGGCACTGCGTGGGCGAAGGGTCGATCCAGACGCCGCCGCGGTTCCAGCGGCGCATGTCGGTCTCAGCGTCCTCGACGCTCCCGCCAAGCTTCGCAATGATGCGCAGCAGATCCTCTTTGCTCGCGGCCTTTCTGTAGGTGACGAGGACCGTCTTGCAATCTTCAGCCAGGATGTGAAACGACCATCCGTCGCGGTGCATGAAGTTCATCAGGGCGCGCATGTGAACAGGGTAACGCGGGAGCCTGTGGACGGCTCAGTCCAGATCAATTCGCGAGCACTCAGTACACACACGGTGAGCGTTTATGTATGCCCGGTATGCGGACTCTTCTCTCTCATGCGCCTCGATCGTCTCGACCTCGGGGCGTCGATCGATCGTGTATTTGTCCATCGCTCTAAGCCAGCTCTCTCGAAGCTTGGTGCATCTGCCACAGTACCTCATTGCCGTTCCTTCCTAACAACAGGCTACAGCTTTCCCAGCCGCTCTCGGGCTGCCTTCCTGCGCCATGAGTCTCCGGAGAAGATATTCACTTGACACCGCGGTGCTTGTTCGCCGTAGTTTCCCCATGATCAGCGAGCGTGGACGCCGAATTACTTATATCGAGAGCATCCTTGAGCTTCGCAGGCAGGAGGAGAAGAGGCTGCAAAGCATCATCAGCTCGAAGCGCTCCATCCCCGAGAGCAAGGCTCGAGCTCAGGAATGTCTCGCGAGGTTATTAAATGAGATGAAAGTTGAGGCCGATGAATTAGAGGCCCTGAGATTGGACCTGTAAAACCCGCTCTTCGCCCAAATGAAAAGCACCCGCGATAGTTTCGCGAGTGCCAGTGAAGAAGTGGGCCCTCCCCCGAGGTCCGCTTCGTCAAGGAGAACACTACGCTGGTATCAGCCGGCTTGGACATCCCCCGTCAGTTTCCAGGTGATTACTCTTCGGTAATCATTACCCAAGCAGTTTGGAGGTCGTTCTTGGGGGAGCCTCTCTTCCAAGCTGCAACTATCTTTCGGCCAAGGGCCAGAATCGAGCGCCGGCCGATTTCTCGGCGGTGTTGTAATCGGGGTTATGTCCCCGATCCGCGCTCGTTCCACAACAGACTGCCTGGCCTGCCGCTACAAGCTTGTTAGGCGGTCTCGTCACGGAGTCCTCGAGCGCTATCTCTTGGCTTGGTTAGGCTGGTACCCGTGGGAATGCCCGAATTGCGGCCTGACGTTCTACATTCACCGCCGGAAGACCCGGCATCTGGAATAAAAAAGGGGGCACCCCCCGGGCGCCCCAAGTCCAAGACTTACGTTTGGTGGGTCAAACACGCTTTATATGCACAAGTCGCGGTCTCGCGACAGGCGGGCGCGGCGGCTGTATGCCAAACGTCGAAATTAATTGCTATACTGCGGCTCGACTGAAGGCGAAGGAGAGAGGATGACCAACCTTAAGCCTGTGCGGGTCAAGGTTGTCCAGGGCGAGGCGATCCCGCCACACGAATTCATCCCATGCGACTGCGCAGTTTGCAGGCAATCACAGGAGTCGGAGTTTGTCGTGACTTACGCGCGTGTGCTGATCGATATGATGGTATTCCGCAGGGGATGGTGGAGAGCGCGGAAAGAGAAGGGCGCGGGTCAGCTCAGTGCTCCGACGCCCACCGAGTGAATTGACGCCTTACCTCGGCCGGAAGCCGATAACGTTCGAAGGCACAGCAGGCGCGGGAGATGGTTGTGACGTCTGCGCCAGCAAGATTTCTCGCAACTGCTCCGCGGTCACACCGCACTGTTCCTGCAGCGTGCGCAGCATCTGCCCGATGAGCGCGCCTGGATCGACCGGTACAGGAGGTGGCGGTGCGTATCGTGTCGGAGGTTGGCTGTAGGCGAAACCGTCCTGACCCTGAGTGCCCAGACCTCCGTTGTACCGCTGCGCTCTGCGAACCTCGTCAACCTGGGTCCGGTCAGAGATGTGAGTATAGTGCTCGGTCATCCTCATGGAGACATGGCCGGCTCGCTTCATAATCACCATAATGGGCACGCCAGCTTCAGCTAGGCGTGTGATTGCCGTGTGCCGCGTGTCGTACATTCGGAACCAGATGAGGCCACTGGCCTGCCGGACTTCTTCCCAGAGCTTCTTGAGGCCGCTCTCAGTCATGTGCCGATCTGCGAAAGAGTGTTTCGAACGGGTAACGATGAATGGGAACAGATAGTGCTGCGGATCTCGTGCGCCCAACCTGTGAGCGCGAGCCACAAGCTGCTCAAGGGCCCAGATCGCATCTTCACCTGCGATTTCAATGTCTCTGTGCCTGTGGGCATTCTTCGAAGCTTCCACGGGAACTCTCACCATCCGTTGCTGCAGATTGATGTCGCCCAGGCGGAGGCCGCGGATCTCATTCGTGCTCATGCAAGTGTCGAAGGCGAGCAGAGACCACCA
This sequence comes from uncultured Acidobacteriaceae bacterium, assembly GCA_963721995.1. Lineage (GTDB taxonomy): Bacteria > Acidobacteriota > Terriglobia > Terriglobales > Acidobacteriaceae > Silvibacterium. The sequence goes on along the minus strand of CAVRNK010000105.1, from coordinate 2,346 downwards.
GTAGACCAAATTCCAACGAGGATGACTCCGCGCTGTCTTCAGCCATCGCAGCTGTTCCTCCGGCGTAAGAGCGCGCGGAATCTCAGGAATCTCCTCCCGGAGCTCTCGGTACAAGTCCTTCAGTTGTTCGCCCCAAAGGCCCGTTTCCTTAAGAATGCGAACGACGTGCGTCAGCTCCTTGTTTACCTGCTCAGGCTTGGCCGGGCACGGCCGCGGTTCCTTATCGTAGGGATGGCGTCGGCGAATAAAAGGCTCTGCTCCCTCAGCGCGGGCGCGCTGGTAGGCCGTCAGGTGGTCGAGTCTGATCTCACACAGTCGCATCGTCCCGAAGAAGAGGCAAACGCTGCGGAGCTTGCGCTCGTAGTCTCGTTTCGTGGTCGACCGGATATAACCTCCGATGCGGCTTCCGTCAGCGGCAACCGGAGCGATGGACTCCAGCCAGAGGCGCCCGGCTTCGGCGAAGGTCATGTCAGGTGTGATCTTTTGTTCTCTCTGGAGGATCCAGCTCTGAGTGTTTTCTTGAGATGAAACGGGCGGAATGCTACCGTTCGGTGTAGCCATGTTGCCTCCTCAGTAGGCGATTTGGTTAGCGTCAGGCCGGTGCGATCAACACCTGTCTGACGCGCTCAAATATGCTATCGACCGAATATGGTTGTCAAGCACTTCTACTTGCGACGGCTCGCTCCTCAAAGCAAAGGTTATAATTCGCTTTTCCAGTCGCCCTCATTTCCGCAAATGCGATCGAGGAATTGATGGAACCGCCGTCCTCACTTGAACGAAATTTTTGGCAGGAATATTGGATCGGTTTTCGGCCATTTCTTCTAGCCCAAACTATCGATTTATCCCGATTCACAACGCTTTGGATTTCCGTCAGTATAGCCCACCTGGTCCAGCGGCTGGTCCTATCCTTGGGCTGGTTGCCATTGGTAGTTAAAATCGTCGACTTTGCGGAAAACGTGCTTGTCGTGGTCACGGTCACGATGTTTCTTGTTCTTACGACTGCGCGTACCCTTTGGGTCTTCTATCGTGAGCTTAGGAAAAAATGATTTCCGAGCAAAGAGCTAGAGAAATCGACCACTACTTCCTCCGAGACTCCAGTGCTCGGCTGAAGACGATTGTCATTTCAAGTGTCGTCGGCACCCTGACGTTCCTAATTCTTTTCTGGCTGGACGTGGGTCAGGCCAAAGCAGCCACGATTTCGTTCCTTCTGATGACGTTGAGCTTCGTTGTTGAATTGATACGCTATCGAGCCCCAGCGAGTGTTCGAGCGCCCGTTGCAAGACGTCAGAAATCTGTGGACCTCGCTCCGTCAATTGATCGTCGGTGGATCCTAGTCAGGATACCCATACTCGCTGCATTTGTAGCCATCTTTGTGATTTTCAAGCCTAGAACAACAGAGGGACAAGCAGTTGGCCGCAGATTGTTGGCTTTGAAAAAGCAAGGAAGGCTTGCTGAGGCGCGAGCACTATATGAGAAAGTCGTGCTCAAGGCTGGAATTCCGCTGGAGCCATCGATTGCAACTCAGGTCGCGGTCACAACTTCCCTGAACAGTTCGGCGCCCCCCGAAGACGCCAGCGCCATTATTCAAAAAGGGCAAAAATTACCGCTGAATCTCGGATATGGCGAAGCGGTGTCAATCGCTGTCCCGGTAGTCGAGATGCCTGCTGGTACATATGTAATCACCCAGCCGATCCAAACATCGGGTGTTTCTTTCTTCGGGGAGGGAGGTGACAAGACGAGCATGAATTTCTTTGCCAAAAGCCTGCAGCAAGTTCCGGAGCAAATCCTGGGGCAGCCTGCATTGTTTCAACTCGGGGCTTACCGCCTGCCTGTCGACAGTCTTTATTACGGGCTCTCGGCAAGAATGCCCGAACTTAAATCGGAAATGGCGATTGAATTCCTGGCGGTTTCAGATGCACCCTTTAAGGTGGCGGTCGTCAACTGCGAGATCAGGAACTTCAATCAACTGCTCGATCTCGTCACTTGGATCGATGTCACCTTTGTTGCGTGCCGTATAGCCTGCAGCGGTCGTCAATTCGACTTGGAGAACGTCAGATTTGTAAATTGCACTTTCCTCATGACCGATGAATTCCCCTCCAACGAAGCTGCACGGATCATGAGCAGTTCAGGGCGATCTGTATTCATGAGGTATCAACCTTAGACCCGCTGCCGTGCGCGTGCCGCACCCGGCCAGCGAGAAATACCGGGGACTTTACCGGGGACCCTGAGAATAAATCAGTAGCAAATAGCAACAATCGAAAGGGCCCCTAGACGTTGCCTAAGTGCCTCCTCGTATATAGAGATATGAGCCAAAAGTAATTGGCATCAATTGCCCTTCCTACTTCT
>CAVRNK010000104.1:0-84069 GCA_963721995.1 uncultured Acidobacteriaceae bacterium | reverse complement strand
CGATCGACACCGCGTCGTTGAATCCCCTCGAAATTCGCGGCCGCAGCGGCAACTTCAGCTCGACCAAGTCTCCCGCCTTCCATTTGCGATCGATCCTTGCAAACATCCCAGCTGCCGGAAGCGGCTGCGCCTGCCCATTCACGCTGATCGCCGCGCCTTCCGCCCACCCCGGAATTCTCAGCCGCAGCGGAAACTCCACCGCTGATGTCGGATCGACCTTAATCCGCACCGTCCCGCGAAACGGATAATCCGTCTCTTCCGATACTTGCACCACCATGCCGCTCATCCGCGTCCGCACCTCGCAGGGAGAATACGCCGCCGCTACCAGCCCGTCATCGGCTGAGGCCATCCACAGGCTCGCCGTAAACTTTGGCCATCCTTGGTGAAAGTTCGCCGTGCAGCAACCGAAGTTCGGCTCCAGCCCGAACAGATTCGAAACTTCCGTACCATCGGTCGTCCACGGCTTGCGATGCAGACTCACCTCCACCTGGTTCAGCCCTGGTTGTACTGGTGCGCCCACATGTCGTCGGTAAACGTGCCGGGCAGCGCGTTAAACGCCAGCCGCTCCAGCCTGTCGCCGATCGCCGCATCTCCCAGGATCGCCAGCGACTGCTCCAGCGAAAACATGGTCTCGACCACCGTGCACAGCTCGCTGCCTTGTGAAGGATTCCGCCCAGCAAAATGCTCATCGCACTGAAAACATCCCATTCGGCAGCCCGTGATATTTATCCAGAGCGCCGAGCATCTGCGCCAGCCCGCGACGATCCTCATCGCTACTCGTAACGACCGACCACACCGGCGCGGCCTTGAGGGCCTGCCCGTTGTTCACTCCATGCGTTGAAAGCGCAAGATCGCCCAGCCCTCCGCCATCATTTAGCTTGATTGCCGCCGGCGTCACCGGTTGCGTAAACTTGAAGTCCGCATACTGCTTCTGCCAGTCGTGCCCCTGGCTATGCAGCAGCCGCACCAGCCCAAGCAGCTTCGGATCGCCGGTACGGTTATAGAGCCAGATCGCAACCAGCGCATTGTCCTGCCAGCGAAACTTCCCCCAGTCCCGCAGCGGCCTGCCCGGAAGCGCACCCATCTGATACGCAAAATAACGCGACAGCACCGGAATCACCCGAGGATCGCCCGTCGCCTCTTCATATTGAGCCAGCGCCTTCAGCATCACCATGCGCGGCCACCAGTCGTCATTGCTGCGCGGTCCGATCATCCCGTTCGCTGCCTGGTTCTCCAGCGTCCAGTCCATGAACCGTTGCGCCTTCGCCTTCAGCCGCACGTCGTCGAGCTGGTACGCAAGCGGCAGCAGTCCATCGACAAAGTACGGCCCGCGCTCCCATGACTCACCTGTGCAGCCCAGCCAGCCGCTGTTGGGTCCAACATCGGCCCACGTCTCGTCCAGATGCCCGCCCAGCCCATTAGCCTGAATCTCCAGTTGACTTCGCAACCACCCCGCCGGCCTGATCGATCCCAGAGGTAGCAGATAGAACGCATTCTGCGCGAGAGGCGCGCGATTCTTCACCGCCGCCCGCGGTGCATCAGAGGTCGCGTCCGCAAAGGCAAGTCTGGTGCTGTAAGGAAGGGAAGAAGCGATCGCCGCCGCGCCGCCCTGTTTCAGAAAACGCCGCCGGCTCGTTAAAGATTCATCGGACCTGCACATATACGACTCAAGTATCGCAGTCCGTCCGCTCGCGCGGCATGTCCAAACGAACTACGGGGCAGCCCGGCATCCCGAATTGCGATGCCGGCCGCCCCGCGTTGTTCTAAATTGTGAAGTCTCAGTGTCCCGACGAGTCCGGTTTCCGCGTTGCCTCAAACAGGAACCACGTCCGCCGCTCAGTCTCGTCAATCGACACCTCGATCAAGCTGGCGGTTGCCACATCGTTGTAGTCATCGCAAACGGCGTGAACCTCGCGCAGCCGCGAAGTCAGCGTCTGATTGTCTTCACGCAGTTCGATAGCATGTCTTCCGGCTCCACATACTCCGCCTCGTTATCCAGAACGCGCTGCAGGTGCGAAATCTGCCCGATAGACTTGATCGTCCGCCGACCGATCTTGCGAACGCGCTCTGCGATCGGATCGGTCATCGCGAAAATCTGGTCGCCCTGTTCATCGAGCAGCAAATGGTAGTCGCGGAAATGCGGTCCGCTCATGTGCCAGTGAAAATTCTTCGTCTTCAGGTACAGCGCAAACACGTCCGCGAGGATAGCGTTCATCGCCCCGGAAATGTCTCTCGTCGCGTTTCCCTTCAAATCCGTCGGAGTGGCCAACGGCGCCCCTTGCCTGTGCTCGAGTTCCTCTACTGCTGAAGCCGACTTTTTCATAATTCGCTCCTTGCCCTCGCTGAATAGTTCTGTGTCACCTGGTTCTCGCGCCCATCAAGCGCCCTGCTTGACGAATTCTCCTGCGCTGCCCGCGTAGACTACGACGCTCGTTGTTACAAAATCAACCGTTGCACCAGCAAAGGTTCACTGAATGTCTTCACATCGCATCTTTCCTGCATCCCTTCAGATGCTGGACGCAGGCCTCCCGGTTCATCTGAAGTAGGGCTGTTTGAATTTTTGCGATTGTCAGAGCGGATCAGATCCAGCCGCCATCCACAATGTAGCTGATTGGTGATCGCCGAGCTGTCGTCCGCCGCTAGAAACAACACTAGGCGCGCAACCTCCTCAGGCGTAATCATTCGCTTGAGCGCCTGATTTTGCAGCACCTTTGCCACATACTCCTCGCTGAACGACAGCTGCTGTCGCTCGGTCAGGGTCGCTCCAGGCAGCACGGCGTTCACCCGGATGTTGTGCGATCCCAGCTCATGTGCAAGCGTGCGAGTCAGCCCCACCACTCCGGCCTTGGAGGCGATATAAACCGGCAACCCTGTTCCCGGAATGAGCCAGCTGATCGAACTCAGATTCACGATGGAGCCGCGCTTGGAGCGCTTCATCACCGGAATTACGGCCTGGCACGCAAAAAACTGCTGTTTGAGATTTATCGCGATGCACTTGTCCCAGTATTCCGGCGTCACCTCTTCGATCGAGTGCCGCGTGTCGTTGCCCGCGTTGTTCACCAGCACGTCGATCGTGCCCAACCGGGTTGCAATCTCATCCATTGCTGCTGCCAGCGCCGCTGTGTCGGTGACATCGCAGCGCCGATAGATGAGCGCCGCCGCCGTTTCCTTGAGCCGTCCGACCAGCTTCGCGGCTGATCCTTCCTGAACATCGAGGAATGCCACCCGCGAGCCCTGTCTTACAAAATGCTCAACGATGTGTTCGCCGATGCCGCTCGCTCCGCCCGTAACCACAACAGCGCGATCGCTCAGGCTTGGATACGACGCAAACGCCGCCGGTGATTCACTCACTGCCCATTCCACGCGACCACCTGCTGTCGCTGTCGTCCCAGCCCTTCGATACCCAGAGTCATCACGTTGCCGGGACGCAGATAAATCGGAGGCTTCTGTCCGAGCCCGACACCAGGCGGGGTGCCCGTGGAAATAATGTCCCCCGGCTGAAGGCTCATGAAGCGGCTGAGATAGCTGATCAGATGCGCCACTCCAAAGACCATCGTCCGCGTGCTCCCATTCTGATAGCGGTGACCATCCACTTCCAGCCACATATCGAGAGCCTGCGGGTCGGGAATCTCATCCGCTGTCACCAGCCAGGGACCGATCGGCCCGAAGGTATCCGCGCTCTTGCCCTTGACCCACTGCCCTGTGCCCTCGAGCTGAAACGCGCGCTCCGAGAGATCGTTCACCACGCAGTATCCAGCCACGTGCGACAGCGCATCCTCCTCGGACACATACTTCGCCGTGCTGCCGATCACAACCCCCAGCTCGACCTCCCAGTCCGATTTCGTCGAGCCCTTCGGGATCACCACCTCGTCGTCAGGGCCGCAGATACACGACGTCGCCTTCATGAAAACGACCGGCTCCGCAGGCACCACCATGCCCGACTCTGCAGCATGATCGGAGTAGTTCAATCCGATGCAAATGAACTTGCCTACACCGGCAACGCAGGGCCCGATACGCGGATCTCCCGAAACGACAGGAAGCGTCGACAGATCAAGCGCCCGCAGCCGCTCCAGGCCGCCGGGCGAAAGCGCCGCGCCTGCAAGATCGGGAATGACTGTGGAGAGATCGTGGATTTTACCTTCTGAATCGAGGATGCCCGGAAGCTCATGGCCCGTATCTCCGTAACGCACCAGCTTCATTTGTGTTCCTCGCCTGCAGTATTCTTACCGTCCTCAAACCGAATCGCCAGCAATGTAAGATCGTCCTCCACTTCTTTTCCGTCTGCCCATCGCGAAAGCTCTGCGAGCGTCGCATCAATAAATTTGGTAGCCGTCAGGTCGCCGTTCTTTTCCAGAAACCCCTTCAGGCGCTCGACGCCGAACTCTTCTTCCTTCGGATCGTTCATCTCCGGGATGCCGTCCGTGTACAGAACAATCCAGTCGCCGGCTTCAAAGGGCCTCTCGACCGCAGAATACACAGCCTGCGGAAATGAGCCAAGAAACAGGCCGTTCTCCAGCACCTCGCTCACCGATCCAGTCGATCCACCGCGCAGCAGCATCGGCGGATGTCCGGCCCCGGCGTAGCGAAGCACCTTCGCTTCCGTGTCGATGAACACGTACGCTGCCGTAACGAAGTGGCCTTTGAACTTTCCGCAGAGCGTCTGATTCAGCGCGGCCAGCAGTTGTGCAGGCTCCGCCGCAAATGCAGCCTGTTCCGCAAACGCAATCTTGAGCATCGACGAAATCAGCGCCGCCGGCATCCCGTGACCCGAAACATCCGCAACCAATGTGCCGAGACGCTTGTCATCGACGCGGATGAAGTCATAGAAATCACCCGCGACCGAAGCCATCGCCTGATAGCATGCTGCGATATCCAGCCCTTCAAGCTTCGCCGGCTCGCGGGGCAGAATCGAAAGCTGGATCTGGCGCGCGGTTTCGAGTTCGGTTCGGATCTCGGCGAGCTGCTTCGCGAGCTTTTCCCGCGCCTCGCGCAGCATCAGGTGGTTATGAACGCGCGCCCGCACCACCGCCTGCGAAAACGGCTTGTGAATGTAGTCGACGCCGCCCACCTCGAAGCCCTTGGTCTCGTCCGCTACCTCCGTCATGCCCGTCAGAAAAACCACCGGGATATCGCGAGTGGCAGGATCCAGCTTCAGCCGCAGGCAGACTTCGAAGCCGTCCATTCCCGGCATCATCACGTCAAGAAGGATGAGATTCGGCACGGGATCGGTGTGCGCCAGGTCGAGGGCCTTTTCACCATTGGTCGCAATCCGCACCCGGTAATGATCTTTGAGAATCGCATTGACGATCTGAATATTTTCGGGCGTGTCGTCGACCAGCAGAACCACCTTCTTCTCTTGCGTTCTCATTGCGTCGTCTGCCCCTCATTCACCTTGACACCCCTGGTCCACCTTGATCTTCGCTCCGATTCCTTCAAGCTTCGCCAACGCCCCGTCAAAATCGAAATCGCGAATCGCCTTGCCCATTGCGTTCAGCGTCTCCGCGTCAACCTCTCCGCCAAGAGCCGTCCGCAGTTCAGTAAAAGCGTCCTCGGCCCCACCGTCACTATCTTCCAGCAGCCCCTTGAGCTTCACCATCGCTGTCGCCGAGGCATCGGGATCGAACTTCGCGCCCGCTCCATCCACCGTCGCAACCTCAGTCTCCTTGAGAGCCTCGACAATTGCATGTGTCTGCTGGCGAAGAAGAAAATCGAAGTCCTCCAGCAGAGACGGCACCGCACCCTCCTGCTCACGGAAAGCTCGCTCGATGTTTGCCGCCGCAAACTGCACCTTGGTGATCCCCAGGTTGCCGGCCACACCCTTCACGGTGTGAGCAATCTGCTGGGCAAGCTTGGGATCGCCCTTCTCCACCGCTGTCACCATGCGCGCTCCCGCCTCGCCCTGCTTTTCTGCGAACTGACCCAGCAGGCTGCGGTAAAGCTGCCTGTTGTCCGCCACGCGTCGCAGTCCCGACTCCGTATCGACGCCATCAATCTTCGGAACCACTCCCGCGGCGGCCGGCGCCTTTTCCACCGGTCTCGCGCCGTTCTGAGAACTCCACTTCGTCCACCGCGCCAGCGTCGCGAAGAGCGCGTCCGGATCGATCGGCTTGCTTACGTGATCGTTCATACCGGCTTCCAGGCAGCGCTGCCGCTCCTCCACCAGCGCGTGCGCCGTCATGGCGATGATCGGCAGCGACTCGAAGCGCGGATCCGCCCTCAGAAGTTTCGTGGCCGTAAAGCCATCGATCTCCGGCATCTGCAGGTCCATGAAGACAACATCGAACAGTGGTGGCTGCGGGCCCTCGGTGAGCAACTTCACCGCCTCCCCTCCGTGCATTGCCGGCGTCACAACCGCCCCCGCACTCTGCAGCAGTTCGGTCGCCACCTGCCGGTTCATCTCGTTGTCCTCAACCAGCAGCACCCGGACGCCCGTTGCATCGTGAGCTCTGGAATCTTCCTTCGCGGCGGTCGGGACTTTCGCCCTTTCATCTGCCACGCCGAACATATCCATCAGCGCATCGTGCAGCAGCGATGGGTTCACCGGCTTCAGCAGATAGCTGTCAATGCCAATCTCTTCTGCCTGCTCGCGAATATCTTCGCGGCCAAAGGCGGTGACCATGGCGATCTTTGGAATATGCCGCAGCCGGTCGCTCCGCTTGATGATGCGGCTGGCCTGCAGCCCGTCCATCCCCGGCATATGCCAGTCCATGAGAATCAGCTGGTACGGGTCCGCGGCGTCCGTCGACACCAGCTCCCGGATCGCGTCCTCACCCGAGGACACAGCGTCTGCCCGCAGTGCAAAGCTGCGCAGAGAATCGGTAAGAATCTCGCGCGCCTGCGCATTGTCATCGACAACCAGCGCATGCAGCCCGGCAATATCCGGAATAAAGCGCTTGCGATCACTCTCGTCCGACCCCACGCCGAACCACGCCGTGAAGTAAAAAGTGCTGCCCTTGCCGTACTCGCTCTCCACCCAGATTGTGCCGTCCATCAGCTCAACCAGTTTTTTCGAGATGGATAAGCCAAGCCCAGTCCCGCCATATTTTCGCGTCGTCGAAGTATCCGCCTGCGAGAAGGCCTGAAACATGCGCGCGCTCTGTTCCGCAGTCATGCCGATCCCACTATCGCAGACTGCGAACTTCACCTTCACCTTCTCCGAAACCCTCTCTTCAAGAGCGACCGTGACCACAATCTGCCCCTGCTCTGTGAATTTGACCGCGTTATTGACCAGGTTGATCAGAATCTGTCCCAGTCGCAGCGGATCGCCCACCAGCGTCGGCGGCAGATCATGCTGCGCCGAAATCAGGAACTCCAGATTCTTCTCCTGCACCTTCTGCCCGACAATCGACGACAGGTTGTCCAGCACTTCTTCCAGCCGGAAATTCGTCTTCTCCATATCCAGCTTGCCGGCTTCAATCTTGGAGAAGTCCAGAATGTCGTTCAGAATGCCCAGCAGTGTCTGCGCCGCCGATTTGATCTTGCTCAGATAGTCATGCTGCTTGGGCGTGAGCTCGGTCTTGAGCGCCAGGTGCGTCATTCCGATCACGGCGTTCATCGGCGTGCGGATCTCGTGGCTCATATTCGCCAGGAAATCAGACTTGGTGCGCGTCGCCGCCTCAGCCATCTCCTTCGCGCGCCGCATCTCTTCCTCGGCCCACTTGCGCTCGGTGATGTCCTTTACGTTCACCACCAGCATCTGCCGGTCGAGATACTCCGCTAAGTAAGCCGTCACCTCCACATCGATCGGTCGACCATCCCGTGCCGTATGCCGCGTCTCCCAGGTCGACACGCCTTTTTCATGCAGTTCACTCAGCAGTCCGGCAAGCTTTTCTGCGCTGAAGTCGGAATTCAGCTGTGCAATATTCATGCCCAGCAGTTCTTTGCGGTCGAATCCAAGAACCCGGCATGCCGCCTCGTTCGCATATTCAATTCCGCCATCCGACGGCCGCACCCAGAAGATCGTTTCCGCCGCGTGGTCCACTGCATACTGCGTGAAACGGAGCCGCTTCTCTGCCTCCCTGCGCCGTGTGATATCGCGAAAGGCGACAACACTCCCCGTAACCGTCCCATCGCGCATGATCGGCGTTGTCGAGTACTCCACGGGAAAGTTCGTCCCGTCTTTGCGCCACAGAATTTCGTCCGCGACCATTCGCGCCTTGCCATCCTGCGCGGTCTTGAACATCGAGCACTCGTCGTGCGGAATGATCGTCCCGTCCGCACGCGCATAATGCACGCGGTCATGCATCGCCTGCCCCACCAGATTCTCAGGCTCATAGCCAATCATCGCGGCCGCCGCCGGATTCACGAAAGAGATGAGGCCCTCCGGCGTAAGCCCGAAAATCCCCTCGCTCACCGAAGTAAGTATCAGCCGGGAACGCTCCTCGGCAGCGGCAACCGTCGCAGCCTGCACCTGGGTATGCTCGAGCAGCTTCTTCGTCTCCAGATTGCCGTCGAGAATATCGGCGTTAAGGGCAGCTGCCGGCAGGAGTGCCGTCAGCAACTCCCGCTGCCTCGCCGAAAGCGGATCCACCGGCGCCAGCTCCAGCACCGCGGCCACCGTTCCCTGGCTGACCACGGGCATGAACAACAGATTCCTGCCGGTGATTGTCGCGGCACCGGCGGAGATGCGAACTTTGTTCTTGTCCGTCGCAGTGACTTCCAGCGAACGCTTTTCAAGAGCCGCCTGCCCAGCCATTCCTTCTCCCAGAGAGAACGACTGCGGCGCGGCCGACGCCTCAAGCGCGAATGTGCCGGCGGGAGTAAAGCCTTTACCGTTCCCATCTGCCAGATAGAAGATCCCGTAAAGCAGGGTCACGGACTCGGAGATGCGCGAGAGCAGGACCTGAGCGAATTCTTCAAAGCTATCTGCCGACTGCAGCCGCCCGATAATCGCCGCCACTTCGGCCTTCACCCACACCTGCGTCTGGCGCTCCTGTGCCGCCGCCTGCAGCGTGTTCAACGCGCGGCTCATCTCGCCAATTTCGTCGGTGCGATCGAGGTTGGTGATCGGCCGGTCGAGACGATCCTCGGCCACGTCCAGAATGTGTCCGCGGAACCCCTCGAGCCGGTCGGCAACCTCTTTCTGCACAATGAAGACCGCGAATGCAAAGGATGCGGCAAGGCCCAGACTGATGACGACCCACGTAATGAGGAACGTGCGATGGGTGCGAGCCGTCAGGTCATGCGACTCGCGATCGACCTTCTCGTGCAGGATGACGATCAGGTCGATCAGAGAATTGCGCGACCGCTGCAACTCAGCATCCACATCTTTCCGCATCTCCTGCATTGCGGCATCCGAGTTGTTCTTGAGTGCGTTGTCGCGAATGGATCGCGCATCGGCGACCGCCTGATCGAACAGAGTTCCGGCGGCGGCTATCTGCGGAGCCATGGCCGGGCTCTCTTGCCGCGCCCCTATTTCGGCAGAGTGATAATCGGCCGCGGTCTGATCGAGCGCGGCGTCGATCGATCGCGTACGGTCCGGATCAAGCTCAGCGATCTCCTTATAAAGCAACTCGCCAAACTGGGTAGTCTTCGCGCGCGCATCGGTCAGGTTTTGCAGAGCCTGAACATCACGATCAATCAGCTCGCTGTACCAGGTGTCGATGCGGACCATCTCGATCGACGAGTAAAGCGTCGCCGCGACCACCATGAGGGCCAGCGGCAGCAGGGCAACCAGCAGTTTTTTTCGAATCTTGAGGTTCGCTAGCAAGCCAATCCCTTTAACGGACAGCCCCATTGTAGGGCTGCGGCGGGGAACTAAGCGTCACTTTTATTCCCAGGCACAAACACGCCAAAGAAAAAGCGGCGGCCCCGAAGGACTCACCGCTTTCCTCCATTCCCTGACTACGACTACTTGGGCTTCTCCAGGTGTCCGCCAAAGGCAAACCGCATCGCCGAGAGCACCTTGTTCGCGTAGTCCGCCTCGCCCCGCGAGCTGAACCGCTCGTAAAGCGCGGAAGTCAGCACGTGCGCCGGCACCGCCTCATCAATAGCGGCCTTGACCGTCCAGCGGCCTTCGCCCGAGTCGGAGACGCGCCCGCCGAACTTCGACAGCTGGGGATCCTGCGCCAGCGCCGAGGCCGTAAGGTCCAGCAGCCAGGACGAAATCACGCTCCCCCGCCGCCACACCTCCGTCACGTCGGCAAGATTGAACTCGTACATGTAGTGTTCGGGGTCGCGCAGCGGCGTCGTCTCTGCGTCGATCTCGTGCGTGTGCTTGCCTATGTCGGCCGATCTCAGGATGCCGAGACCCTCCGCATACGCTGCCATAATTCCGTACTCGATGCCGTTGTGCACCATCTTCACAAAGTGGCCGCCGCCGTTCGGCCCGCAATGCAGATAGCCCGACTCCGACGTGCCGCCCAGCTTTTCGCGCCCCGGAGTGCGCTCCACATCTCCGACCCCTGGTGCAATCGTCTTGAAGATCGGGTCGAGGTGCTTCACCACATCGTCCTCGCCGCCGATCATCATGCAGTAGCCGCGCTCCAGGCCCCAAACGCCGCCGCTGGTTCCCACATCCACATAGTGAATCCCCTTCTTGGCGAGATCCTTGGCGCGCCGAATATCGTCGATGTAGTATGAGTTGCCGCCGTCGATCAGGATGTCGTCTTTCTCCAGATGTGGAACGATCTCGGCGATCGTATCGTCCACCGCTGCCGCAGGAATCATCAGCCAGATGGCGCGTGGCTTGGTGAGCTTTTTCACCATGTCCGCCAGCCCCGACGAGCCCACCGCCTTGTCCTTCTCCAGCTCCTGCACCGATTGCGGTGACCTGTCGAAAACCACGCATTCGTGGCCTCCATTCAGGAGCCGTTTCACCATGTTGGCTCCCATACGCCCAAGACCCACCATTCCAAGTTGCATAGATCACCTTTCCTAGAAAAAATTCCCTCAATCAGCAAAAACTGTTTCGACCGCATTGGAGATAGCCGAAATTCCGGCGAGATCGAAGCGAAGACTCAAAAGCCGGAGCCAGTATATGAGATTCCCGTGACGGGAGTATGGACAGCGCTTTTATTCAGCGTCTCCGCCGGCCTTGACTGGCTCAGTATGGAGGATAAAACAGCGCCGCCCGATTCGGTCCTCTCACCAGAGAAACCGATCGTTCATGCGCTACGGTTTCTTTGACGCCCCTGACCGCATTTGATATAAACACAAAGGAAACACATACCCCCGCCATACACTCCTCAGTAGCTCAATGGCAGAGCATTCGGCTGTTAACCGAAGGGTTGTAGGTTCGAGTCCTACCTGAGGAGCCAAATAAAATCAACAACTTAGAGCAGTGAAGTGATGATGGCCGACCCTGAAATGTGCCGATTGTGCCATTTTTGTGCCGACGCTCTTTCAAAACGGATGCGGTATCCATAGCAACCCTGCTCAGTTGAGGATTCCCAGCTAGTCGACTCAAACGCCACCTATTCTCGACTCTGCCCGTTAAGCCTGATAATCAGGCTCATGAACTAAAGGAGTTGCATCAGATGCAATCAGAAAGCTTTCCGCTGAGGTATCGCCTGATGAGCCACAGGAACCATGCTTCGTCTGGACCAGGATGTCGCCGGACTGAGTCTGTATCTCTTCTTTCTCTCGTTGATCGTGCCTATTAGATTTCCTGTTCTTGTGCAGTTCTCCTGGTACGTGTCTGGGCATCAGCACACTGCACTTGTTGTTATGGGGCCGTTACGTCGGGAGAAATGCTTGATCCATACTTGCTGTTGCTATCCGGGGTATAGGTCGCATTGAGTTGATGTCCCGGGGCCAGGGAAAGCCCGCTATAAGGCACAGAGATCTGGGTTCCGTCGAGTAAGACACCGGTGTTGTTACTGAAGCAATTGGAAACGACGACATCGGGCGTTCCATCCAGATCGAGGTCGCCGACAGCGGCCGAGTATGGGTTGTGACCTACATTGAAAGGACCCTGTACAGAGTAGCCTCCGGCAAGCCTCGCCAGCACCAGGTTAACGGTACCACTCGTATAGTTGGACACAACCAGGTCCTCGAGTCCGTCTCCATTGAAGTCGGCAAAATTCACGTCATCTGGCCCCTTGCCAACAGGAACGATTGTTTGAGCGCCGAATGAGCCGCTTCCGTTGCTCTGCATCACGCTTACGGTGTTGTCGTTGTAGTTTGCGACCGCCAGCAACAGGCTGCTCCCGCTGCCGTGGATGGCCAACGCCTGCGGCCCCGAGTGTGCGCCGCTGCCCACGCTGATCGTATGGGAGGTGAATGTGCCGTTCTGGTTGTTCAGAAGGGTGGTAACTGTTCCGTCCGAGTAGTTGGCCACGGCCAGGTCAGAATAGCCGTCTCCATTGAAGTCGCCCGCGCGGATGGCCTGCGGAACGCGTCCAACGTTGATTGGCGGGCTCTGCAGGGTAAGGGCGCCATGCCCATTCCCCAGGAGAATGCTGACGGTGTTGTTGAAGGTATTGGCGGTAGCCACGTCGAGGTTGCCGTCGTGATTAAAGTCGCCAGTGGTCACCGATGTGGGAGTGTTGGTGGAGGTACCGACAGTGTAGAACGTGGGGGTCCCAAACGTTCCGTCGCCATTGCCCAGCAGCACGGCAATCTGGTTGAGATTGAAGCTGGCCACGATCAGATCCACAGTGCCGTTTCCTAGACCCACCGCATGGACCTCGGCCGGGCCGAAGCCGGTCGAAATCAGGATATATGTGGCTGCCTTGAAGGTTCCATCGCCATTGCCCAATTGCACCGTCACCGAGTCCGTCTGGTAGAGCGAGGTGATCAGGTCGAGGATTCCGTCACCGTTGACGTCGGCCAGTTCGGTCCAGCAGGGAAGCGTGTTTGCCCCTGTGCTGGTTGTTACCTGCGCGGTCAGAGCCGTCGTGGCAGCTGAAGTATTGAGCGTCACCGGGGCCGTTACCGGAGTGCTCGAAGTCACGTCGGTGAAGGCAAGCTGTCCGCTGGGCGCGGTGAAGCCAAAGCCGAAGACGTCGATAGTCGCCGCGGTTGCGGTCAGCGAGGCGAACGTCGTTTGGGACTTGCCAAGGTTGGTCAACTGGAAGTTGTTCAGGGCCGGGCCGGCGCTTGCCTGCACGTTGTATGGGCCGCCGGTGATGCCGTTGGCGGTCATCGCGCCGGAACTTGCCTGGCCGAGGCCATTAGTGGTGGCGGTGATGGTGGTCGATGCGTTGGAGAAGGTGAGACTCGCCGTTAGTCCCGTGGGCGCGGTGAAGGTCACCGTCGCGCCGGACAGCAGGTTTCCGCCTGCGTCACTCACCGTGGCGACCAACGGATTCGCGAACGCCGTGTGAATCACCGCACTTTGGCCGCCGCCGCTGGTCAGCGCGATAATCGCCGGGGTACCGGGAGTGTTGGTCAGGCTGAAGGTCGCTGATTTGCTCCCCGCCGTTGCGGTAACGGAATACGAGCCCGCTTTGCTATTGGCGGTAATGCCCGCGCTGGCGACGCCGTCGGTGACACCGGAACTGCCTGTGGGAACCGTGATGGTGCCGGTGGAGTTGGAGAACGTTCCGCTCTGTCCGTTGCTTCCAGTGCTGGCGGTGAAAGTGACGTTGTAAGCGGGGATAACCACCGAGTTGGCGTCCTTCACCGTCACGGAAAGCGCCGTACCAAATGCGTTGCCGATGGTCGCGGACTGGTTGTTACCGGCACTGATGGTCACGCTGGCCGGGACTTGAATTACGGTTGCGGTGTCAGTCCCCGAGGCAGCCGTTGCCAAACTGGTATGGGTCAGGTCGCCGCCTCCCCACGCCTTCGCGGTGTTGCTGACCGACACCGGCGAAGTGGCCGGCACGTCTACGGTCAGGGTGATGACCGAATCGGCCCCGCCGGATATTCCCGCCGTCGTGGTGCAAGTGACTGTGCTGGTGCCACTGCAACTCCACGTGCTCCCGGATGAGGTGTACGAGGCGAGCGTGTAGCCGGTGGGCAGCGTGTCCGACACAGAGATCGTACCGTAGGTCATGCCGGCGGTTGCTGTGTTGGATACGGTGATGTTCCACTGGGCTGTCTGGCCCTGCGTGAAGTTCCCTGTATGGGCCTTCGTAACCGCCAGCACCGCTGCCGGCAGAATGGTCACGTTGTCGGTGTTGGAGGTTGCGTTCTTGGCTCCGCCGCCGCTCACCGAGACCTGGTTAGTGACAGGCGGGGTGTTGCTCGCAGTCGGGCTAATGTTCACGTCGATTGTCAGCGGCGCATAACTGCCGCCATCGGCCACGGCAGAGTCGTTCGCGCAGCTCACCGTCTGCCCGGTCGCCGAGCAGCTCCAGCCCGTGCCCGAGAAGTTCGCGTAGGAGAAGGCGGAGCTCAGCGTATCCGTTACAGTCAACGGATTCTTGCCAGCCGTCGGGTCGCCGGTGGGGCCAGGTCCGCTGTTGGAAATGCTGACCGTGAACGGCACGCCTTGCTGACCCTGCGTGAAAGTGGCCGTGTGCGACTTGTTCACCGACACGGATGGCAGATTCTGAGTGAGGTTGACACACCAGCCGCCCGTGAGGAAGCTCGCCTCGCCGCCTCCGGTGGGGCCGCCGTCGTTCAGGTAGAGACTCCAGGTGCCGTTTCCGCTATAGGTGCTGGAACTGGTACCGCCAAAGACTCCCGCCTCGCTCGCGTTACCCAGAATGGCGGTCCCGGCGGTTGCAGCTTTGTTGGTAGGCGTGAATGGGTTCGAAGCCAACGGCGGTCCCACTGGCGGGCTGGCGCAATTGCTTGCGTTGGGCGGGCACTGCGGGTACGTAATGTTCGTGTTGTAACTTGTCGGCTTGAAGGTGCCGGCGGAAGAGAGATTCCCGCTGCTGCCTTCCGGGATAATGCTTCCCGCTAAGTCGGAGAAGGTGAGGTTGAACGGTGATGGAGCAGTCGAGACATTGCTGCCCGTCAGTGAGAAGAAGTCGAGGTTGTTGCCGCCCGGACCTACCAGCAGGGAGAGGAGATCACCCTGATCTTTGGTGCTGAACCCGTTCAGCGTGACCG
Source organism: uncultured Acidobacteriaceae bacterium (assembly GCA_963721995.1). Classification (GTDB taxonomy): domain Bacteria; phylum Acidobacteriota; class Terriglobia; order Terriglobales; family Acidobacteriaceae; genus Silvibacterium. The sequence goes on along the minus strand of CAVRNK010000104.1, from coordinate 69,120 downwards.
TAACTGCATTCACCGTGCCCGGGAGATTGGTCACGAAGATGTTCGAGGGGTAGGGCGCAGCCGCGCCCGCGTCGGCGCCCAGACCCGGAGCCGTGATTCCACCAGCATTGCAGTAGGCGTACGGCCCCGCTCCCGACCCCGTAGCGGGCTTGGTGGTGGTGGTGTCAACGCGCTGGTCGTATTTTCCGGTACTGATGCCGAACTCGGTTCCCGTATTGGTCCCGCTGTAGGTGGAGACAATCTGATGGGTACCTTCCGCCAGCGTTGTGTTCAGCGTCGCCACGCCATTTGTAACTGTTCCTGAACCAAGATTGGTGCTGCCGTCGACGAAGGTGACCGTGCCCGCGCTCACCGTCAATCCAGAGGTGTCGGTAACAGAAACGTTGGCGGTAAGGGCAACGCTGGCCTTTGTAGCAGGCGAAGTGAATGAAGCTGGATTTGGCGATCCGCTGACCGACGTCGCGGTGGGATGTGCATTCGCCTGCATGGTGAAATTCAGGCACCAGGAACCGATCTTTCCGGCGGCTCCGGGCTCGATTACCCGGGTGTCGAGATACAGGCTCCAGGTATTATTCGCCCCCTGCCCTCCGAACTCCGTTGTGAAAGTGGCCGAACCGGTGGGAGCGGCCGTGGAAAATGTGGGTGGCGCTGGAGATGGGAACGTGTCCGGATTGTCCGAGCCTATATCAATCCAATTGTCGGTTGGCAGACATGTAGAGCAGACTGGTGCGGAGAACGGGGGGATCTGTGCCGTGCCCATGTCCGACATCGTGAGGGAGCCGCTGGTAAACGGGTTGCCCGCCCAGGAGAGAAACTGGAACGCGTTGCCGGAACTCCCGAGGCCCGTCGTGTTTGAGCCCGGTGCCTGCAGGAGAAAGCCCAGGTTCGCCAGCTCCGCGTCGTTCTGCAGGCTGATGTTATTGAGGTTTACGGTGACGTTCTCGATGGTGCCCTGGAGCTGCGAAAAACCGGTGCCCAGAACAAGCAGCGAGGGATAGGGTGTGCCGGCGCCGGTGTTGTTAACCGTGATCGGACCGTTGCAGAAAGTGGTACTGGACGGATTGTACGGATGGTTGGTAGTTAAAACCGTCGCCTGGGTCGTCGAAGTGCTCGCTGCGAATGCGGAAGTTCCGCTGAATACCGCCGAAATGGTCCGAGAGCCCTCGTCGGCACCCGGAAAAGTCACGTTTGTCGTCGCCTGGCCCGAACCGTTGACGGCGATGCCTGAAGCGAGAACAGGGCCCATGCCGGCACTGGTACCGGTGCTGTCGTGGAAGGTGACGGTGCCCACCGTGACGGGTGAGCCGTTGGACGTAACGGTAGCTGTGAGCGTTACCGAGGTGGGGGTGGTGGTGTCACCGTTGACATTGCTACTCGTATAGACGATCGAACTCGAGCCATTCGGATTGGCTGAAATGGATGTCGTGGTCGCGGCGGCAGATTCCGTGGTGAACGTGATGGTCCAGGATCCGACCGATCCGGAAGGCGTGTAAGATCCCGTCTTGTCCTGGTTGGCTACATACAGCGTCCATGTCCCGTTAAAGTTACTTCCGTTGGCTGGCAGGTTAAAAGCGGTGGTGAAGTTGTAACTGCCGCAAGTGGTGCCTAGGCTTACGCATTCGCTGTTACCGATTCCCGCGGAATTGAAAGTCGAAGGGCCTCCGGAACCACCATTGTCGAAGACCGGCGTCTGAAAGTTAGCGTAATAGTCGACGGGCAGGTAGGTGCCCGAGAACGCGCTGGGGCAGGTGCTTATGCCAAGGGCTGGGAGCATGCCGCTGAGGTTGCCCGGACCGAACGGGCCTGTATCGGACAGCGTGAAAGTAGCATTCCCCGAGTCGCAAGGCCCTCCCAGCAGATCGAAAGCCGTGCCGCTGGGTGGTGCCAGCACCATCGACAAACTGTCCAGTCCGCCGCCGTTCGGACCGGTGACGCTGACATTGTCAAGGGTCACCGAAATGGCCGTCACCGTGCCTGAGAGGCCGGTGACCGAGACCGTGGAATTCGCCGAAACGCCATAGCCGCTGACAACGGTGATTTTGCCAGACGGGCCGAAGGTCTGCGCGGAGGCAGACATCGCGAACGCAGCCAACAGAAGAGTTGCCAAACCTGTAAAGCCCCGCAACGCGCGTGCCATCTGTCCAACGACAGCCCGACCGGCAGCTCTCGCACTCAGCTCCTGCATAAGCCTCCTCCGCAGCGTGACCGCCACCACGCTTCACGACTCCGAGCCAGGCTCGGAACTGTAATCGGACCGCCGAGACGAACCGCTCGTTTATCCAGGAAGAAAACGGAAGTGCAGCGCAACAAGGTTGAAAACCGGGGAAGTGGAGCGCAACAAGGCTGAAGCGCGGGAAGTATAGCACAGGCCTGCGGAAGAAGACAGCGGACGGCTTGGGTCACCGATTGCCCCGCATACCCGCTCGCCACTTTGTGTGTCTTGTCAATTTTTTGCTTGCGAATCAGCGGATCACAGTAGTACCGTTGGTCGCTGTCACGCCGCATTCCTTAAACGCTGACTCAAATAAACGCCAGCCAATAACTCGGAACTCCGGATTTGGGAGGAAGTGAGCCATGTCTCAGCCCTATGTCGGTGAGATACGTATGTTTGGGGGTAACTTTGCGCCAGCAGGCTGGATGTTCTGCAACGGACAGTTGCTCCCCATCTCCGAATACGAGACCCTGTTCAACCTCATCGGTACCACTTACGGCGGCGACGGCCAAAGCACCTTCGGCCTGCCGGACCTGAGGGGCCGGCTTCCGGTCCATCAGGGATCGGGGTTCTCGCTGTCTCAGACCGGCGGTGCTGAAACAGTCACTCTCACGACGAGCACCACCCCGGCCCACACCCACACGGTCTACGCCACCACGAATTCGAATACCGCGTCCCTCCCGGGCGGTAATTTTCTGGCGGCGGGACCCGACATCTACGATCAGAACAAAGCCGGGACCAACACCATGGCCCCCACGATTGGACCCGCGGGGGGAAGCCAGCCGCATAACAATTTCCAGCCCTACCTGTGCGTCAGTTTCATCATCTCCCTCTTCGGGGTATTCCCGAGTCCGAGTTAGCCAGCGATAAGGAGAACGACACGTGGCCACGCCATATCTATCCGAGATCAAGGTTATGAGTTTCGGTTTTGCACCCAAAGGCTGGGCGCTTTGCAACGGGCAAATCCTGCCCATCAATCAGAATCAAGCCCTCTTCTCGTTGCTCGGTACCACTTACGGCGGCGACGGACGTGTGAATTTCGGCTTACCGAATCTGCAGGGCCGCGCCCCTATGCATATGGGCAGCGGACACACTCTTGGAGAGGTAGGCGGCGAGCAGAATCATACGCTCACGATCTCCGAGCTCCCAGCACACACCCACTCCTGGGGCGCCACCAACACTGCCGCGAACGCGCCTAATCCGACCTCGAATCTGCTGGGAGCGGCGGCGGAATACAACAACTCCGCAAGCAATCTCGTGGCTATGTACCCGGGTGTGCTGTCCCCCGTCGGGGGAAGCCAACCGCATCAGAATATGCAGCCCTTCCTCACGCTAAATTTTTGCATCGCGCTGCAGGGAATATTCCCGAGCCAGAACTAGCCGCAAGGAGAACGCGACATGTCAAATCCGTTTGTAGCAGAGATAAGGATATTCCCGTTCAACTTCGCGCCCCAGGGGTGGGCCTTTTGCAACGGCCAGCTTTTGCCCCTCTCCCAGAACACGGCACTTTTCTCGCTGCTGGGGACCACCTACGGCGGAGACGGGAAAAGCAACTTTGCGCTTCCCAATCTCCAGGGCAACGCGCCTATGCAATGGGGACAGGGCCCGGGTCTCTCCCTGCACGATCTTGGGGAAACGGGCGGCTCGGATACTGTCACGCTACTGCAGACCGAGATGCCGTCTCACACTCACACCATCAACTCCATCGACGGTCCCAGAGTTGGAGGGCAAACCGGGCAGCCGGGCAACGCAATCCTTGTAAAGACAGGGGGTATCCCGGCGAGTGCCTTCACCAGCGGCGCCACTCAGAATCAAACGATGGCCTCCGGTATGGTAGGCGGGGCGGGCGGGGATCAACCGCACAATAACCTGATGCCGTATCTCACGCTCAACTTCTGCATCGCGCTGCAGGGTGTTTACCCGCCGCGTAGTTAACAAACCTTCTGCCGGAGACCGGTTCAAAGCCAGGCCGCCGTACCGTTGCCTCATGTCTACTCTTGCCGTTCGCCCCGCGCTCCCGCAGGATGAGATATTTCTGTACGACCTCTACTCGGCGGTCCGCGCGCCGGAGTTCGAACTCGCGCCGATTCCCGCGACGCAAAAAGAACAACTCATCCGGATGCAGTTCCGAGCTCAGATGTCGGAGTACGCGCAAATGTACCCGAACTCCTGTTACCACGTGGTGCTGCTCGACGGTAACCCGGTCGGCCGGCTGTGGGTGGCGCCCGGCAACGGCGAGTTGCACCTGGTGGATATCGCCGTCCATCCGAAGCTGCAGGGCAAGGGAATCGGAACCGTGCTCGTCCAGCGTGTGCAACAGGAAGCTGCGAAGGTAAGGCTGCCCATTCGCTGCTGCGTATTCCGGTTCAATACCGGCTCTCTGCGCTTTCATCGGCGCCTGGGCTTCTCCATCCTGCGCGAGGATCAGACGCACTACCACCTGGAATGGCGTCCCGTGCCGCTGCTGTAGCGGCCGCTGCGACGATCATCAACTGCAGCCAATGTCATGAAGCATTTCGTGTGCCTCTTTCAACGAAGCGTATCGAATCTTGTGCGCCGGGATTCGGCAGATCAGTTCTAGGAATTTCTCGAATTTGTTCCGTTCAAGATTTTCGGCGAGCAGCAACCCGCCGTCATTCAGAAGCTGAAGTGTTTGCAAGGGAGACGAGCGCTCAACGTGGCCCTTAACCGACGGCATGTATTGCGGAAAAAGGATGTGCGTCAGTTGGCGAGATCGATTGGGCCGACGCTCCACCGGCGGATGCACCAGTGTGATCTTCACGCCGTCAGAGCGCACGTGAACCGGCCCGCTCGCCATCTGGGGGAATTTCTCCTTCAGAAATGGCCAGCTTCCTTGCTTCAGGCTGATGGGCAGGGGAAGGGGCGACACTGTGCAGGTATCGAGGTGGAGAAATGCTGGTTCATCAGTCAGGAGGTCGAAGCCATGAGCCACCAGATATGCCGCCAGCGTGCTCTTGCCGCACTCGCGAGGGGCGCAGAGCAACACTCCGCAATCTCCATGTGTCACCGCTGCCGCATGAAAACCGAGATCATAATCGGCTTTGCCATACAGCATCGCCCGCGCAGCATGCATCAGGCCCAACCCCAGCTGTTCCTCCCGCTGTAGAGACAAGACCTCGCGGCCGTTCACGCAGATCGTCCAGCAATTCCCGGCACGCTGCGCACAGAGATGGCAACCGGGCGGCCGCGTGGTCGGCGGGCAATCCCGAAAATAGTCACGGCATAGAGCCTCAAGCGGTCCGGAGGGATACTCAAGCAATATCGAGATGCCGCCGATTTCAATGCTTTCGGTTTTCGAATTCGTAGCTCTGGAAGTTACGAATCCTCTTGACTCGAGTCTAGGGAACTCCGTTGGGCAGTCCGGGGTTGGGAAAATCCCCTGGGCCAGCGCGTATATTGCTCCCAACGCGTCGGCAGATACGACAGGGCGGCCATCTTTAGCGCTGACGTGCCTCAAGTCGTCAACAGTCGCCCCTGCTTCGAAGGCTCTATAAGCAGCGACGCCGGCGGCGTCCAGGCCGGCAAAGCGATTTTGAATTTCGGAATAAACCATACCCTCGTCGCCCAACAGATAAAGCCACTGTCCCGCTCGCTCTGTAGCGACACGACGAAAGCAGCGAATTGCAGTTGATGCTTCATTCATACAGGCCTCTGCAACTGAGAAGCTTACGAACCAGCTTAACGTCTGACATTTAAAACAGGTGATTTGGCGCTTTTGCGAAGTTCCACTTACAAGGCGTTGTGTGCTGTGCTTGGAGGTAATCCAAAGCAGCCCGGCGATGCGGCAATGCCAGCGTTTGGGTCTGGTCAACCATGTCAGATACGATGTACCTGCAAACTTAATGGACTCCACGAACACAAAGGTTTTGAATGCCGGCCCAGCTCTCTCTCAAGAATTTCGCGCCCCTTCTGCACACGCACTTCCGTGTAGCGACTCTGGAGGACTACGAATTGGAGCTTACGGAGGTCACGGACCATTCCACCTCACAACTCGAGCAATTCTCCCTGATCTTTACGGGAGTTCCTTCGCCATGGCTTCAGCAAGGTTCGTACGAACTTGAACATCCGCAGGTGTCCGAGTGCGAGTTGTTCCTGGTCCCCCTCGGCCCGGATGCCACAGGCATGCGTTATCAGGCTGTTTTTTCGCGATTTATTCGCAAGCCCCAGGAGGAGTAGTCATTCGTGTCGGACGTCACGCAGCAGGAGCAAATGCGATCAAGGACATCTTCAAATGCAGCCCCTCCATAGACCAGAGTGGCGTATGCTATCCAACAAAGCTTTCCGCAGGCCGCAAGGAGATAATCAGGGCAATGAAGAAACCGGAAGAAATTCAGCCAGAAGCCCCTCAGGAGCCAGCACCTCCGTCTCACGACCCCGCGAATGATCCGGCGATGTCGAGCCGTCGCGAGCTTATCGAGCGGTATGCCAAATATGCGGTGGTTGCGGCGCCGCTGCTGGTATTTGTATCGAAGGCGCACGCGATTCACAGCAAGCCGTAGAGAAGCACTGGCAACCAGACTTCAGACCGGCGGAAATATGACTCGCCATGCCCGGAGTGGGCCGTATTTCCTGAGCAAGCGAAACGGCCGCAGCACAGGCAAAAGCCTGCGGTTGATCCTGTGGCGCTCAGCCCATCGACAATCTTCCACGGTCGGCAGGAGATAGCTCATCCGGCAGCGCCATCGCCATCGCCCGCTGCGTTCGATCTGCAAATAGAAGCTTCTGATCTTGTGATCGTTCACTACTTCCAGGCCCTCCGCAAAAAGACTCTCCGCGACCTGCCGCGCGCGCTTGGCAGTTTCCGGCGCTTCAGCGATGATTGCATCCAGGGCCTCCGGCAATCGCCCGGGGAGCATTGCCCGCACAACCTCACAGCCAATCACGAGCCATGGCTCCAGCCCTTCACGCCGCGCGCGGCGTGCCAGATCCCTGTAATTCAGCCCGCCCGGAGCCCTCAACGCTCGCGCTGCATCCAGTATCCAGATAAGCCTTGAGAACCCGTGCTTCAAGCCGTGAAGGCATAGATACAGGACAAGGTCCTCATCGCACATTGCGCGCATAGGCTTGCCGCGGAAATTCTCAGCGCGGGAACGCTTCCAGATGCCGTCGGAATCGAATGGAAAGTACCGGGGCGATGCAATTTCAACATGTAGCTCTACGGGAATTCCGTGCCACACAAACCGGCGATGGTAATCGTCCGTCTCGCGTCCGACAAATCCCTGATCCAGGAGCAGGGCTTCAGCGCGCGGGTAATCGTCCCGGCGAACAAGAAGATCCAGATCGTTGCACGACCGCAGGGTTGCATCTCCGTAAAGTGCCAACGCCAGCGCCGGACCCTTCAGGGGCAGAGCATCGATGGCCTGCTCTTCAAAGCGCTGAAGCAGATCTTCCAGGGTTGCCGCGAATGTCTCGGCGGACCGCCTGCTTTCGCGCGCGGCGGAGGTGAAGGTCCTGGGTACATCTGTACCCATTTCGAGCAGCGACTCGAGGACAATGGCAAGGACTCCGTTGTCCGCCGCCAGATCCGTCAACCTCGGCCAGCCGATGTCGCGGGGAACAACGAATGGCACACCGCGTAGGGAAGCAATAAGCAGCGCAGCCTCGTCGCCGAATTTAAATGCGCCTTGCTGTCGCGAGTCCGGTGTTACGCTGCTCATCAATTACCCTTGCCAATTCGCACACTATTGAAGCACATAAAGCTCATCAGGTGTCGACGTCCGCACGACGCCATGCCCGGAACGGCCGACAGCAACTCATCCGACTTCATCTTTCCCATTCCGAAGCAGAAATGGCTGAATCCGCTACGAGCTTGTCCCTATTGAGGCGATATACCGCAGACCAGTGATGCCCCGGAGAAAACAATAGGCGCTGCCGCACGTGATGACGAATCGTTCGAAGCCAGTAACCTTGACCGAACCAGTCGAGGACGTCGGCAAGATAAACACGCTGGACGCCAGGCTGTTGCTTCCTACGATAGGATCAAGACCCGAAATCATTCCCCCCTGTCGGAGCTAATTGGGTAGTGTTTGCTTCGGTCGGAGGTAGTACAGCAAAGACGTTGGGCTAAGTTGTCGCTGCTCATGGCTCAGTTGACATGCAAGTAATGTTACAGGCTAGTGATATCTCAGTGAGTTGCTTAGGAGGCGATGTGAATTGGGCGAATGGCCGTTCACAGATAGCACGTCCCTAAGATCGACATTGCGAGCATCTCGATAACCCGAAGCGGATTGGCCTTTCGCGTTCTATATCTCTGCGCCGGTGAAAATAATTTCCTGCCGGTTTCTAAAAAGGGGGAGATAATAAGTGCCTCGAACATGTACAGCCAGAACCCCGCGCACCAGCAGTGGCTCGAGCAGTTCCTTCAGGAATTCGACGCAGTTGCCGGAAGTGTTCATGAACAACGGGGGGACGATCTGTATCTAACAGCGGCACTGAATCTTCCCCCGCCCCTTATATCGACTGTCGCCTTCGTTCCCCACGGTAAAGGAATGGCCGGCCTTGCGCAGGTAAGAAAGGTGCCCGTTCAGACCTGCAATCTGCAGACAGACGAGAGCGGTACGGTCAAACCCGGAGCAAAGGCTGTGAATGCCCGAGCGGGCATCGCAGTCCCTGTCTTGAGCCAAAGCGGCGATGTCCTGGCTGTAGTCGGCGCGGCATGGATGTTCGAGGGCGAGATCGCCCCGGAGCGCGAGGCAGTAATTATGCAGGCCGCATCTTCACTGCCGCTTGGAACAGGAGAAATCACATGAGCGTTCTTTCCTTCCCCCGCATTTTTTTCAAAGGCTACGCAAGTTGGGATCCCTGCACGTTTAATAACAATGACTTCGCCAAGTTCCCGACCTACAACGCCGCGCAGGCCGCGTTGAACTGGCCGTTTCTGGCCATTCAGGATCCGCCGATCACACCGGACAATTTCATGCAGACCTTTCGCCCGTATGCGATCAAACTGCAGGCCGATTCGATCGACAGCCCAGGCGGCCCGCGTGTTCCCTGCGAATGGAACATGTTCGGAGCTCACGGGGTGGCGTTCATTCAGTACCAGGACTATACGACGACGGTAACGGGAGGCGCGACCGGATACGGGCAGGGCGTCACGACCGACCCAGTTATCGGAACGACTTTGAGCATTCAGGGCGACGGCCCGTACAGCGCCCCCAAACTGGTCGACACGAACCCTTCATCTTTCTGGTCGAGTCAGATCTACTACGGGTCCCTGCAGATAGGCAGCGGTAACTACTCTGTAAGCGGTCCGCGCGTCGCGCGAATGCACTCCCGCTGGATCAATCTGAGCCGGATCTACTCGGCGGATCCGCAACTCACTCAGCCCGCCGCCTCAGTGGCGTGCTGTTTTCAGGCCTGCATTCCCAATACAGGCATCGTTTGGCAGAACGGCGCGGGCGGAGGACAGGCATCTCCCTTGCTCACGGCCCTGCAGGAAGTTTCAACCCGGCCCGGCGCACAGGGTGTGATGGTGAGATTTACGGCGTACGTGAACATGTACTTCCGTAACGGCATTTGGAACGGCATCGCACAGCAAGCCCGAAACTACACGGACCTGGCGACTCTTTTGGCGAAAGCGTGGGACACATGGAACCAGAGTGGAAGCACGTCGGATTTCTTCTCGCAGCCATGCTACAGCCACGTGGTGGGATCGATAGGCATCTGGAACTATGGCGAATTGGCGAGCGTGCCGATGGGACGCTATCTCAGCGCAAAAGATCCGGTTGCGCCAGCAGGAGTGAAGCAAACGACTATGCTCGGACCCGCGGCGGCGGAGGTGGATTGTCAGAACAACATCCTCTCTCTCGATCTCGGCAGCGCTATCCCTGAAATCGCCATAGCGGGCACGCCCGCATCGAGTCTCGAGAAGCTGGATCTTGGGACGCTTGCGGTGGGCATCCTGAACGGGAGCAATTTCCTCCCCATCGGGCAGCTGGACTATGCGCAGTATGGAAGACAGGCCTATGAAGCGACCGCGGGAATAGTGGATCTTCCCTTGCCGGCATCGGTCACGCCACAACAAGTGCAGCAGGGCCTGCTCGCTATTCAGGCGTCAGGTGCCGGCGGTCCTGTAACTGCTCTGCTGGAACAGCAGTTTTGCGCGCAAAGCGATAGCCGCGGTATCTATCTCGATCAGGGCGGCGAGCAGACGTTTCAGATCACCGTGCTTAAGCAGGGTGTTCCCGCGGCAGGCGCGAGCGTGCTGCTTGCGCAATACGATCAGAACCTGAATCTTGTGCCGTCCGCGCCGCCAACGTGCCTCAGCTTCACCCGCGGCGAGCTCCAGGTGGCGAATTCCGGTGTGAATTCCTGTTCCGGCCCCGTCGCCACCGTAGTATCGGTCGTAGCGGCCGATGGGAATGGTATTGCGACCGCGGGCATCGCGGCCCAGTCGCCCGGTTTTCCAGTGGTGGCCTTTTTCCCTTTTTCAGGAGATGCGTTGCCGGCTCCGCCGCCCGCTCTCTTCCCGCCTGGCAACATGTTCTACGTCACTGTTCGGGTTTTGCCATTTGACGACGCTCTGCCGCTGGAATTCATCGATTTCTGGAACAGCACGCACGATTCGACCAAGGCGTGGGATTTCGTCTACCACCGGATTCTCTATGTCTATGACATGATCTTTAGCGTCATGCTCGAGTTTGTGAACCTTGGATCGCAGTCGGCGTTTGATAGCAGTGCGAGGGCAATAAGGAGCCTGATCGAAAAGTCTCGCGCGGATGAAGGCACGAGCGCCATGCCTGTGACGCGCGACTTGTCCGAGGGAAAGCGCATCGTGCTCCAACTCTATCTTTACCTTGTGACCCAAAAGTTCAACGTTCCGGTTCTCAGCATTCAGGAAGCGTGGGCATCATGAGCCTGTTCGATTATCCACGCATCAACTTTGGAGGTACCCTCCAACTCAGTCCGGGGACTGCTAACAACGACGACTATGCCGCGAATTACATTCTGCCGAAATCGGCGGGACCGTATGCCGGACAGCCTTTGGCTCTGATCGACTCGAAGACCGTCGAAGCGCGTACCTACGGGAAGTCCGACGCCGACTTCATCGCATGGGCGCAGCAGGTGCAGGCATTCGATGTTGTTGGCGGGAAACCTGGGCAAATCGGGTACACCTTTCCCGCCGAGTGGAATTATTACGGCGCGATGGACATGCCGAATGTGAACATTTCCGTTACCGGCGCCCAGGATGCGGCCAGAGACAGTGGCTCACTGGCTAATCTGAAGGGCGCGTCGCTGGCGTTTTCCGGGGTCATCACAGATGTCAATTCCGAGGGCTCGCCTCCCTCCACACAGTTCTTCATGGGCTCTGTAACGCTCTCGGGGAGCGGCAAAGTCTATCTGAGCGGCGCGCCCAGCAAAGGCGCCTGCCAGTGGTTGAATTTTTACCGCAACGTGAATCTGACGGCGGATGCCGGCGCCGGTGGTTACGTGTACCATGTCTTCCGCAAAGGTCCTGGCACAACAATTGACATACCTGGCTTCGACCGTCCGGACGTCGTGGGCGCCATCTGGCGTTATTATCTGTACCGCCCAATTGCCATTACGGACAACGATCAGATCGCTGCGCTCTACAAGCAGGGCAAAACGAATCCGGTGAAGATCCAAATCGTAGGAACCTTTGCCCCGCTCTATGAGCACGAAACGATTTTTACGACGCCGGTGGGCCGCTTGCTGGTGGCCAATCAGGCCACGATTCAGACGCCTGAGGGATCCTCGAACAACAGCCCCAATGGATTGATCTCCCTCGCTCCCGGAGTTGTTCATCAAGCAGGGAATTCGATTTCCGCGGACCTTGTCGGCACATTCCCCGAGAACTATCAAGGCAACCCGGATCTTCCGGATCCGAAATTCGACTTCGGGCTGGTGGCGCTTTCAGTAACCGCGGACGGCAGCAGCGAGACTATCGGTCCGATCGACTACACGAACCTGACCGCGGGCAATGAAACCGGCTGGATCTTCGATTTCGATATTTCCGGAAACGCTAAGGCGCAGACTATTCTGCGGAATCCGGACGCGGTGTTCTGCCTCCAGCACAAGGAACTGAAGAACGTGCTGAGTGAAACGGACCATTATTTTGTCTCCAATCAGCAGGGCATATATACGGAACAAAGAGGCAGCGGCGCGCGCTTCCTGAACCAGGGAACCGAGGAGCCGGCGACTGTTCGCGTTTATAGCGGCGGCCGTGAACTTTCCCGGGGTCAATGTCCGCCCATCACTGTCTGGCAGTATCGGTCCGTGCCGCTCGAATCACCGGGGAACGCCGAGGCGATTTCGAACAATTTCAAGCCGGGCGACCCCATCATCGTTGACACTTCGCAGCCTGGGAATTTCCTCTTTACGTTCTCGATCGACTCATCCGAAATCCCGCCCACCAGCTACGGCACGTTCATGTATCCGCCGTACATCACGAATTATCCGGCCATCAGCCTGCGCATTTTGCCCAACTATGTGGATTTCAGCCAGTACTACGTCGATCCCAACGTAAAGGAGCCTGTCGGCAACGATATGCTCACATTCGATGTCGTTTACCAGAACGTGTTGCGGACTTACTATTTGCTCTATCCGGCGATGAACCAGGTATTTCCGCTCAACTCGGAAGCCGCAGTCACCAAAGCGGCGAAGGGCATTTTGGAGCGCACTGAGCTGTCCCTTTGGATGACCAGCAGTTACATGCCCCGCACACGCGACATGTCATACAGTCGTCGGACCCTGCTGCGCGCGTGGTGCCGGAAGGTTCTCACCGCGAAGTAAAAACATACTGGACTCGCGGGTTCTCGTAAACCTCGACTCCATTGATCCTTGAGGTTTGGCCTTCTCCCTAAAGTAATGCGAGTAGAGACATGATCGAGGCTGGACATACGATCGGCCGTCTCAGAATAGGTCACCAGCCGATAACACGGAGATCTCGCAGCTAATGTCCTCTTCCCCTCTGGTATCTTCAGCCGTGCGTATGAAAGTCGTGGCGCTGATTCTGGCGGCCGTAGCGTTCGCGGTGGACATTCCACGAACCTGGGACAAAGCCGCTGTAGACACCCTGGAACTCCCACTGGCGAACCGGGATTTCTCACCCACTCACATCGATGAGACCGCCTACTACCGCATCCCCGAGCGAGTCATATACAAGTCTTATCCGGTTTATGCGCCTGGACACGAGCCGGCGGGCTATATGGAGTGGCTTAACACGGTCGAGCCGGAGGAGGCATTCGATCCATCCACTCTCAGAACACAACAGCAGTGGGTTTCGGCTGGAGAGATTGTATTCAACGCTCCGACGTCGCTTCACCCTGTTTTCTTTACGGCACAGGATTTGCGCGATCCGAATTTTTTCAGAGAGACGGGGATGCCTGTCGCGAAGGATGGGACGATTCCTTTTGCCCGATGGGTGGTGCGGCGCAAAGGTTTGGTTGAACTCGGTTCAATGAGTTGTGCCACCTGTCATACGCGCGTTCTGGAAGATGGAACAGTCGTTCCGGGAGCTCCGGGCAACAATCCCAATGATCGCGAGGGAGCACGGCTGCTGCGGAAGTCGGCTGCGATTCTCAGCCAGGAGAAAATGCTGGCGCAGGTTCACAGTTTCGCCCGGCAGTTCGAATTGCCGTGGGTGCCCAATGATATCAATCGGCTCGCAAGTTCGATGAGCCTCGATCAATTGATTGCTGCAGGCGAAGCGATCCCGCCAGGAGTGACGGCGCGAGCAAATACGAGCATTCTGTTGCCTCCGCAGATTCCCGATCTGATTGGCGTTCGCGAGCGGCAGTTTCTCGATCATACCGGCCTCGTTCGACATAGGGACATCGGCGATCTGATGCGTTACATCTCTCTGGCACAGGACGTATATTCGTCCGACCGTTATGGGTCCGCGACGATTGTAAATTCGTCTCCTCCGGCAGCCCGCTATAGCGACCCACAGCTGCATGCGCTGGCCCTGTATCTTTACTCGCTCCGGCCGCCGCCGAATCCGAATCACTTCGATGCCTCTGCCGCGCGCGGGAAGGTTCTGTTCGCAAAGCTGAGGTGCGCCCGTTGCCACACACCGCCGCTTTACACAAATAACGAGCTTGTGCCTGTCGAAGGTTTCAACGCACCTGCTGACGCGGCTGCCGTAATGTCCCTCAGTATTGGCGTTGATCCGCGATACACGCTGGACACTCATAAAGGCACCGGCTATTACAAGGTGCCATCTCTTAAGGGCGTTTGGTATCGTGGCCCCTTCGGCCATAATGGTTCGGCTGCCACGCTGGAAGACTGGTTCGACCCTGCCCGCCTCAGGCCGGACTATATTCCAACCGGCTTCAAAGGATACGACGGAGAGACAAGGTCGATACCAGGGCATCGCTACGGGCTTGATCTGTCGCCCTCCGAAAGAAGAGATCTCATAGCTTTTCTCAAAACGCTATGAGACGTTGTCCTGGCGGTGCGCCGCTGTGGGCGTGATCTTCCAGGACTTTGTTCACTATGACCTTTGCCTCGACGAAAACATCGGTGTGGGAGAGATCAGCCAGTTGGAAGAGTATCTAGACTATCGGCTTCAGCAGCGGAACGGCAGCGGCTTGAGTAGTGATCCTGCGATGGTCCGAGTTGCGGAGAAGTCGCAGGCTTCATTTCTGGCCGCCAGCCTTCCTCTCGGATACCGGCAGATGCCGGGCCGGCGCTTTGATGGCGGCCTTGAGCTCTCCGGAGGCGAATGGCAGAAGATCGCGCTGGAGGGACTCTATGCTGAATTGTTCAGAGTCCAGGCAGAAGGCTATCGTTGAGCCAGGCCATGGGTTCTAGTTTCGACGCCGCTGCCTCCAGCTTCGATCGCTACCGCCCTCTCCCTCCGAAGGTGCCAAGAGCCATTCGGTCGGCCATATTGGACACGCTGCACCCTTCGGTGCCAGCCCGAGTACTCGAGATCGGCGCGGGCACAGGACGGATCGGCAAAGCCTTCGTGGCAGCGGGAGATTTCTATGTCGGCGTGGACACTTCTCTCGCTATGTTGCGCGAGTTTCCGGCGAAACTCGGAAGTTGCCTTCTAGTCCAGGCGGATGGACGACAGTTGCCGTTCCGCGATTGCTCCTTCGACCTGGTGTTGTTAATGCAGGTTTTGAGCGGTGTTGGCGACTGGCAGGAAATCCTCAAGGAAGCTCGGCGTGTCTTGCGGCCGGGAGGAGGCGTCGCAGTAGGCCAAACCAGGAGTCCTGAATCCGGGGTAGATGCACAGCTCAAGCATCAATTAGCCGCCATTCTCGAGGAATTGGGGGTCGCCCAGCATCGGCCACAAGAGTCACGCCGGCAGGCTCTGGCTTGGCTGGAGTCCTCGTCTGTTCGCCATGTGCATTGTCAGGCAGGGTCGTGGAATTTCAGCGCCACTCCGCAGGAGTTTCTGCTGCGCCACCGCACGGGAGCCAGATTTGCAGCACTGCCTCCTGTCATACAGGAGCGGGCTCTCAACAAGCTCCGTGTCTGGGCGGAGACAACCTTAGGTTCGATGGACGCTGAATTTCACGAGAGACGTAGCTTCGAGTTGGACATTTTTCAATTCTGAGAAAGGTCGTGTAGAGTTTTCGGGACGCCATCCGATGAAAAACGCGATAGAAGATAACAACCGTCCCATCAACGCGCTGGGGAAACAACTTCTCTCCTGCTCCTTGACTGATGCCTCCTTGCAGCGAGCTACGGAGGACACGCCTGACTTTACCATCCTGCCTTGGGTCAACGTCGTTAAGATCGGTGGCCAAAGCATTATGGATCGCGGACGAAGCGCGGTATTTCCGCTGGTTGAGGAGATCGTGGCCAACCTGGGTCATCACAAAATGATCCTTGGAACCGGAGCAGGTACACGAGCGCGGCACATATACAGTCTGGCCATTGATCTTGGCCTGCCCACGGGCGTACTCACGGTGCTGGGCACGGCCGTGGCATGGCAGAATGCGCAGATGCTGCACTACCTGTTGGCTCAGTACGGAATCCCCTTTATTGAGCCTGAAGGGTTCGGCACGCTACCTCATTATTTGATGGAACGCAGCGCCGTCGTGTGTCAGGGCATGCCTCCTTATAAGTTGTGGGAGCCGAACCCGGTAACCGGTCGTATTCCCCCGCAGCGTACAGATACCGGGTGCTTCCTGATCGCCGAAGTTTTTGGCGCTCGCAAGATGATCTATGTAAAGGATGAGGACGGCCTGTATACCGCCGATCCCAAGAAGGACCCCTCTTCCAAACATATTCCACGCATTAGCGTGGAAGAGTTGCTGGCTCTCGACCTCGAAGATCTCATCGTGGAAAGGGCCGTACTCGAATTTCTGGTGCGCGCGCGTAACATTCGTGAGATTCAATTTGTCAACGGTTTAAAACCTGGTCAACTGACAGCAGCGCTGAACGGCGAGCCGGTGGGAACGATCATTTACAAGAGTGGGGACGCAAGATGACCTTTCATGATTCCAGCGCTCGGCATGTGGAATCGAACCTGATGCGCGAGTCGCTGGTGGACAAAAGTGTAATCGCCCGAACCGACGGACAAGTGGTCTCCATTCTCCCGGATGTCAACATTATTCAGATTGGTGGGCGCTCCATCATGGATCGGGGACGATCCGCATTGTTGCCGTTGCTGGAAGAAATCGTCGCCAATCAATCCCAGCATCGAATGATCATCGCCGTGGGAGCCGGAGTCCGCTCGCGGCATATCTTCTCGGTCGGCCTGGATCTGGGACTGCCCACTGGCGCGCTCGCCGCCTTAAGCGCCAAAGACTCTGCACAAAATGCCTACATCGTGTCGTGCCTGTTGGCCAGGCACGGGTTCGTCTATCTCGAAGCTCCCTTCGTCGTGCAACTTCTTCCTGCTATGCTGGCGGCGGCTAGGGGCGCGGTCTTCAACGGCATTCCGCCCTATTCGTTGTGGGAACATCCGCCATTATTGGGTAAGTTGCCGCCCCACGGCAGCGACGCCGGCGCGTATCTGGTGGCCGAGGTTTTTGGGGCCCGCACTATGATCTTCCTAAAAGATGTTGACGGACTCTACTCCATAGATCCTAAGACCGATTCTGCGGCCGAATTCATACCGGAAATTCGCGCACAAGAGTTAATCGACAGAAAACTACCGACGCTTCCGGTTGAGCCGGCAGCGTTGGATCTCTTGACGCGAGCGAAACTCATGCGGAGTTTCCGTATCATAAATGGATTGACGCCCGGAAATCTCTCTCGCGCGTTAACAGGAGAATCGATTGGCACGCTAATTCGGCAATGAACCGGAACGTGCCGCCCCAGGGACCAATGAAAGGGTATCTTCTTATCGGCTTCAACTGGCTTTGAGCAGTAATCCCTCGGTCAGCGGGACAGGTTATGTTGTCCATAACTCGATCGAGAGCAGGGTCGCTCAGTCAGAGAAAATAAATATGTGCCAGAATCCCCGAAATGGTGTAGAGTGCGGGTCACAAAGGGCTAAGCCCGAAATCTCCGAGTCAAAGAACTAATCCCGCCGCGCGGTCCGATGGCAGGTCATCAATGTCAACGGCCCAGCGTGGGCAGGCTTCTTGATCGGAACGAAGCTTTCTAGCGATGTTCGGACAGCAGAAGAAAGGCTGAAATCCGATGCCGCAACTCGATTGGAACATCAAAATAGTTCCGTCCGGAACTGGGGCCGCGTTTCAACCCAACCTGCCTAACTCAAAGCCAGGCGATCCACTGAACGCGCAGGAAAGTGACGTCGTCAGCTGGGGGAACCGCACGAACGACGTGCATCAACCGTGGCCCACAGTCGGCAACGACCCGAACGGCGCTCCGGTGCCGAAACCGGCGACCGGCAATCCGCCGGGATACCTCTGCGATCCAATTCCGCCCAACGACTCCTCCCGCCCGCTGTTCGTAGTGCCGGGAAATCCGGGCGACACAATCAACTATTGCTGTTACTACCATCCGACGGAGCGCGGACAGATCATCGTCGTCCCTCCTCTATAGGAATAGTCGTGAGGAGTAAGGAGTGGTCGCGAGGACTAGTCTTGCGCCGCTAAGTCTGCATCCAGTTGGTGGAGTTAGGGGAAGTTATATGCCGATTGACCGCCTCGGACACCTCGTTTGGTCGCTCATTCACCGGTTACGCCACAAATCCTTCGCTGGCACGTTGAGCTTCCTGGCGGCTCTCCTGGTGGGCGCCGTCCCCGCTGCTGCGCAGGGTATCCCCACTACTCCATGCCCTAAACCGGTAGATCTGACGCACAGCCTGCCCGAGATAGTCTCGGTTAACGGCCGGCTGCGCGGCCCGGTTGTCCTGTGGGACGCACAGGAGAGTTTCCAGGTTAGTACCAACAATGGCCAAGCCAAGTGCGTCCCGCAACTGCTCCGTTTCTTCCAGAACCACGAGCCTGGACCGCCCGACCCCGACAAGGTGTTGGTGCCGCTACCCGGACCGACTTTGCGCGCCAGACTTGGCGACATCGTCGAGCTGACCTTTCTGAATCAGATCGACCCGCTCGACTATGGCAACTCGCTCGATCTTGGAAAATGCGACTCAAGTAGCACCGGTTATCCCGGTTCCGCCGGCGATACGATGCCGAACTGTTTCCACGGATCGGCCACCGGCAATATACATTTTCACGGCACCCATACCAGCCCGAGTTCGACTGGCGATAATGTGTTCGTCATGGTGCGCCCTGCGCCGCGCAAAGACGGTAATCCCACGGTAACTGCTAAGACTTTCCAGAAGGACTTCGAGACATTCTTCACCGAATGCGAGAAGAACTTGAAAGACCCACTGGTGCAGTGGCCGAAAATTTGGACCGATCTGCCCGAGGACTACAGGGTCCGGCAGGAAGAGTTGTTGAAGAATTCCCAGGAACCGCTTTGGGAGAAAGATGAAAAGAAAATCCAGGCCGGAGAATGGCCGCAATATTATGTCGGCGCGTATCCTTATTGTTTCGTGCTGCCGAAATATCCCGACGCGGCCGCGCCCGGGCTGCGGATGGGCCAGGCTCCGGGAACACAGTGGTACCATGCGCACAAACATGGCTCGACAGCCGTCGATGTGTCGAACGGCATGGCCGGGGCGTTCATCATCGAGGGCGACGCCTACGACGGCAAACTGAACGCCTTCTACAACCAATACAGGACGGACAAGTCGACCGAATGGACGCGGCAGCAGCCGACGTTGGTGGTCAACCAGATCGGCATGACTCCCAGCCTGATGCGCGGCGGTGGCCGCGGCGCCGGGGTCCCGCCATTCTCGGTCAACGGCCAGCAACAGCCCCCATTGACGATGTACCGGGGCCAGGTGCAACTCTGGCGGATCGTCAATACCTCGCCGATCAGCGGCTTTTACCTCTCCGGTCTGCCGGAGGGCTTCACCTGGCGGCAATTGGCACAGGACGGAGTGCAGTTTGACGATCAGAACTACCAGAAACGAGCACAGCATCCCGTATTCGTGGCGGCAGGCAACCGTGTCGACCTGCTGGTCCGCGCGCCCGACAAACCCTCGAATGCGTCCCTTCCGGTGACTGTCGTTCAGAGCGTTTCGGTCAGCCAGGCACAAACCAGCACATCGAGCGTCGTCCTGTTTACCGTTGAAATCTCCGGTTCCGGTCCGGCAATGCCTTTGATGCCCCATGCGCCGCCTCGTCCGGGCTTCCTAGGTGACATCAAACCATCGGAGGTTGTCGGTAAGCGTACCCTCACGTTCGAAACGACCGCAGCCGGATCGGGTAAATCGCAGCACACGATTAACGGAGTGAAGTTCGAACAGGGACATCCCCTGGAGATCAAGCCACTCAACACCGTCGAGGAATGGACGGTGGAGAACAAAACGGTAGGAACTCTCATCGACCACCCCTTCCACATCCACGTGAATCCGTTCCAGGTCACTGAGGTATTCGATCCGAACGCCCCGTTGCTGGATAATCAGGGCTTTCCGGTTAAGAAGGACGGCAACTATGTGAATCTCTACGTGGTCAGCACCACAAAGCCGCAACTACAACCAGGCCAATGTTGGTTGAACCCAAATGACCAGGCCACCTGGAAGCCCTGCAATACGTCGCTGCGGACGGCATATCCCCCCGGGACCACAAATATCTGGTGGGATGTGTTCCCAATTCCATCGGGCATCAGCGCACCCGCCGACTCAGGGACAGTTATCATCCCGGGTTACTTCAAAATGCGAAGCCGCTTTGTCGACTATCGCGGCGCCTACGTCATGCACTGCCATATCCTTGCGCATGAGGACCGCGGCATGATGATGGAAGTCGATGTTGACGTGGATAATGCAGTCCCGATGGAACATGACTAAACAGGCACCCCTCACGCAAAAGATAAATAAGGGCACGGCAGCGCAAGCGATAGTAATTAAAGCGGTGCAACTCGACCCTCCAATGATCGAAACCCAGGCCGGAGATTCAGTGCGGGAGAAGAACGAAGTAGATATGCGGCGTAATCCTCTACTCGCCTGCGCGATAGCCCCGGACAACATCCGCGTCAAGAAACGGATCGCCGTAGATCAGCAAGCTGGCGCCAATCCCTGCCAGACCCGCTCTGAGTTGCTCCAGCGCCCTTTGCGTTTGCGTGCTTAGCTATTGGGAACGAACCTGCGGTTAGGATCTATGGCGGGGCACGCATGAAGAGGAAGGTCTTGCTGGTCTCGTCCGCCAGTCCATACCCGGCAGTCACGAATGGCTGCGCGAAACTGGTAATGGACTACCTTGAGTCGGTCTTCTCGTGTTACGACGTCTATTTCCTCGCCACACAGCCTGGCACGTGGATTCCGAATGCGCTCTTCCATGAGAACCAGGCGATACGGCAAATCGATATTGAACGCCTTCTCGAACACGATTTTGCATTCGCGTTTTTCGTTGGCTTCAAGAGTAATGCCGTCATGAGGCACATTACCAGCGAAGTTCCGTCGTTCTGTCTCACGGACACCCACCCACACGTTGATGTTCCCGATGGGATCTTCCGGGGAATACTCTCCCATCGGGTCGCCAACCTGACGGAAGATATCCTGCTATGCTCCGGAAGCTATAATTCCGATATCTTCCATAAGAACCGGCAAAGCGAAGACCTTGTGTTGTCTGTAGGCAGGATCCACCCTGACAAAAACCAGCTTGAGTTGGTGAGTCAATATAAGGAAAGGATCTATGATCGGTACGGACTTCCGTTGTATCTGGTCGGGGGCGTAGATAGCACGCCTTACTTCGCCGAGATATGCCGCCACATCGATCAGATCAGCGTCCGATCTACGGTCAAAACCAAAACGCCGGGCGCAGCGGACGGCTGGCTTGGCGCGCAGGAGATCGCGTCGCTTTTGAACCGCGCGAGGCTGTTTGTCATGGCTTCTCCCAGGGAGAGTTTCGGTATCGCGATGGTTGAGGCTCTGGCGTGCGGAACGACGTGCGTGTTGAATGGCAGTTTCTGGGGCTTTGACGCGGAGGATCTCAGGCCAAACGTATACGGAAACATCGAGGAAAAGCGTGGGTCGATCGTGGATCTGCTGGAGGAGGCATTGGCCCGGAATATCCGGATTGATGGCTCCGAGTGGGTCAGGAAGTTTTCCTTGCAGCGAACGGCGAAGCGGCAGCTCGAGTTCATTGAACAACGCTTGAGGTAACGATCATGCTCACCTATAGCAGTCCATACGAATCCTGCTCAGAGATATGCGGCAACCTTGCGGCCCCCGGCGTAGCGCTCACCGATCCGTTGTGGATCGATCACACGGATCTGGACACCACTGTGGACCAGCTTCGCATCGAAGACGCGCTCAACGGCATGGATTGGCGCGGCAAGAATATCCTTCACGTGGGCCTGGGCAACTCCAGGTTCGCCCAGCGATTCGCGCTTGACGCCAACCTGATTGACGGCCTTACTGTTTGCGAGAGCGAGCTCGCGCGGGCGCAATCGCTGGGCATCCCCAACTACACGGCACATTTTCTGAATAAGTACGGTCGGGAGTTTATGCTGACGATCACGAATAAATACGACTTCGTGATCGATAACAACCTGGCAAGCTTCGCGTGTTGCAAGTATCACTTTTACCGGATGCTGGACAACTACTTATGGGCAATGAAACCGGGCGGGCAGATCCTGACCGACCGGCGCGGGATGGAGTGGACGGTTACGGAAACACGCTGGGTGCTCCGGTACGAAGACCTGTGTGCGCTGGAGAACAAGTTCCCGGTGCGCGTGTCAAAAGTCAACGAGACAGTGTTCTCGATCAGGAGCATTGAGGCATGAGCCACAACCCGGTTCTCCGCAAGCTTGGATTCAGCATCAGAGATCGCGTCGCCGTGGTCAACGCCGATGATGTGGGCATGTGCCAGGCGACCGTGCCGGCCTTCTTCGAACTGCTGGATGGCGGCCTGGTTTCGTCAGGTTCGGTAATGGTTCCGTGCCCGTGGTTCTTGGAGGCCGCGGCATGGGCCAGGCGCAGCGGTGCCGACCTGGGTGTCCATCTGACGCTCACAAGCGAATGGGATCGCTATCGGTGGAGACCGATTTCGACTTGCGATCTCGGGAGCGGTCTAATTGATCGGGACAGGTTCTTTTACAGAAACCAGTCGATGTGGGACGATCCTGACCTGGAGGCCGTTCTTGGCGAGATGCGAGCGCAGGTGGATCGGGCCCGCCACGCAGGCATCGACGCCACTCATATTGACAGTCACATGTTCGCCATCCTGGGTCATGGCATAGTGGACGGGTATGTGGCCTTGGGGTTCGAGCAGGGATTGCCGGTTCTTATGCACCGGCAACCGGCATGGGTCAAGGCACTCACCGCTGAAGCGATCAACCAATGGGAAGAGCAAGGTTTGCCGGTGTTCGATCACCTGAGAGAAATAAGCTTGAACCAGCCACGCAACGCGCGGCTCGACGCGGCACAGAGAGTGTTTGATCAATTGCCAGCGGGCCTGACCTACATCATCCTGCATCCGGCGCTTGATACGCCTGAGCTGCGGGCGCTTGCGGATGATTGGCAGCAGCGCGTGGCTGATTACGAAACCTTCCGAGGGGAGGAATTACGCAATCATGTGAAAAACTCCGGGATTCATGTGATCGGATGGCGAGCCCTTCGAGATCTCATGCCGAAGACGCAGGCCACGGCTGCGGCCCGAGTGTTACAAGGGTGAGCGCAGTGCGAAACGGTATGGCAGCTCAACTGGAACACCGCCGATTCCTGGACGGCGTGCGAACTTACTATGACAGGAACACGCCCCGCTTCGTGCGTTCCCATCAATCGGCGGTAGCGAAAGCAATCCACCGTGAGGTTTGGGGTCCGGGAGTCCAGAGCGAAAAGGAAGCCTACGAATATGTCAACAAGCTGGTTTCGTCCGTAATTGGGAAATTGGCGCAAGACTTTCCTGCGCCGATGCGTGTGCTTGACCTCGGATGCGGCGTGGGGGGCACCTTGTTTTATCTCGCCGAGCGGATGCCCATAGAAGCCCTCGGCGTCAGCCTGAGCCCGGTGGGCATCCGTATGGCTGAAGACCTGGCACGCGACGCGGGCTTTGACGGAGTATGTCGCTTTGTGGAAGCGAATTACCTCGACTTACCGGAGTTAGAAAGCTGCCACGCGGTGTACGCCATCGAGGCATTCCTGCATGGTCCTGATGCGGGGAAGTTCTTTCGCTCGGCTTCTTCCGTCTTGGCAGTCGGCGGTCGGCTGATTGTTTGCGACGATTTCTCAACTGAAAGAGCCGAGCGATCCTTGGATCGAAAGGCCATGCGCGATCTCGCCGAGTTCAAACGCGGATGGCATGTTGGTAGCTTGATCACCACTGCTCAGGCCAATGTCCACGCCGTAGACGCCGGATTGCGTCTCATCGATGATCAGGATCTCACCCCTTACCTACGGTTGCGCCGACCCTGCGACCGCCTTATTGCCGCGTTCGTGAATCTGGGGCGCGGTTTGACGTTTCGTTCGCCCTGGTGGGATAGCTGGGTTGGCGGAAATGCCATTCAACAATGCTTACTTAGTGGGCTCGTTGAGTATCGCCTGCTGGTATTTGAAAAGGTGCTTGCTTCGCCTCAACCGACCATGTGATAGTTATGCGGACATCAAATGGTGGGCGCACGAGGATCGGGCCATGATGCAGCGTTCGGGTGGTCGATTCCAACAAATCCCGGCGACTTTCCGAGCTAATATTCCGCAGCAGCACTAAGCCGGTTCCGAGGCGCACTATGCCAGGATCTGTCCAAAAAATGGCTGAGGCGAGAATCCCGACCGAGTTCGGGACTTTTGTCTTGCACCTCTACCGAGACACCGCAGGCGAGGAACATATCGCCTTGGTCTATGGTGAGGTCGCGGACTGCTGCGATGTGCTGGTAAGAGTCCACTCCGAGTGCTTCACCTCGGAAGTCCTTGGATCGCTGCGATGCGATTGCTCCGCGCAACTTAACCTGGCGCTGGCGCGTATCTCGCAAGCGGGCTCGGGAGTCGTGATCTACCTGAGGCAGGAGGGCAGAGGGATCGGCCTGTTGGATAAGCTGCGGGCATACAACCTGCAGGATATGGGTCATGACACCGTGGACGCGAACCTGCTGCTGGGACACGAATCCGACGAACGAACCTACTACATGGCCGCGCGCATGCTAAGTGATCTACGCGTGAGGTCAGTGAGGCTCCTGACTAACAATCCCACCAAGATCACCGGCCTTCGACACTTTGGGATCGCGGTCACGTCCCGGGAGCCTCTGGTAGCTCCCGCGAACGCGGAGAGCGCGCGTTATCTGCTCACCAAAGTACGGCGGATGGGCCACAAGATTGATCCGGACTCGTTGCTGAGACCTAACGGCAACGAGCATCACGGAACCGGAGAGATCGTCCCTGCTTTGGTGGAGGAAATTGCGAAGCGAGCTTCGGGTTTTCGGGAGCGGAATGGCCGGCCGTTCGTGAGCCTCTGCTACGCGCAAAGCCTGGACGGCTGCCTTTCCTCCGTGCCCGGCATATCGCTGGCCCTCAGCGGTCCCGAGACGCTCACCATGACTCATCGGCTGCGCGCATCGCACGATGCAGTGATGGTAGGTATCGGGACGGTGCTGAGCGATAACCCCCGATTAACGGTTCGCCATGTGCAGGGAAAGAACCCCCAGCCGATCGTGCTCGACAGCAAGCTGCGCATTCCGCTGGACTGTAGCCTGTTGTGTGACCCTAACCGGTGCGTCTGGCTGGCCACGGTGGAAGGATGCGAACCGAGACGGCGGCAGGAAGTGGAAGCGACTGGGGCGAGGGTGCTGTGTGCGGCGGCCACCCAGGACGGTCGGGTGGACATTACGGATATGTTGTCTCGTCTGGCCGAATGCGGCATCTGTTCCTTGATGGTCGAAGGCGGTGTGCAGGTCATCAAGAGCCTTATGGCGACACGCATGGTTGACTACATGGTAGTTACGATTGCTCCTCGTTTTGTGGGCGGCGAACTAGGAGTGCGGGTGCAAAGCGGACCCCTGACCGGACCCAGTGTGGAGAACTTCCACCACTCGAAGATCGGCGGCGATCTGGTTTTGTGGGGCGCGCCGGCGTGGGTGTGAGCTTGGCGACGCTGAAGACGCGGGTAATTGGAGACCGGAGTGAGTTAGTCACTCACTTCGACCAGAGCGCAGCGGACTATCGGGAGGCACATGGAGATACCGGCCGGCTGCTGGCTTACCGGCTCGGGCTCATCCGCCGCAACTACGAGGCGATGAAGGATGGGGTATTACTCGAGATCGGGTGTGGGACAGGCATACATCTAGCCAACTTGGCTGGGGATTTCGCACGCGTGATCGGAACCGATATCTCGCCGAAAATGATTCACACGGCGCGAGAGACGTTGCGGGGATGGCCGGGCCGCGAACTTATTGAATTGCGGGTGGATCCGGCAGAAGAGCTCAGCACGGTGGAAGATACTTCCATCGATGTTGCGCTATGCGTCGGCGCATTCGAGCACATGCTCGAGAAAGACAGGGTACTGCAACAGGTTGAACGAGTGTTGAAGCGAGGCGGCCTCTTTGTTTGCCTGACACCGAATGGCGACTACTGGTGGTACACTGTGTTGGCGCCCTTTCTCGGAATTGCTACACGCCACTTATCGACGGACCGATTTCTCGCGCGCCGCGAAGCGATAACCCTGTTAGGAGATGCGGGGCTCACGCTCCGCAATTGGGGGTATTGGACCTTTGTGCCTAAGGGCGATATGCCCCGGTGGGTCAGCCTGATCCTGAGCGCCTCGGACTGGCTGGGCCGGGTCTGGCAGATCGGCCGGTTGCGCGGCGGCCTTACCGTTTGTGCGACGAAACGCGGCTGAGGAAGTCCTCCAGCGACTGACTGCATTGCTCCCAGCTGGGGAAATTCTCGCTCGCAGCGCGATTCGCTTCGCCGTATGAGTGGCGGCTCTCGCTGTCGGTCAAGAAAAGGTTTAGGGCTCGGACCAGGCCCGAAGTGTCGCCAGGCTCAGCCAGCATCCGGCGCGAGGGCTCGGGCAGGAGATCCGGAAGGGCTCCCACCCGGAAGGCCACGAGCGGAAGTCCTCGGGCCATCGCCTCCATCGTTACCATGCTGCAGGTTTCAAAGCGCGAGGGTAGGGCAAAGATGTCGCAACGGTCGTAGGCGGCTTCCACCTCTGGTGGCGGTAACTCACCTCGTAAGACGATCCGGTCGTGTACCGGCGACCGGCTGAGCCTGACGCGGAATTTCTCAGCGAATGCAGGATCGAGTTGCATGTCCCCGATAATCTCCCAAGTCCACTCCTGGTCACTCAAGGCTTCCACGGCCCGGAGCATCTCGATCGGATCCTTATCGGGCACCACATTGGCTACCGTCAGAATGGTCAGTGGGCGCGAGGTCCGGTGAAGGACGGGCTTCCGATAGGTGGCGTCAAGCCCGGGAAGGATCACCTCGACATCGCCTGGAAAGCCTCTATTTGCCAGCGCACGCTGCGCGAAATGGCTGGTTGTTACAACTGCCCGGTAACGCTGAAGCGCGACGCATTCCCTCTCGACCGGTGCGGAGTAGTTGTAACGCGGGTCCAGAAGATGAAGGTAGTGGGCGATCAGAACTCCCGTTGCGTCGGGGCAATGGCTAAGGTGCGCTGCGCCGGATTCGAGACAAAGGCTGTCGACGAGCCACATGCCGCCACGCCATTGGGAGCGATCGGCCTCGGGCAAGTCCAGGTGGAGTACAACGGTGGCCGACTTTCTAAGATGAGCGAGCACTCGGTTGTTGTATACGCTCCCGCCAGTGAGACGATCGTGGATCAGGGGCATCAATGCTCTTAAGGTCAACCTCGCGCCCTTTTCAACCACTGACTCGCCCTTCATAGCTCGCCGACGCTATATGGGACTCGTTCAGCGTGACCTTCAACCATCCCTGGAACTCAGGAGCAATCAGGCGGCACAGTTCGTCGTGGATATGCTTCGCGAGAAACTCTGTGGTCGTCAGCTTTCCGGCGAAGTGTGGGTCTTCGTCGAGATTGCGGAAATCGAGTTTTTCGAGAACCTTCTCCGCGCTCTTGCCCGCAGCTCCAATGTCGATTACTACGTTTTTGGCATTGAGATGCTCGCTGCGGAACTCGATATCGACTACGTACGTGGCGCCGTGTAGCCGGGCAGCAGGACCGAAAAACGGGTCGGGCAGGGAGTGCGCAATCATCGTGTGGCGCCGAACTCTGACGGTGTACACCCTAGTCCTCCTGGAGATAATCAAATCGTACTGCTGCTGACAGGCCGTGATAGCCGCCGTCGCAGAGGTTGCGGAAAAATACCGGGAGATTCGAGAACTCAATGACATCAGTGACGTGAAGATCGAACGCCGAGGATTGCAGGATCTTAAAGACAAGCTCTTTCCGTCGACTGGCATCCCATCGAGGGAGCATCTCGGCAGGTAGCCTGGACACCTGCGACGACACGATCCTCTTACGGCCATAGTGGAAATCGCTTCCCAGCCGCAACGATACCGGCGAGTCCCCATGCCAGCTTAACGACACGACCCGGCCCTCAGGACCGACGGCGTCGAGAGCCGCTTGGAGACCCTTGGGCGAACCGGAAGACTCAAATGCCAAATCAAACACTCCCGCCTCCGCGGATTCCGCCGCCGCGAAACCTAGGGTCTCAGCCAACCGCCGCTTTTCGCGCGCAGTGTCAACAACGAGGATCTCCGTCCCTGGAATCATCGAGAAAAGCCGTGTCACCAGGGACCCCACGACGCCGAAGCCGACCACCACAGCCCGCTCACCCACCTTCGCGTGCGAATCCCACAACGCATTTACAGCCGTTTCGAGGTTGGGAGCCAACGTTGCGCGTATGGCAGGGATGCCTTCCGGAACGAGACAGACCGCGTTGACTTCCGCAATGCAACGTTCCTGATGGGGGTGCATAACGTGGACCCGCCGACCTTTTAGTGCCGGGGGACCTTCCACACAGCGCCCGACCAGCGAGTAGCCGAACCTAAGCGGGAACGCGAAATCTCCCACCATATATTGGCACCGCATCACGGAACGAGCTTCGACCGGAACCCGTCCCATAGCCACGAGGCGCTCGGTGCCAGGGCTGATCCCACAGCATTCGGTTTCTATGCGACACCAGCCCGAAGGCCGCAACGGTAGGACCTCTTCGCGGATACAACCGGTGCCGGAACCTTCCAGCCAGAATGCGCGGGTTTTCGTGCTCATCTTGTGCCTCAGAAGTGGCGAGCGCGGCTAAAGGAGTCCCAGGCGAATCAGTTCGCTCCGCAGTCCATCGGCCCCGTGAAAGGGGATTGCGGGCATGCCAACGGCCTCAGCACCTGCGCAGTTCGCTTCATCGTCGTCGATCAGCAGACACGTTTCGAGCGGTCTGCCCAACGCGGCCGCAGCGCCGAAATAAGCCTCTCGTGAGGGCTTCCGCACACCCGTTCGACACGAGACGAAGGTCCACGCCACATAGCGGGATACTCGCAGCTTATCCTCAATGTACCGATACCAGACGGGGTAGTTCGACAAGGTATGCATCAGTATTCCTCGCGACCGAAGGTCTGAGATCAGTTCCTCCATCCCCGCGACCCAGCGGTACGCCGCCCGAATACACTGGCGAAACTCATCCTCATCGAAGTGGCTTCCATCGGCGAAATACCTTCGGAAGTATTCCGCTTCGGTGATCCGCCCGCCTTCGAACTCAACCCAGGAAGTCGGATGCTTGCGACGAAGGAGTTGCGCATGCGTCACACCGAAGAAAGCTGGCTCTTCCTTGGCGAAGGGGTTGTAGACCAGCGTATCCATCACGTCAAAGAGGATAACTGGAAACTTAGCGGTGTGCATTTCGGACGTCTTCGACTGCCTTGTTGTTAGATCTGTTAGCAGGCCTAAGTCCCTGCATTTGACCGATCGGGTTGAGAGTAAATCGATTCGGTTCCTTTGGCCAGTATTTAGCAAAGCAAGGGCGCAAACAAGCCCTTCGGTATCTGACGCGGCCTCAACCTCTCTTCACATCAAAGCTGCTATTCACAGCCACAAAATGGACCAGTCGGCATTTTGCTGACCCTGCCTGAGTTTCTTCGCTGGCATCGCTGAAAATAGGCGCAATTAAGTAGAATTTCGGTAGACTAGCTAGTCCCGGGCCAGGGAAACAGAGTGCAAGACGAACGGAGATAACAACGATGCGAATCGGGATTGTTGGCTATGGCGTCGTTGGAAGGGCGCTAGCTCGTTTTCTGAGGCGGTCGCACGAAATATTTACGTATGACAAGTTCTTGGCCGGCCATGATACTGCGCGGGATAAGTCCAATGTACGAGGCTGCGATCTTGTCTTCATATCTGTACCAACACCTACCACGGCTGAGGGTATCTGTGACATTTCGGCGGTACAAGAAGTAGTGGATTGGCTGGATGCTCCCGTCTGTGTCAAGTCGACAGTGATTCCGGGAACAGTGGAGCGGCTATCTGCACGTAGCGGCAAACAGCTTGTTTTTAGCCCCGAGTACATCGGAGAATCGCCCGGGCACCCCTGGCCGGAAATTGACTCCTGTGGCTTTCTGATCGTCGGTGGCCCAAGCGAGGTGGCGAGATTAGTGGTGAATGCATATCGGCTCTGCAGTCCCGAAATCGCCTGTTACGAAACCGAGTCGCGAACGGCTGAGCTTTGCAAATATATGGAGAATTGTTTCCTGGCAACAAAGGTTGTCTTTGTAAATCAGTTTCACGATATCGCGGCAGCATTGAACGTCCCCTTTGATGAGTTGCGAAGGCTTTGGCTGTTGGACACCCGCATAGGACCCTCGCACACTGAGGTGACGGGTCAACGTGGATTTGGCGGTCGCTGCTTGCCCAAGGACATGACCGCGCTGATTTCGGCGCTGGTGTCCCTGGGTGGGGCCGAGTTCCTGGAATACGTGCTCAGATACAACACCACCCTGAGGTCAGATGCAGATAGTCCGCTGCAGATAGCGGAGCGAGTGGTTCATTAGCGGCCGCTCGGCTGAGAGTCGCCGCCATCGGCGGGACGGCCATAGCCATCGATCACCGCGAGCCATGAGCCGTCCTCGAGTTGGTGAGCGTCGACGTGATGCATGCTCGCGCTGTTCCAGGCTCCCTCGTCAACAGGTTCCTCGATCGGCGGCTTCGCAGCCGGCACCTCGATATACTCATCGGGGGTGAGACGCGCGATCTCGAATGCGCGGACCGCCGTGCCGTACCTGGGGAAGCAGTCCTGGGCGAACCGCACGAGCCCTCGCTCGCCCTGGACAACCCGGCCTGCGGGTCGAGCGCTACGTCGATCACCTGAGATGACCGGGCTCCTGGGGTGCTCAGACCAAGGCCCCAGCAAATGATCCGAACGATAGAGTCGCAGGATGTCGTGTTCCAGCGGTCGTGAGCAGGTAAGCATCCACCATGACTCGTCAAAACGAAACGGGGAAGGGTCGGCGACGGCTCCGTCTTCAATCAGATTCCCTACCGGCCGCCAATCGTAGGGAAACGACTCTGCCCGGTAGAGTCGGACGCAGTCTTGCTCGTACATCTCCGGCACCATGTAAAACTGGCCTTGCCAGGCGAACACATGAGGGTAGGAGACACTGAAGTCCTCGACCAGGACCAGGCCGTGATATTCCCAGGAACAGGCGTCCACGCTGACCGCCACCCCGATCTCCCCTTTGTCGGTGCGCTCGTTGTAGACCTCGAAGAACAGGTACCAGCGCTCGTCATGGCGAACCATGAACGGGTCGGCTACGAAGATGGCGGACACGTCTGTAACGTCGCGGTACGAGAACACAGGATTTCTGACGCCTGGCACCGGGGAGAGTTCGAGCGGCGACGGTCCGGCATAAATGCCGATGGCATACAAGCTCCCCGCAGTGATGCGTTCCTCAGCGTCCATGCTTCAGTCTTCCGAGACGTTGACCGGGGGCCACGGCGGACACGCACCTTCGGCGATGGACTGAGCCGGTGTTGATGTTTTCTGAGCAGGATGGTCGCAGCGCATCATGTACTCGTGGGCCGCCCTCTTGTAACAACGATTTCTTACTCGTTCGGAGCGACCGCCTCATGATCGCCGCGGTGATAGTACCATCTTGCCGTGAGCACCATCGTGAACGGCGCGAAGTCGATAGCGATCGGGACGGTCGATGCGATCAGCGATCTCGACAGCCTGGGCGTGATTGAGCGCGATTGGGAGGCTGTTCATCGCGCGGATCCGGAAGCCACCGTGTTTACCTCGTCGGCTTGGCTGCGAGGTCGACTGTCTGTGCTGACAGATCCCTGGTGTGTGCTGGTGGCACGCCCTGGAGCGGGCGAACGGGTCGTCGGGCTTCTGCCACTTCGTTTCCTGCCTTCCTCGCCGGCGGATCGCTTCTCCTGGGAGACGGAGCAGGGCTTTTCCGTGGCCGGTGCGGAAGTCCGGGGTCTGGGAATGGCCGGCAGCCCTTTGGCCGACTATACCGGGTTCGTGTGCGAAGCCGGCTACGAAGACATGGTGCTTGCCGCCTTTGCCGACCACATCCAGAACCACCTGGAATGGCGGTACCTTGAGATCCGCGATGCTTTGGACCCCCGCCTGGACACCTTTCTTGGCTACTTTCCGGAACCGCGGTTCCGAGTCGAGCGGTACCCCGCCACTCCTTGCCCATTCCTCGAGCTCGACGACAGCTGGGAGGCCTACCTCGGCGCCCGTCCGCGTCCACGGATGCGCAGAGAGATCCGCCACGATCTGCGGGCAATGGAGCGCCTTCCCGGCCTGCGACGGACGACCGTGGCCGATGACGGAGAGTTGCAGATCGCCATCCTCCTCGAACTCTGGCAAGGGCGGTGGGGAAAGCTCCTGGAACCGCAGCTGGCACAGTACCGCTCCGTTTTTCGGTCGTGTCTCGAGTCCGGGTGCCTGTGGTTGGATATCCTCTGGGATCGGAACGCCCCCATCACCGGACTGCTGGCTTTTCTGGATCGCGGGCGGCGCACCTTTTGCTTCTATATCACCGGATTCGACAAACGCTACGCCGTGCTCTCGCCGGGTACCGTGATCGTCGCACACGCTATCCGCGAGGCAATCTGCCACGGCTACCGCGTCTTCGACTTCCTGCGTGGAGATGAGCCCTACAAGTTCTCTCTCGGCGCAGAGTTGCGACAGGCAAAAAACGTGACGATTTTTCGCAATACCGATTAGGAGCTGCAAGGAGTCTTCCAATGTCAGAAACTGTCGACATCGCAATGTGTATGAACCGGGCACAGTTCATAGGCGCCCTGGCCGCGATCAATTCAATCGTGCGAAACACCAAACACCCTCAGGGGATCTCCTTCCACTTTGTCGTCGGAGTGGGAGAATCCACCGAGTTCCTGGAATTGATCCGCGAGTCCTTTCCGGACCCCCGTTTCCGCTATGAGATCAAAGAGTTTGGGGGGAACCCGCTGCTCGAAGACTACATCCGTGTGGGTCAGCCATTCACCTATACGAACTCCGAATCGCACGTGATGAACTTCTCGAGGTATTACCTTGGGGAAATCTACCCCGGTCTGGGCAAGGTCATATATCTGGATGCCGACTTGGTGGTTCGAGCTGACGTTGCCGATCTCTTTCATCTTGCGAGCCTGGAGGGGCATATGCTCGCCGCCGTCTCGGACGGCACGTTCGAGGGCTGGGAGGAATACACCAAAAGGGGATCGGAGCATCTGCGTCACATCGAGTCTGATCAACTAACCTTCAACGCTGGCGTCTTTGTCACCGACCTGAGCAAGTGGCGCGAGCAAGAAGTCCTGAAGAAGCTGGAAGACTGGATCAAGATCCACAGGCTGGCCATGGAGACCTTCTACTTTGGAACACAGTCAATTATGAACCTGGTATTCTATCGCGATTTTCAGCCGCTGCCGTCTGCGTGGAATGTACAGCCTATGGGATGGTACGACGACATACCGGAGGAGACTGTCCGGAACGGGAAGATCCTGCACTGGTCTGGCAGGAAGAAGCCATGGCTGGAGGAGGGCCTCTACAAGAAATACTGGATCGAGTACGCTGTTGGCCAAAAGCCAGAATGAGCGGTTTTCTGATCACACGCAACCAAGTTGCCGAGCGCAGCTTCATCGCGCGGCGCGGTCCCGACCTGGCCCGGACGATCGAGGTCGAAGGCTATCACTTCAGTCACTACCTCGTGAACGTAGCTGGCAAACGCGTTCCCCAGCCCTTTGTCGATGGCGACATCGTGTGCGTTCTCGACGGAGAGATCTACAACACGCCATCCGCAGGAAGCGACCCGGGAACCTTGATCTCGCTCTATCGCCAGCACGGAGATGATTTCTCTCGCCACCTGGACGGTGAATTCGCGCTAGCCATCTATGACTTTAGTCGCCGGGTCATGGTGCTGGCCACCGACCCCTTCGGCACCAAGCCACTGTTCTGGAGCGGCACAGAAGCGGGCAGCTACTCGAGCGGCATTGGCGCTGGCGAGCAAGTTCCGCCGAACACGGTGATTGTGGTGGATCTGGACCGGGGCGAGAGCCATCGCAGCGTCGGTGAGTCCTTCGATTTCGACCATCAAGAGAAAGACAGCTACGACGACTGGATTGTTGCTTTCGAGCGGGCGGTGAGCAAACGGGCGACGGATGGCTGCTACATCCCTCTGAGCGCCGGCTATGACAGCGGCGGCATCGATTGTGCCTTGCGCCAGCTCGGCGTCAAGTACAAGGCGTACTCCGTAGAGGGGGAGGAGAATCTGGTTATGCTCCGCCAACGCAATTGCGATGGCGAGATCCTGCGAATGGACGCAGAGGAGGTTGCTGCTCAGGAGGCCTTCCTGCGCGTCCACGCCGAGAAGGCGCGCTACCGCGTGACTCGCGACGGAGTGCTCCAGGAGTGCGACATGCTGGAGGACCACGCCTGCTGCGGCCTCGCCTTGATCCACTCGCTGGCCCGCAGTGAAGGCCGCAGGGTCTTCCTCTCTGGCCAGGGTGGAGACGAGATTCTGGATGCCCGGCGCAATTGGCCGGGATACCGGTTCCCGGACAATCTCCGGCAATGGTCCGATTTTTCTGGTGGCTTCCAGACTGCCTATCTGACCAAGGAGGATTTTGTCGCCGGCGCTCTCGGCACCGAGGGGCGATTCCCATACCTCGACCGACAGTTGGTGCAGGAGTTTCTCTGGCTGAGCCCCGAGCTCAAGAACCGCAACTACAAAGCGCCGCTCCACGAATACATGACGCGCTGCGGCTATCCCTTCGACGAGGCCGTCAAGACTGGTTTCTGTCCATTACCAGGGGTTGACAAGCTGTTTCCATGGGTAAACGTCGCGGCAGATTGAAATCCGAGTCAAATCCGCCGCAGCCAGAGCAGACGTGATTTTGCTACCACCGTTGGCAGCTTCATCGGTACTCTATGGAAGCACCTTCAAGCTGTATGGGCTGTCCGATGCTGTCAATCGTCGTAGTAAAAGAGCTTATGGACGTTGAAACACGCATGAGCCATTGAGCGCGCCGCGATAGCGCTGCGGTTTCCGAGCAAGACGTTTTGCGGAAGAGATACCTTG
Organism: uncultured Acidobacteriaceae bacterium; assembly: GCA_963721995.1. GTDB lineage: Bacteria > Acidobacteriota > Terriglobia > Terriglobales > Acidobacteriaceae > Silvibacterium. The sequence goes on along the minus strand of CAVRNK010000104.1, from coordinate 33,988 downwards.
GTGAAGAAGATTCTGGTACCGCTCTTTATGTTGGTGTCGAGCAGCCTGATGGCGACGGCTTGGCTCGGGCACTTGAAATTCCGCAATAGCATCGGATTCTGGATGGCGTTGGGTGCCAGTTGGCTGCTGGTGTTACCGGAATATGTGCTCAATGTCGCCGCTACCCGATTTGGATATGGCACTTATAGCGGTGCGCAAATGGCCTCGTTTCACCTGGCGGGCGGCGTCGTTTGCGTAGTGTTGATTTCCCACTATCTGCTCGGGGAGCGTTTGGGAGCGGTTCAGTTAGTCGGCTTCGCGACGCTGGCAGTCGCGATGATCCTCATCATGTACCGCCCTTGATCCCACCCTCACCTCGCCCAGCGCTGGTGGATTCTGCGCCTGCAGGGAAACCGAGTCGTTCGGATCAAGCCTCTGCTCCGCGCCATCCGCCTTGTCATTCTGGACCTTCTGCTTAGAATGAGAAGATGAAATTCGTCCAGGAAGAGATGTTCACAACCAGGGATGCTGGTTTGACTGTATTGCGTCGCGCTTCCCGTCTCCTTCTGCGGCGAAGGTTAGTCTGCCCCAAAAGCTTTGCGGAGAGAAAGCATGAGCCAGATTCGACTCCTCGTTGGCACGCGTAAGGGCGCGTTTGTCCTCACTGCTGACGGCGCACGTAAAGACTGGTCCGTCTCCGGCCCGCATTTCGCGGGTTGGGAGATTTACCACCTGAAAGGTTCGACGGTAGATCCCAACCGGATTTACGCATCGCAATGCTCTGGGTGGTTTGGACAGGTTATCCAACGCTCCGATGATGGCGGCTTGACTTGGAGTGCCGTAGGCAACAAGTTCCTTTATGACGGTCAAGCCGGGACGCATCAGTGGTACGACGGTACTCCCCATCCATGGGAGTTCAAGCGTGTCTGGCACATGGAGCCCTCACTTACGTGCTCAGACACTCTCTATGCTGGAATCGAAGACGCGGCCCTGTTCCGTTCCGCGGATGGCGGCGACTCCTGGCAGGAACTCGCCGGACTCCGCAAGCACGCTACTGGCTCGGCATGGCAGCCTGGCGCAGGCGGAATGTGCCTTCATACGATTTTGCTCGATCCTGAGAACCCGAATCGAATCTTCATCGCTATCTCGGCTGCTGGAGCTTTCCGCACGGACGACGGCGGTGAATCATGGAAGCCGATCAACCGTGGACTCCACTCGCTGCATATTCCCGACCCCACCGCAGAGGTCGGACACTGCGTTCACCACATGGCCATGCATCCATCCCGTCCCGCCACACTATTTATGCAGAAACATTGGGATGTCATGCGCTCGGATGACGCGGGCGACAACTGGGTTGAGATCAGTGGTAACCTGCCCACAGATTTTGGCTTTGTGATTGACGTCCACGCCCACGAGCCTGAGACCCTCTACGTTATCCCGATTAAGAGCGACTCTGAACATTTCCCGCTCGAGGGTCAACTCCGGGTTTACCGAAGCCGAAGCGGTGGTAATGATTGGGAGCCGCTGACGAAAGGGCTTCCGCAGAGCAATTGCTACGTGAATGTTCTGCGCGACGCTATGGCCGTCGATTCGCTCGACTCCTGCGGGGTCTACTTTGGCACCACGGGCGGTCAGGTCTACGCCTCGGCTGATTCTGGCGATACCTGGAAGGCAATCGTCCGTGACCTGCCCGCCGTTTTGTCTGTTGAGGTGCAGACACTTTCATGAACTCTGTCGTTCGCGTCGAACTGCCGGCTAACCTGCGCCTGCTCGCAGGGGTAGGCCGCGAAGTGAAGATTTCTCTCGCCGGCCCGGTAACGCAGCGAGCAATCCTCGATGCACTTGAGGCGAACTATCCGATGTTGCAAGGCACCATCCGGGACCACACCACCAAACTGCGGCGACCTTTCATCCGGTTCTTTGCGTGTGAGCGAGACCTGTCGCACATGCTTCCGGACGACGCTCTTCCCGAAGTTGTGGCGACAGGCTCTGAGCCATTTCTCATCATTGGCGCTATCGCCGGTGGCTAGGCAAGCCATCCATTCGATAGTTAATCGGCCAAGAGCGTCGAGCCACTACGCGAATCCGCGCAACGCGGGGAGCGTGACTGAGCCTTCAGGCAAGCCCATCGTAAAGAGCACTCTCGATAGCGATACGATTCTCATCACTCTGCGCATCGAGCACGGCGTAATTCAGGACGTGAAGTTCAAGTGCATGGGCTGCGCAGCCGCCATCGCCTGTTCCTCGATGGCCACGGAGATGGTTCTCGGCAAACCGGTGGACAAGGCATACCGGATCACCGAGGAGGCCGTGGCCAACGCGCTGGGCGGCATCCCCCGAATAGAAGATGCGCTGTAGCAGCCTCACTTCAGCAGCAATCCGAAACGCGATCGATGACTGGCGGCGGCGCGTCGGCTAAGAGACACGTCTAGGCTGGATTGCTGCCATGCTGCGCATCAAAGTGCATCTTTCTCCTGCGTTGACCCCCCTGCCTTGTCGGGACTATAAAGTTGCGGGGCCCGGAAGCGGTCCTGTTTGTGCACATCCCCACGCAACATGATTTTTGTCAGTGTCCAGGAAGCTTCCTGCGAGCCTGAATGAGAGGGGTAGACGACGATGATCCCGCCGGCCTTTGAATACCTCAGACCGAAGACTATCCCCGAAGCCATCGCCTTCCTGCAGCAGTATGGAGACGAAGCAAAGATTCTGAGCGGCGGGCAGAGCCTCATCCCCATGATGAAGTTCAGGCTGGCCCGGCCCGGCTACCTCATCGACATCAACCGGATCCCAGGTTTGTCTTACATAACGGAAGAGGACGGCTATCTGAAGATCGGCGGACTCACACGCGAAGCCGATCTGGAAAACTCTTCGCTCATTCACTCGAAGTACCCCATCATTCTCGACACCGCCCGCGTGATTGCTGATCCACAGGTGCGAAACATGGCGACGCTGGCCGGCAATCTGGCGCATGGCGATCCTGCGAATGATCATCCTGCTACGATGCTGGCGCTTGGGGCACAGGTGGTGGCAATTGGACCGCACGGCGAGCGAGTGCTTCCCATCGAAAGCTTCTTTGTCACGCTCTTTACAACCGAGCTCCAACATGACGAGATCGTGAGTGAGATTCGCATTCCTCTGCCGCCGCCAGGAAGTGGCGGCGCATACCTGAAGCTGGAAAGAAAGGTCGGCGACTTTGCCACCGCCGGAGTGGCAGCGCAGGTGACCATAGACGGCGGAGGCGTCTGCCAGCAGGTAGGCATCGGCCTGACCAACGTAGGCGCGACACCCATCAAAGCCCGCAATGCGGAGGAATCTCTGCGCGGAAAGAAGCTCGACGAGGCCGGGATCGCGCAGGCGGCGCAACTGGCGGCCGACGAAGCAGAACCCAGCTCCGACCTGCGTGGCCCCGCAGAATACAAGCGAGGCCTGGTGAAGGAACTGACCCGGCGAGCTCTCGCTCGTGCATACGAACGTGCAGGCAAATAGAGATTTCCCAGACAGTAGAGGATTCCTACATGGCGAAGAAGCAGTTGGTTCAAATTAAGGTCAACGGCCGTAATCGCGAGGCCATGGTCGAACCCAGGTTGTTGCTGGTCCACTTCATTCGCGGGATTCCCGGACTGACCGGCACGCATGTTGGCTGCGATACCACCCATTGCGGCGCGTGCACCGTCCTTCTCGACGGCAAGACAGTCAAATCGTGCACCATGTTTGCCGTGCAGGCCGATGGCTGCGAACTGCTCACCGTGGAAGGCCTGATGCAGAACGGCAAACTACATCCGCTGCAGGAGGGATTCAAGGAAGAGCATGGCCTGCAGTGCGGCTTCTGCACGCCGGGCATGCTGATCTCGTCTTATGCTCTGCTGAGCAAAAACGCGAATCCCAGCGAGGAGGAGATCCGTTGGGGGATTTCCGGGAATCTGTGTCGCTGTACCGGCTACCAGAACATCGTGAAGGCAGTACAGTATGCCGCCGGCAAGATGGAGCAGGGAGGTAAAGATGATCTGCCGAACATCGCCTGAAGTCGGCGGCATGGGCCACTCGATCAAGCGCAAGGAAGATCTGCGCTTCATCCAGGGCAAGGGCAACTACGTAGACGACGTGAACCTGCCCGACATGGTCTACGGACACATGGTGCGCAGCCCCTACGCACATGCGCGTTTGAAGGGCATTAACACGGAGAACGCGAAGCAGCTTCCTGGTGTTTTAGCAGTCATCACCGGCGAGGACCTTGCCAAGGCAAATCTTGCCTGGATGCCCACCCTCTTCTTCGACAAGCAAATGGTGCTGGCTACCGGAAAAGTGCTCTTTCAGTCGCAGGAAGTAGCCTTCGTGGTTGCAGAGGATCCCTACCTCGCCGCCGACGCCGCCGAACTGGTGGAAGTCGACTACGAAGAACTGCCGGTCCTGGTCGATCCGCACAAGGCTCTCGATCCCGACGCGCCCATCCTGCGGGATGACCGCGAAGACAAAAGCAACCACATCTTTCACTGGGAGGTGGGCGACAGAGCAGCCACGGACAAGGTCTTCGAGGACGCGGAGGTCAAGGCCAAGGTGCATGCGATCTTCCAGCGCTGCCATCCGGCGCCGCTCGAAACCTGCGGCTGCGTCGCCGACCACAACACCGCGACCGGACGTCTCACCATCTATCTCACTTCGCAGGCTCCCCACGCGCATCGCACCCTCTTCGCGATCGTCGGCGGCATTCCGGAAAACAACATTCGTGTCATTTCGCCAGATATCGGCGGCGGTTTCGGCAACAAGGTTCCGATTTATCCGGGATATGTCTGCGCCGTTGTCGCATCGCTTACCCTTGGACGGCCAGTGAAATGGATCGAGACGCGTTCGGAGAATCTCCAATCCACTGGATTCGCGCGCGACTACCACATGACGGCGGAGCTCGCCGCAACCCAGGACGGCAAGATCCAGGCGATGCGCGTCAAGACTCTGGCCGATCATGGAGCCTTCAACGCCGCGGCTCAGCCCACCAAGTTTCCCGCCGGCCTGTTCAGCATCTGCACCGGAGCCTATGACTATCCCACAGCCTTTTGCGAGGTCGATGGGGTCTACACCAACAAGGCCCCTGGCGGCATCGCCTATCGCTGCTCGTTCCGGGTAACGGAGGCGGCCTATCTCATCGAGAGAGCAGTCGATGTTCTGGCTCAGGAGTTGAATGTCGCTCCGGTCGAGTTACGGCGGAAAAACTTCATTCGCCCGGAGAAGTTTCCGTATAAGTCGCCGCTTGGCTGGTCCTACGACAGCGGAGACTACGACGCCGCAATGAAAGTAGCGCTCGACACGATTGGCTACGATGCGCTGAGGAAGGAACAGCAGGAAAAGCGAGCGCGCGGCGAGCTGATGGGCATCGGGATCTCCAGCTTCGTTGAAGTGGTCGGCGCAGGGCCTGCCCACACCTTCGATATCGCCGGCATCAAGATGTTCGACAGCGCCGAGATTCGCATTCATCCCACCGGCAAGGCTATCTGCCGCATGGGAACCAAGAGCCAGGGCCAAGGGCATGAGACTACCTACGCCCAGATCGTTGCCGAGGAACTCGGCATCCCCGCAGCCGATGTAACCGTAGAGGAGGGCGACACGGACACCGCTCCCTACGGTCTGGGGACATACGCCAGCCGCAGTACACCCGTCTCCGGCGCCGCGACCGCCGTAGCGGCGCGTAAGATTCGCGACAAGGCCAAGAAGATCGCCGCCCACCTGCTCGAATGCAGCGAGGAGGATCTGGACTGGGAGCCGGGAAAATTCTTTGTCAAGGGCGCGCCCAGCAAAGCCAAGACAATCCAGGAGATCGCCTTCGCCGCGTACACCAATATGCCGGAGGGCATGGAAGCCGGCCTCGAAGCGGTCGACTACTACGATCCGCCCAATCTCACCTTTCCTTTCGGCACCTACATCTGCGTGGTCGACATCGACAAAGGCACCGGCGAGGTAAAAGTTCGCCGATTTGTAGCCGTGGACGACTGCGGCAACATCATCAACCCGATGATCGTCGACGGCCAGATTCATGGCGGATTGACAGAGGGTTTGGCCATCGCCTTCATGCAGCAGATCGACTACGACGAGAACGGCAACGTGCAGGGGGGCACTTTCATGGACTACCTTCTGCCGACTGCGGTCGAGACTCCTCATTGGGAGACAGGCAAGACCTGCACGCCTTCGCCACACCATCCCTTCGGCGCCAAAGGCGTCGGCGAGTCGCCGAATGTGGGTTCTCCCGCAGCATTCGTGAACGCCGTAGTCGACGCGCTCTCCCACCTCGGCGTGAAGCACATCGACATGCCGATCGCGCCATGGAAAGTCTGGAACATTCTGAAGGAGAAAGGCGTGGTCAACTAGATCCATGGCGATGCAGATCGAAAAGACCTTTCAGGTAAAAGAGCCGATCGACCAGGTCTGGAGCCTGCTCAGTGATCCCCGCAGAGTCGCCACCTGTGTGCCCGGCGCCAAGATCACCGAGCAGGTGGATGAGAAGACCTACAAAGGCACCATCAGCGTGAAGGTTGGTCCGAGCGCAACTGACTACAAAGGAGAGCTGGAGATCTTGCGCCTCGATGCTGAGAACCACGAGATCGAAATTCTCGGCAAGGGGCAGGACGTAAGAGGCCGCGGCAGCGCGTCGATGAAGATGACGGGCAAGCTGCGCTCCCTCGACGATGGCGGCACGGAAGTCACAAGCGTTTCCGAGGTCAACGTCGTCGGAATCCTCGCGCAGATGGGTTCCCGCGTGATCAGTGAAGTCTCCAACATCATGTTTGGGCAATTCGTTAAGAACTTTCAGGCACAGCTGCAGCAACCTGCGGACGCAGCCACGGGCGAGGCCAAGCCCATCAACGCCGCTTCGCTCGCGTGGGCTGCGGCGAAGGGAGCGTTTCACCGCCAGTCCTGACCCAGCGCAGCCATGAAGCCAGCCCAGCCCGAGGACGAGCCTCTTAGAGATCCGGATGCTCTTATGCGGAGCTTCGATCGTTTGGGCTACATCGCTGACCGCTCCCTGGCGACCGCCGTCTATCTCAGCACGAAACTACGCAAGCCTCTGCTGATCGAGGGTCACGCCGGCCTCGGAAAAACCGAAGTGGCCAAGGTTCTCGCTTCGCTCCTGGGGACCGAACTCATCCGTCTGCAGTGCTACGAAGGGCTGGATGTCAGCTCCGCTGTTTACGAATGGAATTATCAGAAGCAGTTACTCGCAATCAAAATTCAGGAAGGAACCGGCCAGACGGTCGAAGAGAAAGAGAGACATATCTTCAGCCGCGAGTTTCTGCTCGAGCGCCCGCTGCTCAAATCCATACTTGCTCGGGACGCCTCGCCCGTGCTGCTCATCGACGAAATCGACCGCGCCGATGAGGCATTCGAGGCATTCCTACTCGAGCTGCTCTCCGATTTCCAGATCAGCGTTCCCGAGATGGGCACCATCCGCGCCCGGCACATCCCTTACGTTATCCTCACCTCCAACCGCACGCGTGACCTAAGCGACGCGCTGAAGCGGCGGTGCCTCTATCACTGGATCGACTACCCGAGCTTCGAGAAAGAGATGAGGATTGTCCGCGCCCGCCTGCCCGGCATTGAAGAAGAGCTCGGCATGCAGGTCGTCCGGTACGTTCAGGCTGTGCGCGGGCTCGATCTCGAGAAGCCGCCCGGAGTGGCCGAGACACTCGACTGCGCTCAGGCTGTCGCCTCTCTGGGCAGCCGCCGCCTGGATGCGGCAACGATCGAGGAAACCCTGGGCTGCGTGGCGAAGTCCATGGAAGATGTCGCGAAGCTTAGGGCTGCGGGAATCGACAGACTCGTGCCTCAGAGCTAGCGGAGGGACCCAATGCGTCAGGACCAGACCGATCGCCTCGCTGCCTCTATCGTAGAGTTCTGCAACTTTCTACGAACGCGTGAAGTATCAACCCACCCCGGCCAGACAATCACGGCACTCGAAGCAGTCAAGACAATCGATCCCGCAGACCGGCAATCCTTCGCCTCTGCATTGCAGGCAGCGTTGTGCTCCAACCACGAAGAGTGGAACCAGTTCCCGGAGCTTTTCCAGGAATTCTGGGGAGAATCGTACTCCCGGCCGCGATCCGTTTCAGGCGAGCACAAGGGACCTCGCAGGAAAAGCGGACACGGCCCCGAAACCGGCTCTACAGTGTTCCTCGATCAACCCGGCAACGGGTCTGCGACGCGAGACGGCGACGGCAGAGCGGTTTACGGCGCGAGCGCACAGCAGCGGCTGAAGAAGGTCGACTTCTCCGAATTGCCGTGCGACGACCTGCCCGCGCTGGAGGAGCTATCCCTGCGCCTCTTGCGCCGGATGAGCCAGCGCCTCTCCCGGAGACTCGCCATCAGCAACCGCATCGGCCGCGTCGATCTCCGCAGAACCATCCGCCGAAGCATCGCCCACGGCGGCGATCCCCTCATCCTGGCTTACAAATCACGCAAGCCGAGAAAGAACAGGCTGATAGTCTTTCTCGACATCAGCGGCTCGATGAATTTCTACAGCCTGTTCCTGGTGCGATTTGCCTACACACTGCAGACGCATTTCCAGCGCGTGGACACCTTTCTCTTCAGCACCAATGTCGTCGAGGTCAGCGACTTGCTGCGCACCCGCCACCTGTCCGAGGCCCTGCGGAGACTCTCGCAGCGAGCTGCGGGCTGGTCGGGCGGGACAAAGATCGGGGAGTCGCTTCGCCAGTTCAACCAGCTTTACGGAAGGAAGCTGCTCTCCCGCGATACCGTCTTCATGATCCTCAGCGACGGATGGGATACCGGAGAGCCGGGAGTGCTTGCTGCAGAGCTGCGAGCCGCCAAACGCCGTGCGCGAAGAATTCTCTGGCTCAATCCCCTGCTTGGACTGAAGGACTATCAGCCCATTACGCGAGGCATGGCCGCCGCCCTTCCTTATGTGGATGTCTTCGCTCCGGCGCATAATCTGGAGAGCCTTCTCGCATTGGAGAGACACTTGTAGCAGGGAGGATGCCGGATGTTCGACGAATTTCTGAAAAAGGCCGACGAACTGGTCATGATCGGCGAATCATTCGCTATAGCCACGGTTGTGCGCTTTGAGGCGCCGATCTCCGGCAAGCCGGGAGATAAAGCGATCATTTTTGCCGACGGAGAAGTCTGGGGCTGGATTGGTGGAGGTTGTGCGAAACCTGCAGTAGTTAAGGAAGCGCTGAAAGCTCTCAAAGATGGCCGGCCCCGCCTGGTTCGCATCAGCCCGACATCCTCAGAAGGGGATGGCATCGTGGCCTACAACATGAATTGCCACAGCGGTGGCACGCTGGATATCTACATCGAGCCCGTTCTTCCCAAGCCCCATATTCTGATCATGGGCCGTTCGCCGGTCGGGCAGACTCTGGCCAGGCTCGGCAAGGCAATTGGCTATACCATCTCGGTGGCCGCTCCGGATGCGAGTCAGGAGAGCTACCCGGGAGCGGACCGCATGCGAGCGGATCTGAATCTGAGCGAACTGAAAATTGGTCCTCAGACCTTCATCGTTGTATCCACCCAGGGAGAGTGCGATGAGGAGGCCCTGGAACAAGCGCTGCAAACCGACGCTTCTTATGTGGCATTTGTTGCCAGCAAAGTGAAGGCAGCCAAGGTCCTCCAGTATCTGGGTGAACGTGAAATCAGCGGGGAAAGGCTGAGGCAGGTGAAGGCTCCGGCCGGAATCAACATCGGGGCGGGATCCCCGGAAGAAATCGCGGTCAGCATCCTCGCCGAGATTGTTCAGCTGAACAGGAGCAGGATAACGACACACGCCGATGCATCGGAGGCGCCTGCGGAGAAGCACGAAGCAAGAGACCCAATCTGCGGAATGACCGTCGACCCACGCGCGGCGAAGCACCAGTCAGACGTAGACGGCCAAACCTTCTACTTCTGCTGCGCAGGCTGCAAGCAGACATTCGAAAGGCAGCCGGATAAGTATGTGCTCGCGAACATCCCATAAGCCGCGAAGCTCTGGCGATGGCCTTGCGCATCGAATAAAGTAATCATCAGCGCATGCCCTCTATGCGTCGCTTTCGCAACTTTCCCAGCAGGAGCGCCCTTCCTGGCAAACTGAGCGATGAACGTAGCGGTCGTCCGGCCCTGCCTTCCCCATGGTTTTGAGACACCAGTAGGTTGTGGTGGCTCCCATCACATCGACGAGTTCATCGTGGAATTCACCGAAGGCACCGTAGGAAGACTTGCTGCGAAGCGAGGCGCAGCTGATCTGGACGAGTTGGGTCGACATATTGGGCCTCCTTAGCCAATGGCGCTCGGGTCACGCTGCATCTGCCCGGCGGCGAGCAGCACTGTGCGGTAGATTGCTGTCTGAAAGAGCTGAATCTTATAGCCGTTTTGCGAAAGCGGCGTGGCGCCCTGCATGGCGGCCTTCCCAGCGGCACGAGCCGTGGCTTCGTCGATGGTCTTGCCGGTAAGCGCCGCCTCAGCCGCCTTTGAACGAATTGGTGTGGGCGCGGCCACGCCCAACACGATAGAGGCCTTGCGGCAGAGCGCGCCATCCATGACCAGGACCACGCCGGCATCGGCGATGGGCCAGTCGAAGCTCTCTTTTTCACCGTACTTCTGATAGGCGGAGCGGGTGCCGGGTTCGGGGGCCGGGACGAAGATGCTGGTAATCAGTTCTCCAGGCTGGACGACGGTTTCATTGATGAGGCTCTTCTCCGGGGGCACATAGAACTCGCTCATCAAGACCATGCGTTTGCCGCGCTTCGAGGTGAGCTCCACTTGCGCGTCCATCCCGAGCAACGGCACGGCGGTCGAGGATGGGTGCACCATGGCGCAAGTGCTGTTGTTCATCACGGCGTGGTATTGGTTCTCGCCGGAGTGCGCGTGACATTCGTCGCTGCCGCCGCCCTTCTTCTTACAGTCGAAGTCGCTGGAGCGGAAGTACCAGCAGCGCGGACGCTGCATAATGTTGCCGCCAAGGGTGGCCATGTTGCGGACCTGCGGCGTGGCGGCATGGCCGGCGGCGTCGGCGAGGGCGGAGTAGCTCTGTTGAATCTCGGGATGATCGGCGATCTCGCTCAGGGTCGAAAGCGGTCCGAGGCGCAGGCCGTCCTTCGAGATGGTTATGCCGCGTAGACTGTCTACATTGCGAATGTTAACGAGCTTGGGTGGAGAGACGATGCCCTCCTTCATGAGGTCGAGCAGATCGATGCCGCCTGCTTTGAGCGTGGCGCCATCGCCGAGTTCCCCAAGAGCCTCGTCCACTGTTTTGCAGTCAACGAATACGAACTTGTTCATGCCAGCACCTCTCCCTGCACCTTGCCAAGCGCGGTGAGTACATTTGCCGGGGTCATCGGAATCTTGCGCATCCGCACTCCCGTGGCGTTGTAGAAGGCATTGCCAATGGCCGCAGCCAGCGTGATGATACCGGCGGACTCGCCGATGCCAGCGGCGTCGGTAGAGCTTTGCGCGATGTAGTTCTCGATCAGAGCGACCTCGATCTCCGGGACCTCGCGCGCGCCCAGGATCTTGTAGTTCTCCAGGTTGGCGTTCAACATGTAGCCGGCGTTGCGATCCATAATGCGCTGCTCAAAGAGCGCATAGGAAATGCCCTGCAGCATGCCGCCGTTGATCTGACTGATGACTCCGGTGGGATTGATGGGACGGCCGCAATCGTGTGCGCCGAAGACCTTTTCGACATGAATGCGGCCGGTTTCCGTGTCGACGGCGAGTTCGACGTAATCGACGCCGCCATAGGTGAGGCGGTCCTTTGAATACTCGGCAGCCCGTGTTGCGCGAGCGGAGATTTCGTCTGTCGGAAGCTTCGAGGCGACCTGCTTCAGAGAGTAAGATTTCGATGGATCGTTCTTGACGACGACGCGGCCATTCTGCATGGCAAGGTTGTCGGCCGTTGTACCCAGGGCCGGCGCAACCGCGGCAAAGAGCTTTTGTTTCGCCTGGTATGCTGCATCCCGTACAGCAGGCGTGATGGAGCCGGCCGTGACGCTGCCGCCGGAGTCAGGACCGATCGGGTAGCGTGTGTCGCCGATCCGGATGACGACATTTGCGGGCGCCATGCCGAACTCCTCTCCGACGACCTGGGCGAGAATGGTCTTGGTGCCGCCGCCGAGGTCCTGCACGGCCGACATCAATTCAACTGAACCATCGCGCGAAACACGAACTTCGCACGAGGAGTTCATGTTGACGAAGCGGTACCAGACCGATTGCGCGATGCCCATCCCGCGCTTGATGGGGCCGGGATCGGAGCCGGGCGGTCTGCGGTTGCGCCAGTTGGTGCGCTCAAGAATAAGCTGCCGCTCGACCTTGCGCGCTGGGCTCTCGTCGATCTTTTCGCGGAGCGCGAGCGGGTCCACATTTAACTTGACCGCGATTTCGTCGATGGTCTGCTCGAAGGCGAAACATCCCTGCGGATGTCCGGGCGCACGGAAGGCCGCGCCTGGGCCCGCGTTGATGAATACGTCGTATTCCTCGGTCAGCAGGTTCGGACATTTATAGAGGTTGGTTGCTGGACCCGCGGTGCCGGCGCCGGTGCCCACGCCTGCTGTGCCGTAACTGGTGAGCTGGATGGCGGTGAGAGTGCCGTCGCTCTTTGCTCCGATTTTGAGCATCTGATGCGAGTCGGGCCGGTTGCTGACAATGTGCTCCTGCCGGCGATCGAGCATCAGCTTTACCGGCGCGTTCGCCTTGCGCGACAGGTTCGCGCAGACCACTCCCTCGTTGCCTGCTCCGAACTTCGCGCCGAAACCGCCGCCCATGTATTCGGTAATGACGCGGACTTTGCTCTTGGGCAGCTTGAAGACGTCGGCAAAGTCATTGCGTACGCTCGAGGTGCCTTGTGTGGATGCGTAGACTGTGACCTCGTCCGTCTTCCAGTCAACAACGAAGCCGTGCGTCTCGAGTGCGGAGTGCGTCTGTACCTGGGTAAAATACTCGCTTTCGACGATGACATCGGCTTCGGCAAAGCCCTTGTCCATATCGCCTTTTTTGCGTCGTTCAGGCCCGTGTACATTGCCCTTCTGTGGAACGTCGGCCGGGCCGCCGCCACCACCGGCGCTTCCCGCCTCATCCGCCGGGCCAGGAAAGACAGTTGGAGCATTGTCGGCGCGTGCTTCTGCGCGATCTACGACAAACGGCTTGGCGTCGTACTGCACCTTCACCAGCTTTGCCGCGTCGTCCGCGATCGGCTGTGAGATAGCCGCAATGCCTGCGATCGGCTGACCAAAGTAGCGGATGGTTGGATAGCGCGAAGGAGTTTCCAGTTTGGGATCCCGCAGTTCCGCAACACCATACACGTGCTCGATGACATATACGGCGCGCACGCCGGGCAGCTTCTCGGCCGCACTGGTGTCAATCGACACGATGTGACCGTGGGGGATCGTCGCATCCACCATACGTGCGTAAAGCATGCCCGGCAGCTGCACGTCCGCTGTGTATTTGCCCTTGCCCATGGCCTTGGCCGGGCCGTCGTAGCGAAGCGTTGGCTTGCCGATGTAGGTCAGTTCAGAGTTTGGCGGCAGAGGCGGCGGCTCGTCGAGCGGCACCTCGCGCTGCTTCTGCTGGAGACCGTTCTGCGGAATGCCAAACACGAAATTTTCCGTCCGGGTGGCCGGCTGCGGCTTCGCCTGCGTCGCGTCCGCCTGGTGTGCTTCGAGGAGTACATTTTCAGACGCCATGCTATGCCTCCGTTCCCACGCCCAGGGTTATCAGACCCGGAGCCTGGGCACGTTGCTGGGCCACATCGAGGGTTGCCGCAAAGACCTTTGGATAGGTTCCGCAGCGGCACAGATTTCCGCTGACGGCATGCTTCACATCATCGAGGCTCGGCTTTGGATTGCGCTCGAGGAGAGCCGCACAGCTCATCACCATGCCGGGAGTACAGAAGCCGCATTGCATAGCATCGTGCTTTACGAAGGCCGCCTGTACGGGGTGCATGGTGTCCCCAGCCGACAAGCCTTCAATCGTTGTGATCTCGCGTCCGACGGCATCGACGGAGAGCGTCATGCAGGCCAGCGCCGGCACCTTGTCGATCCACACCGTACAGGCCGAACACGATCCGCGGTCGCACACCACCTTGGTCCCGGTCAGGCCAAGATTGTCTCGCAGGGTTTGAGCCAGAGTGTAGCGAGGCTCTACTGCGACTGTGTATTCACGGCCGTTGATGTGCAACTGGATTGGGAGCGCGTCCGGTCCGATCGCTTGAACGCCATGTAGCGCATCCGTCGCTTCACGTCCGAACGCTTTTGCGGACTCGATTACGGTGGTTGCCGCAGTAATGCCGGCACCCTTCAGAAATCCGCGGCGGGAAACCTCTATCTTGGGCGTGTCTGCCATAAGCAGCCTTTCCGATCAGCAATTGAATACGAGCGATCTCGCGGCCTGAACAGGCGTTGATAGATACTTTAAATCCGACAGCACGCACTAAGCTAGCCGACTGAAACCCTTTATCTGCAGTTTGATTCACTGTAGTTCGGTGCAATGGAAAATCCCGAAGGCTATTCGAACCCGAAAATCAAACGGCGTCGCCGCTACCGGCGTCTTGTTGTTCGGTGTCCCATCGATTTTCCGATCGGAGAGGTTTGTATGGTCCTCGACAATAAGTTCTGGCAAATGGAGGACTCCATCGCAGTGTCTCTCAGTTATAGACAACGCACTTCAAGTGCCAAACACTTTCCGTGAGTCGGCGTGACTATTGCTCTATCCGCTGCCCCTGCGGAGTCCGAATGCCGACAGTCTGTGGCGGCCTTTCGACACTACTCATCAATCTTCTCGGCTGCACTATCTCTCAGAAGGATGTTTGTCCTTGCCTAGTCGCATGTAGACGCCAAGGATGGGACCGTATACGTTGATTCCGAAATCCTCATATTTCGGTTCAGACAGGTAGAAATTCGATACGTGCATATAGGTCATTCCGGCCGAAATGCTGTATCGAGGATTGAAGTTATACCTCGCTCCGCTGCCCATCATGAGAGTGAAAGTCAGATCCTGTCCCTGCGCATATAACACCCCGGCTGGACCTTTAGCGTTGATATTTCCAACGCCGCCCCGCGCATCGAAATAGGGCACCACCCTCCAGTTGCGCGGGATAAAGTTGCGCCGAATGCCGTAATCGAAAGCGAAATAACGGGTTTCAGGTCCTCTTGCAACGTCGGTGTAAGAACCGCTGAACGTAAAGTCCGTATTGCCACGGAGAAACTTCCAGCCCCATATGTTATCGATCTGCCAGCGGAGAGAAGCAATCGTGGGCACCAGGGTGTAATGAAGCGGCCATTGCGTGTAGGGACTGTTCACGATGAAGTCGAACACGAACGGAATATTGTTAGGGAGCCAGCCCGTTTCCAGGGAAAATTCGAGTTTGTTTTTGTAGTAGATCGTCCGGTTGAAGTCGAGTTTGGAGTCCCGCGGAGCTTTATCCGGCGGTGAGGTTGTCGAATCCTGGCCATGTACCGCTTGACCGAAAAATGCTAGTAAAAGCGCCAACACCGCCGGTCTTCCAAGTCTCATCTAAGCCGCCTTACTCAGACTCCAGGAAGCTTAGATGGTCAAATTTCGTTTATGCCGCTCTCGATTACCTATCTTTTGGCCCAGCTCCCGAAAGTCACCAAGACCGGCAACCTCCCGTACCCTAAGGTTGAGACTCGTGCTAACCCGCTTGCCGTCGTCGTACCCCTCAAATAGCCCCGAAAATGCGCCTTCTGACACGCCGAGTCCGGCTGCTAACCCACGTCCCTCATTCCCTGCGAAAATCCACGCATTCCCTGCAAATTTCTGGCTCCGCCGCGACGGAGTCGAAATGCTGCAAATATGATCTTTCCGCCGTCCGCCGTGTACCATCAGCACCAGGAAACCCCCAACAGGCATCGTAATGAACGGCACATCGCCACTGAGCGCCACAACAGGAGGGACCGTATGAGCTCACGCACGAGCGCTCGAAAGCCTCTCGCCACGAGACTACGCCTCGGCGCTCCCATCGTGATCGCCTCCCTCTCCTCAATACTCGCGCTTGCCACCGCGAGCGAGTGCAGCTCGGTCACCCACCTTGGCTCTCTCGTCTATGGAGTCGTCCTCTGGGGATGGTGGGGTTGCATCGCTGGTTTGTTCTGGAATCTGGCTCCGCGCTATCCACTGCTCGTCCGCTTCTCGCCCGCAGGCATTGCCACCCACCTGGTTACAGCCTCAGCCCTTGGAGTCGCACATCTCCTGCTTCTCTGGAGCCTCGGTTTCCCTCTCGGGTGGGACCCCGGCACGACCGCCCAGACCATGTGGCAGGCCCTCATGAACCCCAACCGCTTCGGCATGGAAATCCTCCTCTACGGCTTCATCTTCGGAATCATCGGAGTCATCCAGTTTCAGATCCGCGCCCAGCAGGAGGCCATGAAGTCCCTCGAACTGCAGCGCCAACTCTCCGCCGCGCAACTACGAGCCCTCCAGATGCAGTTGGAGCCTCACTTTCTCTTCAACACCCTCAATGCCATCACCACGCTGGTTGAACTCGGCCGTCGCGACGAAGCCGTGGGAATGCTCTCTCACCTCAATGCCATTCTCAGGAGCACGCTGAAGCGAACCACCCCCGAAAAAGTCCCGCTCTCACAGGAGCTCGAGATCGTCGAAAACTATCTCGCCATCGAGCAGGTCCGCTTTGCCGACCGCCTGCGCATCGAGATCAAGATCGACCCATCCGCCCTCGACAGCCTCGTCCCATGCTTCCTGCTCCAGCCCATCGTCGAGAACGCTATCCGCCACGGCATCGCCCGCTGCGAAAGTGACGGCGTGGTCGCGGCGTCCGCGCGCCGCGAAGGAAGTCTCCTGCACCTCGAAGTGCGCGACACCGGCTCCGGCCCGAACGGCCACTCAAAACCCGGCAACGGCATCGGCCTGAAGAACACTCGCGAACGGCTCACCCACTTCTACCAGGATGCCTACGATATGAAAGCCCATCCGCTCGAGACCGGCGGTTTCAAAGTTGCCATCACCATCCCCTACGAACGAGCCTGAATGAAGCTGAAAGCCCTCATCGCCGACGACGAGCCGCTGGCCCGCGAGCGGCTCAGGGTTCTTCTGTCCAGCGACGAGGAAATCGAGGTCGCGGGAGAGTGCCGCAACGGAAGGGAAGTGATCGAGGCGTTAAAAGAAAATCGTTACGACGTGCTCTTTCTCGATATCCAGATGCCTGGCGGCACCGGCTTTGACATCATCGGACAAATCGGCACACCTCAGATGCCGGTCACCGTATTTGTAACCGCGCACAATCACTATGCCATTCAGGCCTTTGAGGTCCAGGCGCTCGACTACCTGACCAAGCCGGTTGAGCCTGAACGTCTCCGCGCAACACTCCAGCACATAAAGGAGCGGGTCGCCTCTCAGGCGGCCCTCATCACCCAGGAACAGTTCAAGTCCATGCTCGCAGCGCTGAATGACCGCGCGCCCGTCCACGGGGACTATCCGAAGCGCCTGCTCGTGCCCAATGGAACCCCCAACGGCTCAAGAGACTCCTTCGTCAACATCGAAGACATCGAGTGGATCGAGGCCGCTGACTACTACTCCTGCCTGCACGTCGGACCAAAATGCCTGATGCTTCGCGAAACCATCAAGCAGCTTGCAGAAACCCTCGACCCCAAAATCTTCGTCCGTGTCCACCGGTCCGCCATCGTCAACATCAACCACGTCCGCGAAATCCTCCGCGAAGGCCGCAACGAAGGCTGGGTTCTCCTCTCCAACGGCCACCGGTTGAAGATGAGCAAAGCCGGCTGGCAGAACCTGCTCGCCGTAAGTCGCTCATAATTTTTCCGCCCACGTCTTCTCTGCGCTAAGCGCGTCTCTCGCTGCACACTTCCATCGTTCTCCTGCAACGCCCTGGATTGCGCCCTCCGCCTCAGCAAAATTTGAGATGCAACGGAGCGTGATCCATGACTCGCCCCGGACTCAACGACTAACCCGCCGGCCTGCGCCCCAACCTGCTCAACCACACCAACGTCACCGATCCCATCGCCGCAGAAACCGCCCGCCGCACCGAACTGGGCCCTCGCTTTTCTTTCTGAACAGTCAGTTTGCAGCTTCACCCAAGATCGGAACATTGTCACCAGTGAGGCTGGGCGTAGAAGTTCCGTTCAGATCGAAAACAATTGCCTCGTTGTCTTTCGTCTTCAACCACGGACCCGGTAAAAACAGCGTTTGCTGCGGACCGATCGACCACACTCTGCCCAGGGGAATGCCGTTCACCCACACAAAGCCCTTTGTGAACGTGCGAGTATCGAGAAATGTATCGTCAGAAGGGTCCGCATCGAATGAGCCGCGATAGAAGCACGGTCCGCTGCAAGGCTCTTTCGACCAGCGCAAATTAGCCGTGTCACTCATTGGAAGCGGGTAGATGTCCCACCCCTTCAGCTCGGTGCCCGCCAGTTTCACGCTGCCCAGAATGCCTTTCCGTTCCCCGAGCAGTGCCTTTGAGAAATTGACGCGGCCCGTATTCTCCACCAGCACATCCAACCGGTCCCCTTTCTTCACTGCCACAGCAGCCCGATCCTGGTTAAGCCGCCGATCGATCGTCCCCACGGGTTTGCCATCCACGAAAACCACCGCATAATCGTGCAGGCCATCGAGCACCAGGTCGCCGTTCCCATCGGAGGGTGCTGTCGTGCGATACAAAATGTAGCCGTAAGCCTGATTGAGATCCTCCATCGAAAGCAATTCCTCCGAATGCACGGGCTTCGGCAGGTTGTCCCATAGCGATGCGCTCGACATGAGCTTGAACTCTGGCACCGCCTGCGCCGTCGGAGCCTGAGGTATCGCCGGCGGCGTCTTGCCCGTTACCCTGGCAATCGCCTCGCGAAACTTCAGATATTTCTCCGTGGGCTGTCCGCTCTCGCTCAAGGGAGCGTTGTAGTCATAACTGGTCACGTCCGGCTCATAGTTGCGGCCGTTTGAATTGGCTCCGTTCATCCACCCGAAACTCGTGCCTCCGTGAAACATGTACACGCTGATCGAATAGCCCTGGCGCAGAATCCATTCAATCTCCGCTGCTTCTTTGTCTGGATCCGTCACGTGATGCTTATCGCCCCAGTGATCGAACCATCCGGCCCAGTATTCCGCGGCCATGAATGGCCCTTGTGGCCTCAGCGAATGCAGCTTCTCGAACCCGCTCTTTGCATCGCCGGGGCCAAAATTGATGGCCGCAGGCAGCTCAGGCAGCGAGCCGCTTGGCACCTGCTCGGGACCGTCAGCCGTATAAAGCATCGCCTTGGTGAAACCGGCCTCTTCGAGCGCCAGCTTGATTTGCTCCATATACGCGTGATCGCTGCCGAACGATCCGTATTCGTTCTCCACCTGCACCGCGATAATCGGTCCGCCGTTCTCGATCTGCAGAGGCGCAAGCTCCTGACCAAGCCGCTTCAGCCACGTCTTTGCCGGACCCATGAATTTCGGATCGCTGCTGCGCACGACAATCCCTTTTTGCTTCAATAGCCACGCCGGATACCCGCCCCACTCCCACTCTGCGCACGCATACGGGCCGGGGCGCAGGATCACGTAAAGCCCTTCCTGCTGCGCTTCGCGTATAAACTCCGCCACATCGTATTGGCCGGAAAAGTCGTACACGCCGGGCTGCCGCTCATGTACGTTCCAGAAGACGTAGGTAGTGACTGTGTTCAACCCCATCGCCTTGGCCATTCTTAGCCTCTGACGCCAATACGCGCGCGGAACGCGAGCATAGTGCATTTCCCCGGAGATGATCTGGAACGGCTTGCCATCCAGCACAAAGTGGTCGCTCTGCACCCCAAATGTGTGCCCCGATGTTTGCCCCGACCCCGGCTGTTCCTGGCCAATCGCCATCAGGCCAGTCATTGCAATCAGCCCGGCAACCACGCAGCCGGTACGCAAAATTACACGCAGACGCTCTCTCATCTTTTTTCTCCAGCCCATTGCGGCAAAGCTTCAAGTCTAAAACGATGACTATCTTACCGGCTTGCCCTCGCAGCAGGATCGGTCCGAATCAAACACCTCGCTTTCATATGCCCTAACATCAAATCAGGCCCATGCTGACCATCAAGCCAGCCGCGACGCCCGACACCATCGCCGAGCCACCCGCGCGCGTTCCCCCCAACGCCGGATGGTGGCCGCAGCTCGTCTCCCTCGCGCGCTACCTCGCCCAGAGCGAGGTGCACACCTACGCCTTCAGCGTTGCCGCCAACGCCATCCTGTCGCTCTTTCCGTTCATCGTGATGACCTGGACCATCGAGCGCGCGGTCTTCCACTCCCCGGCGATGGAAGGCGTCCTCGGCGACATGCTCCGCTACTTCCTGCCGGCGCACCAGGACTTCGTCGTCAAGAACATGGGCCTCCTCGCCCACGCCCGCGGCAAAGCGCAGGTCATCTCGGTCATCACGCTGCTCATCTCCACCAGCGGAGTCTTCCTGCCCCTCGAAGTCGCCCTCAATCGCGTCTGGGGAGTCACGAAAAACCGCTCCTACCTCATGAACGCCGTCATCTCCCTCGGCCTTGCCTTCTCCGTCGGCCTGCTGGCGCTCTTCTCCATCGCCTTCACCACCGCGCAAAACCGCCTGCTTTCCTGGCTCTTCCTCGGCCACACTCAGAACTTCGTCTTTGGGGTCCTCGCCCACGCCGTTCTGCAGCTGTCTGCGGCCATCTTCAGCATTGGAATCTTCTTTCTCATCTACTGGATTCTCCCCAACCGCAAGCTTCCAGTCGCCGCGGTTCTTCCCACCGCCGTCGTCACCGGCCTGCTCTGGGAACTCGCCAAGCGTATCTACATCCTCGTCCTCCCCTGGCTCGATCTGGAGTCGGCCTACGGGCCGTTTTCGGTCTCTGTAAGCCTCATGATCTGGGCCTTCCTCACCGGTCTGATCCTGCTCGCCGGAGCCCAGATGTCTGCCACTCGCTACACCCTCCGTCTTGCCCACGAGGCCGATCTGGAGGAGCAGCGAAAGAGCAGGGAACAGGAAACAGCCATTAGCCAATAGCCATTACTGATTAGCAGTCGTGGGTGACTAACCTTAAGCGATCCGGCGATCCAAACGAGACTCTACTTTGCCAGGACGATATCCGACCCTAAGCCCCTGATCACTAATGGCTGTTGGCTATTGGCTAATGGCTGTTCCTCTTCATCTCCGCTAAACTCAACCAACAGATGGGACATTTGCGCAATTTCGAGATCAAAGTATTCCGGCGCCTGCGCCGTGATCCTCCCCGAAGCAAGATCCATCGTCTTGCATTCTGGCTCCTCATCGTCTACGTCGCCCTGGCCGTGGGACGAATCATTCCCGGCAACGTCGGAATATTTTTTCAGGGGCTGAGCAGTCTGACCCTTTTCGTTCTGGTTCTGTTGTGCATCCCGCTGCTCTGGCGATGGATCTTCGGTCGCCTCCTCTGGAAGGTCCGCAACCGGCTCATCGTTACCTATCTCCTGATGGCTCTCACGCCAGTTGTCCTCTTCGTCTCCCTGGCGCTGATCCTGCTCTACGTCTTCTCCGGACAATTCGCAATCTTCGCCGCAATCGCGGAAATAGACGACGAACTGGCCCATATCGCGTCCACCAACCGAGCCTTCGATCTGCACGTAGCCCACGCTCTTGAACTTGACCCCAAAACTCGCACCGTCCCACTGCCCGAGGCTGCCGACGAAACCTCCGCCGACCACGAGCATGTGGCCATGGAGGTCGCCGCTTTTGAGGATGGAAAGCCGGTTCCCCTCACGCCCGACGCGCTCAACGCCGCCACCATCACCCAGCCGCCCTCCTGGTCGTCAGCCCACTTCAAAGGTGTAGTGATCGATAAGGGGGAGCTCTTCCTCCGCGCCATCGATAGCCACACCCGTAACGGACACACCGTCACCACCATCACCAGCCTGCCTCTGGGCAAGGAAAACGTAGGCCAGATCGCCCGCGGCCTGGGCACCGTCACTATCGTTCCCGACGTCGACATCGAAGACGAGCCCGATGGCCAGCAAACGAAAAATAACCAGATCACCATCACGGCAAAGCCCAACGAGTCTGCCGTGAAAATCAACGGCCGTAGCATGGCCGCAGCCGAGGCTAGGCGTCACTCCGTCCGCGGCGGCATTCTGCCCGACGCGCAGCACTTCTACGACGTCGCCATCACTTTCTACGCGCCCCTTGAGACCGTCGACTGGGTCACCGGCAAGCCGCACACCACCTTCACCCACGTCACCTCCCGGCCATCGCTGCTCTACCAGCGCCTCTTCATCACCTCGCTCAAGATCGCTGCCGTCGTGCAGGACATGCTCATCGCCATCGCCGTTCTCTTCGGAATCCTCGAACTGGCGGCATTCATCATGGCCGTGCGCCTCAACCGCACCATCACCCAATCCATCCGCGATCTCTACGAAGCCACCACCGCCATCGACAAGGGCGATCTCACCCACCGTATACAGGTCACCCGGCACGATCAGCTCGCCGCGCTCGGCCGTTCCTTCAACAGCATGGCCGCGTCCCTGGAACGCCTCCTCGAGGAGCAGCGCGAAAAGGAACGCCTCCAGAACGAGCTCGAAATCGCGCAGGAGGTGCAGGCCAACCTCTTTCCCATGTCCAACGTCTCCCTGCCCATGCTCGAGCTCCACGGAGCCTGCTATCCGGCGCGCACCGTCAGCGGCGACTACTACGACTTCCTCGTCTTCGGAAACAGCGGACTCGGCCTTGCCCTCGGAGACATCAGCGGCAAGGGAATCTCAGCCGCGCTCCTCATGGCTACTCTGCACTCCGCAGTGCGCGCCTATCGCTTCGCCGGCATGGAGTTGATCAGTGCCGGCAACCTCGCCCTCGCCAGTTCACTCGATCCCCGCATCGGCGAAGCAGAACTCGAATGCGGCGAGCTCTTCGAGGATCCCGGCAAGATCCTCGCTCTCCTCAACCGCCACCTCTACCGCAGCACCCAGCCGGAAAAATACGCCACGCTCTTCCTTGCCCACTACGAAGGCGTGCAGCAGCGTCTCGTCTACTCAACCGGAGGCCATCTGCCGCCCCTCTTATTGCGCGCCGACGACACCATCACCCGCCTCGATTGCGGAGGCACCGTCGTCGGCCTCATCGACAACATGAGCTACGAGCAGGGAACCGAGGAGCTCTACCCGGGCGACATCCTCATCGCCTACAGCGACGGCGTCACCGAGCCCGAAAACGAATTCGGCGAATTCGGCGAAGAGCGCATGGTCGAAGTCGTGCGCCGCCACCGCCATCTCCCCCTCGATGCCATCTCCGAGCAGGTCATGCAATCCCTCCGCACCTGGATCGGCGGCCAGGAACAGCCCGACGACATTACCCTCGTCCTCGCCCGCCAGCGCTGAGTCTGCCGCACCCTCGACGCCTCAGCTTGGAAGCCCGGGGAAAAGTGTTGGCACCATCTGGAACGCGAATTCTTTGAACACGCGGACCGGGCGAGGCAGATAGCGGTTGCCCAGATGAACCAGCCACAAGTTGAAGGTTTGGAAGTGCCACTTTGGCATCACTTCAACCAGGCGTCCCTCGCGAATCAACTGGGGCTGCACGATCGGCGGAAGGTCGCCGATCCCCGCGCCCGCAAGCAGTGCTGTTACGAGACCGGCGTATTCGTTCATGGAGAGGTACGGCTGGAAGTTGAGAGTGTCCTTGTCTTTGCCGTTTACATGCGTGAAACGCCACGTATTCTCCGGTTTCCAGAACGAGAACGCCAGCAGCCGGTGCGTCGGCAGATCCCGCGGCGACTTCGGAGGCTTGCACTTCTGCAGGTACGTGGGGCTTGCGACGAGCTGATGCCGGTAGGTCAGGACTCTGCGCGCCACAAGCGATGAGTCCTCGAGTTCCCGCACCCTGAACGAGAGATCCACTCCCTCTGCGATCTGATCGACAATCCGTTCGGTGATCAGCACCTGCACCCGGACCTTGGGATAGGACGCCTGGAATGCGCCAATCAGCGGCGCAAGAAGCGAGTCGGATATGCTCGGTGGCGCGGAGAGCCGCAATACGCCGGATACATCTGCCAGATGATTCGAAACAATGCTGTCCACCGCTTCGCTGAGCTCGGCGCTGTGCTGTGCATGCTGCAGAACCTCGGCGCCCACATCGGTAAGCCGCATGCTGCGTGTCGAGCGTTCCAGCAGACGAACCCCGAGCTGATCCTCCAGCTCTGCAATGCGGCGGCTGACCGTCGAGACCGGCATCTTCAGGCGTCGTGCCGCTTCTGAAAAGCTGTTCACCTCGACGACCTTCGCGAAAACCATGAGGGAATTGAGGTCCATCCTGTTTTCCCGATTATGGAAATCTGCTTTCCGCATTAGCCAGCTTATCGCAAATACAGGACAAGCTTATAGTCCATCTCGTACGCCCATTCCATCCTCGAGGTCTCCGACAATGAATGCAGATGAACAGGCAGTCGCCGCTGCTCTTGCCGATTATGAGAAAGCCCTGAATGCATCTGATACCGTGGCAGTGATGAAGCTCTACGCACCCGACGGAGTCTTCATGCCGCAGCACTTTCCGTCCAGCACAGGAACCGAAGCCGTCCGCAAGGCCTATAACGGCGTGTTCGCAGCCATTACCCTGACTGTGAAATTCAATATCGCGGAAGTGAAACAGGTCTCCCCTGAATGGGCATTCGCCCGCACTAACTCAGCCGGAACAGTGAAGGTCAACGCGACCGCCGAGTCCAGCCCCGAAGCCAATCAGGAGCTCTTCGTCTTCCAGAAAATCGCCGGCTCCTGGAAAATCGCGCGCTACTGCTTCTCCACAACCAATCCGCCAAAACGTTAATCGCACACGGAGACCACAAGGACAACCGCTCACACCTCCAGAAAGGACCGAAAATGCCCGACATGAAAGCTGCAGTGATCCACGAGCCCGGTGGTCCGGAAGTCCTCAGGATTGAGCGCCTCCCCATTCCCGCACCCAAACCCGGCGAAGTTCTCATCCGTGTCAAAGCCTTCGGCCTCAACCGCTCCGAACTCTTCACGCGCCAGGGTCACTCATCCGGAGTCAAATTTCCGCGCATCCTCGGCATCGAAGCCGCCGGCCTTGTAGAGCAGGCGCCGGGGAATGAGTTTCCCAAAGGCGCCGTCGTCGCGACCGCAATGGGCGGTATGGGCAGGGAGTTCGATGGTGGCTACGCCGAGTACACCTGCGCGCCTGCAAAGCAGGTGCAGGCCATCAAGACCCAGCTGCCCTGGGAAACGCTCGGCGCTATTCCCGAGATGCTGCAAACCTCATGGGGCTCGCTCTTCAAGTCTCTTCGTCTCGAAAAAGGCGAGCGCCTGCTGATCCGTGGCGGCACAACCTCCGTCGGCCTTGCGGCGGCTGCCATTGCGAAGAATCACGGTGCATTCGTTGCATCTACGACTCGCAACCCGGAACGCAATAAGCTCCTGTTGGAGAGCGGCGCAGATCAGGTCTTCATCGACACCGGCTCGATTGCCCAATAGGTCAGAGAGGTTTGCCCCGGCGGAGTCGACAAGGTCCTGGAGCTGATAGGCACTACGACTCTGAAAGACTCGCTCCTCTGCGCCAGGCAGGGTGGCATCGTCTGCATGACCGGCATCGTCGGCAACAAGTGGTCCTTCGATGATTTCGCCCCAATGGAGGCGATTCCAACCGCAGTCTACTTGACCAGCTATAACGGCAAATCGGAGGATTTCATGCGCACGCCGCTCGATGAACTGGCCCAGCAGATCGCAGCAGGGAAGCTGCACGTCCAGATTGGCAAAGTCTTTCACCTCGACGAGATCGTTGAGGCGCATCGCGTGATGGAAGAGAACAAGGCCGGCGGAAAGATTGTCGTGCTTACCTAGCGCCTCGCCGTCGCTTCCGGCGCGCAATTTCGAATGAGATTCTTCCTTGTACCCACAAATAGGTACCGGCAAAAGATAGCCGTGCCTCTCCAGGCACGGCCGTTTTTATAAGACCAGCGAAACTTTATGAGTGCTCGACAGGCTTTTCCGGCGTGGCGGGCTTGTCGCTATCCAGAATGTGCAATTCCTTGCCCGGCTTGAAGCGCACAGCCTTCCCCGGAGCAATGTTCACTTCGGCTCCGGTCCGGGGATTGCGGCCGATCCCTGTCTTCCGCGGCCGCACATTGAAGACGCCAAAGCCGCGAAGCTCAATGCGGTCTCCGTTGGCCAGGGCTTTCTTGAGGCTCTCAAAAACGGTGTCGACTGCGGCCTCGGCTTTCACACGCGGCAAACCGGTGCGTTCGATTACGTGATGGATGATGTCTTGTTTAATCAATGCCTTCACCCCGAGACGCAGATAATTTTGTAGCTACTTTATTGCTGGTGTGATGCTAGAAAGGTTTTTGCGCATTGTCAACGCGCGAAGCGTCTCGTAACATTCAAGTTTTGAACCAACTAAACAAATGCCGGCCGGTCCGGACGGCACTTTTCCGCCCCGTTTTCACCTGAAAATTGCGGAGAAGCGCCCGACGGCCGCGGCAGGGGAGTTTTCTTGTCGATTAAGAGCGACCGCTGGATTCGCGAACAGGCTTTAACCCGCGGAATGATTGCACCCTTCAGTGAAAAACAGGTCCGTGAGGGCGTGATTTCCTACGGCCTATCCTCCTACGGCTACGACCTTCGCGTATCCAACGAATTCAAGATCTTTACCAACGTCAACAGCGCCATCATCGACCCCAAGCAGTTTGACGAGCGCTCCTTCGTCTCCGTCGAGGCCGATTCGGTTATCGTCCCGCCGAATTCCTTCGCTCTCGCCCGGTCCATCGAGTACTTCAAGATTCCCCGCGACGTCCTCACCATCTGCGTCGGCAAGTCCACCTATGCCCGTTGCGGCATTATCGTCAACGTCACCCCCTTCGAGCCCGAGTGGGAAGGCTTCGTGACCCTCGAAATCTCAAATACGACGCCCCTTCCGGCGCGCATCTACGCCAACGAGGGACTCTGCCAGATTCTCTTCTTCCAGTCCGACGAGCCCTGCGAGATCAGCTACGCCGACCGCCGCGGGAAGTATCAAAAGCAGCAGGGAATCGTATTACCGAAGCTATAGTGTTTCGTATGAAACCGTGCTAAACCTTAGCACTCAGTTAATGCTTCAGGCTGTAAGCTATTCTTTCGACGCTTCCATGCCCATGCATACCCATCGCCAGCGCCCGCTGCGCATCGGACTCATTGACTTCGAGCCGCTTCGAGTGGCCGGGTTTGAGACCGTTTTCGACGACACCGCTGACGTCGAGGTGGTCGCAACCGACCTGCCCGGCGCGCTGGCCAGCAACGACTTCGGAATGGTGATCCTCGGCCTGCAGAACCCTGTCGAGTCCTTCGAACTGCTCGCCCGCCTTAGGGCGAAGCAGCCAAAGTTAAAGCTGGTAGTCATGGGCGCGGAGAGCGACGAGGAAACCATCATCAGCGCCATCGCCGCCGGCGCCAAGGGTTACCTCGAAGAGACTGCCACCCCCGAGCAGGTCACACAGTGCATCGACGTGGTCGAGAGCGGCTCCATATGGGCGCCCCGCCGCGTTCTGTCGGTCTTCGTCGACCGCATGCTGCATGCCTCGGAGAAGCCCGTCCTCCGCCACACCTTCAAGTTCACCGAGCGAGAGCGCGCCGTCCTCAAGCTGCTGGTCGCTGCCCGCTCCAATCGCGAGATCGCCGAAACCCTCGGCATCGAGGAGCGGACCGTCAAGGCCTACGTGGCCCGTCTAATGCGAAAAGTGGGCGTGGAAAACCGTATTGCTCTCTCCATTCACGCCGCCAGCCGCTCTCTGGCCCCGGAAGACGACGATAAATCGTAAATATTCGCCCTTTATTCTCCAAGGTTACCTGCTTACTTTAGGCCACTGCACCAAGGTTACCTTGTGCGTTACTTTGGACAGGTATACAAAGTTACTAGCAACAACGCAGATCTGGGGAACGGGGCTGCTGGGACAGGAGACTGAGCCACAGCCCCAATTTTTTCCCCGTCTGTCCGACCGTTCCCCCTCCCCCCAACCTTTGCGCCGCCCGGTGCATCCATAGTAACTATCCCCTCGATAGCATTCGGCGAAGTG
This sequence comes from uncultured Acidobacteriaceae bacterium, assembly GCA_963721995.1. Taxonomy (GTDB): domain Bacteria; phylum Acidobacteriota; class Terriglobia; order Terriglobales; family Acidobacteriaceae; genus Silvibacterium. The sequence continues at coordinate 6,043 of CAVRNK010000104.1, read as the reverse complement.
CAGCAGTCTATCTGGTGTGTCAGGGAGGAACAATCCTGCACACCTCCCGGCTTCTTGACAGGCCAGAAATGGCCCCGAATAAATAGAGTTGATAAATAGACCCTAAAAGTGTCCACAGGAGAAAGACCAATCATGAAGAAAATCCTCACCCTGCTCTGCGTTGCGGGAATAGCTGCGTCTGCAGTTGCCGCTACCGGCAAAGGCACCCTCGATGACCGGCTGGAAAGCTCCAGAGTCATCATCAACGAAATCATGAAGACTCCCGACCAGGGCATTCCCAGCTCCATCATGAAGCAGGCCACCTGCGTTGCCGTGGTGCCCGGGCTTAAGAAAGCGGCCTTCATAGTTGGCGGCGACTACGGGCAGGGAGTCGTCACCTGTCGCACAGGCCACGGATGGAGCGCTCCGGCTTTCATTCGCATGGCGGGAGGATCCTTTGGACTCCAGATCGGCGGTCAGGATACAGACCTCGTTCTCGTCGCCGTCAACGACCGCGGCATGCAGGATCTGCTCTCCAGCAAATTCAAGATCGGTGCTGACGCTGCCGCTGCTGCTGGACCGGTAGGCCGCAACACCCAGGCCTCCACGAATCTGACCCTGAAGTCCGAACTCCTCACCTACTCGCGCAGCCGCGGATTGTTCGCTGGAATCGACCTCGACGGCACCGTCGTCAGCCAGAACACCGATGACACCAACACCTACTACGGCGCGCCGCACACTTTTGACCAGATCCTCAAAGGCAATGTCCTGCCGCCCGATTCCTCCAAGCCCTTCGTTCGCACCGTCGCCAAATACTTCCGCGAATCACAGGACTAACCGGTTCCATCAATAGACAAACGGCCCGCTCTATGCGGGCCGCTTTTCGTTGCATCGGTTGCGCGAGACCTTAGCGGTCAGTCATGAGGGTCAGGCTGCGGCTTCCACCAGCCGCCCGGTTCCTCGATCAGCTTGTCCCCTTCCGGTGGTCCCCAGCTACCTGGCTCGTAGACATACGGCTTGGGCCGATTCGCCAGTACCGGGTCGATAATCCGCCACGACTCCTCGACGTAGTCTTCGCGTGCAAACCACGTCTGGTTGCCTTCCATCGCGTCCTCGAGCAACTCCTCGTAGGGAAGCAGCGTTACTTTCCCGCAGTCGTCTACTTCCATCTCCGTCTCGCATCCGCGCAGGCGCTCGCCGGGATCCTTCACAGACACCCCCAGCGCGATGTGCGAATCCGGGCTCAGGCGGAAGCGCATATAGTTTTGCGGCGGCACGTCTTCAGAAAACACCGGAGGCGTGGTGTGAAATTTTGCCACCACTTCGGTTGCCGTCAAAGGCAGTGATTTCCCGGTGCGAATGTAGAAGGGAACATCCCGCCAGCGCCACGAGTTGATGTGCAGGCGCAGCGCTGCATACGTCTCGATCGTCGAGCCCGCTTTCACGCCTGGCTCATCCTGGTATCCCTTGAACTGGCCAAGGACAACATCTTCGGGCCGCAGCGTCTGAACGCTCTTCAGTACCTTCACCCGCTCGTCGCGAAGCGCCTCGACGGTTGGCAGCGGAGGCGGTTCCATGGCAATGTTGCTCAGAATCTGCATCAGGTGGTTCTGCACCACATCGCGTATCGCGCCCACGCTGTCGTAGAAAGCACCGCGGCCCTGAATGCCGAACTCCTCCGCCATCGTAATCTGCACACTCTCGATGTACTGCCGGTTCCATACCGGTTCGAGAAATGAATTCGCGAATCGGAAGAAGATCACATTCTGGACCGTGTTCTTACCCAGGTAGTGGTCGATACGGAAAAGGTGGTCTTCGTCGAAGACGGTGTGGATCGTCTCGCTGAGCTCGTGGGCAGACGGCGCATCGTGACCAAAAGGCTTTTCGACCACCACGCGCGCTCCCTCCGCGCAACCCGAGCTCTGCAGCTTCTCGATCACTTCAGCAAACAGGCTCGGAGGAATGGCAAGGTAGTGCAGCGGATGTTTCGCGTCCCCCAGCACCTTCCGCAGCTGCTTGAAGGTCGCGTCATCGTTGTAATCGCCGTCGATGTAGCAGAGCCGCCCCAGCAGATCCTTAAGGCCTTCAGGATCCGCGCCGCCATGCTTCTCCACGCTGTCCCTGGCCCGCGCCTTCAATTGATCGAGATTCCAGCCGGCCTTCGCCACCCCAATCACAGGGCCGCTCAGCTTGCCTCTCTTAGCCAGCCGTTGCAGTGAGGGAAAAATCTGCTTATAGGCCAGGTCGCCGGTAGCTCCAAAAAACACGAGTGCATCCGATTTGGGCTGATCCATTCTCGAAACCTTTCTCCATTCAGAGCGAATTCTATCTGTTCATTGGATTACATGTGAAAGTTGCAGGGGCGTAAATTTTTGTGCGGACCGGCACGTTATCTATCGCGAACCAGGAGTCGACCGTAAAATTTGCGCATGATTTTAAAGAAAGTGCTGCCGATCGCGATGCTCGGCATCCTCTGTGGAGGCGCTCTGTCCCAAAATAATCAGAACACGGCCGATCAAAAAGCATTCGACCGCATCGGTCAGCAGGTCGCCACTGAAGAGGCTGCCCCGGGCTTCGCCTTTCTCGTCTGGTCGCACGGCAGCATGGTCTTCACCAAAGGATACGGGTTTGCTGACCTCGCCTCCAATACTCCCGTCACCTCCGACACGCGCTTTGCCATCGGTTCCATCAGCAAGCAGTTCACCGCCGCCGCAATCCTGCTCCTCGCCCAACAGAACAAGCTCTCGCTCGACGACAAGCTTGCGAAATACCTGCCGCAGATGCCGAACGCCGACAGGATCACTCTGCGCATGCTCCTGAATCAGGACTCCGGCCTGCACAATTTTCCCAACACGCTCGAGCACAACTGGCCGCTCTCCGGCGCCATTCCTCCGGAAAAACTCATCGCCATCCTCAAGACCGACAAGCCCGACTTCGCCCCCGGCGAAAAGTGGGAGTACAGCAACACCAACTATGCGGTGCTCGCCTTCATCGTTTCACGTGTCTCAGGAATCTCGTACCCCGACTTCCTCGCCCGCAATATCTTCACACCGCTCGGCATGTCATCCTCCGGCAGCGGCTTCGCCTCGCAGGCAAACACCGCCACGCCCTACGAAGGCGGCGCCGGAAACTTCCATCCCGCTGAACCCCGCATCAGCCTCGATCTTTTCTACGGAGCCGGCAGCGTTGTCTCTACCGCCCACGACATGGCCCGCTGGGACGCCGCACTTATCGAGAGCGCACAAACTGGCGGCACACTACTCAACGCCGATTCAATGCACGCCCTCTGGACCAACGGCACGCTTCCCAACGGTCAGTCTCTGAATTACGCCATGGGATTCATCCCGACCTCGCTCGCAGGTCATCGCGAGGTCTGGCACAACGGCTATTCCCCCCGGGCCGGAGGCTACTGCTACAACGCCATCTTTCCCGATGACAAGCTCGCCGTTATCGTTCTCTCCAACGCATCGCAGGACTCCTTCCGCGGCAAACCCGAGCAGATCGTAAAAAGCGTCCTCGCCCTTTACGACCCGCGCACCTTGCAATAGAGCTGGGACCTCTGAATCTGCCGCGCAATCCCGCCCATCCAATCGACATGAGCCATGAGACCATCATTCGCAAAGAGCTCCTGCGCGCAGCAGTAGGCCCGCGAACGGTATCCACTGTCGACGTGAGGGAAATCGCCTTCGCCCCCGGACAGCAGACCGGCCGCCACCGCCATCCCTGTCCCGTCGTCGGATACATCGCCGAAGGCGCAGCCATCCTGCAGATCGAGGGCCGCGAGCCACAATCCCTGCCCACCGGCGCAGCCTTCCACGAACCCGCACAAACCGTCATCGCTCGTTTCGACAACGCCTCGCAGACGGAGCCAATGAAGTTCATCACCTGCTACCTGCTCACCGCCGACGAGCCCCTGATTGAACTCCTCCCAGAAAAGTAACGATCAGTGCGCTCTGTGCCGCTCTCTATCTTGCAGCACATCTTGCACCACCCAATCCAAACACCGACCGTCTGCTCTAATGGCTAATGGCTAATGGCTAATGGCTAATGGCTAATGGCTAATGGCTAATGGCTATTGGCTAATGTATTGGCTATTGGCTGTCTCTCCGCCGTTTACACTAGCCTTTGTCGTCTTCGATGCGAGAAAGCCTGGAATTTACCGTCGTATGGATCCTGGTCAAGCTACTCGGGGCAATCCCCCGCCGCTGGGCGCGAACTGTGGGATCCGCCGTCGGTGCAGTGGCCTTTACCATCCTCGGCCGCCTGCGAAAAGTTGGCCTCACCAACCTTGAGCTCGCCTTTCCCGAAAAATCCGCCGCCGAACGCGAGCAGATCCTCCGCCGCCTCTATCGAAATCTCGGCTGGCTCCTCGCCGAATTCTGCCAGATGCCGCACTACACCCCCGGCAACACCCGTTCCTTGATCCGCTACGAAGGACTAGAGCACTATCTCGCCGCCCGCGACCGCGGCAAGGGCGTGCTCATCCTTACCGGCCACCTCGGCGCATGGGAGCTCTCAAGCTACTACCACTCGCTCATGGGGCATCCCATGAGCATGGTCATCCGCCGCCTCGACAACGCGCGCGTCGACAAGCTGGTGAACGACATCCGCTGCCTGCACGGCAACCGCGTCCTCCACAAGGACGACTTCGCCCGCGGCCTGATCGGCGCCATGCGCCAGGGCGAAACCGTCGGCATCTTGATGGACACCAACATGACCCCGCCGCAAGGCTCCTTCGTTCCATTCTTTGGACGCCTCGCCTGCACCGCATCCGGCATGGCCCGCGTCGCTCTCAAAACCGGAGCCACCGTCCTTCCCGGCTTCATGCTCTGGGAAGAGTCCGAACAGAAGTACGTCCTCCATTTCGGAGAAGCCATCGACCTCGTCTCCACCGGAAACGACGAGTACGACGCCCTCGAAAATACCGCCCGCTTCACCGCCGTCATCGAAAGCTGGATTCGCCGCTACCCCGACCAATGGCTCTGGGTCCACCGCCGCTGGAAGACCCGCCCCGAAGGCGACCCTCCCGTCTACCGCTAGAATGAATAGTTGGCCGACCTGTGTCTCGATTTCGAAACGCGGAATCCAGCTAACTGATCCCTGTGCCCTGAGCCCTGTTCTATGCGACTGGTCCAATTAGCCGAGCTGCTTCACGCCGAACTCAAGGGAGACGCCCCCGAGATCGAAATCTCCTGCGTAGCCAGCGCCAAAAGCGCCACCGCCGAATCCATCGTCTTCGCCCAGGACGCCGCCACATTCTACGAAGCACTCAATTCCGATGCCGCCGCTCTCATCGTCCCAGTCGCGATGGGCGAAGACGCCAACGTCCTTAAGCCTCTGCTGCTCGTCAGGAATCCCCGCCTCGCCTTCGCCCGCGCCGCTCAGCTTCTCCGCACTGAAGATACTCACCCGGTGATCCATCCCACCGCCGTCATCGACGGATCGGCCCTGCTCAGCCGCCGCGTCAGCGTCGGCCCATACGCTGTCATCGAGGCCAAAGCAAAAATCGGCGAAGGCTCTACCATCGGCGCTGGAGCAGTCATCGGCCGCGGCGTCGTCATCGGCCGCGATTGCCGCATCCATCCCCGCGCCGTCCTCTATCCCTGCGTCGAGCTCGGCGACCGCGTCGTTGTCCACGCCGGAGCCGTCCTCGGGTCTGATGGATTTGGTTATGTCCGCGACGAAGCCACCGGCGAATACATCCAGTTTCCGCAGCAGGGACGTCTCGTCATCGAAGACGCCGTCGAAATCGGTGCCAACACCACCATCGACCGCGGAGCCCTCGACGAAACCCGCATCTCGCGCGGCGTAAAAATCGACAACCTCGTCCACGTCGGTCACAACGTCCTCGTCGGCAGAGACGTCGTCATCGCCGCCCAGACCGGCATCTCCGGCTCGTGCACCATCGGCGACTACGCTGTTATCGGCGGTCAGGTCGGCATCGGCGACCACGCCACCATCGGCACAGAGGTCATCCTCGGCTCCGGCTCCGGCGTCCTCACCCACAAAAAGGTCCACGGCCCCGGCATCGTCTTCTGGGGACGCCCCGCCCGTCCGCTTCGCC
>CAVRNK010000103.1:0-45350 GCA_963721995.1 uncultured Acidobacteriaceae bacterium | reverse complement strand
CGGTATCGACTGTTTGGGTAGAGTATTCCTTTCTAATTTTATTGTCTCCAGGGTGCGGGGTCAACCGCCCAAAAGTGCTAAGAAGCATGCATCGTCCGCAATACGAAAAGGCAGTTCCTGAAACAGGGCGGCCTGAATGGCCAGACCTCAACTCAGGTTCGCTGCGCCAGATCACTTCGCCAGCGCGGTGGAATTACCGGCAGGCGGAGCAGTTGCCACCGGCTCAACCGGGACTGGCGGCAGATCGTAAATCTCGATAGCGCCCTCGCGCAGGATGGCAAAGCGGCGCCCGTCCGTTGACAGCGCATAATTGTGGCCGGCGCTCAATACAGGTGTGGCCGCCTTTGCCAGTTCGAGCTTTCCGGATCTAGTGTCAAAGACTCCAACCATCTGCGCGACTACATCGTCTTCGCCAAAGTAATCCATAAAGCCGACGTCGCGATTGACTTCGAGAGACCCGAATGCGAAGCGGCTTCCGTCTTCGGCGTAGCTAAAGGTCGGCCAGACGTAGCGCTGCTTCCACCTGTCCTGCCAAAGCAGTTGCCCGGTGAGCGAGATGGCGCTCACCAGGTGGTCGGAGCCTCCCTTGGGCGGGCAGCCGACGGCGAGTGTGACCTGGTCACTCACGGTAATGAGAACGGGCGCGCACGACGACTTGACCTCGGTGAGGATCTGCGGATCGCCGTGCAACGCCTCTCTGCGAATGACCCACTTGCTCGGGTCCTTGCCTTCGAGCAGGCTGAGAAAGCCGTTTTCGACCAGGGGCAGATCGATCGAGGAGCGCGCTTCAGTTTGCGCAAGAGCCGTGTGTTCGCCTGGTCGCAGCACAATCACCGTGGTCCTCTTGCGTCGTGGCGGCGAGGGGCCAAACAGAGGGCTGGCGTCTATTCCGTTGGGCGGATCGGGATCGGGAGGAACGATCTTCTGCACCTCCACCACCATGAGCTTGCGGTCGGGGCCGATCTCGACGGCCTGCAGCGGATTATCGAATTGCAGGTAGGGGCGCAGCTCCAGGTGACGATCGGTGAGGTAAAGAGAATTCCGCTGGCGCACCAGGAACTCTCCGTCGTGGAGAGGCCACAGGTACCGCTGACGGTCGTGCATGCGCCACTGGTTCTGCTCGGCGGGCTTGCCGGTCGAGATGTCGAGCACCATGGCGCGGATGACCTGATCTTCGTCGTCTGCCGGATCGCCGGGAACGCGATGCATCAATCCGGCATCGCGGAAGGTGAAGAGCAGATGATCGTTGTCGATGAAGTCGAGGGTAGTGGTGGAATAACGATAGCTAAGATATGCGCGGCTGGGTGCGACGTACCCCAGCGGCGCGACCTCAATGCGCACGTTCGGCGGCGGTCCCGGATCGGGCTTATGTTTCGAATCGCCTGCAAAGGCCAGGGCGGTTACCGCAATTATCAGCGCCAGACACACTGGCCGTACGGATTGGCCGGGCAGGACCATCAAGTGCATTGTCCTCGCCGGAGCGTGTACCGTGCAAATGGGATTTGTGCTGGTCAAAGCGGATTGTCTTTCGGTGGCAGGGAACAGGCGCGATAGCATGACGGTCATGCCTGCGACTGTCGAGCTGAATCTCTGGAAAAAACGGCTGGGGCATGTTCCCGATTGGGTCTGGGAGCGCACCGAGGTTGAGACGCTGATCCTGGCCGACAATGAGTTGACGGAAGTATCGGACCGGATCGGGGGATTGCAGAGGCTGCGGACGCTGGATCTCGGGCATAACCAGCTTTCGCAGCTGCCCGACACCCTCGGCGATCTAACCGGGCTCAGCGGCTTTCTCTATTTGCACGATAACCGACTTAGCTCGGTACCCAAATCGGTGGAGCAGCTGAAAAAGCTGCGCTATCTCAATCTGAGCGAGAACGTGCTCTCTGAATTCCCGGAGGCAGTCTGCGGAATGGCGGGGCTTGTCGAGTTGCGAATTACAGACAATCAGATCGAGACGCTTCCCGAATGCTTTGCAGACTTGCGTAACCTGCGTGAGCTTCATCTCCGCAATAACCGGCTCCCTACGCTTCCCGCGTGCATCGGAAAGCTGCCGGAGCTGCGGCAGATCGACCTGCGCGGTAACCCGCTCACTTCGCTGCCCGAAACGATCGCCGCCCTGCCCAAGCTCGAAAAACTGGACCTCCGCTGGATTACTTCCCTGCCTTGGCCCGGGTGGATTGACGATCTTGAAGCGAGAGGCTGCGTCGTCTATCGCTGAGGACGGAAGTTGCCACTCAAGTATGCGAGGCTAGAAGAATGGCCTCGAGCACCGCACAGTTATCCGCCCCGTCCAGGACAGCTCTGGGCTACGGAGCATGTGCGCTCGCGGGAACTCTCTGGGGTACGGGCTTTTACTTCGGCAAGATTGCGCTCACCGAGTTGAGCGTGGGGCACATGGTGCTTTACCGGTTTCTTTTCGCCTGTCTCGGGCTGCTGCCGGTCCTGCGCCGACCCAGGCTCAACCGCCGCGAATGGATGCTGCTGCTGACGGCGTCATTCCTGGGGATTCCGGTGCAATACATGATCCAGTTCTATGCGCTGTCGCTTACGACGGTGAGTCACGCCGCGCTCATGGTGGGCACGATGCCGGTGATCCTGGCCATCGGCGCGACCATCTTCACGCACGAGCGGCTGGGGTGGACGGGTTGGCTCGCACTGGCGGGATCCACCTGCGGCGTCACCCTGATCACATTGAGCAGCACGCATTCGCATGCCGGCCCAGGAGGGCCATCGCTCAAGGGCGATCTGCTGGTGGTGGTGTCGCTCGTTTTGGCCTTGGGCTGGATCCTCTTGAACCGGCACTTGATGCAGGGGCACTCTCCGGTAGTTGTGACGGCTTACGGCGTTCTCAGCGGGACAGTCATGCTGGTGGTGTGGGTATTGGCGACAAGCGGACCTCCTCCGGTGCACGGACTGAGCACGCAGGTGTGGATTGCATCAGCGGCCAGCGGCCTGCTGTGCACCGCGTTGGCGATGCTCTTGTGGAACTGGGGAATCCACCATGCGCCGGCCTCGCGCGCGGGCGTGTTTCTGAACATCGAGCCGGCGATGGGCTCGCTTCTCGGCGTGGTGCTGCTCGGCGACCGGCTCGGCCCGGACGCGTGGGTGGGGGGCGTGCTGATTATCGCCGCGGCGATCGTGCTCACGACAACCGGCAAGACTGAGGCGGAAGTGGTAATGGAGTGAGGGCCAGCCATTAGCTATTAGCCATTAGCCATTAGCCATTAAAAGCATAGGGCTGCTCAGGGGGTTCACTTCAAGTGCCGGACAGGAGGCTCGGGCGCCGTGCCTCAGCCGAATCTTGCCCGGCGGGCGCGTTGCCGGAAGTCGGCTCCACGCATTTCGATCACTACACACATTTCGGCGAGGCGGGAGCGCATGCGCTCGCCGATGCGGTCGCCGAGAGTCTCCTCGCGCATCGCGCGTTGCGCAGCAGTTACAGGCCCACCGCCTGGAGCCTGATCAGGATAATTGGTAGTGATGATGGTGGTGCGCTTGTCGTTGTAGCGCGTGTTGAGAATGTGCGCGACGGTGTCCCAGACCCATTCGGTGGGCTTGGAGGCGCCGAGTTCGTCGAGGACAAGGACCTCGGCCTCGAAGACCGGACGAAGAATATCGAGTTCGGTGGTGAGCACCTGCGGATTGTAGGAGTGCTGAATCTCCTTGAGCAGCTCGCGGTAGTCGCAGAAGAGTCCGCGCACGCCTTTTTCGACGACGAGCGATTGCAGGATGCCGACGGCCAGATGCGTCTTTCCCACGCCGATGGATCCGGTGAGCAGCAGGCCGTGGCCTTCGGTGGTCACCGGGTACCCGTCAACGAACCGGCGCGCCGTCATGTGGGCCGTGCCGAGCGACTGATCGGCCCCGGTGAATCGCGGCTCGTAGCTGTCGAAGGAGCAGTGTTGGTAGCGACGCGGGATCGAGGCCATTTCCAGCAGCCGGGCGATGCGCTGCTCGAAGCGGCAGTCGCAGGGTTCGGCGGCGCGCGTGCCATCGGGACGGCGGATGATGCGCATCCCCATTCCATCGCATATCGGGCAGGGTTGAGGCATGAAGGAGTCTTCGAACAGTATCGCAGCTAAGTCCCGAGTTGGTTCGCGTGGAAAAAGAGGCAGGTGTGTAGAATTCTGATACGGAGCAGCCATGCGATTTGAAGTGGAATTTGATCGTGAAGACGACGGACGCTGGATCGCGGAGATCGTCAACCTTCCCGGAGCCATGGCCTATGGAGCCACAAAGGAAGAGGCGTTGGCAGCCGTGGAAGCAATCGCGTTGCGGGCACTGGCGGATCGCCTGGAAAGCCACCACGAGTCTCTGAAAGCCAGCATCGAGTTCGCTGGCGCGTGAGCATCTGACCTTCGACCCGCGCTCGCATTGTTTTGAAAGCCCTCAAGAAAATCGGCTGGACGGAAGCGGGTCAGGTCGGCTCGCATCTGAAGCTTGTTCGTCCAGGCTATCCAAACTACATCTTGGCCTTCCGCGACTCTGAAGAGATAGGGCCAAAGATGCTATCCCGCATCGCCAAACATACCGGATTGAAGCCTGAAGATTTGTAAATTCGAAGGCCGTCCTCACTTGCCCAGCTTCGTGTCGAAGAAGTTCGCTATGATTCCGTAAGCGTCGCGCGATTCGGGAAGGTTGACGTCGTTCCAGAAGGCGTGCGGTAAAGCTTCGAAGACGACGAGCTGAGCATCGACTCCGGCGGCGAGAAAGTGGCGATGCAGGATGGTGGTGCCGCTGAGCAGCGCATCGCGCCCGCTGGTGATGAACAGGGTAGGCGGGAATCCCTTCACGTCGGCGTAGAACGGTGACAGTACGGGATCTTTGAGGTCGGTCGAGCCAACGTATTCGGTGTCATGCGTGGCGGGATCGGGCGGATCGAGGTGACCCGATAATCCGTTGAGCGCGTACATGGCCCAGGAGTCGCCAAGGCGGCTGAAATCGCCGAGCCCGGAGAAGACGCCGAGGGCTCCGGGGAGCGGCATGCCAAGCTGCCTGAGCTTCACGGTTGTCTCCGCGGTCAGAATCGCGCCGGCAGAGGTGCCGTAGAGCGCGATGTTCTGCGGCTTGTAGGTCTTCAGCAGCTCTTTGTAGACGGCGACGGTGTCCTCGACATCTGCCGGAAAGGGATGCTCGGGCGCGAGACGGTAGAGGACAGACACGACCTTGGTCTGGGTCAGGTTCGCAATCGGAATGCTCTCGGTCAGCGAGCCGGAGTCGGAGTTGAATCCGCCGCCGTGTACGCAGATGAGGACGCGGTCGCTCTTGGCGGGTCCGATGGTGAGCGGCGTCACGATCAGCACCGGGACGCCGGCGATTTTGTCGTTAGCGAAATTTACCGGATAGACGGCCTTGGATGCGGCTCCGGCGCGGGCCTGCCAGGCGTCGGTGTGCGCCCGGCGATCGGCGAGGCTTTCAGGATGGGCAGCGTCGGATGCGGGTCGCGCGAGGACGGCTTGCGCCTCGGGGCTGATGGTCGTCGGCACCGGGATGACGCGGGTGATATGCGCGGTGCCGTTGGAGTCGATGTAGCTGGTGTCGCTCTGCGGGGCGGTCTGGGCAGTGGTTTGGGCGAAGGCGATGGGGGCAATTACACAGACAGCGAGAGCAACTCCAGAACGAATCATTTAGCGTTTCCCAGGCATCAGATTGCAGTGCGATTCCACTAAAACACGGCAGGCGGGGGATGTCGAGCGACGGCCTCCGGCGCGTTGCAAAACGCGCGAAATCCGCTTAAAATAAAAGGATTGCAGGAAAGGTTCCAGACCAGCTATGCCTAAGACAGGGATTCATCCAAGCTACAACGAAATCCGGGTTATGTGCGCCTGCGGCTCGAGTTTTGTCACGCGCTCGACCCACAAGGGCGACATCCACACAGAAATCTGCTCGAGCTGTCACCCGTTCTTCACCGGCAAGCAGAAGCTTGTCGATACGGCCGGACGCGTCGAGCGCTTCCGCCGCAAGTACGCCAAGGCGGAGATGGCAGCCAAGTAACTGCCGGTCAGATCAGAAGCCCGATCGACGAAGCCTCCGCGACGCGGGGGCTTTCGTTTTGGTGCATCAAACGAGCCTCGATGAAGAAGAACTGGGACAATCCGGTGGAACACGCGATGCCCGAGAATGCGCGGGTTCCAGCGGCGGTCGAGATCGGTGGCGTGAGGGTCGCTCCGGCGACGGTGCTCGCCCCCATGGCCGGAGTCACGGACACCGTCTTCCGGCGATTCATCCGCAATGCCAGCGTCTTTCTTTCGAACCCCGCCGCAGGCGCTCGCGCAGAGGCTGACTCCGGTGCTTCGATTGAGGCTGAAGTCACAAATCAGCAATCCGGCTGCGGGCTCATCATGACGGAGTTCACCTCCGCCGATGGTCTGGCGCGCATGCGGGAGTCGAAGCGCAAGTGCTATCTCACCTTCTACGACGATGAGCATCCCATCTCGGCGCAGTTGTTCGGATCGAATCCGACGACATTGGCTGATGCCGCGAAGATCGTCGAGGACACCGGCTTCGACATGGTCGACCTGAATCTGGGGTGCCCGGCGAAGCGAGTCGTCTCGTGCAATGGCGGCAGCGGTCTGCTGCGCGATCTGCCGTTAATCGGCAAAATCTTCGAAGCGGTGCGCGTGGCGGTGCGTATTCCCTTCACCGTCAAGTTTCGCCTCGGCTGGAACGACAGCCAGATTGTCTGCGTGGATCTGGCGCGGCTTGCTCAGGAGTCCGGATTGAACGCTGTGGCGCTGCATGCGCGGACGCGCGAGCAGGGCTATGCGGGTCAGGCGCGGTGGGAGTGGATCGCCGCAGTCAAGGACGCGGTGAAGATTCCCGTCGTCGGCAATGGCGATGTGCGCAGCCCGGAAGACGCCTGTGCGCTGGTTGCCGAGACCGGCTGCGATGCAGTGATGATCGGGCGCGCGGCTCCGGCGAATCCCTGGATTTTCCGGCAGATCGCTCAGTACACGGCGACCGGCCGCTATGACCAGCCGACTGATCTTGACCGCTATCGCATGATCCGGAAGTACTTCGAGATGCTGATCGAGGCCGAGTATCCCGAAGCCCAGGGCAAGATGAAGCAGTTTGCGTCGTGGTTCACGCACGGCGTGCCGGGAGGCGCTGCGTTGCGGAAGTCCATCTACGAGTCAAAAACCGGCGAGGCGGTGCTGGGTGCAGTCGAGCGTTTCTTCGAGGCAGGACCGGTCGCGGCAAACGCTTCGGCAACAGACAACTTCGACGCCAACGACGAGCTACTGCTGGCCTGCGATTGAGTCAAAGAGAATACTCGTCAGTCGAGGCTCACCCGGGCGGCCAGCCCGAAGTCAAACCTTTGCGGAAAGATGAAATACCTGGAAACGGTTTGTTTCTTCGCTGGGTATCGCTGAAAATGGCGACAACAGGTCTTCTCCCGTGCTCATTTCGCTGAACCGGAGTCGGACGCCGCGTGCCTTTAAGCTGGGGTGCGTGATGGGCCTCGTCGCGCTGGTGTTCGTCGCCAGACCATGTGCCGCGCAGGAAGACGCGAACGAAGCTGCTGGCCTCTACGACGTCAAAGGAGTGGTTCTCAACAGCGTGACTCACCAGCCGATTGCGCGGGCGCTGGTGGACTCGCATGATAACGCCGTTCTCACCGACAATGACGGACACTTCGAATTCAGCCTGCCGGAGGGCCTGGTACAGATTTCGGTGAAGCGGCCGGGATACGGCGCTCGCGGGCGAGCCTCGAACCACGCCATTCGCGTGGGCCCAGGCATGCCGTCGCTGACCTTCACGCTGACTCCCGAGGTACTGATCAGCGGTCAGGTAACGCTGTCGACGTCGGATCAGGCGGACAACATCCGGGTAATGGCGTACCGCAGGCGGGTGGTCAACGGACACCAGCAATGGATGATGGAGAATACTGCGAGGACCAACAGCGAAGGCGTCTTCCGCATCGCCGGGCTGCAGCCAGGAGATTATCTGGTCTACACGCAACCTACCAGAGACGGCGAAGGACCTGACTCCCGCGGCGCACCGATTTATGGCTTTCCTGCCGTTTACTATCCGGGAGTGGCGGACATTGCCTCGGCGGGTATGCTGACATTGGCCGCAGGGCAGCAGGGGCGAGCGGATTTCGTACTGACGCGGCAGCAGTTTTATCACGTAACCGTGGCGATTGCAGACCGAGAAGGCGGACTGAACCTCCAGGTTCACGACAGAAGTGGACGCCAGATGGGAATTCCGGTGCGCTGGAATACGGAACAGGGAACCGCCGAGGTCAATCTACCCAACGGGAGCTACTACATCGAAGGACGCAGGAGGAGAGAAGATCAGCTGTATGGGCGGGTAGATTTCACCGTCGCCGGAGCACCTGTATCGGGACTGACCATGACACTGGTGCCCCTGCATGCAATTCCTGTCACGGTGCGGAAGACATTCGCGGAGAACACCAACACCGGCGGGCTGGTCTCCTCAGACGGCACATCCGATAACAACCAGAGTGCAGGGCTGAATATATCGCTGATACCGGTAGATGAGTTTTTCGGACAGATGGGGGCGCAGGGTGGACTGCACCCCGTGGACGGCGCGAACGATGGATCCTTCGAGATCGAAAATGTCACCCCGGGACGGTATTGGGTCGAGGCGTCTCCGTTTGAGGGATACGTGAGCTCTATCACCAGTGGCGGAGTCGATCTTGCCCGAGATCCGCTGACGGTAGGAACGGGCGGTAGTTCCGCCCCGATCGAAGTGACGCTACGCGACGACTCCGGAACTATTTCTGCGCAGTTGGTTGGAGCTCCCGCCGGCGCCACTGCCGTTGCAACAACGGTCGGGGAGCAGAACCAGATCTTCGTGTACGCTATCCCACTATTTCCATCCACAGGGTCGATCAGAATGAGCGGCATGCAGGGATCGGGGCAAGTAACGATCTCGGGACTCGCGCCGGGCTCCTATCGCGTGATCGCCTTCGACGCTCCGCAGGAGATTGACTTCCACACCTCTGACGGCTTGGCAAAATTCTCCGGTATGGGAGCGACCACCACCGTGGAGGCGAACGGAACAGCCAACGTGCAGGTGGAAGTGGTCCACACCGGCAACACGGATGCTGAGTGATGAAACCAGTGCTGCTCGTGCTCGCGTTGATCGCAGCCCCACTGGCTGGCGCCCAGGCCCCCGCACACTCCGCACCGCGGAATTCAGGCCGATTCGCCATCAGTGGCGTCGTGGTGAATGCCGTAACCGGTCAACCCGTCGATCGGGCAGAGGTGAGTCTGCACCTCCCGACGGCGGATACGCTCGTGGCTGAAACCGCGACCGGCGAAGACGGGCACTTCACCTTTGAGCACCTGGCGAAGGGCAAATACTCTCTTACTGCTTCACGGCGCGGCTACATCGGAGCGGCCTATGACGAGCACGAAGGGTATTCGACGGCGATCGTTACGGGAGACGGGCTAAAGAGCGACGGACTGGTCTTTCGCCTCTCTCCGCGGGCCGTCATCAAAGGAACGCTGACCGATGAGGCCGGCGATCCGGTACAGCAGGCGAGGGTTTCGCTGTATCGGCAGAATCTTCGTACCGGTCTCGGGAACATCGTTCGCGCCGGAGTGGCGATGACCGACGATACAGGAACCTACGAGTTCGCGCGTCTGGAGGCCGGGAACTACTATGTCGCGGTCAATGCAAGTCCGTGGTACGCGACTCGTCCGCAACCGAAACGCGACGCGCAGGGAAATGTGGTTGCCGACGATCAGCATTCGTCGCTCGACGTCGCCTACCCGACCACGTTCTATGCAGATGTGACGGACTCGGATTCGGCGACGCCGATCCCGGTGAAGGCCGGCGACCAGGTAACCGTGAACTTTAACCTGCATGCTGTGCCCGCCGTTCATCTTTCGGTGCAGGTGCCTTCGCCCGAAGGGCGCGGTTTCGCCATGCCTCAGCTTTCTCAGGACGTCTTCGGCCTGAGCGAACCCGCGCAGCCGGCCATGTCCTACAGTTGGCGCGGGCAGGAGCGTACGAGCGATGGCCAGACCACGGTGGAATTCAACGGCGTCGCCCCAGGACACTATTCGGTCGAGATGCGGGGCGGGGGCGACTCGAGCCACTCCGCCAGCGTCGACGCATCCAGCGACGCGAAGATCGACCTGTCCCAGTCGACGGGCATGGCGGATGTATCCGGCAAAGTGGCAATGGCCGGGGGCGAGCAGCTGCCCGACCGCCTGACGGTTTCGCTGCGCTCTTCCGAAGGACGGGTTGGCGGTGGCGATCGCGTAGGCCCGGATGGGACTTTCTCCATGCATGGCCTGCCTCCAGGCAATTACGAAGTGTGGGTGACTGCCGCGGATAGCTCGCTCGCCGTGACCCATCTAACGGCGACGGGCGCGGCTGCGGAAGGAAACGTGATCAAAATAGGCAGCGCGCCGGTCGCGATCTCTGCAACGATTGCCGACGGCTCGGCAACCGTGACTGGATTTGCCATGCGAGACGGCAAACCTGCGGCCGGTGTGATGATTCTGCTTGTGCCCAGTGCCGCTGTCGAACGGGAGATGTTCCGTCGCGACCAGAGCGATTCAGACGGCAGCTTTCAATTGAGCCGCGTGGTTCCTGGAGAATACACGGCAGTCGCTATCGAAGATGGCTGGACACTTGACTGGGCGCGCCCGGAAGTGATCGCGCATTATCTGGCTGGAGGGCAAAAAATCACAGTGCCGGCGCATATCAGGGATTTCGCGATCAAGGATTCGGTGCCGGTGCAGCCGAAATAAGTTCTGGCACGGTTACGAATCTAATCCATGGTAACGACGATCAGAGACGCATCGTCCTGGAAATGGTTCGAGCAAAACGCAGTTACATCCGAAAGAACTCGTTGCCGGATGGCGTGGACGCCCTGGTCGCGGCTGGCCAGCACGGACGCAATCAGGCGTTGATAGCCGAATTCCTCTTCCTTGTCATCCGAGGCCTCAAGAACTCCGTCTGTCATTAGCACAAACACATCCTGCGGCGCCAGCTGCACCTCGCGATCGCTGTAAGTCCAATGAGAGAAGAGGCCGAGCACGCCGCTATACGCTGGGAGGAAATCGATGGAGCCGTCGGCATGAACGAGCAGAGGCAGGCAGTGGCCGGCATTCTCGTATTTGAAGACACGGCTCTGGCTGTCAAGAATTCCATAGAACAAGGTGACAAAGCGGCCGGGCGCAATGTTATTGGAGAGTGCCGTGTTGAGCTTGGCGCACAATTCGGCGGGTGATTCGACCGACGGATTATTGCCGCCGTCCTGCGTGAAAGCCTTCACCGACGCCTGAAGGTTCGCCATCAGCAGCGCCGCCGCCATCCCTTTACCGGCGACGTCGGCAATGCAGAGGCCAAGCTTCTCCTGCGAAAGACCGAGCACGTCGAAGTAATCGCCGCTTACGCTGCGCGCCGGTTGCCACGCGCATGCGATCTGATAACCGGGGATCTGCGGTGTCTCGCGCGGCAGCAGATGCACCTGGATATCGTGCGCCTGCTGCAGGTCCGACTGGTGTGTCTGCCTTTCCATCAGGCCAAGCTGGACCTGGCTCTGAAGCTGACTATTGCGTGCCAGCAGACTGGAGCGCGACTGATCGAAGGCAAAATAAAGGATTCCGACAATCAGTGTGACGACTATCCCGAAAGGCTCATCAATCAGAACGGAGCGAAAGTAGGTAGTCGAGTGATGGCCGAAGAGCAAAAAGGTGGGAATCTCCGCCGCCGCGCTCGCGACAAATCCGATGCAAAGCAGCGTGGGAATGTAACCAATCCAGTTCCACGGAGACTGGCGACCGATGAACAGAGGGCGGGTGAGAAGGATCAGACAAATAGCCACGTTGCCCGTTACAAAGGTATTAACCAGGGTTGCCAGGATGTTCGTTGGGACATGCAATATCCGCATGACGACATCCACACACACAGTAACAGCCAGCAGAATGAGCTGAAAGTGCAGCAGACTGGTGTCCGACAGCAATTTGTGGCGCGACTTGGAGTTGGGCATGGCCGAAACAAGTGGGGAACGCCCAAGATAGCAGGACGACGAGGATTTGGGCCAGAAAAACAAGGAGCGCACCCCGAAGGATGCGCTCGCTGGCTGGTCTGTCTGGAGGCTAGGCCTTGGGCTCTTCGCCGCCTTCGGCCGATTCCTGCTCGGCAAGCTGCTTCTGCAGCTCCTCGCGACGCTTGGCGCGAGCGTCGGCACGCTTCTGGCGCTTCTCGTCGAGAACCTGCTCGGCTCCGAGCAGCTCGATGAAGGCCTTCTCGGCTCCGTCGCCCTTCTGGAAGCCAGTGCGGACGATGCGGAGATAGCCGCCGTTGCGGTCACCGTAGCGGGGCGCGACGGTGTCAAAGAGACGTGTCACGGCTTCGCGGGTCTGCAGGAAAGCGAGCGCCTGACGCCGGGAGTGCACATCGCCCTTCTTGCCTAGGGTGATCAGCTTTTCGACGTGCGGGCGCACGGCCTTAGCCTTGGTGACGGTCGTGTGGACGCGGTCCTCGAGGAAAATCGAGGTCACCAGGTTGCGTAGCAACGCGCGGCGATGGCTGGTGTTGCGTCCGAGTTTGTATCCTGCATTGCGATGACGCATGGCGGTTCTCTCTTGATCTTGATTCTCAGTTGTCAGTCCCCAGAATTCAAACTGAGGACTGGTAACTGGGGACTGCCCTAAAAGTTCTCTGTTTCGTTCTGCAGCGCGAGGTCGTCGAGTTCGTCGTCTTCCTCATCGTCGAAGGAGCCGTAGCTCGCGGCCAGGGTTGCAGCCGGAAGCACGCTGGTCGGTCCGGGCACGGCGTTGCCGTGTTCGTCGATCTTCATGCCCAGCGACAAGCCCATCTGCGCGAGGATTTCCTTGATCTCGTTCAGCGACTTGCGGCCGAAGTTCTTGGTCTTGAGCATCTCGGCTTCGGTCTTCTGCACCAGCTCGCCGATGGTCTGGATGTTGGCGTTCTTCAGGCAGTTGTAGCTGCGCACGCTGAGCTCCAGCTCTTCGACCGAGCGGTTCAGGTTCTCGTTGCGCAACTGCATGCGGCCTTCTTCGGTATGGCTCTCGGCTTCGATCTCTTCCTCGAAGTTGATGAAGATGCTCATATGATCCTTGAGCAGCTTGGCAGCGAGGCCAACCGCGTCGGCAGGAAGCACTGAACCGTTAGTCCAGACTTCCAGCGTCAGCCGATCATAGTCGGTGATCTGGCCAAGACGCGCGGCGTCGACGGTGTAGTTCACCTTGCGCACGGGCGAGTGGACCGAGTCGACCGGAATGAAGCCGATGCCCAGGTCAGAGTCAAAGTTCTTGTCAGCAGAGATATAGCCGCGGCCGCGCTTGAGGCGCATTTCCATGTCCAGCTTGCCGCTTTCGCTGACGGTGGCGATATAGACGTCCTTATCGAGGATTTCGACGTCTCCATCGGCTTCGATCATGCCCGAAGTGACCACACCCGGCTGGTCGGCGCGCAGATACAGCGCCTTGGGCCCCTCGCCGTTCAACTTGAAGGGAATCTGCTTCAGGTTGAGGATGATGTCGGTCGCGTCCTCGACGACTCCAGTGATGGACTGGAACTCGTGCAGAACGCCTTCGATCTTGACCGCAGTGACCGCCGCGCCTTCGATCGAAGACAGCAGAGTGCGCCGCAGCGCGTTGCCGATGGTGGTTCCGAAGCCGCGCTCAAAGGGCTGGGCGCTGAACTTCCCGTATTTTTCTGTGAGCGTCTCCGTATCTACTGCCAGACGCTTGGGTTTTTGAAATCCTCTCCAAAGCATATCGATTCGCCTCTCATGCGCAGCGAACGCCGCGAAGCATTCTGCAACGGCTGCGCCTGTTGCTCCTACTCGTTAAGATTTGACCGCTTTCGCGGCTTATTGCATCCGGAGCGTGGCTCCGGAAACCTGCGAAAGTGACACGGACAGAGTCGTGCCACCTTAGATCCTTATTTGCTGTAAAGCTCGACGATCAGCTGCTCGTTGACCGGCAGGTTGACGTCTTCGCGCTTCGGCAGCGCCAGCACCTTGCCGGTGTGATTCGCGTGATCGACCGACAGCCACGCCGGAGCCGGCTGATGGCTCGCGAACTCGCTCGCAGACTCAACCACGACCAGCTTCTGGCTGTTGGGACGGACCTTGATTTCATCACCGATGCTGATCTGGTAAGAGGGAATGTTCACCTTGCGGCCATTCACCTCGACGTGTCCGTGGCGGACGATCTGGCGGGCCTGACGGCGCGAGCCAGCAAAGCCAAGCCGGAAGGCAACGTTGTCCAGACGGCACTCGAGCTGCTGGAGGAGCCGCAGACCAGTTACGCCCTTGGAGCGCGAAGCCTTCTCGTAATACTCGCGGAACTGGCCTTCGAGGGTGAAGTAAATGCGCTTTGCCTTCTGCTTCTCGCGAAGCTGCAGGCCGTAGCCGACGATCTTCGCCTTGCGATCACGGCCGTGCTGGCCGGGGGCGAAGTTGCGCTTCTCAATCGGGCACTTGTCGGTGAAGCACTTAGGGCCCTTGAGAAAAAGCTTGATGCCCTCGCGGCGGCAAAGGCGGCAGACTGGTCCTGTGTAACGTGCCAATTCAATCTCCTGGTCCGGATTTCATCCGGACTTGTCCTTCAGAGGCCGACCGGTTTACGCGCTGGCAAGCGCTTCGTCCCGGTCCGAAGACAGCCAATAGCCATTAGTTGTCTTATCCTTGCCTGTTTATCAGTGCAAAGGACGAGCCGCCCGAAGCGGCCCATCCAACTATCTTACAACTTTCCACAGCATCATTCCACCAGGGAAACCCACGGCTACTGGCTAATCCCTAATGGCTAATGGCTGCCCTTATACGCGGCGGCGCTTGGGCGGACGGCAGCCGTTGTGCGGAATCGGGGTGATGTCGCGGATGGACCGCACCTCGATGCCGGCGGCAGCCAGCGCACGCACAGCCGACTCACGGCCCGAACCCGGACCGCTGACACGCACGTCGACCGAGCGCAGACCATGATCGCGCGCCTGGTTGGCGGCGTTGATGGCCGCCTGCTGCGCGGCAAACGGAGTGCCCTTACGCGACCCGCGGAAGCCGAGCGAACCCGAGCTCTTCCAGGAAATCGTGTCGCCCTTGCCGTCGGTGATGGTCACGATGGTGTTGTTGAACGACGCCTGAATGTACACCAGACCGTAGGGAACATTCTTGCGTTCGCGCTTCTTGAACTTCTTGTTTTTGGCGGCCTTTCCGGCAGCGCCCTGCTGTGCTTTTGCCATTAGGTCTTCGCCGTCGCTTTCTTCTTGCCTGCTACCGTGCCCCTACGCGGTCCCTTGCGGGTACGCGCATTGGTGTGCGTGCGCTGTCCGCGCGTGGGAAGGCCACGGCGGTGACGCAGTCCACGGTAGGACTGGATATCGATGAGGCGCTTGATGTGCATGCTGATGTCCTTGCGGAGATCGCCTTCAACATCGCCCTCGTTCTCGATGACCTGACGGATGCGGTTCACCTCGTCTTCGCCGAGATCCTGGACCTTCTTGAATGGGTCAACATTCGCGGCCCCAAGGATGCGCAGCGCACGCGGGTTGCCGATCCCGTAGATGTAAGTGAGCGCGATCCGAGCCTGCTTTTGGCGGGGCAGATCGACGCCAGCTATACGTGCCATGCAAATGTCCTTCTTGGTTGCTCTCGGAAGCTTCGCCTCCGGGAGCGGTTATGCCGGATGGTTGAGTCCGGCGGTGATTGAGTCGGGGTTCATCGCAAGCCTTTCTACGGCTAACTAGCCCCTGCCCTTGTTGAGTGGGCCTGACTCCTCATTTACAGTGCTGAGTTGCCAGTCTCCAGTTACCAGTCCCCAGTTGACTGAGGACTGAAAACTGACGACTCTTCTCAGCCTTGCCGCTGCTTGTGCTTCTGGTTTTCGCAGATCACACGCACCACGCCACGGCGGTGGATGACCTTGCACTTGTCACAAATCTTCTTTACCGATGCACGAACCTTCATAACTACAGTCTCCAGTCGTCAGTTATTAGTTGCCAGTTTATCTGTCTTGCTGAGGACTGACGACTAACAACTGTGAACTTCATTTGTAGCGGTAGACAATTCGCCCGCGAGTCAGGTCATACGGGCTCAATTCAATCGCCACACGATCGCCGGGAAGAATGCGGATAAAATTCTTCCGCATGCGGCCTGAGACATGCGCCAGTACCTGGTGCTTGTTCTCAAGCTCAACCTTAAACATGGCGTTCGGCAGCGTCTCCAGGACCACTGCCATTACCTCAATCGCGTCTTCCTTCGACAAACCTTTTCCAATTCCGCCGGCTGCTCATGTCCGGCTCTGCTTGAAACAACTACTGCGTCAAAATTGTTGCGCCTTCGGCGGTCACCGCGACCGTATGCTCGAAATGCGCGCTCAAACTTCCATCCTGCGTTACCGCCGTCCAGCCGTCGCTCAGCACCTGAACGTCCGGCTTGCCGGCGTTGACCATGGGCTCGATGGCAATCACCATGCCTTCGCGCAGCTTCTGGCCCTGACCGCGGCGTCCGTAATTCGGAACCTGGGGGTCTTCGTGCAGCCGCGTGCCGATGCCGTGTCCGACGAACTCGCGAACCACGCTGAAGCCTTCGGCTTCCACAACTTCCTGCACCGCTGCTCCTACATCGCCCAACGTCGCCCCGGGCTTGATGGCCTCGATGCCGCGCTCGAGCGATGCCTGAGTAACTTCCAGCAGGCGCTTCGTGCGTGGGGAAACCTTCTCGCCCACTGCAACGGTGATCGCCGAATCGCCGTAGTAGCCGTCGAGAATCACACCGGTGTCGATCGAAACAATGTCTCCGTCGCGCAGCACGCGGCTGGCCGACGGAATTCCGTGGACCACTTCTTCATTCACCGAGGTGCACAGCACGCAAGGAAATCCACGGTATCCCTTGAATGCAGCCTTCGCGCCCAGTTCCCGGATCTTCGCAACCGCCGCATTCTCGAGATCCTGCGTCGAAGCCCCTGGCTTCACAAACTGCCGGAGGTGCTCAAGCACCTCGCGAACCACCTGGCCGCTGCGCCGCATCTTTTCGATTTCCAGCGGCGTCTTGATCATGATCGGCATCGGGCTACTAGCTCCTCAACCGCAGAACAGCCTTCGTCACTTCGGCCGTCACTGCGCTCACCGACTGTTCCCCATTCACCTGCTCGAAACGACCCAGCGCGCGATAATGCTCCACGACCGGAGCCGTCAGCGAGTTATAAGCCCGCATGCGCTCCTCGAAGACTTCTTCGGTGTCGTCTGAACGCCGCGTCAGGGGCGTACCGTCGAGGTCGCAAAGTTCGTCGACCTTGGGTGGCTGCAAGTAGATGTTATAGCTCGTCTTGCAGACTGGACAGATGCGCCGGCCGGTAATACGGCGCAGTAATTGATTATAACTGACTTCGAGGCTGACAGCAATCACCGGCAGCGAGCCGGGAATGGCTCCCAGGTACTGGTCCAGCCAGTCGGCCTGATTCAGCGTGCGCGGGAATCCGTCCAGGATATAGCCTGCCGTCGTATCCGGTTCCTTCAGCCGCTCGGCGACCATCTCGTTCACCAGATCGTCGGAGACAAGCTCACCCCGGTCCATGATCTCCCTGGCCTGCTTGCCCAGAGCGGTTCCACGGCTGACATTGGCGCGGAGCAGATCGCCGGTCGAGATCTGGGGAATGCCCCAGGCGGCCACAAGTTCCTGAGCCTGGGTGCCTTTGCCCACGCCGGGCGCGCCGAGAAGAAGAATCGGGCCGGGGGTGAACTTCAGGCTTTTCTGAGTTCCAGATTGAGAATCAACGGCAGACAAGGCCACTTACCAGGCCCGCCTTCCACGGATGCGCCCGCTGCGCGGCGAAAAGCCCTCGTAGTGGCGCATAATGAGCTGCGATTCCACCTGGTTGACGGTATCCATGGCGACACCGACGACGATCAGCAGCGATGTTCCGCCAAAGTAGAAGTTGAAGCCGAGGCCGTTCGTCACCCAGAGCGGCAGATGCTCGAAGAATCCACCAACAAGCCAGAGATGGTTCAGGTGAATACCGCTGATCAGCAATTGCGGAATGATTGAAATGATGATCAGGTAGAGCGCGCCGACCAGCGTGATGCGCGTCAGGATGTCGTTGATGAAGTCCGACGTGCGCTTGCCAGGACGGATGCCGGGGATGAACCCGCCGTACTTGCGCATGTTGTCGGCGATGTCATCAGGACGGAAGACGATGGAAATATAGAAATAGGCGAAGAAGACGATCGCCACCATGTAGATCAGCTCATACCACGGCTCGCCCGGTCGGAGCCACTCGAAGACACGCGTGAGCCCAGCGCTGTTGCGCACAATGGCGGACTGCGAAAACAGCAGCGGAGCGGAAAGCACGGAGGCCGCAAAGATGACCGGCATCACACCGCCGGAGTTGACCTTAAGCGGAAGGTGGGTTGACTGACCGCCCATCAGGCGGCGTCCCACGATGCGCTTGGCGTACTGCACCGGAATGCGGCGTTCGCTGCGCTCGACGAAGACGATAAACGCCACCACTGCAATCATGCAGGCCACCAGCAGGATGAGGGCGGGGACGGTAAAGGCTCCGAATTTCTCCGTTTTGGCAGTGTCGACGAGTTCCGCGATAGCGCGCGGCAATCCAACAACGATACCAGCGAAGATCAGCAGACTCATTCCGTTGCCGATGCCACGATCGGTGATCTGTTCACCCAGCCACATGATGAAAGCGGTACCCGCAGTCAGGGTGAGCACGGTCATCAGGATGAATCCGGGACCGGGGTTCAGCACCATGCCGCCGGAGGCGTGCGACAGCGCAATGGCAATCGTCATCGACTGGACGACACCCAGGATCACAGTCAGATAGCGCGTCCATTGGGTAATCTTGCGGCGTCCCAGTTCACCTTCTTTCTGAAGGCGGGCCAGGGGCTCATAGACCACCGTCAGAAGCTGGAAGATGATCGATGCCGTGATATAGGGCATGATGCCCAAAGCGAAGATGGTCAGACGGCGAAGGTTTCCTCCGCTGAACATGTCGACCAGGCCGAGCGACGAGCCTGCCTGCGAATTGAAGAACTGCTCGAGGGCGGCAGTGTTTACACCAGGCGTGGGGATATGGCCACCCAACCGGTAAACCGCCAGCATGGCCATGGTGAACAGCACACGCTTGCGCAGGTCGGGGATGCGGAAGATATTCGCGAACTTCTCAAACATGGGACTGCTTCCAATCATAATGCCTGGCCCCCTACGGGAAGCCAGGCATTCGCGAAACTTTAGCCGATCAAAACTGCCTTGCCGCCGGCTTTTTCAATCTTCTCCTGCGCAGTCTTGGAAAACTTGTGCGCATGCACGGTGATCGCGGTCGTGAGCTCGCCGTTGCCGAGGATCTTGAGCAGCTCGCCACGGCTCTTCAGGTAGCCCTTGGCCTGGAATGCCTCAAGGGTGAGCTCCTTCTCGCCCAGCGCGACGAGGCGATCGAGATTCAGCACTGTGTACTCGGTGCGGAAGATGTTGGTGAATCCGCGCTTGGGGAGGCGGCGGTGCAGCGGCATCTGGCCACCCTCAAAACCGCGCATCAGGCTCGACCCGGAACGGGAGCCCTGTCCCTTGTGTCCGCGGGTAGAGGTCTTGCCGTGGCCGGAGCCCATACCGCGGCCCACGCGTTTCTTGTTGCGGTTGGCGTTTTTAGGCGCCCTGAGTTTCGATAAGTTCATGATTTCCTCGCTAAACGCCGGCTGAGTCTTTACTCAACCGACTCGCATTTGGTTTAGTCCCCAGTTGTTAGACTTCAGTTATCAGTCTTGCTCTTACTGGGGACTGGGGACTAACAACTGGTCACTACTCGACGATCCGTACGAGATGCGGAATGGTCCGCACCATGCCGCGAATCGACGGGGTATCCTCGCGCTCGACAATCTGGTTGAGCCGCGTGAAGCCCAGGCCCTTGACGACCCTCTTGTGCTTCACCGGCGCTTGGATCATCGACCGGAAGTATTGAATCTTGATCTTCTGAGTTTCCGCCATGACTAGAGCTCCTGAACCTGCTTGCCGCGGAGGGCAGCAACTTCGTCGCGGTCGCGCAACTGCACCAGCGCGTCGAAGGTCGCCTTGATCACGTTGTGCGGGTTGGCCGAGCCGAGGCTCTTGGTGAGCACATTCTGCACGCCCGCCGAGGTCATCACCGCGCGCACCGCGCCGCCGGCAATCACGCCCGTACCTTCCGGAGCCGGCTTCAGCATCACCTGTCCCGAGCCGAAGCGGCCCAGCACCTGGTGGGGGATGGTGGTTTCCGTGAGGTTGATGCGGACGAGGTTCTTCTTCGCCGACTCAATCCCCTTGCGGATCGCCTGCGGCACTTCCTTCGCCTTGCCCGAGCCGTATCCAACCACGCCCGCGCCGGGATCGCCGACAACAACCAGCGCTGCAAACGACATGTTTTTGCCGCCCTTGACGACCTTGGTGACGCGGTTGATCGCGACCACCTGATCCTTCAGGTTAAATTGACCGGCATCCAGTTTCTTCTTCAGTGTTGCCATTCGCTTCCTGATTCCTTTCGGACGGCCTGACGCCGCCCTGGAACTGCAAAAACCTTAAAACTCCAGACCCGCTTCGCGAGCGGCATCCGCCAACGCCTTGATACGGCCGTGATACAGGTATCCGCCGCGATCGAACACAACCTTCTTGATGCCCTTTTCCTTGGCGCGCTCGGCGACCAGCTTGCCGATCTCCTTGGCCGCCGCAACGTTGCCGCCGGTCTTGACCTTCGCGGAGACGGTCGAGGCCGACACCAGTGTTACGCCCTGCGAATCATCGATCACCTGCACGTAGATGTGATTGAGCGAGCGGTAAACGTTCAGGCGCGGACGCTCCGTGGTGCCCTGCATCTTGGTGCGAATGCGCGCATGCACGCGCTGGCGAATCTCATTTCTTTTTCTCTGCGGAATCATCTTTTCTTCCTTCCTAATAGCGGAGCCGCCCTGCGGCCCCGTTCGGTTTCAACTCTCTTTACTTCGCTCCGGTCTTGCCGACCTTCTTCTTCAGCTTCTCGTCCGAGTAGCGCACGCCCTTGTTCTTGTACGGATCGGGCTTGCGCAGCGAGCGCATGTCCGCGGCGACCTGACCAACCTTCTGGCGGTCGATGCCGGACACGGTAACCCGCGTCTGCTTCGGGTCGATCACTGCCGTGATGCCGGTGGGCAGCGGAAACTCGATCTGGTGCGAGAAGCCGAGGGTGAACACCACCGTGTTCTTGCCCTTGAGCTCGGCACGATAACCGATACCGACAATGTCGAGATCCTTCGACCACCCCTTGGTCACGCCCTCGATAGCATTCGAGACGAGCGCCCGAGTGAGGCCATGGACGGCAGCCTGCGAGTCGCTCTCGCGGACCGCATGCACCTCGCCATCTTTGGTCTCAAGCTTGATGCCGGCAGGAATGACCTGCTCGACCTTGCCCTTGGGGCCTTCGACGACAACCGTGTTGCCCTGGACCGTGTACTTCACTCCGCTCGGCAGCGGAATCGGCTTCTTTCCTATACGCGACATACTTCGAATCCTTTATGGCTTGCGAGTCCCGACTTCCCGTCGTTCCACTGCAGCCGGGCGAATGTTCCGCCCACTTCCAACTCTTATGCCATGCCAACGGCATGGCCACAGCTCACTGCCCCGGCAAGAATGGCGCCGAAGGCGCGTATCGCCGACACGCGAAGTGTCACCAGACTTCGCAGAGGATCTCGCCGCCTACGCCTTCGCGGCGCGCCTGGCGTCCGGTCATCACGCCGCGCGGCGTGGTGAGGATGCTGATGCCGAGTCCGCCCTGCACCCGCTTGATCTCATCGCGGCCGACATAGACGCGGCAACCGGGACGGGAAACACGGGCGAGGTCGCGGATGGCGGCCTCGTTGTTCGAGCCGTACTTCAGGTACACGCGAAGAACGTTGCGGCCGTTTTCTTCGGTCGGCTTGTAGTTCGCGATATAGCCCTCTTCCTTGAGGATGCGGGCGATTTCGGTCTTCAGCTTGGAGGCCGGAACATCCAGCTTCTGGTGACGCGCGCGGATCGAATTGCGAATACGGGTCAGAAAATCTGCTACTGGATCGGTCAAACTCATCGTTTCTCCTTCATCCCCCGTTCGTCCGCCTCGGCGGAAACCAGCGGGAATGGTTAAGCGTGAATCCCTATCACGCGAACTTTGTCTTGCGCCGCAAGGCGCGTGTGCCCGACGCGGCCAGCGTCACCAGGAGGACTTGACGACGCCGGGGATTTCTCCCTTGAGCGCCAGAGAGCGGAAGCACAGGCGGCAGACGCCGAACTTGCGCAGGAAGGCGCGGGGGCGTCCGCACAGCTGGCAGCGGTTATGCTGCCGGCTCTTGAACTTGGGCTTGCGGGCGTCCTTGACTCGTTTTGCAGTAGTTGCCATATCTTCTGTTCAGTCCTTATCTCGATACGTTATGCGGCCTGGCGGAACGGCATGCCGAACTGCCGAAGCAGAGCGCGCGCCGAGTTGTCGTCCTGGGCCGTGGTCACGATCGTGATGTTCATGCCCTTCAGCTTGTCGACCTTCGCGTAGTCGATCTCCGGGAAGATCAGCTGGTCGCGAATGCCGAGCGTGTAGTTGCCGCGGCCGTCAAAGCTCTTCGTCGAGACGCCACGGAAGTCGCGCACGCGGGGCAGCGCGATCGCGATCAGACGGTCGAGGAACTCGTACATCGAGTCGCCGCGCAGCGTCACCATCGCGCCAATCGGCATGCCTTCGCGAACCTTGAAGGCGGCGATGGACTTCTTCGCGCGCGTGGTGACCGGTTTCTGTCCGGCAATCGCGGCCAGGTCGGCGACCAGCGGGTCGAGCATCTTCGAGTTCTGGGTCGCTTCGCCGAGCCCCATGTTCACGACAATCTTTTCCAGGCGCGGTACGGCCATCGTGTTCTCAAGGCCCAGCTCCTTCTGGAGCGCCGGCTTGATTTCCTTGTGATACTTCTCTTTAAGTCTTGCTGCCATTGTTTTCTGTTCTTTCTCTCCGGGCTCGGAGTGGCTATCGCCGTATACCGTTACGGAGGGTGCTCAATTCAGTTGTCAGTTATTAGTTCTTAGTCCTCAGTTACTGGTGCTTCTGGAACTGGAGACTGGGGACTAACAACTGGTCACTTCTTCTTTGCCTTCGCGGCAATCACATTGCCGCACTTCTTGCAGACGCGCACTTTCGTGTCGCCTTCAAACCTGTGGCCGATGCGGGTAGGCCCGCAGTCGGGGCATACCAGCAGGACGTTCGAGATGTGAATCGGCGCTTCCTGCTCCGCGATGCCGCCCTTGATGTTCCGCTGCGGATTGGGGCGAACATTCTTCTTCACCATCCGCACATGCTCGACCAGGATGCGGCTCTTGTCCGGCAGCACGCTCAGCACGCGTCCCTGCTTGCCGCGGTAGGCGCCGGAGATAACTGCGACCTTGTCGTTACGCTGTATGTTCAGACTCATAATCTTCCTTTTGCGGCTCGAACCCGGTTACAGAACTTCGGGAGCGAGCGATACGATCTTCAGAAACTTCTTCTCGCGCAGCTCGCGGGCGACCGGCCCGAAGACGCGCGTTCCAACCGGCTCGCCGGCTTCGTTGATCAGCACGGCGGCGTTCGAATCAAAACGGATGTAGGTTCCGTCACGGCGGCGGTACTCCTTGCGGGTACGTACAATGACTGCCTTCACGACCTTGCCCTTCTTCACCTGCCCGTCCGGCGAGGCTTCCTTTACCGCTGCCGTGACGATATCGCCCAGGCCGGCCTTCTTGCCGCTTGCTCCGCCCAGGGGAAGAATCATCTGCAGCTTACGGGCGCCGGAGTTATCGGCAACCTCGAGCATGGTTCTCATCTGCACTGCCATAGCGCTCTCTCCTCAATCCCTCTTCTTACGCCTGGGCCTTGGCGGCAGCCGCTTCTTCAATCTGCGCGAGCGCAGAGCGGCGGACAATCTCTTCCAGGTTCCAGCGCTTCAGCTTGCTCAGCGGACGCGTCTCACG
Source organism: uncultured Acidobacteriaceae bacterium (assembly GCA_963721995.1). GTDB lineage: Bacteria > Acidobacteriota > Terriglobia > Terriglobales > Acidobacteriaceae > Silvibacterium. Next base: position 21,415 of record CAVRNK010000103.1, on the reverse strand, counting down.
GATGCGAACCATGTCGCCCACGCGCGCGGTGTTCTGCTCGTCGTGCGCGTAGAACTTCTTGTTGGTCTTCATAACGCGCTTGTACTTGGGGTGCGCCTTGCGCATCTCCACTTCGACAACGATGGTCTTCTGCATCTTGGTCGAGACAACCTGACCGACCTTCTCGTTGCGGCGCGACTGCGTTGCGGTCTGTGTGGCTTCACTCATGACTTAGCGAGCCTCCTTCTTGGTCTTCGCGCTCTTGGTCTTTGCGCCCGCGGCTTTCGGGGCCGACTTCCTGGCCTTCGCGGCGGCCTTCACCGGCGCACTCGATTCAGCCTGCGGCTTCTCACCGTTGAGTCCAAGCTCGCGCTCGCGGGCAATCGTCTTGATGCGTGCAATGTCCTTCTTCAGCCCGCGGAGCTTCTTGACGCCCTCGTTCTGGCCAAGCTTCATCTGGAAGCGCAGGCGGAACAGCTGCTCGGCCGCCTTCTTCTCTTCCGTGCCCAGCTCGCCATCGCTGAAGTTACGAATCTTTTCCAGTTCCATCTCTTAATCCTCTGTGCCCTGAGCTCTGTGCTCTGAGCCCTACCTTTTACTTCGCCGCCGTGACTACCTTGGCGTCGTGACGCTGCACGAAACGCGTCTTCAGCGGAAGCTTGTGCGCAGCCAGACGCATCGCCTCCTGCGCCATTTCCACACTCACGCCCTCCATCTCGAAGAGCACCTTGCCCGGACGAACCACCGCGACCCAGTGATCGGGAGCGCCCTTGCCCTTGCCCATACGGGTTTCGGCCGGCTTCTTCGTCACCGGCTTATCGGGGAAGAGACGCAGCCAGATCTTGCCGCCGCGCTTGATGAAACGGGTCATCGCCACGCGGCTGGCTTCAATCTGCCGGTCGGTGATGTAACCGCACTCCATGACCTTCAGGCCGAAATCGCCGAACGAAAGCTCGCTTCCGCGCCACGCCTTACCGCGCATGCGGCCGCGCTGCTGCTTGCGAAACTTGACCTTCTTTGGCATCAACATAATGAAACCCTCGAAAACCAGCCATCAGCCATTAGCCAACAGCCATTAGTTCAAAACTTCCTGTGTCAACCTCACCTCGCCTTTGGTCCCAGCCAGCGTATTGCTAATGGCTAATCCCTAATGGCTAATGGCTGACTTTAGAACACCGACGTTCCGACCGCGGCCTGCGGCTCACGCCGCTTCTGCTGGTAGATATCGCCGCGATAGATCCAGGTCTTGACGCCGATAATGCCGTACGTGGTGTGCGCCTCGGCAAAGCCGTATTCGATATCCGCACGCAGCGTGTGCAGCGGCAAACGGCCCTGCAGGTACCACTCGGAGCGCGCGATTTCGTTGCCGTTCAGACGGCCCGACACGCGAACCTTGATGCCCTTGCAGCCGAAGCGGAGAGCCGAATCAACAGCCTTGCGCATGGCGCGGCGGAAGCCGACACGCTTCTCGAGCTGCAGCGCGATGCTCTCGGCAACCAGCTGAGCGTCAAGCTCAGGCTTGTTGACCTCGAGGATGTCGATGAAGACATCGCGATTGGTGCGCTTCTGCAGGTCAACCTTGAGCTTGTCGATCTCGGCACCCTTGCGGCCAATGATGATACCCGGACGCGCGGTGCGGATGATAATACGCAGCTTGTTGCCCGGACGCTCGATCTCGACCGAGCTGACGCCCGCCGCCTTGAGCTTGTCCTTGAGCTCCTTCTTCAGCTTCACATCTTCGATGAGCAGCTTGTCGTAATCGCGCTCGACGAACCAGCGCGAACGCCACGGCTTGTTCACGCCGAGCCGAAATCCGTAAGGATGGACTTTCTGTCCCATAAATTCCCTCTAAACCTTCCTTGCGCCCTTAACCTACTTCTTCGCAGCCTTCTTCTTCGCTGCCGGTTTCTTTGCTACTGCCTTCTTCGCAGCTGCCTTCTTTGCCGGAGCCTTCTTCGCCGCCGCCTTCTTCGCCTTCGGCGTGGTCTCTTCTTCACCCACTGTTGTCACCAGGCTCGAGCGGTCGCTGCCGCCACGCTCCGCAACCGAGATCACAATGTGCGACAGCCTGCGCTGATAGCGATACGCGCGTCCCATCGGGGCCGGACGGATGCGCTTCATGCGCGGGCCGTCATTGGCGATCGCCGACTTGACGTAGAGGTTGTCGACGTCAACGTCGAGCCCCTGTTCCTGGCTCAGATAATTGGCGTTCTGCAGCGCCGAGCGCAGAACCTTCTCCACCATCGGAGCGACGGCCTTCTTGGTGAAGGCGACCGTGTTCAGCGCCTGCTCCACGCTCTGGCCCTTGATTAGATCCAGCACCAGCCGGGCCTTCTGCGGCGATACACGCTGGAAGCGCGCCTGAGCTGTGAATTCTCGTGTCTCCACTTGCATTGCCTTCATCCCTCTATCCGAGGACTGCGTGATAAATCACTTCGCCCTCTTGCTTTACTCGCGCTCAACGGCGAGTTCCGCAATTCACCCGTTCGTTTTCTTACTTCGGCTTCGCCGAAGTCTCAGCAGCCTTGGCCGAGTGTCCCTTGAAGGTGCGCGTTGCCGCGAACTCGCCCAGCTTGTGGCCTACCATGTTCTCGGTCACATACACGGGCACAAACTTCTTGCCGTTGTGGACCGCAATCGTATGCCCCACCATGTCCGGGTGGATGGTGGACCGGCGCGACCAGGTGCGCACGACCTTCTTGTCGTTTGCCTGGTTCAACGCGGTGATCTTGACCATCAGGTGCCCGTCGATGAAAGGACCCTTTTTTGTCGACCGTGCCATATCTCTCCTAAACAACTGCGCCCAAACGCGCCCTGCTTACTGCCTGCGGAATCCGGCTTTCTAATCCCTGATCCCTGATCCCTGTTCCCTGCTCTTGCCTACTTCTTACGGCGGCTGACGATGAACGCATCGGTCCGCTTGTTGTTGCGTGTCTTGTAGCCGCGTGTCGGCTGGCCCCAGGGAGTCACAGGATGACGTCCGCCCGAGGTCTTGCCCTCGCCGCCGCCATGCGGGTGATCCACCGGGTTCATCGAGACGCCGCGGTTGGTGGGGCGAATGCCCTTCCAGCGGTTGCGTCCCGCCTTGCCGATTGACACATTCTCGTGGTCCGTGTTGCCAACCTGTCCGATCGTCGCCATGCACTCGACCAGAACCTTGCGGGTCTCGCCGGAGGGAAGCTTCAACAGGGCATAGTCGCCTTCCTTGGCAACCAGCTGCGCCGACGAACCGGCCGAGCGCACCATCTGGGCGCCCTTGCCCGGGCGAAGCTCCACGTTATGCACCGTGGTGCCGGCAGGAATGTTCTTGAGCGGCAGCGCATTGCCGACAAGGATATCGGCCTCGGGTCCACTCATCACCTGCTGTCCGACCTTCAGGCCAACCGGCTGCAGAATGTAGCGCTTCTCGCCGTCGGCGTAGCTGATCAAGGCAATACGCGAGGACCGGTTCGGATCGTACTCGATCGTGGCCACGCGTCCCGGCACGCCGTACTTGTCGCGCTTGAAGTCAATCAGACGCAGCTTCTGCTTGTGACCGCCACCGTGATGGCGGATGGTCAGATCGCCGGAGTTGCGGCGGCCGCCGGTGCGCTGCTTGATCGCCAGCAGCGGCTTGTACGGCTTGTCTGTCGTGATATCGTCGTTGACCAGTGTGGTCTTGAACCGCAACGACGGCGTCATCGGTCGATATGTCTTAATCGGCATCGTGTCTTCTCTCTACCCGCAGGCCGCTTTCACCCGCGTTCGCCCGGCTTATCTCACCGGACCGATAAATCTCTTACCAATCTCCGAGCAATCTAGAGATTGTTCACATAGTCCGGCATCTTCTCGCCAGACTTCAGGCGCACATACGCCTTCTTCCAGTCGGGACGAAATCCGGAAAACTTGCCCCTACGGCGTTCCTTGCCCACGTGGTTCGCGGTGCGAACTCCAGCAACCTTCACCTTGAAGAGCAGCTCAACCGCCTGCTTTACTTCTGTCTTGGTCGCCTTGGAGGCCACTTCAAACACCAGCGTGCCTTCGGCTTCCTTGGCGGTGAGGCCCTTTTCGGTGATCAGCGGGCGGCGGATTACGTTGTATGTCGTCGGCATTTAGGCCACCTCCGCCTTCTGACGTTTCGAAACGGTCTTCTTGAGCGACTCCTGCAGGCTCTCAATTGCCGGCCGCGAGAAGATCGCGCGCTCGTAGCGCAACAGATCGTAAGGATGCACTTCGCTGTTCAGCATCAGCTCCACACCTTCGAGATTGCGCGACCCGAGAATCAGCGCCTGGCTGACTTCCTTGCCGTTTTCAACCAGCAGCGCGGTGCGCTTCGCCTCAAGTTTGTTCAGCGCCTGGCGATACAGCTTTGCCTTAGGCTCCTTCAGCTCCAGGCTGTCGACGACGATCAGCTTGCCATCGGCCAGCTTGGCAGCCAGCGCCGAGCGCAGCGCGCCCAGCAACTTCTTGCGCGGAAACGCATAGTCGTAGGAGCGGGGCTGAGGTCCGTGAACCGTGCCGCCATGCCGCCACAGAGGCGAGCGAACCGAACCGATGCGCGCGCGGCCGGTGCCCTTCTGCTTCCAGAGCTTCTTGCCCGAGCCGGAGACCAGCTTGCGATTCTTGGTCGCTGCCGTTCCCTGGCGCAGCGCGGCGCGGTAGTGCTTCACCGCTTCCCAAAGCAGCGCCTCGTTCTGCTGGCCAAAAACCTCGTCGGCCAGTTCGAGCGACCCTACTTTTTCTCCGCTCAGATTGAATACGTCAATGTTTGCCATCGTTTTCTCTTTCAAGCCCGAAGCATCGGCTTCGGCTTTGAACATCATGCGTCCAACTCAATGCGCCGCAAGGCGCGTACACCTGGACGGCTAGTCCTATTTCTTCTTGCCTGCGGCCTTCTTCGAAGCCTTCAGCGGATCAACCGTGCCGCCACCGGCAAAGCCACGACGCTCGCGCGGCGGAGCCTTGGCCTTCGAGATCAGCACATATCCGTCGCGAGGACCCGGCACCGCTCCCTCAACCATGAGGAGATTCTCGTCCAGATCGATGCCGCGAATGCGCAGGTTGCGAACCGTTACGCGATCCACGCCCATATGTCCCGGCATGCGCGTCTTGGGCAGCACGCGAGACGGAAACGACGATGCGCCGATCGAGCCCTGCACCTGGAACATGTGTCCGTGCGACTTGGGACCACCGCCGAAATGATGGCGGCGAATGACGCCCGCAAATCCGCGCCCCTTGCTCGTGCCGATCACATCGACATACTTCTCATCCGAGAAGATATCGACCAGGATCTTGTCGCCGGCCTTGATGCTGCCGTTGGTCTCGCCCTCACCCTCAGCAGCAGGCTTGGTCGCGGTCTCGACTGCAACCTCGCGGATCATGCGCACCGGAGGAACATCGTGCTTGGCGAAGTGCCCAGCCTGCGGCTTGGTCACCTTTGAAGCCTTGACGAACTCGACCAGGCCGATCTGCGCCGCGTCATAGCCATCCTTCGCAGCCGTTTTCAACTGCGTAATCACGCACGGGCCGGCCTGCAGGACGGTGATAGGGTGAACCTCACCCTTCTCATCGAATACCTGCGTCATGCCGATCTTCTTGCCCAGAATTCCTGTAACTGCCATATCTTTCTCTCCTCATCATGCGCCGATTCTTCAAGCGCACTGCCGGTCTTTCCAGTTTTCAGTTGTTAGTTACCAGTCCCCAGTTTCTGTCCGCACTCGATACTGTGGACTGAAAACTGGCAACTGGGGACTATTTTTCGAAAGCCTTGATCTCGACGTCCACGCCGGCGGGCAGGTCAAGCTTCATCAGCGCGTCCACTGTCTGCTGCGTGGGCTCGAGGATGTCGATCAGCCGCTTGTGCGTGCGGATCTCAAATGCCTCGCGCGATTTCTTGTCGACGTGCGGCGAACGCAGCACGCAATACTTGTTCTTCACCGTCGGCAACGGAATCGGCCCCGCCACCTGTGCGCCCGTACGCTTCGCGGTGTCCACAATCTCGCCCGTCGAAGTGTCGAGCACCCGGTAGTCATAGGCCTTCAGCCGGATGCGTATTCTCTGTCCAACCATCGTCATCAATCTTTCTGCAAGCCGGAGCTTTCTTGCTCCGGCCCGCTCAACATCGGTCCCTTATTGCAAGATCTCGCTGATGGTACCTGCGCCCACGGTGCGTCCGCCTTCGCGGATCGCGAACCTGAGGCCCTTTTCCATCGCCACCGGAGTGTGCAGCTCGATCTCCAGCGAAATGTTGTCGCCCGGCATTACCATCTCCGTGCCTTCAGGAAGCTTGGCCGAGCCCGTCACATCCGTCGTGCGGAAGTAGAACTGCGGACGGTACCCGTTGAAGAACGGCGTGTGGCGACCACCCTCGTCCTTGCTCAGCACGTAGATCTCGCCCTTGAACTTGGTGTGCGGCGTGATCGAAGCCGTCTTGGCCAGAACCATCCCGCGCTCGACGTCTTCCTTGGGAATGCCGCGCAACAGAAGTCCAGCATTGTCGCCCGCCAGACCCTCATCCAGCTGCTTCTTGAACATCTCAACGCCGGTAACAACCGTCTTGCGTGTCTCGCGGAAGCCGACGATTTCCACTTCCTCGCCCACCTTCACCTTGCCGCGCTCGATACGGCCCGTCACTACTGTTCCGCGTCCCGAGATCGAGAAGATGTCTTCGATCGGCATCAGGAATGGCTGATCGATCGCACGCGCAGGCAGAGGAACATTCGCGTCCACCGCGTCCATCAGCTCGTCGATCTTCGCTTCCCACTGCGCCTCGCCGTTCAACCCGCCAAGAGCAGAACCGCGGATCACCGGCACATCGTCGCCCGGGAAGTTGTACTTCGACAACAGCTCGCGTACTTCCATCTCCACCAGGTCCGTCAGCTCCGGATCCTCAACCGCATCGCACTTGTTCAGAAAGACCACGATGTAGGGCACGCCTACCTGGCGGGCCAACAACACGTGCTCCTTGGTCTGCGGCATCGGACCATCGGTCGCTGCAACCACCAGGATCGCGCCGTCCATCTGCGCCGCACCGGTGATCATGTTCTTGATGTAGTCAGCGTGACCCGGGCAGTCGACGTGCGCATAGTGGCGCTTCGCGGTCTCGTACTCCACGTGCGCCGTCGCAATCGTGATGCCGCGCTCCCGCTCCTCGGGCGCGTTGTCAATCGAATCAAACGAGCGAAACGAGTTCTTCGGGTTGTGCTTCGACAACACCTTGGTGATCGCCGCCGTCAACGTCGTCTTGCCGTGATCAATGTGCCCGATCGTCCCCACATTCACGTGCGGCTTCGAACGGTCAAATTTCTCCTTCGCCATACTTGTTCCTCTCTCGTTCCTTCGGTGTCGCTCTAATGTTCCGGGCCCGTCGGACCCGCTATATCCAAACTCTTAACAAGCGATCTGCTTGTTTACTTACCCTGGTTCCGGCTGATGATCTCTTCCGAGATCATGCGCGGAGCCTCTTCGTAGCGCGCAAACTGCATGGTGTAGGAAGCGCGGCCCTGCGTCGATGAGCGGATGTCGTTCACGTATCCGAACATCTCCTTGAGCGGAACCATGGCCTTGATCACCTGTGAACCGCCCGAGTGCTCCATGCCCTCGATGCGGCCGCGACGCGAATTGATGTCGCCGATGATCGTGCCCATGTGCTCTTCCGGAACCGTGACTTCAACCGCCATCACCGGTTCAAGCAATACGGGGCTCGCCTTCCTCGCGGCTTCCTTGAATGCCATCGATCCGGCAATCTTGAAGGCCATTTCGTTCGAGTCGACGTCGTGGTAGCTGCCGTCGAAGAGGGTGACCTTGAAGTCCACCATCTCGTAGCCGGCCAGCACGCCGTTGTGCGACGCTTCCCGAATGCCCTGCTCGGTCGGCTTGATGTATTCCTTCGGAACCACGCCGCCGCGGATCGCGTCGATGAATTCGTAGCCCTTGCCCGGCTCGTTCGGCTCCACCTTGATCTTGACGTGGCCGTAGTTGCCCGAACCACCCGTCTGGCGGATGTACTTGCCTTCCGCCTCGGCGTGCTTGCGAATCGTCTCGCGGAACGCCACGCGCGGCTCGCCCACATTGGCCTCGACCTTGTGCTCGCGCTTCATGCGGTCGACAAGAATCTCGAGGTGCAGTTCGCCCATGCCGCTGATGATCGTCTGACCCGACTCCTCATCGGTGCGGACCTTGAATGTCGGATCCTCATCGGCCAGCCTTGCCAATGCCAGGCCCATCTTTTCCTGATCGCTCTTAGTCTTCGGTTCGACAGCAACCGAGATCACCGGCTCCGGAAAATCAATTGCGCTCAGCGCGATCGGGTGCTGAGGAGAACACAGCGTGTCACCGGTCTTCAATTCCTTGAGGCCCACGCAGGCGCAGATGTCGCCGGCGTAGATCTCGGTGATGTCCTCACGCTTGTTGGCGTGCATCTTCACCAGGCGGCCTACGCGCTCGGTCTTTCGGGTGCGCGGATTGAGAACCGTGTCTCCGGTCTTAAGAACGCCCGAGTAGACGCGAATGAAGCCCAGCTTGCCGAAAGGATCGTTGATCAGCTTGAAGCCGAGCGCCGAAAACGGAGCATCGTCCTTGGCCTCGCGCGTCAGAGTCACCGACGGATCGTCCGGATCGAGGCCCTGGACCGGAGGCACATCGAGCGGGCTGGGCAGGTAATCGACCACCGCATCGAGCAGCGTCTGCACACCCTTGTTCTTGAAGGCGGAGCCGCACAGCACCGGGAAGACCTTCATATCGATGGTCGCGCCGCGCAGAGCCTTCTTGAGCTCTTCCGGGGTCGGCGTCTCGCCTTCCAGAAACTTGTGCAGCATTTCGTCGTCGTTTTCGGCGACCGTTTCGATCAGCTGCATGCGGAAGGCTTCCGCCTTCTTGAGCATGTCGGCTGGCACTTCTTCAATCGTGTACTTCGCGCCCATGGTCTCGTCGTTCCAGACGATGGCGCGCATCTCGATCAAATCGACTACGCCGCGGAACTTCGCTTCTGCGCCGATGGGAATCTGAATCGCTACCGGCCGCGCGCCCAGGCGCTTGCGGATGGTCTCGATGACGTGCTCGAAGTCCGCGCCCGCCTTGTCCATCTTGTTGACGAAGCAGATGCGGGGAACCTTGTACTTATCGCCCTGCCGCCAGACGGTCTCAGTCTGCGGCTGTACGCCCGACACGGAATCGAACAGCGCGACCGCGCCGTCGAGAACGCGCAGCGAGCGCTCCACCTCAGCCGTGAAATCCACGTGGCCAGGCGTGTCGATGATATTGATGCGGATGTCTTTCCATGTGCAGGTCGTCGCAGCGGAGGTAATCGTGATTCCGCGCTCCTGCTCCTGCTCCATGTAGTCCATCGTCGCCGTGCCCTCGTGCACCTCGCCGATACGGTGCGTAATGCCCGTATAGAAAAGGATGCGCTCGGTCGTCGTCGTCTTTCCGGCGTCGATGTGCGCCATGATTCCGATGTTCCGGCAACGATTTAACGGTACTTGACGTGGCACAGTGTCTCTCTCTGCTTCTCTCAGGCCTTCACGGTCCGAGTTTCAAACTTCTTTCGGGAGCAGCTTTCGACTCCCACTTTCCATCTCTCCCCAGCGCTATCCAGAGGCGCCGAAGGCGCGGTTGCCTGGACGGCAAGTCCTACCAGCGGTAGTGCGCGAAGGCCTTGTTGGCTTCGGCCATGCGGTGAACGTCTTCCTTCTTCTTCATCGCCGCGCCACGACCATTGGCCGCGTCGAGCAGCTCGTTCGTGAGCTTGTCGATCATGCCCTTCTCGCCCCGCGCCCGGCCATAGGAAACCAGCCAGCGGATCGCGAGCGAAGTGCGCCGCTCGGGATTGACTTCGATCGGCACCTGGTAGTTCGCACCACCCACACGGCGGGTCTTGACCTCGAGCAGCGGCTTGCAGTTCTCGACCGCCTTTTTGAAGAGCGTCAGCGCCTCGGCGCCGCCCTTCTGCTCCAGGTTCGTCATCGCGGTGTAGAAAATCCCCTGCGCCGTCGATTTCTTGCCGCCCCACATCATCGAGTTGACAAACTTGGTGACGAGCGTCGAGTTGTAAACCGGGTCGGCAGCGACCTCACGCTTGGCGATATGACCTTTTCTCGGCATAGTTCCTTAATCTCTCTTCAGCAACAAACTTGATCTAAACAACCGACTCCCGATCCACGACCAACGGGAGTGCCACGCGAAGCCGCCGCCCAAACGGCGAGTTTACTTCTTCCCGCCTGCGGCTGCGCCGGCCTTGGCACGCTTCGCGCCGTACTTCGAGCGGCTCTGCGTGCGCTTGACGACGCCGACCGAGTCGAGCGTTCCGCGAACGATGTGATAACGCACACCCGGCAGATCCTTCACACGGCCGCCGCGGATGAGCACAATCGAGTGCTCCTGCAGGTTATGGCCTTCGCCAGGGATGTACGACGTCACCTCGATGCCGTTCGTCAGGCGGACACGGGCAACCTTGCGGAGCGCCGAGTTCGGCTTCTTGGGCGTCTGCGTGTAAACGCGCGTGCAAACTCCGCGCCGCTGCGGCGATCCCTGCAGAGCAGGGGAGGCCGTCTTATACCGCGGTGCCGTACGACCCTTCCTTACCAGCTGACTGAATGTAGGCAAACCAAACTCCTTACCAATCCAAAACCGTTTCAAATCCACGGCACGTCGCAGGAGCCTCGCTCGCACGCCAGTCGAAACGCTCTCAGGCGTTTCTCCGTGCGAAGTCGCAAACCTTCCCTGCTTCGCGTCCGCCTTACCTTAATCCCAGACGAGAACCCCGACGGTGGTCGAGCGCGCCTTCAAACCCGCTTTTCAGCGGATTCAGGAAGCAGCCAACTCCGTTTCGCTGGTTCCGGCCTGCATAGCCCGCCAAGGTGGAGGGTGTCGCAGGCGCCGATGCGATCAGTCCCTGCCGCACGAGCCCGGCAAGGGTTCACAGAATCCCGAGCCCGCAATCACATCCGCGAGCCACCTGTGATGATTACTGCTGAGCCTCTCTCGGTTTCCCGTTACACACAGGAAACGTGAGCACACTCGTGGAACCTTTTAAGAATAACAAGAGGAGTAGTTGTCGTCAAACACAGACACGATTTTCAGGGAAAAATCTATTCGCTCGACGCTCCGCTGCGGTGCTCGAGGTCTCCGACCCGCTCCTCGAGCGCAATCATGCGCTCGTTGAGCCACCAACCAGAATCTCGTTGGCGCGAAAACGCGACTCAAAACTGACGGCCCACTTGCGAAACTCGCGCAGGAGTGTAGTCTCCGTCTTCTCAATGCGCTCCAGCAGTCTGGTTTCAAGCGCGTTGAGATCGGTGTGCGTGCGCGTCAGCAGTCTTGTTTCCAACCCATTCAGATCGTCGCGCGTAATGCCCTCGCCCATGCCTTCATTCTAGCGCCACATCGCCGCCTTCCAAGCCAATAAAACTGGGTAGCCTTATCCCACAGTGAACCTTAGGTACTCGTTTCCTCCTGATACATTGCTAACCATGAACTTCCGCCATCTCGCCCTGCCCGTCGTCTGCTCATTCCTCTTAACGCTCGCCCCAGCTGCCTTCAGCCAGGACGCCGCCCCAGCTCACGATCCCCGCATCGGCCAGATCATCGATTCGCTTGAACAGGTGCACGCCATCCAGCAAACCGACCTCTCACCAGACGGCAACCTCATCGCCTGGAACGCTGGGGGCATTGAGGTTGCGCCGCTGAACGACCCATCCCATCCCCGGCCGATCACTGCCTGCGCCGCCGGCGAGAAAGGCAGGGAGAGCGGCTTCGCCTGGTCGCCCGACTCGAAACAGCTTGCCTTCTTCTCCAACTGCACTCCCGACCACAAGCCGGCGATCTTTCTGGCCAGTCCCGGCTCGGACGCCGCTCCCCGCCTGCTGGCCACGCTCAACGGCTTCGCCAAGAGCCTGCAATGGTCGCCCGACGGCAAGATGCTCAGCTTCCTATATGTAGAAGGAGCTACCCGGCCTTCGGGCGCCCTCGCCGCCATGAAGCCGCCTTCAGGGGTGATAGGAGTGGAAGGCCTTGAGGTTCAGCGGGTTGCGGCGGTCGATCCCACGGATGGCCATCTCAACCAGTTGACCCCGGCGAATCTCCACGTCTACGAGTTCGATTGGTCGCCTGACTCGCAAAAACTCGCCTATATTGCCGGCCCGCCGCCCGGCGAAGACAACTGGTGGACCGCAAAGCTCTACACCCAATCGCTGAGCGGCCAGCCCCAGGTCCTTGTCGATCCCACAAGCGGCAAAAGCTCCGTCTCCGGACAGCAGATCGCAGTCCCCCGCTGGTCTCCCGACGGCTCGCGGATTGGATTCATCAGCGGTCTCATGTCCGACCAGGGATCGACCGGAGGCGACATCTATGTCCTGCCGTCCTCAGGAGGCGACCCGAAAGACATCACTCCCAATCGGAAGGCCAGCCCTTCGTGGTTCGAGTGGCTGGATGAGCACCAGCTGGGCATCGCGGAGTTCAAGAGCGGCTCCTCGCACCTGTTTGTCTACGACATCGACACGCAGCAGGAGTCCGCGGACCACAATCTGACCCTCCCCGACTCCGTCGGCGCAGGCGGCCTGGAGATGCGCATCTCCACCTCGAAAACCAACAATATTGCCTTCATCCGCAGTTCGTTCTCGCAGCCGCCCGAGGTCTGGGCGGGCAGCCTGATGGACCTCAGGCAGATCACCCACTATAACGACGCCGTGAAGCCATCGTGGGGCAAGGCAGAATCGGTCGAGTGGAAGAATGACGGCTTCGATGTGCAGGGCTGGCTGCTCTATCCGGCAGACTACGACCCGGCAAAGAAGTATCCGCTTATCGTTTACGTCCACGGCGGACCATCATCGGCGGTGCTGCCCCGCTGGCCCGGCGCCGGCTTCGGAGCGGCTCCGTTCTCGGCGCTGGGCTACTTCGTGCTGCTGCCCAATCCCCGCGGCAGCTACGGCGAAGGAGAGAAATTCACCCAGGCCAACCGCAAAGACTTCGGCTACGGCGATCTGCATGACATTCTTGCCGGAGTCGACACGGTGACCAAAAAATTCTCGGTAGACCCGGAGAAGGTTGGTTTGACGGGCTGGAGCTATGGCGGCTTCATGACCATGTTTGCCGTCACCCAGACCAACCGCTTCCGCGCCGCAGTAGCCGGGGCCGGAATCTCCGACTGGCAGAGCTACTACGGCGAGAATTCCATCGACCAGTGGATGATCCCTTTCTTCGGTGCTTCTGTCTACGACGATCCGGCCGTCTATGCGAAGAGCTCAGCCATCAATTTCATCAAACGCGTCAAGACGCCGACGCTGGTTGTGGTTGGCGACCGCGACGGCGAATGCCCGGCGCCGCAATCCTTCGAGTTCTGGCATGCGCTGCGCGACCAGCATGTGCCTACGCAGCTGGTCGTCTATCCCAACGAAGGTCATGGCTTCGTCGATCCGGCTCACCGCCGCGATGTGCTCGAAAGGGCATTGGCTTGGTTCGAACAGTACATGCGGTAGGCAGGGCGTTGGGTGTAGGGAACAGGTGTAGAAGCAGGGTGTAGAGGGACAGGGTGTAGGGCGGCGAAAGGATGCCTTGGCGGCACTGTCTGTCGACACGCTGCACCCTATACCCTGTTCCCTGCACCCTGCCTCCTTGCCTCCGTTTCATTCACCTTTTACACTCAAGCTTCGAGCCCTTTGTCCATAAGCACGCTCTGACAATTTCTGGCTGGAAAGACCGCCCGCGCACTCGATGCGCGTGCGGGGAGGTTTCATGCAGCGGTATCTCGCCCTTATAGCGTTGTTTCTTTTTTCTCTTCCCGTAGGCCTTTCGATTTCCGGTTGCGCAACCAACGTTGGGGCGTATTGCAACGGTCTGGGTTACGGCGTTAAAACCAACGCGGTTTACGCGATCGACCTGGAACCCAAGCTGACTGGTATTTCCCTTTCCTGGGGACAGATCGGCCAGCTTGCGCAGCCCACGGCCACCAATTGCAAGGGCGCATCGTCCAGCGTGTCCAAGTACACATACGGCAGCAGCAACCTTCTTCTGGCGGACATCTCGCCCACCGGCTCGGTCTGCGGCGGCACCTGGAACCGCAACAGCCCCGGCGGCATCGCCGATTTCACCATCTGCACACCGCCTGCCGGAGCGAACACCGAGCAATGCACTTCGACGAGTTGCGGCGTGTCCCAGCTCACGGCCAGCGGCGCCGGCGTCACCAGTAACCCGGTCCCGGTGTACGTTCATCCTCCGATTACGGCCATAACCATCTCGTCCAACGCGCAAACCAGCTGCACGTCGCAGAACCAGACTGGCCCACTGCTTACCAGCTTCACGACCGTATTGGGACCGAATGGGATCGCGATTCCCAACGGCGTGAACGGTCAGCCTAATTATGTCGGCACCATCACCTACACGCCGGTCAACGCCAGCATCGTCACCATCAACAACACCAGCACCACCGGCACGGGCGTAAATGGAACCACGACCGCCAATCAGCCTGGCTCGACCGTAATCAACGCATCCGCTTCGCTCACGAGTTCCGGCTCTGCCGCGGGATACTTCTACACCTGCCCGCCCAAGACCATTGCACTCAGCATCAACGGAAGCGACAGTGCCATCGTGAAGCCCAACTCTCCGCAAAACATCACCGCCGTCATCACCGACGTCAATAACGAAGTCTTGAACGGCCTCACGCTCGACTACGCCTCCACCCAGCCGCAGGAAATTGCTGTCAGCGCCGCCGGCCAGGTCAGCTCAACATTCCCCAGCGCGACCGATATTACCGGCATTTGCCAGCCTGCCACCTGCAATTCGGCTCCGGTGAGCCAGATCGGCGTCTTCGGCACCGGACTTCCGGTGGTCGGCAATAAGCTCAGCGTCACCTCGCCCGGCCGCAGCAGCAACTATCTGTGGATGGCGTCCACGCAGTCGCAGTTCTTCAGCGCCATCGATCTGACGACCGGAGCCCCGGGCTCGCCGGTCAAGCTCCCCTACCCGCCAAATTCCATGGTGCTCGATCAGGGCGGCAACAATCTGTACTTCGGCAGCTATCGCGAGCTGATGATCTACAGCGCTCTCACGAACACGCTGGGCAAAGAAGACACATCGGTGCCCGGCGTCGTTCTGGCCGTCTCCCCGGACAGTTCAACGGTGGTGATCAACGATCAGTTGCGCCAGGTGATCTACCTCTACACGGTTTCGAACGGCGCCAACACCAGCGTCGGCGGACTGGCCACGCGCGCTGCCTTCTCACCAGACGGCAAGAACGCGTACATCGTTGGCCCGGATACGCTCTACGTCCACAACGCCAACACCGGATGGAGCACCTACAACATCTCCACCACCGAGCCCACGCCGGCCTGCACGCTCAACAACAACAGCCCGCTGGCCACCGGAACGGGCACATTTGATCCCTTCTGCGGACCCGACCTGGCCATCACCGTACCCAGCATCGGACCCTTCATCACAGGAACGCAGACCACCGCCCACGGCTTCTGCCCGAACACGACGGTGAATCCTCCCATCTACTATCCTCTGGCGGCCACAGTCGCGGCAGCCACCGATCATGTCGCCGCCACCAATGACGGAAACCATATTTTCGGCGCCGGCCTGACTCAGGGATTCACCGACATCGACGTAACCATTCCCACTGGGCCCTGCCCGGCAACGAATACCGGTATTCAGCTCACCCCCACGTTTAACCAATATCCGCTGGCCGGCATCAGTCCTACGGAGATCGACCAGGTTGTCGCCTCGCCCGACTCAAATATCGCCTTCGTGACCTACAATTCGGCCGCCGCTACTGGCCTGTTGCCGGCCTATCAGCCCTCGGCGACTGCCGGACAACCGGGAACTCTGACGAATGTGCAGCTTTCCGGAACCGCCCAGGCGCCGATCGCCGGAGTCTTTTCACCGGATGAGACGCTGTTCTTTGTCAGCACTTCGGGGGACGATCTGGTTCATTTCATCGATCCGGTAGCCCTCAAAGACACCCAGACCATCAATCCGAATCTGACCGACGCGAACGGTAAGCCGGTTCCCGCGCAGATGCTGGCCGTCAAACCGCGTGCTACTACCTAAGCGGCACCGGGGGCCCCGCCCCAAATCGGCCCAGAAATACGAAAAGCCTGTCACTAGTGACAGGCTTTTCGTGTCCAAGGAGCTACCGTTCCCCCAAACTGCAACCCCCTTGACACACACAGCTTCTCGCATCCCGCCTTTCGTTTAAATCCCACTTCCTTCCCAACCCACTAGCACAAGAGTGCTATGCCGGGGTCCGTTACCTTGGAGACCCACATCCACCCTCGGTTCCGGGAAGGATTTTGGTATCTTAGGAATGTTTGAGAAAGATCGGAAATCTCTCACCGGGGGGAGCGAGAGCCGGAGGCAACTAAGAGGAACACGGCACTCATGGCCGTTTCAACGGTAGCAAGGGTGTCAATTTCCCATGGGAAGCTGTCTCCCGGGAGCTGTAACGCGAATTCTCCTCTTGCCCACGGACTGCGAACAATCACCATGAATAAACCTGCCGCCGTCGCGGCGGGCGGGTCGCTTATTGTTCCGTTTGCCCGGCGCTGCTTCAAATCCCCCATGCCAAAGTCCTGCCTGCCATCGCAGAAATTCACACTGTGCCGAGTGATTGTGAGTCTCGCGATCCTGCTGCTTGCGGGGGGATCCGTCCGCGCCCAGGTAAACCCGGGCATCGTTGCCGGCACCGTTACCGATCCAGCCGGAGCGCTGGTGCCGTCCGCCCAAGTTGCCCTCAGCTCCGGACGCCAGCAGTCTCAGACTGTCACATCCGACCCGCAGGGGGCCTTCCATTTTCTTAAAGTCGCACCCGGCCGGTACACCCTCACCGTTCAGGCCAGGGGATTCGGGACCGAGCAACGCAGCATCGGCGTTCAGTCCGGCCAGACCCTCCGGCTCACAATTTCTCTGAAGATAGAGGTGCAGCGCGAACAGGTTGCCGTCACTGGCGACATCCTTGATTCCAGCCCCGACCACAATCAGGGAGCCATCGTCATCAGGAGCTCCGACCTTGAGGCGCTCTCTCCCGATCCCCAGCAGCTGCAGCTTCAGATTCAGGCCATGGCCGGCGGCGACTCCGGCGCAAGGCTCTTCGTCGACGGATTCACGGCCAGCCGTCTGCCCCCCAGATCATCCATCCAGGAGATCCGCGTCAACGAGAATCCTTTTTCCGCGCAATTCGACACTACCGGGTCCGGACGGGTAGAAATCCTCACCAAGCCTGGCACCGATGCGCTGCACGGCTCCGTCACGCTGCTCGGAGACGACTCGGCCCTGAATTCGCGCAATCCCTATGTACAGGAGCAGCCGCCTTATAGCTCTTTCTACTCCGAGGGCGACATCAGCGGCCCCGTGAGCAAGACAAGCTCCTGGTTCCTGACCGGCGATCAGCAGACCGTCGGCGCGCAGTCCTTCATCCACGCAATTACCTCGACAACCGGCCCCGCCTATACGGCGACGATCTCCAGTCCACAGACATCCGTCGACGCCGGGCCGCGTGTCGACTTCCAACTGGGCAAGATTCAGACCATCAGCTTTCGTTACCAGTTCGGCCACCAGACGCAGGACAACCTGCTGCAGAACCAGCTCGCATTAGCCAGCCAGGCGATCAACACCCGTCACACCGACCAGACCTTCCAGTTCAGTGACACCCAGGTCTACAGCTCGCGCGTGATCAACGAGACGCGCTTCCAGTTCATGCGCACCAATGACAGCTCGGTTTCAATCGACGGCGCGCCCACCGTCCTGGCGCAGGGGGCTTTCACCAGTGGCGGCAACAACCTTGGCCAGCTTCACGACGGACAGAACCACTACGAGCTGCAGAACTATACCTCCGTGCTCCTCGGTTCAAATCTCCTGCGTATTGGAGCCCGCTTCCGTTATGGTCAGGACGGCAACTCGTCCTCGGCGGGATTCAACGGCCAATTCATCTTTCCTTCGATCGACGCCTATGAGATTACCCAGCAGGGACTGGCGAACCACCTGACTCCTGCCCAGATTCGCGCCATGGGGGGTGGCGCCAGCCAGTTCTCGATCATTCAGGGCAAGCCGGAGGTGGGAGTCGATCTGGCGGACCTGGGAGTCTACATCGAGGACGAATGGAAGATGACCCCCAATATGACGCTGACCCCCGGCCTGCGCTTCGAAACCCAAAGCGACATCCCCGACCACGCTGACTTTGGGCCTCGCGTCAGCTACGCCTGGGCTATCGGAGCCAGCGGCGACAAGCCGGCAAAAGCCGTGCTGCGCGCCGGCATCGGCATCTTTTATGATCGCTTTCCCATCGACCTCGTTCTGAACGCCCGCCGGCAGAACGGAATTCTGCAGCAGCAATACGTGGTCAATTTTCCGGATTTCTATCCCAACGTCCCGCCCATCGGCATGCTCGGGCCGGCCACGCTGCCCACCATTTACCGCATCAGCCCTCTTCTGCACGCGCCAATAACGGTGCAGCACAGCATCGGCGTCGACAAGGAATTCTTCAAGCACCTCACGCTGTCGGTTGACTACACCTACTATCGCGGAGTCGATCAGCTTCTGACGCGCAATATCAACGCGCCTTTGCCCGGTACCTACAACCCGGCCGACCCCACCAGCGGCGTGCGCCCGCTCGGAACCCTGCAGAACATCTACGAATACGATTCGCTGGGGGCATCCAAGCGCAACCGCATCTTCACCAACTTCCACCTGCGCTTAAATCCTGTGCTGCTCTACGGCTACTACATCTTCGGATACAGCCACAGCAATACCGGCGGACCCAGCAGCTTCCCTTCCAACCAGTACAACCTGCACGTCGACTACGGCCGGGCCACGGAAGACATCCGCAACCGTTTCTATCTCGGCGGCCTGGTTACCCTGCCGCTGAAGCTGCAGCTCAACCCCTTCCTGGTGACCCAGTCGAACGCGCCGTTCAATATCACCGTGGGACAGGACCTGAACGGCGATTGCCAGTTCAACGATCGCCCCGCCTTCGCTACCGACCTGAGCCGGCCCAGCGTCTACCACACGAAATGGGGGACCTTCGACGCCGATCCGTTGCCGGGACAAAAGATCATCCCCATCAACTACGGAACGGGACCCGATCTCGTCATGCTGAACCTGGGGCTGACCCGCAACTTCGCCTTCGGACCGGCGCTCGCCGAGCAGCCTGCTCCCGCGACAATAGCTCCCGGGCAAAAAGCTCCAAGGACCGCGATCGCCCGGCGCTACACGATGAACCTCGGCATCCAGGCGCAAAACATTTTCAACACAGTAAATGGCGGGACGCCGGTGGGCGTGATGGGATCGCCGCTCTTCGGTGAGTCGACCAATCTCTCCACAACGCAGTTCTCCAGCTCACAGGCGAACCGCATCCTCTATCTCCGCCTGCGGCTGGATTTTTAAATGCATTTTCGGAAATACTGCGTCCTCGAGGAAGTCGACGCAGGTCGCCGCTCCCTGCTGGTCGGGTCGACTTGAATTTATGCCACCGAGAGACCCTTTCCGAAAATGCTTAGGCGCGATCGTAGAAACGGAAGAAGAGCGACGGTTTTGACACCGCTTCGGACCGGGCGCTCAGATCGGCCAGCTGCTGGTTATTGAGTGGAGTGAAGTCCCGCGCCAGCTGGACATTTTCATCGAGCTGCGCAATCGAATCGCATCCGATGATGATCGTCGAGACCGGCTGCGAGAGCGTGTAATAGACCGCCTCCCGCATCTTCAGCGGGCCGGAATTAGTAGCGATCACCATGCCTTCCCACGTGTGCTTCTGCTGCTCGAGCGGCGGCGGGGTCCACGACGCCAGCAGCCGTCCCCGCGCCGGAACCTTCATGCCTATGATGCCCATCTGCCGCTCGACTGCCAGTGGCAACAGCTGCTCCCCGAAGCTGTAGTGGTGCGGGTCAGCCGCGTTCATCGCCATCAGAATGCAGTCAAAGGGATACCGGTGGATGCAGTCCATGAGCGCGTCAGGGCGGTAATGCCCCGTGATGCCCAGATAGCGGACGACCTTCTGCTCTTTCATCTCGAGCAGCGCTTCCATCGCGCCGCCCTTGGCGAAGACTTCGTTCACATCCGTCGCCGTACCGATGTCGTGAAGCTGCCACAGGTCCACATGATCGGTATTGAGCAGCTGTAGCGACTTCTCGATCATCTGCATCGATCCGTCGCGCGTGCGCTCCTTGGTCTTCGTGGCCAGGAACGCCTCGTTGCGGCGCCGCTTCATCACCTTACCGACATACTGCTCGCTCCAGCGTTCCGGGCCGCCGTAGATCGACGATGTGTCGATGTAATTCACTCCGAGATCCAGTGCGCGGTCGATGATCGGCACGGCGACATCGAAATTGTCGGCCCGCTCCAGCGCCGCCTGACCGCCAAGCGAGAAGATGCCCACCTTGTATCCGGTCTTGCCCAGGTTGCGCGTCGGCATGGCGGCCTGCGGGGATTGGAAGGCAACGGCGGCAGCTTGGTTTCCGCGGCGCGCGACGGCAGCGCAGAGCTCGCCAGGACGGCTGCGGTTACGGCTCCTGACTTCTTGAGAAATTCGCGGCGGTCGGATTGTTGATATTCGCCATGGCTGCACCTCAGTAAATCGCTTAAGTAGTGGCGCTTCCGTTCTACCACAACGCGATTACTGGCGGCGGCAAAGTAGCGCAAGCCAGGACTTGCCATACCACTTCTGCCCGATGCCACCGGGACCCGGAATATGCAAGAATCAGCATGCAAGACCCCATGGCTGCGCACGATCCAATCATCGACGATCCAAATTTCAGGGACCTGCTCGTCTTCCACAACGTCGCACGGGCTCTGACCTCATCCCTCGACCGCGACGCCATTCTGCGCGCCATCATGCAACAGATGGAGCAGTTCTTCAAGCCCGAAACCTGGACGCTGCTCCTGTTAGACGAACCCCGCAAGGAGCTTTATTACGCTGTCGCCGTCGGCCACACCGAGGCCGATCTGGCCAGCCTCCGTGTACCCGTCGGCAAAGGCCTCGCCGGCTGGGTGGCAGCCCACGGGGAGAGCCTGATCGTTCCCGAAGTAAGCCAGGATCCGCGCTTCGACGTGCAGTTCTCGACGGCGGGCGAAAAGAACGGCCAGGGAAGGCCCTCGCGCGTGCGTTCGGCGATATGCATGCCTCTGCGCTCGAAGCTGCGCACCCTCGGAGTCATCGAGCTACTCAACTGCCGCCTCGACACCCTGAGCGACTACACAATTTCCTTCCTGCATGTGCTCTGTGACTACGCGGCCATCGCCATTGAAAATGCGCGCGCGATGGAGCGCATCCAAGAGCTCACCATCACCGACGAAACTACCGGCCTCTTCAACGTCCGCCACCTCTACCGCCAGATAGAGAACGAAATCGAGCGCGCCCGGCGCTTCAAATCGCAATTCAGCCTCATCTTCATCGATCTCGACTACTTCAAGCAGGTGAACGACGAGTTCGGCCACCTGATCGGCAGCCGCGTACTCGCCGAAGTCGGTCAGGGAT
>CAVRNK010000102.1:0-35734 GCA_963721995.1 uncultured Acidobacteriaceae bacterium | reverse complement strand
TCCCACCATCACCCGCACCACCGAGGAGATGCTCCTCATGGTGCCCCACTCCATCCGCGAAGCGGCCCTCGGGCTCGGCGTGCCCAATTGGCGTTCGGTGCTCTCCGTCAGCCTGCGCACCGCATCGCCCGGCGTCATCACCGGCTGCATGCTCGCCTTCGCCCGCGTCGCCGGAGAGACCGCGCCTCTGCTCTTCACCGCCTTCGGCAATCAGTTCTGGAGCGTCAACATCGGCCAGCCCATCGCCGCCCTCCCGCTGCAGATCTATGTCTATGCCAACTCTCCCTACGACGAGTGGCATCGCCTCGCATGGGCCGGCGCGCTGGTCCTCATCTCCCTCATCGTCATATCGGTTTCTCTGGTGCGCTATGTAACCTCGCGCGGCGTCTTGAAAGGGGCGAATTAAGTGGGCGTCGGGATTAAGGTAGAGAATCTCAATGCATGGTATGGCACCAACCATGCCTTGCTCGACATCAACCTGCACATCCCCGCCCAGGAGGCCACCGCGCTCATTGGTCCATCCGGCTGCGGCAAGTCCACGTTCGTTCGCTGCCTCAATCGCATGCACGAGACCAACCCCATCGCCAAGGTCACCGGCAAGGTGCAGATCGGCGAGATCGACATCTACAGCGACGTCTCGCCCGTCGAGGTTCGCCGCCGCATCGGCATGGTCTTCCAGCGGCCCAACCCGTTTCCGACCATGTCCATCTACGACAACGTCGCTTCGGGCCTGCGCCTCAACGGCTTCGGCAACCGCCGCGTTCTCGATGAAGTCGTGGAACGCTCGCTCAGGAGCGCCGCCCTCTGGGACGAAGTAAAGTCCGACCTGAAGAAAAAATCCGGAGCCAGCCTTTCCGGAGGCCAGCAGCAGCGTCTCTGCATCGCGCGTGCCCTCGCCGTCGATCCCGAAGTCCTGCTCATGGACGAGCCCGCGTCAGCCCTCGACCCCGTCTCCACCGCCAAGATCGAAGACCTCATCTTTCAGCTCAAATCGCAGTACACCATCGTCATCGTCACCCACAACATGCAGCAGGCGGCGCGCGTTGCCGAGCGGACCGGTTTCTTTTTGAACGGAAAACTTGTCGAATTTGATTCGACGCACAAGATATTCACAAACCCGGGCGACAAAAGAACGGAAGATTACATCACCGGGAGGTTCGGGTGAGGCACATTTCTCCGATCAGCTTTCTGGTCTCAAAGACCGGGGTCCCAGCGAACCCGGGTTTGGTTCGTTGGGGTGGAAGAGGACCGAAGATTACATCACCGGAAGGTTCGGATGAGTAGCACTTCTTCTATCGGCCAGCCAGGGTGGTAGAGGATCGCAGGATTACATAACAGGCGGGGTTTGGATGACGAGAATTCGGTTCCAGCGCAGTTTGGACGACCTGAAAGAAAAGCTCCTGGTAATGGCCGGGATGGCCGAACAGTCCATTCAGCGCGCCATCGAAGCTTACCGTACCCGCGATCTCTCCATCTGCGACCTCGTCGATCGCGGCGAGCTGGCCATCAACCGCTTCGAGCGCGAAATCGATCAGATGGCCCTCGATCTCCTCGCCATGGAACAGCCCATGGCCATCGATCTCCGCTTCATCCTAGCCGTTATCAAGATCAACGCCGATCTCGAGCGCGTCGGAGACTCCGCCACCAGCGTCAGCGACCGCGTCCGCGAACTCGAAGCCTTTCCCGTGGCCGATCTCCCCGTCGACACACCCAGGATGGCCTCGCTCGCCGCCTCCATGGTCCGCAAATCACTCCAGTCCTTCATCGAGGCTGACGCCGACCTCGCCGAAACCGTCCTCTCCATGGACGACGCCGTCGACAAGCTCAACGAAACCGCCTACTTCACACTCCTCAACGTAATGAAGACGGAGCCGCACCTCGCCCCCCAGGCCCTGGCCGCGCTCATGATCTCACGCTCTCTCGAACGTGTCGCCGACCACGCCACCAACATCGCCGAAGACGTCATCTTCTGGGTCCGCGGCGCCGACGTCCGCCACCACATGCACGTCGACGAATCCAAACCCGCCTGAATCCGACAACCCGCAAGATTAGAATTGTCATCCCGAGCGAAGCCGAAGGACCTGCTTTTCCCAATCAGCGTCTGCCCTGAACCTGCTGATCTTCAGCCATGGCAAGTAGCCCTATTGGCTATTGGCTATTGGCTAATGGCTGTTGGCTATTGGCTGCCCTCTCACCACCAATCCAGCCGTCCGATCCGCGGATAATACAACCCCAACCGCATAGGCATCTCTGAACCTTCAAGCTCTTTCAACGCCTCCGCATACCGCGCAAGCTGCGGCGAATAATACTCTCGCTGCTGCACAAGAAACTCCTCGACTGCCTCGCCCGCTGGAGCGCTCATCTTGTAATCGATAATCCACAGACACTCCAGTCCCGGCTCCATCGGAGCAGCCCCGCCGCGAAACACGCGATCCGCCCGCAGCGTCACCATCTCCCCGCCAACCCATCCCGACCACGAAGTCTCCGACTGCGCCCCCACGCGCGCCTCCAGAATCCACCGGCCGACGGCATCCCGCCTGCAGTTCTCAACCGCCGTCATCACTTCCTGTAAAGCCTCATCCAGCGCTCTGCCTGAAAACGCGGCCGCCCGCAGCATTCCCCGTGCCCTCTGCTCAATCGCCGTCGCACCGACTCCGCGGCTGATCTGATCCAGCAGCGCATGCACCGCATTCCCAACCACCCGCGCCCGCCGCGATCCCTCCGGCCGAACCAACTCCGGCGCATCGCTCTCCGCCGGAAATGTGCTCGATACAGTTACATTCTTCCCGCGCGGTTTGATCTCCGCCAGCGCCGCCAGCCGCTTCACCTTCAACGGAGGCTTGCTCTCCGCCCCCGCCGCCATATCGAACACGTCGAACAGGCTCGCCTGGTGCGTCATCTCCAGAGGAAAATCCACCACCGTTGCTGTCACCCGATCCTTCGCCGCCCGCGCCGCTGCCGCCTCGATGAACTTCTCTTCAAACGCCGGCCAACCCACCTCCAGCAGGCTCTTCGCGTCGCCACCCTTCAGCCCCGACTGAATCACCGTCGCCGTCCCCAGCAGATGCAGCTCTCTCCGCGCCCGCGTGCACGCTACATACAGCAGTCGCTTGACCTCTTCATCCTGCCGCGCGGTGCGCAGCTTCTGCACCCAGCCGTACGTAGGATGCTTCTCCCCACCCCTGGCCCCAATCGGCGC
Source organism: uncultured Acidobacteriaceae bacterium (assembly GCA_963721995.1). Taxonomy (GTDB): domain Bacteria; phylum Acidobacteriota; class Terriglobia; order Terriglobales; family Acidobacteriaceae; genus Silvibacterium. Next base: position 32,535 of record CAVRNK010000102.1, on the reverse strand, counting down.
CACCAGCATCTCGCTCTGGCCGCCCTCCGTTGTCCGCTCCAGCGATGTAATCAGCGCTGGCTCATCCGCCTTCGACCTCCGATCCATCCCCGGCACAATCACCACATCAAAGCCCAGCCCCTTCGCCTTGTGGATCGTCATCAGCTGCACGCCCGCGCGCTCGCTCACCGTGGGATCGGGCTGCGCGAAAAGCCACTCCAGCTCCGCGTCAAAATCCCCCGTCATGCACGCCATGCCATCCGGAGCGACATCGTCCAGCATGGAAAAATACGTCTGCGCATTCTCGTATGCCGCCGCATCCACGCACAGTGGCCCGCCCAGGCTGCGCCACGTCCGCTCGATCCACTGCGAAAACGACCCCGCATGCAGCCCCTCGAACCGCGTCCCCAGCCCCTGCTTCAGAATCCCCACCGTCCGCGCCGCCCGCTCCGCAGCCTCCACATCCAGCAACTCCAGCCGTGCCTCAATCAGCTCCAGCATCGGCCTTCGCTTCAGCTCGCGATTGTCAGCGCCCGTAAGCGTATGCAAATCCCGCAGCGTCAGTCCGCACCACGGAGCCCGCAGCACCGACAGCCACGCCACGCGATCCATGGGATGCAGCAGTGCCCGCGTCAGCGACAGCAGATCGATCAGCTCCTGCCGCTCCGCCAGCGTCTCCAGTTCCACCGCGCGGAACGCAATCCCCCGCTGCCGCATCAGCCGGACAATTCTCGCCAGATGCTGCCGCGCCCGCACCAGGATCGCTACTCGATACTCGCCGCCCAACTCCTGCGCCCGCCGAATCTCCGGCAGATGCCGCTCGATAATCTCCAGCACCTTCTTCGCTTCGAGTTCCTGCGCTTCCTCACGCTCCTTGAGCGTCACCTTGCGGTCCGCCGCCCCCATCACTTGCGGATGCACCTGCACCGCATTCGCAATTAAGGCTGGCTCCGAAGCAAACGAAGGAGAGAAGGGAACTGGCGCATCCGCTCCAAACACCGCCGCAAAGATCCGGTTCCACTCATCCGTCAATCCCGCATGCGAACGAAAATTCGTCGACAGCTGCACCAGCGCGCACTCAATCGCCTCTTCCTCCCACGCAATCCCGCGCCGCTCCACTTCTCCGAACAGCTCCACTTCCGCCTGCCGGAACATGTAGATCGACTGCATCGGATCGCCCACCAGGAAGCACGTCCGCCCATCGCCCTCATCCCACGCCCGCACCAGCAGCCGGACCAGCTCAAACTGGCTGCGCGACGTATCCTGAAACTCATCCACCAGCAGATGCCGCAGTCCACCGCTCAGCGCCATCAGCAGTTCGGGATTTTCCTCCGCATCACTCAGCACCTGCCGCGCCGCAATCCCCAGCTCCGCAAAATCGACAACATTCTGCTCCGCAAAAATCACGCGCAGCTCCGCTACCGCGCGCCGCAGCGTCATGAACAGATGCCGCAGCGTCTCCCACTGGTCATCGTCATAGCGCAGACGCGGAAGCTTGCCCAACCCCTCCAGCCCCTCACGCAGCCCCGCGATCTCCTGCAGCCGTCCCAGTAGCGCCTGCATCCGCTGCTTCTGCTGTTTCTCAGATGCGCCACCCGCAGGAAACCCGTTCGCCTTCGTCAACCCCGACCGCCACTCACCACCCTGCGTCAGCAGAAAATCCGCGATGCACTCCCAGTGCTCCACCGCCAGCTGCTCCGGACTCGGCAACGCCCCCAGTCCCGACAGCAGCCCAAACTTCGCGCAGTTGCCCGCCGCATAATCCGCCAGCTCCACCAGCTCATTCGCCAGCACTGGTTCTGTATCCAGCAGCCGATACACTTCTTCCAGTGCCCGCCTCACCTCACGCTTGAAAGGCCGCTCCAGCCGACGCCGCACCTCATCCCAGTCCACATCCGTCACCAGCGGAAACGCCCGGATCCACTGGTCCCGCTGCGCCAGCATTCCCGCAATCAGTTTTTCGCAATCCGGCAGATTGTTGTCGCGCATCGCCAGCAGATGCGCAATCGCCTCATCAAGAGCCGCATCTCCGCCGCCCAGCTGTCCCAGTGTGTGCCGTGCGGCCTGCGCATACATCAGGTCCGCCCGTTCCACGGGACTCAGCCTTCCGCCCATCCGCGACAGCAGCGGCTGCCCGTGCGCAATCCGCAGACACAGCGAATCGATGGTCTCGATTTTCAACCGCTGCGGCTGCTCCAGAATCCGCCACTTGCGCGCATCGGAATTCCTGAGCGCCTCCCGCGCCAGCGTCACCCGCTCGTCTTCATCCGGCGCAGGCTCAGGAGACCGCGCGGCTTCCTCAAGATGCCCCAACACCCGCGACTGCATCTCCGCCGTCGCCGCGCGCGTAAAGGTGATGGCCAGAATCTCCTCCGGCTCCTCAACTACTGCCAGCAGTTTCAGAAAACGCCGCGTCAATAAGTCGGTCTTCCCCGATCCCGCCGGAGCACGCACGATAAATGTCCGCGACAGGTCGAGCGCCAGCGCCCGCTGCTCCAGATCCTCAGCCAGCCGCACCACGACCTCACTCATCGCCTTCGCCTGCCTCTTCGTCGATCACCGCTTCCGTCAGCTCCGCCACACGGCACAGCCCCGGCATCGCGCAAAACCTGCAAGTCTTCCTGCCGTCTTTCGGATCCACCTGCGCATCGCCGTGCAGAAAATCCTCCGCCAGATTCACCAGCGCATTCGCCCACTCATCGCGCATCTTCGCGTCATACGGATTCTTCACCAGCTTCGAGCTAGACGCTGCATCGGCAAACAACTGCGCGCGCGCATCGCTCACGCAGCCTTCCAGCCCCGTCTTCTCCACGTTGATCCGCGCAAACAAAACGCCGGCAACGTCCTCCACATTCCCGAACACCGCATACAGCGGAAGCTGCGGCTCGTTCGGCCGCATCCCCTCCCAGTCTTTGGTCGCCACTTCTCCTGACTTGTAATCGAGCAGCAGCCTCCTTCCATCACCCACGCGATCCACGCGATCCGCCCGCAACCGCAGCTTCAGGCCGCCCACGCTCACGTTATCCAGCACCTTCTCCGTCGCCTCCACCGTGAAGGGCACACGCTTTGCTTCATTCGCAAGCCACTCTTCCAGCCGCACGCGCAGCCTCCGCTGCTCGCTCTTGAGATACGCTGTCATCCACGTGTCGCTGCCGTCCTCCTTCATCAGCTGCGCGAACACATCCGCAATTGCCCCTTCGATCACCTCGCCAAGCCGGCCTTCCGCAATCGCCGCCTCAAGGTCGCCGAGCGTATGCATCCGTCCCTTCTCGGGAGACCACAGCAGCTCCATCACCCTGTGCAGCAGCAGCCCACGCTCGGCTGCAGACAATCCCCAGTCGTTGCGATTCAGCTCCTCCGCATTCAGCCGCCGCGCCGCAAAGGCCCGAAACGGACACGCCGCCTGATCCCGAATCACCGAATATCCGCCCGCACATTCCTCGCGCGGCCACGCAACCGTGCCCGACGCATCAGCCATCTCCTGCATCTTCGCCGCCGCATGCACCTCCGTCTCAACTCCAAGCTCATGCAGCAGCTCCCGCGACCGCACCCACTCCGCCTGCGGCTGGGCCGAGCCGGCAATCTGCTCGATCAGCGGAGACGCCCGCAACTCCCCATCCTTATCCCGCTCCGCATGACTAAAGACGACCGACGTTTGGACACAACCCTGGGTGCCCCAGGTCCCGCTTCTGGGACCTGGGTCTGATCCCGGCCCAGCCACAACTCCGGGTGCCCCATCCTTTCGCGCTTTCTGCGAAAGGGTGGGAGGATCTGATCCCTGATCCCCGTGCCCTGATCCCTGACTCGCCGCAATCCTCCGCGTCACCACCCTCGCCAGTTCCCAGTCATCTTCCGCCGTCGCATGCGGCATCCCTGCGCGCCGCTGCACATCGTTCGGCAGCAGAGGATGCAGCCTTCCCCGCGCCGGCCACGCCTGGTCGTCCGCACCCAGAAACCACACCGCATCGAACTGCTGCCCGCTCGCCTCCAGTGCGCCCATTACCTGCACCGGAGCGCCATGCGACTCCGCCGCAAAGATCGTCTCGCCCGCCTGCGTCTCCAGAATCCCTACAAATTCGCGATACCCCACGCGCCGCCCGTCGAAATCTAGCAGCGCCACCTCATCCAGCAGCCGCTCCCAGCGCGCACGCGCCTGAAAGTCAATCTCGTCCCGTCGCGCGACTCCGCGCCAGCCCGCCTGATCCAGAAGAAACTGCGCCAGGTCCACCCATCGCCCCGGCGTGCGCACTTCCTCACTCACGTGATTCACCGCGGCCATTTTCTGTAGGTTTTCGAGTTGCGCCTGAACACCGGCCAGGGCAGGGAAGCGCCGCATCTCGCGCAACATATTCCGCAGCGAAATCTCCAGCGACAGCGATCCCGAATTTCTCAGCGCCGCATCAAAGCTCCCCAGCGCCAGATAAACGGTGCCCCACTCAAGCCCGGTGCCGGCTTGAGTGGGCGGAGCGCCCTCCTGATCCCTGTGCCCTGAGCCCTGATCCCTGTTACCTGAGCCCTGTGCCCTGTCTTCTAAATATCCCGACAGCAGCAGCCACGACATCTCTTCCTCGCTGAGCGGACCCGCCGCCCACCGCAGCAGCAGCAGCGCCGCGCGAATTACCGGCACATCGCCCAGCGGCTGGCCCAAAGAAAATTCAAACGGCATCCGCGCCGACGGAGCGAAGACATCGTCCGTCTCCGGCATCAGCACCCGCCGGAAGATCCGTTCCACATCGCTGCGACCCGCGCCCATGTCAGGCACAATCACGCCGATCCGCGTCTCTGCCCTCTTCTCAAACAGCGGATTCTCATCCAGCAATCCGCGAATCCAGTGCGCGCACGTCGTAATCTCATCGCGGCGGTCGGTTGCTCGCACCAGCCGCCGCGATTCCTCCGCTTCTCCGCCCGCACACAACGCCACCTCCACGCCCCGCGCTTCCAGCGCCGCGATCAGTCTCCTCCGCGCCGCCGCAATCCGATCGAAACCCAGCAGCACAGCCTTCGCCGGCAGCGGCAAATCACCGGCTGCCCCCGTCGCCAGCGATTCCGTCACCAGCAATTCGAGCTTCGCCCGGCTCACCCACCCCTGCCTCGCGCATTCTTTATCGAACAGCGCCGCCCACTGCCGGAACCGCTCCGCATCCGTCTGCCCCCACGCGCGATTCCGCTCCTCGTGCGCCTCGTAGTCGCAGAGCAGCTTGTAAGCCTCCTCCGCCAGCGCCGCCATGCCCTCGGGAGAAACCAGCAGCTTCGCATCGTCCCTCTGCATGCGCGTCCACACGCTGCGCTCCTGAAGACTGGTCAGCAGCAGCGGAGCATCAGGCTTCGATAAAGTGGCCGCCTGCCACAGCCGCAGCACCCAGCTATCCCAATCCTCAATCGGCGGAGTCGGCCACACCCGCCTGCCCGCCTCACGCTGCCGAAGCGCATACTCGCGCCGCAGCCAGCGCGCCGCGCGCACGTTTGCCGTGAGAACCGCCGCGCCGTTCTCAAACGCACTCTCGATTTCAATGGGAAGCCGCATCAAGCCGTAACTAAGGAAGGATACTAAGAAGAATACTGCGGAAAGGCACTCCTCGTTCTGTGGAACACTGTTCCCTGATCCCTAAGCCCTGATCCCTGTTTATGTAAACTGAGGAGTGAAGCGCTTTTCCTCCTGCCTTCTTGCATTCCTCGCGCTCGGCGCACTCATCGCTATCACCGGCTGTCACCGCAGCACACCGCAAGCCGCGCGCGCCTCTTCTAGCGGCGAAAAGCCTCACCACATCCGCGGAGTCGTCGTCTCCACCGACGCCGCGAAAGGCGCCGTCACTCTCGACACCGAAGCCATCCCCGGCTACATGGAAGCCATGATCATGCCCTATTCCCTCAGGAACCCCGGCATCATCAGCGACCTCCACCCCGGAGACACCATCACCGCCGACCTCTTCACCTCGGAATCCGAGAGCGCGCTCGACAACATCGTCATCGTCGGCCAGGCCAAGGCCGATTACAAGCCGCCCGTCGCCTACAAGCCGCTCAACCCTGGCGACCCCGTCCCCGACTTCAAGCTGCTCAACCAGAGCGGCAAGCTCATCCACATCTCGCAATTCCGCGGCAAGGTCCTGCTCGTCACCTTCATCTATACGCGCTGCCCGCTCGCCAACTACTGCCCGCGCATGAGCCGCAACTTCGCCAAACTCGACAAACTTCTCGCCTCCGACTTCGACCTCTACTCCGGCACGCATCTGCTCAGCATCAGCTTCGATCCCGCCTACGACACTCCCGCCGTCCTGCGCAGCTACGGAGGCGCCTACACCGGCCAGTACTCCGACGAAAAATTCATCCACTGGGACTTCGCCGCTCCGCCCCAGAAAGAGCTCCCCGACGTCCTCCACTTCTTCCTCGTCGGATCCACGCCCGAAAAAGACCGCACCCTCACCCACTCGCTCTCGACCGTCGTCATCGATCCCGACGGCAAGGTGTACAAGTGGTACCCCACCAATGACTGGACTCCCGAGCAACTCTTCGCCGACGTGAAACAATTGCTCCAGCAATCTCAACAGGAAACACAGTAGACATGATCCTGATCGTCATGGGAGTGGCCGGCTCCGGAAAGTCCACCATTGCTCAGGCGCTCGTCGCCCTCACCGGCTGGCAATTCGCCGAAGGCGATGATTACCACAGCGATGCCAATCGCCGGAAGATGCACTCCGGCATCCCGCTCACCGACCAGGACCGCATCCCCTGGCTCAACAGCCTCCACGACGTCCTCACCGGATGGCAGTGCGACGGCATCAGCGGCATCCTCACCTGTTCCGCGCTCAAGCAGTCCTATCGCGACATTCTCGCCAAAGACCTGCCCCCCGGCTCCTGCCGCTTCGTGCTCCTCGAAGCCCCGGTCGCCGTACTCGCCGCCCGCATGAATCAACGCCCCGGCCACTTCATGAATCCCACGCTGCTGCAAAGCCAGCTCGACACCCTGGAGATGCCCGCCGACGCCCTCCGCATCGACGCCACGCAGCCCCCCGAAGCCGCAGCCCGCGAAATCCTCCGTGGTTTAGCCGTGCTGAACCCCGTGCCTTGATCCTGCTATCCTCACCTAAAAGCCATGGCAAAACTCACCATCATGTTCGGCCTCGTCCTCATCCTTCTCGGCATCGTAGGATTCGTCTCCTCGCCCCTGCATGCTCCCACCGCGCTCATCCCCTCCCTCGTCGGAATCATCCTCGCCCTCCTCGGCGGCCTCGCCTCCACCGAAGACGCCAAAAAGCGCATGTTTCACATGCATATCGCGGTTACCGTCGGCCTGCTCGGCTTCCTCGGCACCGCCAAGAGCATCTGGGACTACATTCAGATGCTTCGTGGAGTGCAGTACGCGCATCCAATCGCCGTCGAAGAAAAGGCCGCCATGTCCGTCCTGCTCCTCGTCTTCGTCATCCTCTGCGTGCGCTCCTTCATCAATGCCCGCCGCGCGCGAGCCTGAAATCGGAGCCCTAACCAAGGAATGCCAATGCGTCCCGGGTCCATGTCGATGAAAGCCGAGCGCTCTTCCCGCGGAGGCCTCCGCGCCGCCGCAGGCGATCTCCCCAAGAAGAAGCCCGAGCTCAAGAAGGTCATGCCCGAAGTCTGGCGGCTCGTGCGCCCCCGCCGCTGGCTCCTGCTCTTCGGACTTCTCCTCGTCGCCATCAACCGCGTCGCCGGCCTTGTCCTGCCGCTCTCCACCAAGTACTTCATCGACGTCGTCCTCAACCATCACCATCCTGAAAAGCTCCTGCTCCTCGTGGGACTCGTCTTTTTCTCCACTGCCGTCCAGGCCGTTACCTCCTTCTCGCTCACGCAGCTTCTCTCCAAAGCCGCGCAGCGCATGATCGCCGACCTCCGCCGTCAGGTGCAGGAGCACGTGGGACGCCTCTCCGTCGCCTTCTTCGACGCCAATCGCACCGGCGCTCTCGTGTCGCGCATCATGTCCGACGTTGAAGGCGTGCGCAATCTCGTCGGCACCGGCCTGGTCGAGTTCGTCGGCGGACTCCTCACCGCCGTCCTCGCCTTCGTCTTCCTCATGCGCAGCAGTCACCGCATGACGCTCATCGTCTTCGCCGTCATCGTCGCCTTCGTCATCGTCCTGCAGAACGCCTTCAAGACCATCCGGCCCATCTTCCGAGAGCGCAACAAGATCAACTCCGAGGTCTCCGGCCGCCTTGGCGAATCGATAGGCGGCGTGCGCGTCGTCAAGGGCTATCACGCCGAGGAGCGCGAGGCCGCCGTCTACTCCGCCGGCGTCCAGCGCCTGCTCGACAACGTCATGAAGTCGCTCACCGCCACCAGCACGCTTTCCTTCGCCGCCACCACCGTGCTCGGCGTCGTCGGCGGACTCGTCATGCTCCTGGGCGGCCACGAAGTCCTCGCCGGACGCATGACGACCGGCGGCTACTTCCAGTACACCGCGCTCCTCGCCTTCATGATCGCGCCCGTCTTCCAGATCGTGAACATCGGCACCCAGCTCACCGAAGCCGTCGCCGGCCTCGACCGCACCATGGAGCTCCTCTCCGAGCGCGACGAATTCGGCGACCCCTCGCGCACGCAGCGCCTCGACCCCGTCCACAATCCCATTCGCGGCGAAGTCGTCTTCGACCACGTCGAGTTCGCCTACGAGCCCGACAAGCCCGTCCTCCACGGCATCTCCTTCGAGGCGCGCCCCGGAACCGTCACCGCCCTCGTCGGCTCATCGGGATCAGGAAAATCGACCATCATCAGCCTCGTCTGCGCTTTCCACAAGCCCGACAAGGGAGCCGTCCTCGTGGACGGCATCGACCTCTCGACTATTCGCCTTGACGACTACCGCTCGCAGCTCGGCGTCGTCCTGCAGGAGTCATTCCTCTTCGACGGCTCCATCCGCGACAACGTGCTCTTCTCTTTTCCCGACGCGACCGAAGAACAATTCCTCAACGCCTGCCGTATCGCCCGCGTCGACGAATTCGCCGAGCGCTTCCCTGAGCAATACGACACCATCGTCGGCGAGCGCGGCGTCAAGCTCTCGGGAGGCCAGCGCCAGCGCCTCTCCATCGCAAGAGCCATCCTCGCCAACCCCCGCATCTTGATTCTGGACGAAGCGACCTCATCCCTCGACTCCGAATCCGAAGCCATGATCCAGCAGGGACTCAGCTTCCTCATGCAGGGTCGCACCACCTTCGTGATCGCGCACCGCCTCTCGACCATCCGCCGCGCCGATCAGATATTCGTAGTCGAAGGCGGATACATCGTCGAACGCGGCACCCACGAGTCTTTGTATGCACTCGGAGGCCGCTACTTCGACCTCTACACCCGCCAGCACGGCCTGGAAACAAACCTATTCCTCGCCCCCGGCGAAGGCGACGTCGTGGAAGAAGCAAAGTAGGGGAGCGGGTATTAGGCCCGTCATTGAGGTCCTGTGGGCGGAAATCTCGCGGACGAAGGTAGCTAGGGTTCTTCTCCGTCCCGCCGACCACCAATGATCAAGCAAATTGTCGCTCTCTGGAATCTCTACTTTCTTGATCACACCTGTTGATCGCCGTAGGTCGTCGGGGCAAATGCTGACTATGGACTTCGCCAAGCTCCCGTAAGACAGGGCGTTTTATTTCATCGCAGGGATTATTCCAGGAGGCGCCGCTCTCTATGTCTATTTCCTTGCTAATCGGGCAGCTTTTCATCCGATCCTGCAATCTCCGGAGCTTGGCTACAAAACGAAAATGGTCGTCTGCATTGGCATAGCATTCATCATCGGAAATAGCCTCTCGACCTTTCTCAATGCAGTAATGAGCGCTATCGGCGGTGCCTTGGCTGCGGTGGATCTTGCGAAAACTCCGCCTTGGCCGAACGTGCCAGAAACTGCCCCCTGGCGTGATCCAAAGTGGCGGCGGCTCGCAACCGCACATTTTCGAGGTCACGCACCGGCTGATACGTTGCCGATGAACGACGCTCTCTTCAAGCTCGAGCTTGAGCGGCTACCTTTCTTGCCAGAAGAGCAGCGAGGCCAAGCACTCCTTGATCTAAATCAGAGACGAATCAAATTAGCAGCAGATGATCTTGACTGGAAAAATTGGTATCAGCAACTCGATCGTTTGATCAATGCGGGAGCGCCGCGCAGCTTTGAAGTTTATCTCGCCGAAGGCATGCGAATAAACCTTGAGGTAACCGCACTTTACCTTCTGCTCGCAACATTTTTTGTGCCCGCGATACGCCACTGGTTCGTCTTCTGCTTCTGCTTTTTGTGGCTATTGCTCTTGTTTGCGGAGGTCTACACTGCGATGAGACGGACGAACGATCCGTGGCGCACATGGTCCAGCCAAATGGACTTTCTGACAGACAACGTGCTTTCAGGACGGGTGGCCCACCCTTGACTACGCACAAACCGAGGGTGCCCCATCCTTCCGCGCTTTTTGCGGAAGGGTGGGAAGCAATCCTCTCGACCCGCCCGACACTTCCAGCCTCGCATCGCGAGGCCGACGGGTCGCAGGTGGTTTCCCCAGATTGGGTGCTTCATTCGGGCCGAAAGCCCTAAACTGGAGCGGGCCGACCTCGGACATGCCTGTTGTTACGGGTATACTTTTGTTCGCATCTGAGGGACAAGCAAATGAAGGCTTTTCTTTCGGTTTCGCTGGCCGGCTATCTAACGCTTCCCGCCGCACTCTTCATCTGTGGCTCATCCCTTCGAGCTCAGACCGGGCAAACTGTCATCGGCACTCACGACGGTGGTACAAGTGAGTTGCTTGAGAGCATTTTCATCCCTCCAAAGCCGAATGCCCCGTTCAGCCTGACGCTCGAAACAGAGTGGACCAGGCCAATGGGGAATGGCGGGACCTTTACCTTGGCCAACAAACGCCGAATCATGCGGGACAGTGCCGGTCATGTTTATCAGGAACGCTGGTACCTTGTCCCCAAAGGCGGAAACATTGAGTCGACGATGAATTACACTCAGATCGCGGATCCGTACGAACACGTCGGCTACAGCTGCGAGGTGGCTTCCAAGACATGCTTCACTGAGCCGTACGGTAGGTCGGCAGCTGCCACATATCAGCCGGCGATCGGTGTATCGGGCCCACTTCCGAATGGACAGGGTTCTCGAAAGGTCGAAGACCTCGGGCGCAAAGAGATCGAAGGTTTGGAAACGACCGGCTACAGAGAGACCACAACTGTGAACCCGGGAGTGTTTGGGAACGACCAGCCGATGATCACTATTCGCGAGTTTTGGTATTCACCGCAGCTCGGAATCAATCTCATTTCGCTGTTCGACAGCCCGCAGTCGGGCAAACAACAATTTACGGCGACTAAGGTAAGTACTGCGGAACCAGATCCACACTGGTTCACGTTGCCTGAAGGCTTCTCGGTCGATCGAAGCGGTATCGAAAAACCAAAACCATAGCGCTGATACCGGACCGTAGCCCACCCTTTGACCACCACAACTACTTCGGATGCCCCACCCTTCCGCGCTTTTTGCGGAAGGGTCGGAAGCAATCCTCTCGACCCGCCCGACACCCCCAGCCTCGCATCGCGAGGCCCGGTAGAAGAGCGGGGCTTTAGCCCCGCGTCACAGTCCGGTCCGAAGGACCGCACCGCACTGCCGTAGGCCCGAGCGTAGCCGCAGGCGAAGCGACCGGCCCTAGGCCCGTGCCACTAAGTGGGCCGGGAATTATCGCAAACCAGCTACAATAGAAATAGAGGAACAAGAAAGGCCCGGCCATCCGCGTCGGGCCTTCTCATTTTGGACCGAATTCAATTCCAAAACGGGAGCCAAACTCGCCGCATAACTCCTTTATTCCTTATGAGATGCCTGCAAGTCCCATTCTATGTATGAAGTACAGCCGCGGTGCCCGCTAAGCCCTTGCGAATCTATGAAGTACGAATTGAGGGGGGAGGGGTACCCACCGGGACCGGTCCCGAGTCGTCACAATCACTGCGGCGGAACGCTATAGAGAGAAATCTGTTCCGCCGAAAGAACAGCCAGCTCGCCTGCCCCCGGAGCCAGTGCGTAAGCTTCACGCGTAGGGGGAGGCGAATCGACATGAGCAGTGAAGATGCGTTTTCCATCCGTAGCGCGGTACACGGCAAGATGTTCTTTCCTGAGATCGGACGGATAAAAGTAGCCGCCCGGCACAATAGCACAGTCCGCCTGAGCGATCCCGACCACGAAGGCCTTTCCTCGGCGGGTTCCGCGGGCAACCTGCCCCAACTCTTCCGCAGACGAACTGCCCTGGAGCAGCAGGCTGCCATTTCTGCGCAGCACCCGGTACTTCGCACCCGCATTCCGCGAGCAGGTCACTACGAAGAGCAGGTCCGGCGCGATACTGGAAATCTGCGGCATGCACGCCGACTTAACATAAGCGATCGAGTGCGCCTGGTGGTCCCAGGTGTACTCCACCAGATGCCACCGCTCCTTTTCCTGATCCTGCAGATCAACTTCAACCTCGCCCTCATCCGTCAACACCGGAGGCATGAACCGCGAAGAGCGGACCGCCGTCGCCGTGGTCTGAAACTCGGCATCCAGCACGCGAATCTCCATGTCCTCCTCCGGTTCTGAAGTCGCCGCCGCTGCCAACTGCGCATGCAGCTCTTTCGAGTGACGCTCGCGGATCACGCCGATCGCAAAGTTCTTCTGCGAGGGTGAGACGCGGACCCATGCCAGCGGCCCCTGCAGTACGATGCGCCGTTCAATCGTAAGACCCGGGCCATACACGCGCAGCTCGTTGCCAACATGCGCCAGCACGCGATCCTCTCCCGCCGGCCAGAGATACTGTTTGTGGTCGGCGATAGGCCAGTCCACGATCCGGATTGGCCGCATCGTGGACGTATCCAGCACGGCGGCGCGTACCATGCGCGCCACATCTCTGCCATCTCTCCGGTCAATAAGCATGTGCGGATTGAACGTAACCAGAAGCTGATGTTCACCCAGATAAGCCAGAGCAGCTTCGTGATTGAAGTCGTCCAGCTCGATGCCGTAGCGCGGCGCATATCCCAGCTCGCGCAGCGGAAAGCTCTTCTCCGCATGCACCTCCGCAGTCGTCGCCGCGTCCGGCACCGCGACGTTGCATGACGGCGGGGCGCACACCTCTACATCCGGTTCAGGGGCCGCCGGCGGAGGCTGTGTATCACTCCGCACCGCTTCCACGCTGCTCGCCGCTGGTGTGGCCGGCCCCGCAGCCGTGGCCACCGTGGAAGCGGGAGCAGCCGGTGCAGCGGCGGTTTCGTGCGCAATCAGCGCAGCCGGAACCAAAACGAACTGCGTATAGCGCTGAAGGCTGACATTGTGTCCCTTCGCGAAAAGAACCGTGCTCTGCTCCGGCCCCGTTCCCACGCTTAACTTCAGCCCGGAGAGGCCGACCACATCCCCCAGCGAGATCTGCTTTGCAGAATCAATCCGTGTTGCGGAATTCTCCGCCACGACTGCGGCAGAAGACAGAGAGAGCGGGCCCGTCCCGCTCGCGCCGCGAATCGCGACCGGCAACGCGTTCAGCGGCGCATATTCCTGCGTATTTCCGAACTCCGCCGGATCACGCGCCATTATCGCAGCCACCGCCAGCGGCATCGGAACGAGCGCCGGACCGTTGCACTGCGCCTCATCCAAAACCATCGCAACCTTGGAGATCCTGTCCTCTTTCGAGGAAACATTGGCATCCACCACGTGCCCCTTGAGAATGGAGCCTTCGCGAAGTTTGCAATCCCCATTCTGCCAGGCGTCTTTGACCCTGAGCAGAAGTGGCGAACCCGGCTTCAGAAAGCGCGCGTCGAGCAGCGCCACCAGCTCGGCATGGATCGGAGCGAACGCCGGAGTCTCGCTCGCGTGCTTGCGGGCGGCAGGAGCACTCGTGACCACGGAGATCAGGATGAGGTGCGCCAGCAGATGACGGCGACGCAGACGCAGTGCAGGAAACATCGCGAAACAACCTTCGGCCATGATGTCGTGCGTGGGATCGGCAGACAGATTATTGCACTCGCCCACCAGCATTGGCGAGAGCCGCCGTAGACTCTTCCGCCGGGTGCATTCTCGGCGCGTCTCCTTCTCGCCACAGATCCCGACGTTCCTGGTCTTAGAATTGCGAAGAGTGATCCCGGCTGGCATCCCATCCCACAAAACCGGGCATCCCATTTCCTGAATCCGGGCCCACACACTCATATTTTCGAGAGGGTAATAATGCGGAAACGCGAAGTGACATTGGAGAACTGGGCGGTCGTTCGGAGTGCGCATTCCCCGAGTTTCGAAGAGTTGCAGCCAGGCGGTCACCTGATGGGCAACGCTATGGGCCATCAGGATCTCCCTGGCCTGAGTTTCATCTACACATCCAGCATTCTGAGCGTCGATAACGTGAACCGGCTGGTCGAGACATCGAACACTCTCTATCGACTCGGCCGCCCCCACGAGGCCTACAAGGCGTGGCAGCTCGAAGCAGCCTGAAGATGCACAGTGGTGGAGGTCCCACTTAAGCCCTAGGTTTGCTTGAGTGGGAAAGTTGGAAGCCCGGTAGAAGCGCGGAGCTTCAGCCCCGGAAAAGCTACTTCTCCCCCTTCGCAAACAGCTCGTCGAGCTTCTTCTCATAGGCGTAGTAGCCGAGATAGTCATACAGCTCCGCCCGCGTCTGCATTGTTTCGACAACATTCTTCTGTGTCCCGTCCCGCCGCACTGCCTCGTACACCTTCAGCGCCGCCGCATTCATCGCGCGAAACGCCGACACCGGATACAGCGCAATCGCCACCCCCACCCCGCGCAGCTCCTCCACCGTGTACAGCGGAGTCTCCCCGAACTCCGTAATATTCGCCAGCACCGGAACCTTCGTCCGCTCCGCGAACTGCCGGTACATGCCCAGCTCCGTCATCGCTTCGGGAAACATCATGTCCGCGCCCGCCTCCACGTATGCCGCGGCTCGATCGAGCGCAGCATCCAGTCCTTCCACCGCCAGCGCATCCGTCCGCGCCATGATGACGAACGCCGCATCTATCCGCGCATCCACCGCCGCCTTGATGCGGTCGACCATCTCTGCCGTGTGAACGATCTCTTTGCCTGGCCTATGCCCGCACCGCTTGGCCTGCACCTGGTCTTCGATGTGGCACCCGCCCGCGCCCTCGCGAATCAATGACTGCACCGTCCGCGCAATGTTGAACGCACTCCCAAAGCCCGTGTCGACATCCACCAGCAGCGGCAGGGAACACACCGCCGTAATCCGCCGCACGTCAACGAGCACGTCTTCCAGCTCCGAAATGCCGAGATCCGGCACTCCCAGCGATCCCGCCGCCACCCCTCCGCCCGACACGTACAGCGCGCGATATCCCACCCGCTCCGCCATCCGCGCGTGATACGCGTTGATCGCTCCGATCGCCTGCAGAGGCCGCTCCGCTTCAACCGCGGCGCGCAACCTGACCCCGGCAGAGAGGCTCCCCGCACCCGAAATCGACTCCGTTTCTCTTTCCATCAGGGCAGCCATGTTAGCAGGTCCGCATTACGCATTCCGCCTTCTGGGGATGATGGGCTAAGCGTTTTTGGGGATAGGGCTAAGCGTTCCGGGGGATACTCCTGGCGTCCCCGAATTTGTAAAGTCAGACTTATGAACGGTACGAACTGTAACCCAAGGTCGATGCAGCCGATCCCCGCGGAGCTGATCCCAGCGGAACAGATCCTGGACATCTACAAAAAGATCATTCGTGAGCTGATCGGCGCCTGCGAGCTTGACGAGGACTCGACCGATTCGGAGCCATTACCCGCGCCGACCGGATAAGCACCGCAGAACCGTGGTTGCCAGCCCAGGGACCGCCGTGGCTGCCGCTCCATGGCCGACAATTTCCCAGGCCCGCTACAATAAAAGTAGAGATCGAAAAGAGGGATCGCTCCGGCGATCCCTTTTCGTTTGCCCGATGGGCACGCACCGAAAAGCGGCATTAACTACTCCAGGATGAAGAAAGCGGCGCAAGTCATAGAAAAACTGTGAGATATGTGCAATGCAATTAGAATCAATTACATAGCAACACTACGGCGTTTGGATACTCGCGTAACATTCGCAAAATCAATGATATGCCATGAAACCATAAAGTCAGCGCGCCGGGCTCCCTCGCGTCAATTCAGCCGAAACTGGGGGAGCTTTGTCCCCTAAAAGAAGTAACGAAATTCCGCTCCTATGAGGCTTACATCGCTGCGCAAAGGGCGCTAACATCGGGGCCATAGTAGCTCAGAAGCACTCCCAACCCCGGGGAGTTCAGAGAGACACCCCCAGTGGCCGCGGAGAGTAACAGAGGTGAGTCATGTGGTTTGAAAAGCCTCAAAGCGAAGATCCGAACGCGGCTTGCTGTCCAGAGTGCACATGGAGCACGCCCCTGCATCATCCATGCTGTCCACACCACAACGAGAGCACAACCCTGCTCGATCCATGCGGAGAAGACTACAGCCAGTTTGTCGGCCCCCCTGCGATGTATCAGTACAAACGGTGGAGTGATCACAAACAGGGGAGCGATCCAGAGTTCGACGGAATGCTCACCGGAGATGACCGCATACTGCTCCGGAGTATGTGCATCTCGTGGCAGGTCTAGCAATACGCGTCGACCCGGCCCCTTGACTCCCCCAAGCGAGGGTAGGAGGCAATCAACTCGACGCCCTCAACGCCTCCCGCGTCGATAGGTGGTATCCCTCCCGGTCTCTCGTTACTATGTTCGAGGGAAACCTGAACGATGACCGAATGGAACGCGTCGGAGTATGACCGCCTGTCCGCTCTGCAAGCAGCGATGGCCGAAGAGACTCTATTCCTGCTCGACCTTCGCGGTGCCGAAAACGTGCTCGATATCGGATGCGGAAACGGCAAAACAACCAGCGAGATAGCCGCCCGCGTTCCCCGCGGCCACGTTGTCGGAGTCGATGCTTCAGAAAAGATGATCGCTTTCGCTAAAGAGCACGCTGCTTCGCTGCCTCATTTCAATCTTGAATTCGCCGTCGCCGAGGTTCGCCGCCTGCCCTTCATGCACGAATTCGACCTGGTCGTCTCCTTCAACGCCCTTCACTGGATTCCCGAACAGGCGCGGGCCCTCGACTCGATCCGCGCCGCCATCAGGCCTTCCGGCCTCGCTCAACTCCGCCTGGTTCCCAAAGGAGATCGCAAGAGCCTCGAAGACGTGATTGAAGAGACCCGCCACTCGCCGCCCTGGGCACAGTATTTCGCCGGCTTCCACGATCCCTACCTCCATCTCTCTCCCGAGCAGTATGGAGTCCTTGCCGAACAGCACGGATTCAAAGTTCTCAGCACGCACACCGCCGACAAGAGCTGGGATTTCCAGTCCCGCGCCGCCTTCATTGCCTTCGGTTCTGTCACCTTTATAGAGTGGACGCAGCATCTTCCCGAGGCCGCTCGTCTCGACTTCATTGCCGACGTGTAGGATCAGTATCAGAAAGTCGCATGCACCGGACCGGGTGAAGAGAGTTTCTTCCGCTTTTATCAGATGGACATCAGACTAACGACAGCGTAGGCGGATGGTCAGGGATGATTCCACCTCGAGCCTCGCTCAGAAAGACTCGGTAAGACTGCGCCTTCCAGCCTCGCACCCCGCGAAGCGAGGTATAGAATCGCACCTGGGTGCACCCAAAATGGCTTACAAGAAAATCAATGTGGAACTGATCGTCTTCGCCGATGAAGCCGACGCAGTTGTTGCAGCTTTGAACGCGTCCCTCGATCGGCTGGAGCAGGACCACACCATCTTCGGCGGTGGCATCGAGACCGTCGCCGTCGATCACCATGAAACACGAAAGAGATCAGCGCTCATGCACACCGTAGCCGCGGGAGAGACAGCGGTGGATGCCCTGCGCCTGGCACGCGAGAAGGTGACCGGCGCCCTCAGGGAAATCATCTGATCCAGCGCGGCCGCACGCGCGGCCTCACCCGGCCGTCCTTCTCCAGTCCGCCGACCGCCTCTGCCGGGGAGCACTCCAGTTCTTCTCGATCACGTTGACGGCGTAGGCAATGACGAAGGCAAGCACAATCGCCAGCGGCCACAGCACGTACGGAATGCGCGGGGAATCGGTCATCGAGAACCTCATCCACTAATGTGGTCCTAAACCCCGCTGGCCAGACTGTTAAATTTCGCTCTGGTATTTACTTCGCGGATAACTCCTGGTTGTCCCCCGCGGCCAGCACCCGCCGTCTGCACCCTACGACCGGCACGACCGCAGAAAGTTGGCCCGGTTCACCTCGCCCTCGATCTCTTTCGCTACCTTCGCGCAAAGCTCCTCGACCGACGAGCACCGTTTCGCCGCCTGCTTCACAATCACATCTGCAATCGGCCCGATATATCCGGCCAGCACTCTGCTGATCCGGTCCACCGCCTGCGGCCCGATCATCTGGATCCCCGTCATCGTGCCCATCGTCGCTTGGTGCGCGCCAGGCAGCGGATGCTTATCCGCCTTCGGAGCTTCCGCCCGCGCCGGCTCTGCCCCCGGCAGGCGCGCACCCGGCTCCTCTATATAAGGACGCACCGCCTCAATCAGCACCTGCAGGTCCGTCTTCCACCGCGAATGCGTCAGCTCTACCGCATTCCTGAACGCCAGTTCCTTCAGATCGTGCGGAAGCTGTTCCGGCCGCGGCATCTTCGCCCCGCGCACCAGTACCGGAATCACCGGGATATCCCGCCGCAGCGCTGAAGCCAGTTCGATGCGCACAAAGTCGTTCACATCGTCCAGCCGCCGCCGTCCATCGGAATCCTTCAGCTCCACCCACTCCTGACCGATCACCGCCAGCAGCACGCTGCACGTCGCCACGCTCTGATCGATTGCCTTGCGAAAATCCCGCCCCGGCTCAATCGCCGCCACGTCCATAAACACAGCTTCCGGATTGAATTGCGATGTCAGGTAATCGAACAGACGCCCGGCTTCACCTTCCGAATCGTGCCGCCGATAGTTAACGAAGATACAGCGCAGAGCGTGCCTCCCAAGTCAGATGGCTGATCTTACCCGTACGACCTTCGGAGCTTAGGGCCCACTTATCCTGAAACGTAAGGATTGAGTGTACTCCGCCGATTTACCTCCACAAAGTCAGATTTCCCCACCCTGCATCCCCAGGGTAACGAAACTTGATAACGAAGATTGTCGAATAGCGTCCACTTGCCAGGCCTTTACCCGGTAACTCTGGCGCGCCAATCGCATCCAAAACTAAGCAGGGAACTTAACAGGTACGCCCATGATGGATAGATGCTTCAACCCAGCCTGCAACAAAGAACTGCGCTACTTACGCGACGGCCGCGTCATCCGCGTCATGCAGCGCGACAACGACCAGACTCTCGTCCAGCACTATTGGCTCTGTGGAACTTGCTACGACGACTACGATTTCGCCTTCCCGCCCGGCGGCGGTGTCGTCATCCAGCCCCGGGCTCACACCCACACTGACAAGGTCCAGATCGGCGACGTGGTTCTGGTCTCGTCGGCTCAACGCACGAACCGGCCCATAAACCAATAGTCGCCATCCCGCGCAGGGTACACTGGGTGTCCAGTGAGGAGTGCCATGCCCGACGAGGACAAGCAGGACTTCAGGCTCGACATCTTCAAGCTTCTGCGCGACGAGCTGAGTGTCTCGGTTGTCCCCATCGACGCCGAAGGAGCCGACCCCCACGCCAGCACCCACTCCGGCGAAGCAGTCACCAGAATTCTCAGGGAGCAATTCGGTTTGGACGAACATCGGGTTTGCCAACTTGGTATCGACCTCGCTGCCCATGGACGCGCCGCCCTCACCCTGCGCTGCACCGCCAGCGAACTTCGTGCCGCCCGCCTCATGCCTGCTTCATAGAGCACCCGCAGTGCGTCGCTTGCCGCCATTTTCGCCGGAAATCCGCCAGTCCCGTAAATTCGTCGTAGGCGCTGGCTGATCTGGATCGCTGATCTGGATTGAGGATCAATGTCGTATCTTCTCGAACGATCGCTCTTCATCCCCCGGCCCAGAGAAGAAGTCTTTGCCTTCTTTGCCGACGCCCGCAACCTCGAACAGATCACGCCCGCGTTTCTCCGTTTTCGCATCCTCACGCCCGGCCCCATCGCTATGAAGACCGGTACGCTGATCGACTACCAGTTGAACCTCCATGGATTGCCCGTCAAATGGCGCACGCGCATCGAGGAGTTCACGCCCCCGTCTTCCTTCGTTGACGTCCAGCTTTCAGGCCCCTACCGGCGCTGGCATCATCGGCACGAGTTCGAGACAGTCCCCGGCGGCACCGAGATGCGCGATCGCGTGGAATACGAGCTGCCTTTCGGCCCGCTCGGAGCGCTGGTCAGGCAGCTCTTCGTCCGCCGCTCCCTCGACCGGATCTTCGATCACCGTAACGCGACCATTACCGGGCTTTTCGGCAAGTAGTCGATGTGTCCGATACCCTCGGCCCGCGTCCATCCGGAAGGTAGATTCTCATCCGCGCCAATCCAGCGCGCGAAATTTATGTTCGGCGCTTTCCCCTGTCGCGTACACTGGCGTCGCAACTTTTCCGTCAGGAAGGAAAGATCCACATGAAGCTCACCCGCGCCGGTATCGTCGTTCGTTTCGCTGTATTACCTCTATTTCTCATCCTCATCAGTGGAACCCAGGCTATCAGTGGAACCCAGGCTCAGACTCAGAGTCAGCATCCGCTCCTCGATGCGATGGCCAACAAAGTCATTCAGAAATACCAGACCACGCCCTGCCAGGAATTAATCATGAAGAAAGAGCACCCCGCGCCCCCCACTCCCCAGGAACAGAAGGCTGTCCAGTTCCTGAAAAGTGATCCCCAGATGCGCAGGGAGTTCATCAACAAAATCGCCGCGCCCATTGCCAACAAGATGTTCGACTGCGGCATGATTCCATAATCGCGGCAGCCTGCTGCGATCGTCCAGGCTCCCCAGGCGGAGAACGGAGCAGACTATGCAGACGCAGATCTCTCTCCGATGTTAGCCGTCAGCGACGGCAACGCCGCCATCCGCTTCTACGAGAGTGCATTCGGCGCGGCTCTCCTTTAACAGCGCCTGGACTCATCTCTCTGCCGCCGCCTTCAGGTCCCGCAGCCCGCTCTCGAAGTGCCCACCCATCATCCGGTCCATGCTCGAAAAGACGCTCATCAGCTTCATGAAGTAGAGATTCGTGCCCTCCATGCTCCACGTCACCTTGGTCGCCGTCCCCACCGGCTCCAGCGTGAACACATTCACATTGTGCGCCGCAAACGGCTTCACAAAATGCACGTCGATCACTACCCGCGACGCCGGCACTGATTCCGTAATCGACATCCTCCCGCTGCCTGCCCTCCCTCTGCCCGTCCACTCCGACGCCGCGCCCACCCCGCTCGCTGGTCCACTATAGGTCCGCTTGATCGACGGATCCTCCCGGTCCTGAGGCGCCCATTCGCTCCAGTTATGAAAGTCATTGATCAGCGGAAAAATCCTCTCCGCAGAAGCCTGGATCGTCACCGACCACTCGATCCGGAAGCTGTCCGGCTTGGTCGCTGCCAGTATGAGGATGGCCGCCACAGCCACCAACACACCCACCGCGACCAACAACACAATCCTCATAGCCATCGCTCTCGAATCCTGAAGTCCCTCATCATCGCCCGGCCTTCCCCCGTGCTCGTTGAGTCAATATCGCACAACTTCACGCCAAAGCCCGTCCGCTGCGGTGTTACACTTCGGTCCGCGACGCTGTGACCGCTCCGTACGCGAAAGGCCTATGCAATATCTCCTGCCCGGCGCCGTTTTTCTCCTGATGGTCTCTGTCGGTATGAGCCTCAAGCTCACCGAAGTCATAGCCCACTGGCGCCGCATGGACAGGCTCGCCTGGACCATCCTGATCGTTTCCACCTTCATCATCCCGCCTGCCTTGGCGCTGCTGGTTGCCAACCTCTTCCGCCTTCCCCTCGGCGACACCGCCGGCCTCTTCATGGTCGGCGTGGCCCCCGGAGCCCCACTCCTCACCCGCAATCTCGCGCGGCGCGGCTTCGATATGCAGATGGCCGCCAGCTATCAGGTCTGGGCCGCCCTCATGGTCCCCATCATGATTCCGCTTCTCGTCTGGGCCGGCGCCCGTCTCTACGGCCGCAGTATCTGGATTCCGCCCCGCATTCTCCTCTGGCAGATCATCCTTAAGGAGTTTCTACCCCTCGCTGTCGGAATCGGCCTCGCCTGGGTCGCCCCGAAAGTGTCGCAGCGATCTCAGTCGACCCTCAACATCCTCGGCAATGTTCTGCTCACCGTCATGATCGTGCTGGTGCTCTTCAAAATGGGACCCGCGCTCGAGCACATCACCCCGCTCGTTCCCGTCGCCGCGCTGATCCTGGCCGTCGGATCGATCGCCGCGATCCTGATCTTCCCGTTCCGCCAGCCGCGCATCAAGGAAACCTTCGCCATCTGCAACGCCAACCGTCACGTCGGGCTGGCGCTCCTGCTCTCCGGACAATATCTCCGCGCTCAGCGTGCCCTGCCAGCCATCGCCTGCTATGCCCTGCTGGCTCCCGTGACCATGTTCGTCTACACCCGCTTCTACGCCGCGCGAATCGGAGTCGTCGGGACCGGGCGCGCTGACTCGTAGCCCATTCACACCCCGTCTCTGCAGGGGCGCTCAATGGCACGCCGCGGCATTTTGAAACTGTCCGGCTGCAGCCATCGCGCCCAGCGCACGCGCGCAGGCCAGAATCTTCTGGTCAGTCGGGTCATTCTGCAGCGCGTCCGGAGGAATGTAATTCATACTTTTGCGCCTCGACAGCATTTGGTTGCTCAGGCTCTGCATGTTGTTGAACTCATTGTTCAGCAATTGAAAGCCTTGTCGATCGTCATCGGTTGACGCCGCCGCCGATGCCAGGCTGATGGCCGTCGCTGCCGCCCCGCTGTAACGATTGATCCAGGTATCTCCTGGTGGAAATCCATATTGGACGGCGCTCTCCAGCGCGCTGCGCCATTCCCTGATCTCAGCCATGGCCTCAATACCCGCCTTCAGGAAGCCTTGCGAGAATCCTGCAGGAGTGGCAGGAGCAGCAGGAGCCGCACCGCCCTGTCTCGTCGGTGGAACCGTCATCCGTGCGCCGCGAACCGGCGCAGGCAGCGTGAGCAGTATCTGATTTCCGTTAAAGCGAACCGATCCATTCGTGATGCGAGCCAGAGATTCGACATCCACATACGATCGCCCACCCGCCTGAATTACCGGAGCCTCTCCGGAATGCCCATTTACCGTGAGTGTGCCGCTCTGCTGCGTGGTCTGCGACAGCGCCCGCGCCGGCACTATCAGGAACCCTACAAATATCAAACTCGCAATGAATAACCTCTCCCGCATTAGTCCGCTCCCCGAAACGCATTTCAAGTTTCGCTATGGGAACCGAGACAGAATGGAGGAGATCGATGCCTCGTCACCCTTGGCACGAGCGAGTCTACACCACATCCAAATCGAAGGGCGCGCGAAGTATAGAGATATTACGAGTTCTCCAGAGAGCCGCTTTTTTGAGGGAAACATTCGCGTGCAAAAGATACTTTCAATCTCAATCGATTGATAGCACGGTAACGCACACTTCCCCGGCATGGCCCTCTCAAACCGCGCATCGGCGATTTACCAACAAATGAGTAAGGAAAGTGACTCCCCAACTCCGAACAGCCGCATGGTCAGTTCAGCCCGACGCGGCGCACCAAATCCTGAAAGCGGGGGTCGCCGCGCAGAGGGTCATACAACGGGAAGACCTTGATGTATATCAGAATATTGGATTGTTCTTCGTAGGCCCGCTCAAACCACGCAAATGCCTCATTGTTGTCGCCGAGACCCAAATAAGCATGCACAAAGGCACCGGCAGGAACGTAGCCAGTCTGCTGGCGCTTTTTTAATTCTCCAAGGAGCCGAAATGCATCTGCTCGTCGCCCGGCGTGGGAATACGCCCAGATCAGCGCACTGATAACCCCTGGGCTACCGTCCGTAACAGAAACCGCCTTCTCCAACCCAGGAATTGCCCCTGCGGCTTGATGGTTGCAAATGAGCGCCCACCCAAGAGGCATGAGGGGCAATCTGTCGTCCGGTCTTAACGCCAGCACATCTCGGAACTCGCGTATTGCCGCGTCATAGCGATGTGCGTTGAACAGAATAAACCCGATGGTATGGCCGAAAGGTCCGAGAGGGTCAAGATCGCGGGCGCGGCGGGCCCACGCCAGCGCCTCCTCCATACGTCCATGGCACAACAGCCAGTCTGAGAATCCGTTGTGCGCAGCAGCGTCGTTCGGATTCAAATCGAGGGCGCGCTTGTATTCAGCCTCGGCCTCGGCCCACTTCCACTGTCTCATGTACATGTTTGCCAGCAGGACATGCGCGTCGGCGAGATCAGGATCTAACTCCAGCGCCTTTCGAGCCGCGCTGATCACTTTTGGACGCGTTTCACTCGGGGGAGCGCCGACAAAAACTGTGCCAAGGTTCCCGTAGGCGTCTGCCAGGCCGACGTAAGCTTGCGCAAAAGTCGGGTCTTTCCTGATCGCCTCGTCGAACCAGGCGATACGCTTTTCGACCTCAGCTCTGCTGCTGCCTTTGGCAAACATACCTTGGAGATAGCTCTCGTAAGCTTCCGGCGACACCGGACGTGCGGCAACAAGTCTGGCGCGCTCTTCGCCTGAGACCGTAACCTCCACTCTTTGTGCGATGGATTGTGCGACCTCGCTCTCCAGCGTGAGGGCGTCGCCGAGTTCGCGGTCGTAGGACTCGGACCAGAAGTGCTCGTCGGTCGATGCACGAATCAACTGCGCGTGAACACGAATCCGATCGCCTTCTCGTATCACGGATCCTTCAACAAGAGCATCCACTCCGAGCGTCCTGGCAATTTCGGGCGCCGAGAGCTTTGTGTCCTTGAATTGCATCGCCGATGTGCGGGAAATGACGCGAAGCCCACGGATCATGGATAGGCGTCCGATCACCTCCTCTGTCATGCCGTCGGCAAAATATTCCTGTGCCGGATCGCCGGAGAGATTTTTCAGAGGCAGTACGGCGAGCGAAGTGATTTTGGGAGCGTTCGCATGAGCCGAGCTGCTCCGAGTAAGGATGTACGCTGCGGCGGCGACAAGTACGAGCAAAGACACTGCTCCAAGCAAAAGCCACCTGTGGACGAGCCAATTCCTCTGTCCCTGACCGGTTTGGGCAGCAGGCACTTTCCCCGCCGTTCGATCGTGTTCTTCCTCCACCAGACGTAGTCTGTGGGCCTGCAACGAGCCAGTGGGCTCCGACGCGAAATTCTGCCCGTTCCTGGGGACGTTTAATTGTTCAGGGTTGGGTGTGTCTGTCCGGTTTTCTTCCTTGGGCGGTGTGACCAGCGCGATGAAGCGATACCCCTGTCCGGTCACTGTCTGAATGAATCGTGGGCTGTCGGCGTCATCCTTCAGCGCCTGACGCAGCTTCCGGATCGCGCCCCTGATGCTGTTGTCGGTATCGAGGAAGACACCTTTGCCCCAAACCCTTGAGACGATTTCGTCCCGGGTGACAATCTCGTCCTTGTGCTCAACGAGCAGGACAAGTATCTCCAACGGGATGCGCTCCAGCCTCAGGACATGACTGCCGCGGCGTAACCTGCGGGGGCGGAAATTAAGCTCATAATCTTCGCCAAACCGGATCGATTGCTGCTCTCGGACTGGGGTGGAAGCCACAGCACACCCCCATTCGTGGGTGGGAGGATTTTACAACACATGCGAAAGCACCGAAGTAAAAGCAGACAATGGTTCCACTTAGCCCGACACAAAACATAACGCCCCGACACGCGCTTCGGTATGGACAACCACGCCCTCTACGGCCAGAATGCCGCTCACCACTGACCAAAGGCAGTGACAACAGGGGGAAACAAGATGAAGAGGATGCATGGTGGCGCAGGGACTTTTGGTTTTTGTCTGCTGATGGCGACTCTACTGTTCGGGCCTGCCGTCGCAAAAGCCGATCCCGTTCTGGACTGGAACGTAATTGCAGTAGACACTGCCGTCGCGAACGGCCAGAACCCGTTCGCCCAGGCGCGATTTGCAGCCATTGTGCAGGTCGCAGTCTTTGAAGCCGTCAACGCCATCACGGGCGACTATCGACCATATCTTGGGAACATTGTCGCGGCTCATGGCGCCTCACCCAACGCAGCAGCCGTCCAGGCTGCCTATCGAGTGCTCAGCACCTATTTCCCGGCCAGCGCTTCAACGCTCGACGCAGCCCGCGCAAGCTCGCTGGCGTCGATACCTGACGGCCAGGCCAAGATTGACGGCATCGCAACGGGCGAGGTCGCGGCTAGTGCTCTGATCGCTCTACGTGCCAACGATGGTTCGTCGCCGCCGCAATTCAAGACACCCGGCCCGGCTGTCCCAGGTGAATGGCAGGCCACAGTGAGTTGTCCAATTGTGAATGGAGTTGCGTCGGGAATCGCCCTTCAATGGCAGAACATCACCCCGTTCGGTGTCCGGAGCGCGAAGGAGTTTCTCCTCGGTCCCCCGCCAGCCCTCAGGAGCAACGAGTACGCGAAGACGTATAACGAGGTGATGACGGTGGGGAGCCTCGACAGCACCGAGCGGCCACCAGATCGGTCAGATGTCGCGACCTACTACGCGGCTACCTCGCCGACCCAGGCGTTCAATCAGGCCGCAAGGCAGATCGCGCAGGAGCAGAGGCGTTCGCTGTCAGAGAACGCCCGGGCGCTGGCCCTGATCAACATGGCGATCAACGACAGCCTGATCGCTGCCTTCTTCAACAAATACCACTACAACTTCTGGCGCCCCGAAACCGCGATCCATGCGGGTGGCACGGACGGCAACCGGAAAACCGACCCTGATCCGAACTGGCTGCCCTTCATCGTGACCCCATGTTTCCCCAGCTATCCCTCAAACCACGGCAGCGCAGCCAATGCGGCAGCGGCGGTCATGAGACGTCTCTACGGCGAAGCTGGACATTCGATGACGCTGTCAAACCCCGCCGTGCCCACCATCGTCCTGCAATACACCTCGTTCAGGCAGATTACCAACGACATCAGTGACGCTCGTGTCTACGGCGGGATCCATTTTCGAACCGACCAGGACGCAGGAGCGCTGCTGGGGCTGGCTATCGGCAAAGCAGTCTACAAGCACAACCTGCGGGCTGTGCACGGCGATGATGACCGTGATGACGACGACTGAATAACCAGCCCGAGCGAGCCGTCTCAGACTTCCGTGGATTCAAAGTCCATTCCCACCATCTGCCCAATAACTTGGCGTACCTTTACCCCCAACCCCGCTACAATAGAAATAGAGCTAAAAAGGGCCTGACTGTTCCTGCAGTCAGGCCTTTTCTTTTGCGAAACCGCGGCACAATTCGGGTAAACCCAACCGGAACTATCGATTACACCTTGTTCCAGTGAAATGAAACGGTTACAGGCAACGGCGCTGCCGCGCTGATAAGTCCAGCCATATCAAACGGTCACAGGCGCTCGCTAATGGAATGAATGACTTGCAAACTTAAGCGCATAACCCACGTGAAATGAATGGATTACAAACCACAGCCAAGGGGAGGGGGAGGGGGGACCTCCTCAGTCCCAAAACGGGAATTACTTCGCCGCACCTTCCAGCGTCCCCGCCGCCCGGTCGAGCGCCGCCGTCAGCGCCCCGAGCTGTGCCTGCCCGCGTTGCGCATCCTTGGCGTCGATCGCCTCGTTGACGCCCGGAATCACAACCGCGGCATATCCCGTGTACTCCCCCGGAGCATAGATCGTGTGCTTGAACCACGGCCGTTTGGGCAGTCCCTCGGGAGACAGGAGGTCACCCTCCGTTGCCCGCAGCGCCGTGTTCAGCGCCGCTTCATTACCCGTCGGATGATCCTCCTTCGGCCTGACCGCCTCTGCCGCCGCTGTGAACCGCTTGGCCGCAGTATTCGCCGCAGCAAAATCAAGGCTCACATGATCCTCTGAAGCCTTCTTCTGCGCTGCATCAAGATACTGCTCGATCTCTTTGGCGTAAGTCACATAGTCGTACGGAAGCACATCCGCATCCGCCATGTGCAGCACTTCCAGCCCGAAGACCCGCGCCATCTGCTGCTCGTACACAAATGTCGGATCGGCATTCATCGTGAACCACTGGTAGTTATCGAACACCGAGTGATACACACCGTACGGCCCGTTTGACCCAATATCCGTCGACGGCACGCCCAGGTGCTGGATGAACGGCGTATAGTCCGATCCGCTGCCCAGGTCGCCAACCGATACATCGTCATCCACCTTGGCATTCGGTCGCCTGTGATCGTTGAATCCGTTGTTCGCCCGATGCTGGTTCTCGTCCGCCTGGCTTGCCTTCCACTGCTCGTAGACCGTCCCGCCCTTCGGGCTCGGCACTTCCTTCGTCACTTCGCGAACGAACTGCTTCAGCGAGGGCACCGCCGACGCATCGAAGTTCGGCCCCGCCACGCCCACGTCAGTATTCAGATACGCCACCGCATGCCCCAGCCGGCGCGCATTATCCTCGGCCCACTCCGTCGACCCGATCAGTCCTTCCTCTTCCGCATCCCAGCTCCCGAAGATGATCGTCCGCTTCGGCTTCCATCCCTGTTTCAGCAGCGCGCCAATGCCATGCACCGCCTCAAGCATCGCCGCCGTACCGCTGTTGGGATCGACCGCGCCATACACCCACGCATCGCGGTGGTTTCCCGCCACCACCCACTCATCGGGATACTCCGTGCCCTGCACCCGCCCGATCACATCCCAGATCAGCCGGTACTGATAATCCATCTTGAGCAGCATGTGAACCTTTACGTTGCCCTTGCCGCCCAGGTGATACGTGAACGGCAGCGCCCCCTGCCACTCATGCGGAGCGGTCGGCCCCTTCAGGTTCTCCAGGATCGGCGCCGCATCCTTATACGACAGTGGAGTCGACGGAATCGTCGGCTGGCTCTCCGCCTTCTCCGGCGGCAAACGCTTAGCCATGGGCAGATCGGGTGTCGACGCTATCCCCGGTGTTGTCGGATCGCCTGGATACTTGAACAGATACTGCACCGCCCCCCGCTGCACACCCGTGGCCGGCCGGTACGGCCCGTTGGGATACGCGTCACCCCGGTAGTACCCGTCATCTGCCGGGTCTGAGTAGATCAGCACCCCGGCCGCCCCTTTTTCCTGCGCAATGTAAACCTTCACCCCGCGAAAGTTCCCGCCGTAGCGCGTCAGCACGATCTTGCCCTTCACATCGATGCCCATCTGCGCCAGCTTCTGGAAGTCCTCCGGCCGGCCGTAGTTCGCATACACCACGTCCGCCGTGATATCCGCCGAAGGAGACGATCCGTTGAACGGCATCACCACGCGCGGATCGCTGTCATAGCGGTCCCCATCCACGTGCTCCCGCGTCGGTCCGCTCATCAGACTCTTGCCGTCCGCACTCGTCGCCTCCACGCGAATCTCAACCGGCAGATTCAGCCACACCTTGTATGGAACAATGCTTGTCTCCAGTCCCGCCGCCTTGAACTTCTGCGCGACAAACTCCGCCGTCTCATAGTCTTCTTTCGATCCGGCGACGTGAGGAGCGGCCGTCAGCGTCTTCAGTTCCTCGCCCGCCAGCTTCGCGTCCGGCACGGCCATAAAGCTCTCGTCGATCTTCGCCTGCGCGGAGAAATCGCCATAACCAAAGACCTTCTGGGGAGGCGCAACACTTTGCGCCGGAAGAACCTGGACAGGGAGAAGAGAGAGTGCGCAGCACAGTGCGATTGCGCGTTGGAAAGGCAGGGGAGGGCGATCAGCCAATGGATATACTCCTGTAGTTTCGGTGAGAAACTCAGATTACACGATGGATCGGCGCGAACTGCGTGTAAAGCGAGGCGCGCCTCCATCCCTGGCAAAAATACCAATTCCGATAAGTAGGGTGGGCGCACTAGAATACCCAATCGAGATACCCGCGCGGCCGGTGCAATGTGTCGTCGCGCAGTTGCGATCTGAAGATCGTTTGACCCCGACGCCGGCCGGAGTCCTCGACTGTCTTCATCTGCGCAGTGAAGGGTTTGCCCATGTTGAAATTCATCCGCGGTTTAATCCGGCCTTATCGTGGCAAGTTGGCGATCATTCTTCTGGCCATGTTCGTTGAAACGGCGACCAGTCTGGCTGCCCCCTGGCCTCTGAAAATCATCCTCGACAACGTAGTCGGGAATCGGAAGCTCGAACCGTGGCTGCGTTTCTTCATGGGATCGACCATAGAGCACGGTTCCAAGATGCACTTCGCCAGCGTGGCGGCGCTGGTGTTCGTGGTGATCGCCGTTTTGGGAGCCGTCGCCTCATATATCGATAACTACTACACCGAGAGCGTTGGACAGTACGTAGCGCATGATCTGCGCATGCGAATGTACCACCACCTGCAGCGGCTTTCCCTCGGCTACTACAACACCCATCAAACCGGCACGATTCTGAGCACTATTACTTCTGACATCCAGACCATTCAGGGCTTTGCTTCATCTTCCACGCTGAATATTCTTGTCGATCTGCTCACCATCGTCTGCATGCTCGGCCTCATGTTTTGGCTGAACTGGGACTTCACCCTGATCGCCGTTGCCGTCACGCCCTTCCTGCTCTTGTTCGTCTCCCGGTTCAAGAAAGCCGTGAAGAAGGCTACGCACGAAGTCCGCAAGGAGCAGAGCGAGATCGTCGCCGTTGTCCAGCAGGGCCTCGAATCCATGCAGGTCGTCAAAGCCTTCGGCCAGGAGAAAGTCGAAGAAGATCTGCTGCAGGAAGTCAGCCACGCCACGGTGAGTGCCGCCCTGAAGGCCCGCAGCGTCAAGGCGCTGCTCTCGCCTGTCGTCACCATCACCGTCGCCGCTTGCACCGCCATTGTGTTGTGGCGCGGAGCTGCCCTCATTCTCGCCGGCTCCATGACGGTGGGCGGGCTCACTGTTTACCTCGCGTACCTCACCAAGTTCTTCAAGCCGGTCAAAGATCTCGCCACCACCACCAACGCCATCGCGCAGGCGGCCGTAGGCGCGGAGCGCGTCCGCGCAATCCTCGACACCGACAGTGTCACCCCCGAGAAGCCCGATGCGCTGGAACCCGAAACCCTCGTTGGTGACATCGAATTCGAACACGTCGCCTTCGGATACGATCCCGCCACGCCCATCCTCACCGACGTCAGCTTCAAAATTAAGCCGGGCGAATTCGTCGGCGTCGTCGGCCCAACCGGCGCCGGCAAGTCCACCATCGTAAGCCTCATCCCCCGCTTCTACGACGTGCAGTCCGGCGCAATCCGGATCGACGGCAAGGACATCGCCGACTACAAGCTGGAAGCTCTGCGCCACCAGATTGGCTACGTTTTGCAGGAAACAATATTGTTCCGGGGAACAATCGCAGAAAACATCGCTTTCGGCCGTCCGAATGCTACAAAAGAAGAAATCATCGCCGCCGCAAAGCTCGCCAACGCCGACGAATTCATCTCGCACATGCCCAAGGGATACGACACCATGGTCGGTGAACGGGGCTCAACCCTCTCCGGAGGCCAGCGCCAGCGCATCGGCATCGCTCGCGTCATGGTGCGCAACAGCCCTATTCTCATGCTCGACGAGCCCACAGCAGCCCTCGACAGCGAATCGGAAAAGCTGGTCATCGATGCTCTGGAGCGCCTGATGAAGGGTCGGACTGTCATCACCATCGCGCATCGCCTCAGCACCATTCGCGACGCCGACCAGATCATCGTCATCAGCAACGGCGTCGTGGCAGAAAACGGCAGCCACGATGAACTGATCGCCCTCAACGGAATCTACGCCGAACTTCATCGCACCCAGTTTGACACCGGCACAGCGAAGGTCAGCGTATAAAAGGTCCCGGCTTGTCATAAAGGAACCGGCGCGGTAAAAACAAGTCACGAATCTAACGCCTGAGGAAACGCAACTCTGGCGCCGAGGAACCCATGTCCCCCTCAGTAATTGTCCTTCCGGACGATTCCGCTCTACCGATCGTCGAAGCAATTAACAATGCAAGAAAGTCCCTTCGGATCAAGATGTTCGTCTTCTCCGATCCCACGTTCCTGCAAGCCGTCATCTCCGCGCACAGGCGCGGCGTGAACGTCCGTATCATGTTGAACCCCGCGCGGCGCAGCGGCGAAAAGGAGAACGACAAGTCGCGAAAGCAGTTAACCTTGGCTGGCGTCGAGGTAATCGACAGTAACCCGGCATTCGATGTCACCCATGAGAAGTCCATGGTTGTCGACGATCAGACTGCGTATGTCAAATCGCTGAACTGGCAGACCAAAAATCTGACCGAAACGCGCGACTATGCTGTCGTCACCACACACAAGCATGAGGTCAACCAGGTCGACGAGTGCTTCGAGGCCGACTGGGCACGGGCCGAATTTGCTCCCGGTGCCCATTCGCATCTGATCTGGTGCGTGGGAAACGGACGGCAGCGGCTGGGCCAGCTTATCGACGGCGCAAGCGGCCTCCACTCTACCTGCAGAACGAACGCTATCAGGATCCGGTGATCATCGAGCATCTTGTCCGCGCGAAAGAACGCGGCGTACATGTGCACATCATGGCGCGGCCTCCCCACAAGCTCAAAAGGGAAAAGCTCATAGAGGGAGTCAGCGGCCTGGCATCTTTCAGTATGTAGGCATCAAGATCCACAAGCTGAAGCACGTCAAACTTCACACCAAGGTGCTTCTGGCCG
>CAVRNK010000101.1:0-10321 GCA_963721995.1 uncultured Acidobacteriaceae bacterium | reverse complement strand
ATCTTTGGATATCCGGCAATGGTCGCGGCTTCCGTGGGCATCGCCTTTGTGAGCCTCGGAGTATGGGCTCACCACATGTTCACGGTGGGCATGACATCGGCGGGAAACGCGTTTTTCGTCCTTTCGACGATGCTGGTAGGCATCCCGACGGGAATTAAGATCTTCAACTGGGTCGCCACCATGTGGGGCGGCAAATTACGCTTCGCGACCCCCATGCTTTTCTGCACTGCGTTCCTTTTCCAGTTTCTAATCGCGGGCCTCACCGGCATCATGCTCTCCGTAGCGCCATGGAACTGGCAGCTCCACGGTTCCTATTTCGTCATCGCACACTTCCACTATGTGCTGGTGGGCGCCATCGTCTTCAACGTCTTCGCCGGGATCTACTACTGGTTCCCCAAGGCGACGGGACGCATGATGAACGAAACGCTGGGCAAATGGCACTTCTGGCTCTTCTTCATCGGATTTCACGTGACCTTCGATACCATGCACTTTCTTGGTTTCGAGGGGATGCCCCGCTGGATCTACACATATCCCGCCGACCGGGGATGGGAGCACTTGAACTTTGTGGTCTCGATGGGAGGCATGCTCCAGGGCGTTGCCGTGCTCATCTTCGCCTACAACCTGATCTCGTCGCTCTTAAAAGGCAAAATCGCCGGCAATGATCCCTGGGATGCGTGGACGCTCGAATGGTCGACTGCCTCTCCCCCGCCGGCATATAACTTCGCCACCGATCCAGTGGTGCACAGCCGCCGTCCCCTGTGGGACATAAAGCACCCGGAAGATCCTGACTGGAAGTACGAATGATGAACGACTGGATACACCTCAAATGAGCGCGAGCGCGATCCCTCTGGTTCCCGGCGGACATGAGCAGACGTGGCATCTGCCCTCACGCGGCAGAGTCGGCATGTATTGCCTCATCATCGGCGAGACGGCCATCTTCACCATTTTTGTCGTCGCCTATGTGTTTTACATCGGCAAAAGCCTCAACGGACCCATGCCGGCACAGGTTCTTGAAGTGCCGATCTTCAATACCATCTGCCTGCTCTCAAGCAGCGTGACTATCTGGCTGGCTGAGCGTGCCATTGAGCGCGGCATCGTTCGAACCTTCGGACTCTGGTGGGCTGCCACGATTGCGCTAGGTGCAATCTTCCTAGTCGGTACCGGAGTCGAGTGGTACAAGCTCATCTATCATGACGGGCTCACCATTCGCACCAACCTATTCGGCACGACTTTCTATTCGCTGGTCGGCCTGCACGCGACCCACGTCGTTGTCGGTCTCACGATGCTGCTGCTTGTGCTACTTTTCACTCTCACCGGGCATGTTCGCCCGGAGCACTCGGAGCGAATTCAGGTTCTGGCGCTCTATTGGCATTTTGTCGATGCAGTGTGGGTTATTGTCTTCACCGTTGTATACATCGTGGGGAGATAACGGGTTGGCGATAGCGCGAGGAATCATATGAGCGATCACGAGCAACGCGGAGCCCACACCGAAACGATTCACTTGCCCGCACCAACCGCGTGGCCTCTTGTACTGGCCTTCGGCTTCACTTTGCTTTGTGCCGGACTCGTCACTAACGGGTTTATCTCGGTTCTCGGAGGCGTGCTCATGGTCTTCGGGGTCGTCGGCTGGTTCCGGCAGGTGCTTCCCCACGAGGCGCATGAGGACATTCCCGTTGTCGTCGAGACGGTAACGATTCAGAGCACGCGCCGGCAGGTGGAAAAGATTGTCATTCCGGAAGAAGACCGCGCGCATCTGCCGGTGGAAACCTATCCGATCATCTCCGGCATCAAGGGCGGTCTCGCTGGCGGAGTTGCGATGATTCCACCGGCGCTGTTGTATGGCCTCATCGCCGAGCACAGCATCTGGTATCCGATCAACCTGCTGGGCGGCGCGGGCGTCGCAAACTGGCGCAATCCCACCACTGCCGATATTGCAGCTTTTCACTGGCAGGGCTTGATCGTTGCCACCGTAATTCACTTTTTCACTTGTTCCCTCGTCGGGTTGCTCTATGGAGCGATGCTCCCGATGCTGCCGCGACGCCCGGTGCTGCTCGGTGGCGTCATCGCGCCGGTGTTGTGGACCGGCCTGCTTCATTCCACCATGGGGATCGTTAATCCTGTGCTTGACGCACACATTGCCTGGGGATGGTTCCTCATCTCACAGGTAGCATTCGGCATTGTCGCGGGACTTGTCGTTGCCCGCCAGGAACGTATCCGTACCTCACAATCGCTGCCATTCGTCATGCGCATGGGCATTGAAACTCCGGGGCTTATTCACGAGCACAAAGAAAAAGAAGAGGACGACCGTTCATGAGAGTGCAGCCTTTTGTGGGCACAGCGTTCCTCCTTATGGTGCTAGCCGGATGTAACCAGATGCCCGGCACGCCAAAGCCCGGCGTTGAAGTCCCGCGGCCGGACTCCATTACCGATTTCGCCACGCTGTACTCCCAGAACTGCTCCGGCTGCCACGGCCAGGGTGGGCAGGGTGGCGCGGCCTTCGACCTTGCCAATCCCGTTTACCAGGCCTGGGTTGATGACGCCTCATTGCGAAAGGTCATCGCAGAGGGCGAACATGGCACGCAGATGCCGGCTTTCGCCCAAGAAGCCGGTGGCTACCTGACTGATGTGCAGGTCGATGCCCTGGTGCATGGCATGCGGACGGCGTGGCAAAAGCCAGGGGCCTTGAATGGCCAGACGCCTCCGCCATATCAGTCAACCGCGCAGGGTGATGCCGGCCGGGGCCAACCCGTTTATCAGACCGCGTGCGCGCGCTGCCATACAGAGGCTGGACAGAAAATCACCGACCCGACCTACCTCGCGTTGGTCAGCGACCAGGTGCTGCGTACCGTCATCGTCGCCGGACGTCCTGACCTGAATCATCCGGACTGGCAAGGAGATATCGCCGGGCGTCCGTTGACCGACCAGGAGGTCGCCGATATCGTAGCGTGGCTCGCCTCGCTGCGCAGCCCGACACCAGGACAGCCTTACCCGCACTGAGGAATCACCTATGACCGACATCGTCAAAGAAGAACAGAAAATTACACACGATGATCCGAGTGCCGTATCCCGACGCTGGATGCTCCTCAAACTCGGTGTCCTGATCAACGCTGCCGTGGCCGTGGCCGTGGCCACACCGGTTGTCCGGTATCTGCTCGGCCCGGTCAAGCGCAAGGGCGCATATCACTCCTGGATCTCTCTCGGATCCATTGACCAGTTCCCCTTAAGTGAGACGCGGCTGGCAACCTTTGAAAATCCCTTCACCGATCCCTGGGATGGCGAAACTGCAAAGACTGCCTGCTGGGTGCGCCGCATCGATGCGACAAACTTTCAGGTCTTCGCCATCAACTGCGCTCACCTCGGCTGCCCGGTCCGCTGGTTCCCGCAATCCGGGCTGTTCATGTGCCCGTGCCATGGCGGAGTATATTACTCCGATGGATCTCGGGCATCGGGGCCACCGGAACGGGGACTCTTTGAATACAAATACAAAGTGCTGGGCAACCAGTTACAAATCTTCGCTGGGCAAACCCCAACCCTTTCGAACGAAGCCAGCAACAGTCTGCGTGTTCTCAATAACTACAAAGGATCCGGCCCATGCACTGGGTAAAGCAAATCTACAACTGGCTTGAGTTCCGGCTGCAGTTGCAGGCGCCCGTCGAAGACGCTGCTCTTCACCCCGTGCCGCGCAATACCGCCAGTTGGTGGTACGTCTTCGGCAGCGCAGCCTTCACGCTGCTCCTATTGCAGATAGCCACCGGTATTCTTCTCGCCATCGTCTACGTGCCCTCCGCCGCCCATGCCTGGGACAGCCTCAACACGCTCAATCACGACCTGCCTCTGGGCTGGTTCCTGCGCGCGATGCATGGTTGGGGCTCCAACTTTATGGTCGCCGTCGTGCTCATCCACATGGCGCAGGTTTTTCTCTTCGGAGCGTATAAGTTTCCCCGCGAACTCACCTGGATGGTCGGAGTCTTCCTGCTGCTCATGACCCTGGGCATGGCGTTCACCGGGGAGGTGATGCGCTTCGATCAGGATGCATACTGGGGTCTTGGCATCGGAGTGTCGATCGTCGGCCGCGTGCCACTCATCGGCGGCCAATTGGTCGATCTCATGATGGGTGGTCCAATCATCGGTGGCCCTACCCTCTCACGCTTTTTTGACCTGCATGTCTTCGTCATCCCCGGGACTTTGCTGGTCCTCGTTGCCGTGCACGTCTGGATGGTGCTGAAGCTTGGCATCAACGATTGGCCGATGCCCGGCCGCCCAGTGCGCCGCTCCACCTACATGGCCGAGTATCACAAGCTATCGCACGAAAACGGATTTCCCTTTGTCCCCGGAGCTTTCTGGAAGGACCTCATCTTTTCCGGCGCGGTGCTCGCCGCGGTCGCCGTCTGCGCCGCCGTCTTCGGCCCCTACGGTCCGACCGGAACGCCCGATCCCACGATCATTCAGACCACCCCCAAGCCCGACTTCTTCTTTCTCTGGATCTACGCCGTTCTCGCCTATCTTCCGCCGAGCCTTGAGACGCCTTTTATCCTGATCGTGCCCATTCTCGGCATTGCTGTTCTGCTGGCCCTCCCCTTCTACGCTGGAGAGGGAGAAAAGAGCTGGCACCGGCGGCCTGTTGCGGTGCTAGTTCTCGCGACCGTTGCGGTTTCCTTTGGAATCTTCACGCATCTGGGCACGTTCACTCCGTGGAGCCCGATCATGGGAGCCTGGAGCAGCGACAGTGTTCCGTCAAAGTTTCTGCAAGGTAGAACGCCATTGGAACGCCAGGGTGCAATCGTCTTCCAGGGGAAGCAATGCCGCAATTGCCATTCACTCGGAGGCGTAGGCGGGCTGCGCGGCCCAGCCCTCGACGATGTCGCCACACGGCTCACTGAGGACCAGCTCATCCGACAAGTGCTTCAAGGTGGCGGAAACATGCCCGCCTACGGAAAGAATCTCTCGCCACCGGAAGTAACGGCGCTGGTCAAGTTTCTCGTCACGCTTCATCCGCCGAGTCAGCTTCCGGCAACGAACGCCGCCGGCCAGGCAACAGCGCAGCTCTCGCCATTGAGTTCACCGACGGGCACAGCAAAGCAGTAGATGTCGAAGTCCTTCATTCTTGCCTGGACGCTTCCGCGCGCGGCCACATTAGCTCTGGAGATCTCCGCCATTGTCTACTGGCGCGGCTGGATCCGCATACGGCGAACACGGCCGGCAATGTTCCCGGCGTGGCGACTGATATGTTTTCTCTCCGGCATAGCGTCGATCATCATCGCTATCGCCTCGCCGCTTGATACCATCAGCGATCAGCTGCTCGTCGCTCACATGGCGCAGCACTACATCCTGATGTCAGTAGCGCCGCCGCTCATCGTGCTCAGCGCGCCGGTTGTCCCTCTGCTGCGGGGCTTGCCACGATGGTTCGTGCGCCCGGTCCTCGGACCGCTGATCCGAACCGTCTGGCTGCGGCGCTTTTTCAAGCTGCTGGTTACGCCTCGTGTTGCCTGGATTCTGATGAACGTCGCTTACATCGGATGGCATATCCCAGCCGCATACGAGTTCGCGCTTGCTTCATGGCAGTGGCACATTGTCGAGCATGCGTGCTTTTTCCTGACCAGCGTTCTTTTCTGGTGGCCGGTGATTGAGCCTTGGCCGAGCCACTTTTCGGGTTCTCGCTGGCTGCTGCTGCCGTATCTTCTGGGCGCCGACATCATCAATACCGCAATTTCCGCACTTCTCTGTTTCTCGGGACGCGTGCTTTATCCCACTTACGCGATCCAGTCGCGCATATTCGCGATCACACCACTTGCCGATCAGGCGGCGGCAGGTGCGCTCATGTGGGTCCTCGGATCGATCATCTTTCTGATTCCGGCCATGTACATCACGCTGAAACTGCTATCGCCGAGAAAGAGATCATTTGCCATGCACAATCTTCCCGGCCACTGAACGGCCCTGATTTTCGCCGCATATTCACCGACTTTCTTCGACCTTACGCAAACCTTTGGTCAAAAGGCGGGTTCTAACTGATTGAGCCCTTCTGCCGCGACAGCGGATTTGGTGGTCAACCCCGACCGTTGGCTCTCGTCGCGAGAAGCCATAGCATCGAAGGAGTCGATAAGATATAAGTATGGCTTCAAGATTCAAATCCTTGCGCCTTTTTGCATCCTTTTTCCTGTGCCTTGCCGCGATCGCTGCCCTTGCTGACCCCGCGCCATTCGATCTCGCCGGGCCGCGAATTGACGTAAAGGTCAAGCGGGGATCTCAAACCCTCCCCATTACCGCCGTGCCTAACCTCGCCGTCGGCGACAGGCTCTGGATCCATCCGGATTTCCCCAAGGACCAGACAGCGCATTACCTTCTCATAGTTGCGTTTCTGCGTGGATCGACGAACCAGCCGCCGGAAAACTGGTTCTTCAAAGCCGAAACCTGGAACAAGAAATTCGACGAGGGACTCTACGTCACTGTTCCCGAGGGGGCTCAGCAGGCGCTGCTGTTCCTTGCTCCGGCGACCGGAGGAGACTTCAAGACGCTGGTCAATGCAGTCAGCGGACGTCCCGGCTCATTCGTTCGCGCCTCTCAGGATCTGAATCAGGCAAGTCTTGATCGCACGCGTCTTGATGCCTACCTCGACGCGGTCCATGGAATCAATGCGACCGATCCCGAAAAGCTCAAGGATATTTCTCCGCTACTCGCCCGCAGTTTGGGCATGAAGCTCGATAAAGATTGTCTGGACAAAGTCGTCGAAGAGCAGGCCTCCTGCCTGGTGCAGAAGCAGGATGCGTTGATTCTGAATGACGGGCACAGCATGTCCATCGTCGGCACTCTCACTTCCGGACCGGCCAGCGACCTGAGCATGCAGGCCAGCTACACGCCGCGCGCGAGCTTCGGCTACTACAGCCCTTACGTTGCGTCGATCATCGACATTGCGCGCATTCTGGATTCCATTCACACCGCCGAATATCAGTACATCCCGGCGCTGGGAACCCAGCACGATAACGGCCTGGATCTCAAGCTCAACACGCCGCCGTCCTTCCACAATCCCAAGTCGGTACTTGTCGTCGCGCTGCCTCCAATCGAAGCCGCACAGCCTCCACCACTCCATCCCATCGATGAGAAGGCGGTTTTCTGCGCCAGCAAAAGCGGGCTCGTCCTTCCCACTGACGGGGCACCGCTGGTCTTCTCCACAGGATACGCACGCGATCTCGCCCTGCAGGTTGAAATAGGCAAAAAGAAGGTGGACCTGCCGCTCAAGCCTGATGCAGCAAAGGGAGGCTTCGTGGTGGACAACACGGCGCTTGCAAAAGCCGAAGCGGGTGCAGATTCTGCGATCCGTGGTCCGCTCACGGGCACGCTGCACGGTTTCTGGGGATTCACCCCATTCACCGGCCCCACCTACAAACTCCAGACGGCTCGCGAACAGAAGTGGCAACTGGCATCCGCTGATGAGAATGCGCTCATAGTCGGCCGCGACGATACCCTGCACCTTCAGGCGGAGGACACAACTTGCGTCGACTCGATCCAGTTCCGCGAGGCCAATGCCAAGGAGCAGAAGGCGGAGTGGAAGCCGGTCCCGCCCGATCACATCGAGGTTACGCTGCCCTTGAAGGATGCCAAGCCGGGTGCCTTGACACTCCTGGTGAAGCAGGCTGGCCTCGACAAGCCGCAGGAAGTTCCGCTGCACACCTACGCCGCGGCCGCACATCTCGACAGCTTCAGTCTGCATGCAGGCGATCAGAAGGCCGTCCTCAAAGGCAGCCGTCTCGACGAGGTCGCCGCAGTGGAGATTCCGGGAGCGCGCTTCGAGCCTGGGAAGCTTTCTCATCAGGATGGGAACGACGAGCTGACGCTCGAGACAAAGGATACGAAAACAACAGCCAGCCTCAACGCGGGCGATCACATAGAGGCTATTGCGACGCTCCGCGACGGGCGCAAGGTGAATCTCAAAACAACCGTCGATCCCTCCCGTCCGAAGGTCAGCCTGTTGAGCAAGAGTGTCGAGAACGCCGGGACGGCAAACCCGGGCAATATCCAGCTCGCCGGCCAGGACGAACTGCCGCAGAACAGCAAGCTCGTCTTCTCGCTGAAGACGCAGTCTCCGGAAACCTTCTCGCGTGAAGAAAAGATAGAGGTCGCCACCGCCAACGGTGCGTATTCGACCACTCTGAGCATGGGAGATGGCACCCTTGTTCTTCAGGACGCCAAGACCGCTCTTGCAACTCTTGACCCCTCGAAGGCCTACGGCAGCTCAGCATTCGGCCCCCTCCAGTTCCGGGTGATCGACGGCTCGGGCGCGCAGGGAGACTGGCAGCCCCTGGTCACGCTCGTGCGGTTGCCCGCACTGCAGGGTCTCCAGTGCCCCCCGGCCGCGGATCAGCCTTGCTCGCTGACGGGATCGGGGCTCTTCCTGCTGGATTCCGTTTCCACCGATGCTCAGTTCACGAATCCCGTGCAGGTGCCGGACGGGTTCCCGGGCAACGTGCTGTCGGTTCCCCACCCTGCAGGGCAGGGGTTGTACGTCAAGCTTCGCGACGACCCTGCCGTTGTGAACGTGGTCACACTGCCCGCCGCGCCGTTGCCACCGACCAAGGCGCAGGCTGCAGCTGCCCGTCAGTCGCGGCGCGCCGCTGCCGCCGCAGCGGCCGCAGCGGCCGCATCCCATCCGGCTCCCGCACCTCAGAGTCCGGCTCAGGCGCCGGCGCCGGGCAATCCAGCGCCGGCACCGGCAACTGCTCCCACAACAACCGCACCGGTCGCGGCCTCAACCCCGCAGCCCTGAGTGGGGCGCGCGTATGCTAGGAGGCCATGGGATACCGGCACACCATTCGTGGTGTCACCTATGCCTTCGACGACCTGCGCTGCCTGCTGGCCAGGGCTTCTCCGCCACGGAGTGGAGATGATCTGGCGGGAATCGCGGCGTCCTGCGCCGCCGAGAGAGTGGCGGCGCAGATGGCGCTTGCCAATCTGCCCCTGTCCCAGTTCCTCACCGAGGCCGTAATTCCCTATGAGCAGGACGAGGTGACTCGCCTGATCATGGATTCGCATGATGGTCGAGGCTTCGCGCCGCTGGCCAGCCTGACTGTAGGCGAGTTCCGCGACTGGTTGCTTGCCGAGGAGACATCGGGCGAGGTGCTGGCCAGTCTGGCGATGGCGTTCACGCCGGAGATGGTTGCCGCCGTCTCCAAGCTGATGCGGGTGCAGGATCTGGTGATGGTGGCGCGCAAGATACGGGTCGTCAGCCGCTTCCGCACGACGGTCGGATTGCCGGGGACGCTGTGCTCACGCTTGCAGCCGAACCATCCCACCGATGATCCGGCAGGCATCGCGGCGTCGATCCTCGACGGGCTGCTGCTCGGGTCGGGCGATGCGGTGATCGGGATCAACCCGGTGTCGGACAACGTGGAGCGGGTGACGACGCTGCTTCGCATGGTCGATCGCGTCAGGGAGCGGTATGAGATTCCCACGCAGAGCTGCGTGCTGGCTCATATCACCACGCAGCTCAAGGCGCTGGAGCACGGCGCGCCGGTCGACCTGATCTTCCAGTCGATCGGCGGAACGGAGAAGACCAACGCATCGTTCGGGGTGAACCTGGCGCTGCTCGACGAGGCTTACCACGCTGGCCTGGCGCTCAGACGGGGAACGATCGGCGACAACATTATGTACTTCGAGACCGGGCAAGGCAGCTCGCTCTCGGCGGATGCTCATCATGGCGTCGACCAGCAGACCTGCGAGGCGCGAGCCTACGCGGTCGCGCGGCGGTACAAGCCGATGCTGGTGAATACCGTCGTCGGCTTCATCGGGCCGGAGTATCTCTACGACGGCAAGCAGATACTGCGCGCCGGCCTCGAAGACCACTTCTGCGGCAAGCTGCTCGGGCTGCCGATGGGCTGCGACGTCTGCTACACCACGCATGCCGAGGCCAACGACGACGACATGGACACGCTGATGACCATGCTCGCCTTGGCGGGCGTGAACTACATCATGGGCGTTCCCGGCGCGGACGACGTGATGCTCAACTACCAGAGCACGTCGTTCCACGACATCGCCTATCTGCGCGCGGCGCTGGGTTTGCGTCCCGCACCCGAGTTCGAGGCGTGGCTCAAACGGGGCTTACGCAAAGAGCTCTCCATGCAGGGATTGCTGAACGCGTGAACGATGCCCTTGATCGCGGACGGCTGCGCTCTTATACGAGCGCGCGCGTCGGGTTGCGTCGAGCAGGCACGAGCCTGGCGACGTCGGAGCTTCTGGACCTGGCGCAGTGCCTCGCGGAGGCGCGCGATGCGGTTCATGCCGAGCTGAGCGTCGTCTCGCTGCGGGCGCAACTGGCTGAACGCGGCCTGCA
>CAVRNK010000100.1:0-24111 GCA_963721995.1 uncultured Acidobacteriaceae bacterium | reverse complement strand
GGCTTATAGACGCCGGCATTGTTGTCCTTCGACCAGAAGGTTTCCAGCTCCGCCTCGGGCAGCACATCGCGGTCGTTGCGGTCGAAGACGCTGATCTCTTTCTCGGCACGTACCTGCATCAGGAAATTGCACTCGCGATCGATGTGGTACGAAGTCACGCGATGCGGCGAAGTGAGAAAGATGATCGCCTCCTGGCTCTTCTTGTCCTGATCGATCTGGCGGCCGCTTAAACGCTGCACTTCGTCGAGGCACTGCACCAGCAGCTCGTTGTAATCGGGGTCGTGCTGCACACGCTTCATCAATATCCACGCGCCTGCGTTGTCGACGCGGTCAAATGTTTCTTCGAGCGTTTGCTTGCGCTCGGGAACCGAATCCCAGCGCTGCCCGATACCGATGTCTCCGGCGTCGAAGTAGACGCCCGGCCGTGTAACTGGATTTTCAATCAGCTGCCGCAGTCTGGAAATTTGAAAGAGGGGATGATCCGCGGTGAAGCAGTGCGAGAACTCGAAAGGCTTCTCGTCGAAGTTCTCTCGAAAGCCCGGATTATCAGCCTCGAAGATCGATTCTACCGGTCGTGCATCGATAGTGGGTGCGGCCTGCATTCCATCCTCCTTCCGATTAAGATAACGCGCGCCCGCGTATTTCCGTATGACACAAAGGTAGGGTTTACAGAAATCCGGGGCATAATAGCATTTACTGTAGAAGTTGGAACTCTAAAGTACTCCGACGCCCTTTCGGGCGGGCTCGAAAACCTCCCTCGGTCGCTCAGCTTTGACTTCTTAAAGCCGCAGGGTCACAGGAAAACATGACTCCGATGTACCAATGTAGCCATATGGCAACCCTTCGCTGCCTATGACGATGAACACAGAGCTGTCCGCCGAGCCAGGTGAAGAACTTGACGAGATGTCTCCGCTTCGCGCGCTCGAGTCGAAGGCTGTCCGCGGCACATACTTCGTCACTATCTCCTACGGTCTCGCGCTCGGGCTGAGACTTGTCAGCAGCATCATCCTCAGCCATTTGTTTGCGCCCGAGTTATTCGGCGTGCTGGCTCTGGTTACCACCTTCATCATCGGCCTCAATCTCTTCTCACACATCGGACTCGAAGCCAGTGTCATTCAGAATCCTCGTGGAGACGAACCGGCCTTTCTCAACACCGCGTGGACTATTCAGGCCATCCGCGGCCTGGGCGTTTTTGTAGTCACCTTTCCGCTTGCCTGGCCGGTCGCGCACTTCTATCACGAGCCGAGAATGATCTGGCTTCTAC
Organism: uncultured Acidobacteriaceae bacterium; assembly: GCA_963721995.1. Taxonomy (GTDB): domain Bacteria; phylum Acidobacteriota; class Terriglobia; order Terriglobales; family Acidobacteriaceae; genus Silvibacterium. The sequence goes on along the minus strand of CAVRNK010000100.1, from coordinate 22,847 downwards.
CGGCTCTCGGCTTCAGTTGCGTCATTACCGGGCTCAGCTCGCCCAGCCTGCTCACACTGGCGCGGCATCTCGGGGTGGGCAAGCTGTCGCTGATCGAGTTGCTGCAGCAGGTTGTTCAGTTCGTGGTCACCGTCGTCTGGGCGATGTTTCACGCCAATCTGATGGCCCTGCTTGCGGGCAGAATCGCCTCTGAGCTCGTTCGAACCGTCGTCAGCTACCGCTTTATGCCGGAGCTTCGTCCCCGCTTCGTCTGGGAAAAAGAATCCGTCCATGCCCTGCTTAAATTTGGCCGATGGATTCTCATCGGCACGGCGCTCACTTTTCTGGCCCTGCAGTCCGACCGGCTGATCCTCGCCAAACTGGTCACGTTCACCACGCTGGGAATTTATGGAATCGCCTATTCTCTCTCCGACATTCCCCGGCAGGTCATCCTGCAGTTCTGCAGCCGGGTAGGTTTCCCGTTCATCGCTAAATTCTCCGATCGGCCCAGACCTGAATACGCCGCGATTCTGCGCAAATACCGGCGGCCGGTGCTGGCTGCCGGTGGACTTCTCCTGATCGCGGTCGTCTGCACCGGCGATCTCTTCATTCGCTTCGTCTACGACAAGCGATACCACGAGGCAGCCTGGATGATCGGCATCCTCACCATCGGACTCTGGCATACGCTGCTCTACAGCACTGCCTATCCGGCCGTCCTCTCACTGCAGAAATCCCACTACAACGCGATCGCTTATTTCGTATACTGCATCACTCTGTTCGTATCGTTACCTCTGGCATATCACTGGATCGGCATGGCGGGGGCAGTGGTTGCCGTTGCATTCAGCGACGTTCCCGTCTACTTCGTAACCCTTTTCAGCGCTCACAATGAAGGGGTTGACCTGCTTGGCCAGGATGCATGGCTGACATTGGCATTTCTCGGCGCACTGGCACTGGCCCTGGCGTTGCGAGCCTCAATGGGATTCGGGCTTCCCTTTGCCCATATTCCCTGGTGACTTTTCTGCACTATAGTTAGACCGAGCCGTACGGACAGGTTACTTTACGCTACCCAAGTGTTATTGATCCCGGCGTTGCCTGTACTTAAACTTAAGACGAACTCACCGGAAAAGCTCAACCTCCGCGCCCATCGGGGCTCATCGAAGAAGGGAATTTGCCATGAAGGAACTGCTTAGCGACGAGTTTGTCTCCAAACTCGAACGACTGGCCAAAGAGAAGGCGGACGAGTACCACAACAACAAGCCTTTTCCGCATATCTATTTCGATGACTTCCTGCCTGTTGAAGCAGCGGAGGCAGCGCTGAGAGACTTTCCCGAGCCAAAGCAGCTCAAGTGGAGCGAGTTCGACAATCCCAATGAGCGCAAGCTGGCCTTCGATGTCGTCGAGAAACTACCCGCCGCCGACCGCGACGTGCTCTATTTCCTCAACAGCCGCCCCATGCTGCAGTTTCTTGAGACGCTGACCGGTATTCAGAGCATTGTCCCCGATCCCTACTTCGTAGGCGGTGGCCTGCACCAGATCAAACCCGGCGGCAAGCTGAATGTCCACGCCGATTTCAATCATCATGACAAGTTGAAGCTCGATCGCCGCATCAACGTGCTTGTCTACCTGAATAAGGACTGGAAAGAAGAATACGGCGGCCACTTCGAGCTTTGGAACCGGGATATGACGCAGGCCGAGCAGAAGATTCTTCCCCTCTTCAACCGGTGCGCCATCTTCAGCACCACGGATTTCTCCTACCACGGTCATCCGACGCCGCTCTCCTGCCCGCCGGATCGCACCCGCAAGTCCATCGCAACGTATTACTACTCGAATGGCCGGCCGGAAGAAGAGGTCAGCGATTCCCATGCCACTCTCTTCAAGGCGCGGCCCGGAGACGTAGAGGAAAAGCCTTCCCGGCTCAGAAAAATCGCCCGCGCCATCACGCCCCCGATTCTGACCGGCGCTTACAGAAACTCCAGGTAACGCATCGCCCCGTATCACGAGGGTCTCCGTATCGCAGGCTCCCCGTATTGGCTCATGGACGGGGCAATCTGCGACGGACGAAAGTCCGCCTGCCGACAATGCTCAGGTTGGGAATATGCGCTGGGGTGCCTGGGAGCCGATCGTCAGAACAGTGACGACTCTTTCATGAAGGCGAAGTGCTCCTCGAGCGAGAGGCCTTCACGCTTCTGCGGCCGCGTCCGCAGCTGGTGATCGAGCATGTGGCAGACGAACATCGTTCCATACCACGCGGCGGTGCGATCCGGCCGATGCCCCGGAAGGCTCCGGTCTACATCAATCTTGCGCATCGGTTGTTCGGCGTTGTACTCCTCGATCGCCGCCAGCTCCCCGCACCACCGGTTGGCAAAGAAGAACTGAATGTCATCGCAGTAAATGCTGACTCCCGGTGTGTACAGCTCGGGCCGCGCTGTGAGGCAGCGCAAGGCGCTCTTCGCACCGCTGTAAATATCCACGTCAACCGAAATAAACCCGAGCGGCGCCGATTCATCCAGCGTCGCGACGAAGCCATCCACGGTATCCGCAATATCGCCGAAAATCAGCTCGGCCTTATCCCCGACCCGCCGACGGAGATCCTCGCGGTTGCTCATTGCGAAATCTCCCGGCGACCAGAGCTCGGGATGATCCTTATAGCCCTCGACTATGGGCAGCCCCTGCCCTGAATCGAGACCCACAACCCGCAGCTCGATTCCGGTCTCTGCCTTGATCAGTGCTGCAAGCTCCACCATGTTCATCAGGCCGTTGCCGGTCGCCACTCCGAACTCGGCAACAGTGGCCTTCTTCTTTCCGGCGAAGCGCGCCAGGTCCGCCGCCCGCAGCATGCCATAGGCATAGTTCGGACGCTGAATCAGCCCGTGCGATTCTTTCTGCCGGAAAGTTCCCCGCCGCTCAATCGAGGCACGATAAATCGCCTGCCTCGGGCCCGCGTCCAGAACTCCTGAGATTTGACGCCTTAATGTCTTGAACATGATTGAAGGAGATAAGATAATGTGAGGGCTGCTACTGGATAGTAACAAGACACCACCCGTGGCGCAATCAGACCCGGCGCGGACAAATCGCGCTGGCGCTCCTGTGAAAATGGGCAGGAATGATGGGAAAACCGGTCTCGGCCTGAGAGCCGTCGCAATGCCACGCAGCAGACTCTGTGATTTTCGCGTTGACACTGTTTCACCGTAAGCGGAGAATCCTATAGTTTCCGTTTCGTTCAAAACCTCCCCCCCGCGGAAACTCTACTAGGCGTGACCTCTCAAGGAGTCTGCTGGTTCCCCCCGGTCTTTCACGATGGCCGTGAAGTGTCCTTCGAGGCGTGATCGACCGTTGTCATTTATGCCGGGAAACCGCAATAGGAGATTGCGTCAAATGATTCGAGTATCTTTTCTGCGCAGTGCGGCTTTGATCGCATGTGCTGCTGTTGCCTCCCCAGCCCTGTTGGGCCAGAGCACTACAAATTCCATCAAGCTTTTCGGACCGGTAAACATACGCCTCTCAACAACCGGCACAGGAAACCCTCCGGACCAGGTCATCTACAGTAGCTCGACTGTGCAGCTGAGCTGCAGCGCCTCTCCGATTCAGGCCAGCCTTTCCTCGACGGCCGACAATACTGGCAATGTCATTACCGACAACTACATCAACCTGACGGTGACCGCGGGCGACTCTACCACGGGCCCGGCAAACCTTTGCCAGGGCGGAGTTCTCTTTGACGGCTATTACAGCTGCTTCACCCCCTACTTCGAGAACATTGTGGGCCACGGAACAGTTACCGGCCAGGATCCTGACAACTACACGGCGCTTGGCGGCATTCCCCCCATCGACATCACCAGCTTCCTGCAGCCTGGCGCCAACCAGGTAAAGTTTGACCTCGTCGACACTGGAGGCTATGTCTCCAGCTCCACGCTTTATCTCAACACGAACTGCACTCAGACCGGAGTCACCGGTCCTGCGCAGATCACCGGCAACCCCATCTCTTCTACAAACCCCACCTCCCAGCAGCTGACCCAGAGCTTCCCCTTCGACAGCACCACCAACCAGGTGCTCAACTTTACCTACGATCTCTCTGCGGCGGAAAGCGCGGGAGGCCTCACCATTACCGACCAGACCATCCCCAATGTCGCGGATCTGCCGATTGATCCGGCGACCTGGATACCTGTCTGGGTCCCCGGGACTTCCTTCGCGACCTCGAGCTGCCTCTCGCACACCGGCGAGCTTCTACCCAGTGGCTCCCCGGCCTGCAAACTCTACACCTTGCAGTGCAACGTCAGCACCGATCCGAGCCAGAGCGGAGGGCAGTGCCCCATCTCGACTCAGCAGAACGAAATCTTCCAGGAGGTCTTTGACGGCCCGGCTTTCGCGCTGCCGGACATCGTCGTTCCCAATGGACCCACCTTCCATCAGGGCGTCGGCTTCCTCATGGCCAACGAAGGCTGGACCGGCGGACAGTGCAAATTCGACCAGACCACGGATTTCGCCAACACCCTCTGCCCGCAGAATCTGCTCGTCGCCTTCAGCGGACCGGGCGCCTACACCAGCACCAGCCACGGCACGCATCCGAACTCCAGCTTCGCCACTGTGGCCCCCGTTCCCGAAGATCTGACCACGGTGACCGTCTCCGGCCAGCAGTCCGGCGGCTGGATCAACTCCGATACGGCGAACGTTACCTTCTCCAGCCAGCCGCCGACGTTTGCCGGTATCCCGACGCCGCCTGCCGGAGCCGCGAATTTTGTTGCCGCGCCGATTGCCAGCATCACTTACGGCATTTCGCCCGCGGCTAATCCGCCGATGCCTGGAAATCCGGTACCCGGCGACACAACACTGACCAATACCATCGCCTGCCCAACCTCCAGTTCGCCCACCGAGCCCCAGGCCACCGTCTTCACTCCGCCTGCGCAGAGTATTCCGATCATCGGCGGCGATGGGATGTACCTGATCCACTACTACGCCCGCGACTGCGCCAGCACCGAAGAGCTCAAATTCACGCAGGATATGACCGGAAGCTGGTCGACCTCCTTCTATACCGTGCCCGTCAACGTGGATACACAGCCGCCGGTCGTTGCCACTGGACCGCTGCTCTCCCCGCCGCCTTCCACCAACTATGGAATTGCCGATTCCTATTACCTCAACCAGCCGAATGTCACCGCCAAATACAGCTGCACCGATTCGCTCTCCGGAGTGGTCAGCTGCGGTGCTCAGACCTTCCCGCCGGGAACCCTGAACACGGGCGTCATCACCACCCCGCTCGACACATCGAGCACCGGAGTCAAGACCTTCACCGTCAATGTGAAGGATGCCGCCGGGAACGTCGGCACTCCGGTCTCGGTCTCGTATCAGGTCGTCGCCCCGCCGGCCGTCGACCTGGCTGTGGCCAAGCTGGCTCCTCTCGCGGCGAGCCATAACAGCTCCTTCGCATACAACATCTCCGCTGCGAACTTCGGCAAGAACCCCGCCAGCAACGTGGTTGTCACCGACCCGCTGCCGGCCGGAGTCACCTTCTCCGGAGTCAAGGCACAGCTGTTCTACTGCGGACTTAAAGGTTGCGGGTACACAACGCAGGGATCAATGTGCTCCTACTCTGGCAACACCGTCACCTGCACGCTGAACTCTCTCGATGTAACCGGCTTCCTCAACGCCGCGGTCTACAACATCACAATCACCGTCAAGGCCACTGGTGCAGCAGGTTCCACCGTCAGCAACACTGCCACCGTAACCAGCTCGGCTCCCGATTCCCACCCGGGGGACAACCACTCCACGGCAGTCACCAGAATCACCAAATAGCAACAAGCCGGCTGCCCGGACGCAAAGTTCCGGGTAGCCGCTCATTCCGGCAGCCTGTATTAGGCTGTCTCAGATGAAACTCACCATCGCCTCCATCGCTGGACGGGCGCGCAGCGAGCACTTCGACGCGCTGGTGGCGGAGTATGTCAGTCGCACCTCTGCATACACTCCGGCTGAGACCGCAGTCTTTCGGACAAGTCAGGCCTTCTTCGAATCGCTGCAGAAACAGCGCTCGCGCACAATCTCGACTCTTGTCCTCCTCGACTCGCGCGGCAAGAAATTCTCGTCCGAAGAACTGGCCAGCTGGCTCGGCCGCCAACGCGACGAAGGCCGCCAGCGAATTATCCTCGTCGTCGGTCCGGCTGACGGCTGGTCGGACGAGGAGCGCGCGCAGGCGACTCTTCTCCTGTCCCTTGGCCCCATGACCCTTCCCCACGAACTGGCCCGGGTGGTCCTGAGCGAGCAGGTCTACCGGGCATTTACAATCCTTGCTGGGCACCCGTACCACACGGGGCACTGAGAGCTGGACGTCCAGCAACAGCGGATCCCAGAAACAGTGGGATCTGAGATCGGCAAATACCAAAAACGCCAGATTCAGGATCGGCGGAGAAGAGAAGTGGATTCGACAGAGTCGCGGCGAGGGCTGATTCTGATCAATACCGGACCAGGCAAGGGCAAGAGCACCGCCGCCATGGGAACCGCCCTGCGCGCCGTCGGCAACGGCATGCGCGTGCTCATGCTGCAGTTCCTGAAAGGTTCGTGGCATTATGGCGAACTGGACGCTGTACAGGCCTTCGACGGCAACTTTGTCATGAAGCAGATGGGCCGCGGCTTCGTGAAGGTAGGGGGAGCGGAAACCGATCCCGAAGACATACGGCTGGTCGAAGAAGCCTGGGAGGAAGCGCGCCAGGCGATCCTCTCCGGCGAATGGGACATGGTGGTGCTCGACGAGATCAACTACGCCATCAGCTATGGAATGCTCGACCCGGCCAAGGTTGTCGAAACGCTCAACGCCCGCCCCGAGATGGTGCACGTTATTCTCACGGGTCGAAATGCGCATCCTTCTCTGGTGGAGATTGCCGACACCGTGACCGAGATGCGCGAGGTTAAGCACGCGTACCAGAAGGGAATTCTCGCCCAGCGCGGGATCGAGTATTAGCACAACGAGCAGCACGGAAGGCGGGTTTAACTGATGTCGTGGTTTCGGCGGGAAGACAATAAGATTGAGGACACCGGAGCAAAAACGGTGCGCACCGAAGGACTCTGGATCAAGTGTGATGCTTGCGAGGCGGTGATCTTCCGCGCCGACCTCGAAGCGAACCTCATGGTCTGTCCCAAATGCGGCCACCACTTTCGCATCGGCGCGCGGGCCCGCATCGATATGCTGCTTGAACCGGGCTACGAACTCGTCGACCTGAACCTCAAATCCACTGACCCGCTGGACTTTACCGACCTGAGACCGTATCGCAGCCGGCTCTCCAAGGCGCAGGCCGAGACCGGTCTGAACGATGCCATCATCAACGCGCTCGGCCTCCTTGGCACACGTCGCGTGGTGCTGAGCGTGATGGAGTACAGCTTCATCGGCGGCAGCATGGGCGCGGTTGTCGGCGAAACCATCGCCCGGGCGGTCGATCGCGCGCACGACACCCGGCAGCCGCTGATCATCGTCGCCGCCTCAGGGGGTGCGCGCATGATGGAAGGCATCGTGAGCCTGATGCAGCTGGCCAAAATTTCCGCTGCCCTGGCTCGCCTTGATGACGCCAGGGTGCCGTTCATCTCCGTGCTCACCGATCCCACCACCGGTGGCGTCACCGCCAGCTTTGCCATGCTGGGCGACCTCAACATCGCCGAACCCAACGCGTTGATCGGTTTCGCCGGCCCCCGGGTGATCGAGCAGACCATCCGCCAGAAGCTGCCGGAAGGCTTCCAGCGGTCGGAGTTTCTCCTGGAGCACGGCTTCCTCGACGCAGTCGTCGAACGTAAGGATCTGAAGAGCTATCTGAGCCGCGCCCTCGACTTCATGCATGTACAGTAGAAGCCCGAGCCGGCTCTTGCGCATCCATTTCACTGCGCCTCCTCTAAAATTGATCTATGTCCTACGCCTCGGCCATTGATGGCTTGTTTTCGCTCGCCGGTGAGCTGCATACTGCGCCCGGACAGCCGAGACGCAAGTTCGAGCTGAGCGAGATGCGGGTGCTGGCCGAAGCGCTGGGCAATCCGCAGCTCAAGTTTCCTTCTGTGCTTGTGGCCGGCACAAACGGCAAGGGCTCGACCTCGGCCACGCTGGCATCGATCCTCACGACCGCGGGCTATCGCACCGGGCTCTACACATCGCCGCACCTCTCGCGAGTGAATGAACGGGTACGCATCGGAGGCTTAGAAATCTCCGACGACGATTTCGCGAGCTACTACTTCCGCGTCGACGATTGTGCGCGCCGTCTTGTAGGCACCGGAGCCCTGCGCGCACACCCCAGCTTCTTTGAGACGATGACCGCCCTTGCCTTCCTGGCCTTTGCCGAGCAGCAGGTGGACATCGCCATCCTCGAGGTGGGAATGGGCGGCCGCCTGGATGCAACGAATATCGTCGAGCCGCTCATCTCCGTCATCACCGACATTTCGCTCGACCATACAGAGTGGTTAGGTACAACTATCTCCGCAATCGCCCGGGAAAAATCCGGGATTCTGCGCCGCGATGGCGTCCTGGTCACGCTGCCGCAGCATCCCGAAGCCAACCAGACAATCGGCGAAGTAGCGACAGAACTGAACGCGCGCGGCGTCAATGCGGCCGCTTATGTTCCGACGCGTGATAAAGCAGAAAAGGGAAGTGGCTACTCGCTGGCCGTACTCGGCGAACAGATCGAAGTGAACTCGCCTCTGATCGGCGCACATCAGCAAAGAAATATCGCTCTGGCGATTGCCGCCGCCGTTGAATTACGTAACCATCACAGTTACAATATATCGCCTGCGCAGATTGCCGAAGGAATTCGCCGGACGCGATGGCCGGGAAGGCTGGACCGGATCTCAGTCCCCGGCCGTGCTCCCAAACGCGCGGATGTGCTGCTCGACGTGGCTCACAACCCTGCGGGCGCCTGGGCTCTCCGGTCCGCCTTGTCGCATCTGGACCCCGAACCGCGCGGCCTGACTGCCGTCTTCGGCTGCCTGGGCGACAAGCCGATCGCCGAGATAGCACAGATCCTGTTCCCGCTTTTCGAATCCGTGATTTTGACGGAAGTCGACTCCCCGCGCCGGGCAACACTGGCGCAGATGACCGAGGCAGCGAAACAGACCGGGGTTACAGTCCGGACCGCAGAGAGCGTGCACGACGCCCTCGAACAGGCCTGGGCCTTAACTCCGGCGGACGGCCTGGTCGTGGTCACCGGATCGGTCTACCTGGTAGGCGCGGCGCGGTCGCAGTTGATGGAGGCGGCAGGGTGACGAACCGCACGCTGGGACCCCGGCCAGAGCCCTTGCCCTGGACAGAACGCTTGGTCAGCTTTTGTTTCCGCGCGCCGCTCTTCTTTCTCTGCACCGGACTGTTTGGCAGCCTGTCGTTGATCGCATCCTTGTGGGACAAGGACGGCAAGGCTCAGCACGCCATTGCCCGGGCCTGGGGCCGGAACATAGCTCACATCAGCGGTGCGCGCGTGACCCTGCTCGGGGCCGACAGACTTGACGGTCGCGTCGCGGTTTATGTAGCGAACCACCTTTCCTATATGGATACGCCCGTCATCTTTTCGGCGCTCCGTTTTCAATTCCGGATTGTGGCCCGCCATGACCTCTTCAAGCTCCCCTTCGTCGGCTGGCATCTCCAGCGCTCAGGACAGGTGCCGGTTAACGTAACCAACCCGCGCGCGTCGATCTCGAGTCTCGGCGGAGCCGTGAAGACGCTGCGGGCCGGTATGCCCTTGTTCATTTTTCCCGAGGGCGGCCGCTCCGCGACCGGTCACCTGGCAAACTTCATGAACGGGCCCGCCTTTATGGCAATCCGGGCAGGACTGCCGATCGTTCCCATGGCTCTCATCGGCACCTATGAGCTTCTGCCCATGCATTCCCTGGAGTTTCACCCGGTTCCGGTGACCCTCGCAGTCGGCGACCCCATCGAGACCACCGGCTACGGAATGAAGCAGATAGAGGACCTGACGGCGCGAATAAGCGACGAAATTTGCCGCCTGTATTACCGTCATTCTTATCTCCAGCAACCTGAGAAGCCCGAACTTGAAGCAATCACGGTGGCTGCCGCGAAGGAGGACCTCAAATGAAGAGGCCACGGATCGCCATACCGGAGCCGACATCGAACGACCTTGAATATAACCAGCGCTCCTGGCCCCAATACGCCGAGGCTGTTGAGGCAGTGGGCGGCGAAGCCGTGAAGATTCCGCTCGCGGCTTCTCCCGCAGAAGTTGCGAATCTGGCCAGCTCCTGTGAAGGTGTGCTTCTCCCTGGCAGCGGCGCCGATGTAAACCCCGAGAAGTACGGCCACGTTCGGATACCGGAATGTGCTCCGGCCGATCCTGCGAGAGAAGCAGTAGACGAGCTCCTCATGCAGGATGCCGCCAATCTTCACAAACCGCTCCTGGGCATCTGCTACGGGACTCAATCCTGGAATGTCTGGCGCGGCGGCACCTTGCTCCAGGACCTGAAGACTCCAGTCGATCACAAGCCCGGGCGGCAAGTCCGGGAGGCGCACCGAGTATCTGTTGCCCGGGGCTCGCGTGTTGCGAAGATCACCGGACAGACAGAACTGGCCGTCAACAGCAGCCATCATCAGGCGCTCGATCAACCCGGGGATGGATTGTCCGTCGTTGCCCGAAGTGTCGAGGACAACGTGATCGAGGCCGTCGAGGGAACCGGCGACCAGTTCGTGATCGGCGTGCAGTGGCACCCCGAGAGAACCTTCGACTCAAGCCCCGCTTCCCGGGAGCTTTTCACCGCATTTGTGGACGCTGCAGCCAAATGGCACCCTCGCGAGATCCGGGAATCGGTAGCAAAGTAACTACCCGGGATATCGACTCGGTGGTTGCGGCTGCCGGGCTGGGGGCTCTGTCCGCAGAGGCCAGTGATCGGCTGCTCGCCTACCTTCATCTGCTCCTTCGCTGGAACTCCCGGCTCAACCTGACAGCTGTCAGGGAGCCCTCAGAGATCATTCACCGGCATCTTGTTGAATGTATTCAGTGTGCGCAATCGCTTCCCGCAGCGGCAACGCTGCTGGATTTCGGCTCCGGTGCCGGTCTGCCCGGAATACCCATCGCCATCGTGCGACCCGACATCCGCGTAAGCCTGGGTGAATCCCAGAGAAAGAAGGCCGCCTTCCTCCGGGAAGCAGCGCGTTTACTGTCATTGCCTTCGGAAGTCTATGACGGCCGGATAGAGCACATGCCGCCCAGCCGTGTTTTCGACATAGTGACACTACGCGCTGTAGACAAGATGGCCGAGGCCTGCCGGGCCGCTACCGAAAGGGTCGCTCCCGACGGCTGGCTTGTCGTGTTTGCTACATCGACGACCGAACCGGTCTTGCGACAACTGGCGGACATCGCATGGAGCCAGCGCCTGCCAATTTCAGGTCTCGAAGATGGTCTGCTGCTGCTCGGCCAAAAGCAAGGTGTTTCACGTGGAACATCTGGCTAGTCGCGGATAATTTTTGCTCCAAGCAAACCGAGCCTGTTCCACGTGGAACACAAAGATTTCCACTCCAGCCTCAAAACCAGCAACATCCCTCTAACAATTCGCAGACGTGCGTATCCCTATTTGATCCTTCGGGTTATACCCAACTCCCGCGAGGTCGCACAAAAGTCTTCCACAGATACTGACTCGTTCTGCACAGCCGATCTCCGTTGCACCGGATGCCTGCAGCCCGATAGTCTTTTTCTTCATGGGCAGGGTGTTAGCGGTCGTCAATCAGAAGGGCGGGGTCGGGAAATCGACCACCGCAATCAACCTGTCAGCAGCCCTGGCCCTCGAAGGCCTGAAGACCCTCCTGATCGACTGCGATCCCCAGGCAAATTCCACCGGCGGCTATGGGTTCTCCCGGGACGAGGACCGGAAATCGACCTATAACATCCTCATCGGCGAAAACACCCTCGCCGACGCAATTCTGCCCACTGAAATCGACACACTCTCCATCGTCCCCTCCAGCAAAAACCTCATCGGAGCCAATGTCGAACTGATCCAGCACGAGCGCCGCGCCTACAAGCTCCGCGAAGCTCTCGAGCCCGAGCGCGAAAAGTACGACTACATCATCCTCGACTGTCCGCCGGCCCTCGATCTGCTTACCCTCAACGCTCTGGTCGCTGCCGACCGCCTCCTGGTCCCCATGCAGGCCGAATATTTCGCTCTCGAAGGAATCAGCGAGCTGATTCACACCCTCGAGAGAGTCCGCGGGGCCTTCAACCCCACGCTGGAGATCGAAGGCGTCCTCCTGACCATGTATGACGACCGCACCAATCTCGCCCAGCAGGTCCGAGAGAACCTGCGTGATTTCTTCAAAGAGAAGCTGCTCACCACAGCCATCCCCAGAAACGTGCGGCTCGCCGAAGCCCCCAGTTACGGCAAGCCGGTGCAGCTTTATGATCCCCGTTCGCGTGGTGCCGAGAGCTATCGCGACCTTGCAGCAGAATTATTAAGCCGGAACGAGATCGAAAGCCCGCGCGCCCGGGAAAGGAAAGCTGCTGCTGCCGTTCACAGCAAACCCACCGTGCGCTTCTGGCCGTACGCCTAACCGATCCGATTCCCCCAGGATTTAACACCCAAAGGATTCGAAAAATGAACACCGTAGAGCTTCCAAGAAGGAAAGCATTGGGCAAGGGACTCGAATCTCTGCTGCCGAGCGTCAAGGTTAGCGTCGACACCGCCCCTCCTCGTCCCGCTGACGGAACACCCCGAGAGATTCCCGTCTCCGAGATCGATCGCAACCCCTACCAGACACGTACGCGTTTCGACGAATCCCTCCTCTCCGAACTGGCGGCCTCCATCAGAGCCACAGGAGTCGTACAGCCCGTCCTCGTCCGGCCGCTGCCGAACGGGCGCTTCCAGCTCATCGCCGGTGAACGCCGCTGGCTGGCTTCGCAGATGGCCGGCAAGGAGACCATCCCTGCCATCCTTCGCCATGTCTCCGACGAGCAGGCGATGGAGATGACAATCGTCGAAAATCTCCAACGCACGGACCTCAACCCCATGGAGCAGGCCCGCGCATTTGATCGCCTGAGCCGAGAGTTCAAACTCACGCAGGAGCAGATGGCCCAGCGCACGGGCAAAGACCGCGCTTCGGTAGCCAATTTTCTGCGCCTCCTCCGTCTGCCGGTTGAGGTACAGGGCAAGGTCGAAGCGGGAGAGCTGACCTTTGGTCACGCCCGCGCGCTCTTGGCTCTGGAAAACCCGGACACGATCCTCAAGGCCGCCCAGAAAGTTACCGCGCTCTCGATGTCTGTCCGGCAGACAGAGAGCTATGTCCAGGGAATTCTCCATCCGGAAAAGAATCATAGCGAAGAAAAGGTGAAAGAGCCGCTCGATCCGAATGTCCGCGAGGCCCGGGACCTTCTGCAGCGCGCTCTCGGCCTCAAAGTCACAATCGAGGACAAGAACGGCCGTGGCCGCGTCATCATCGAGTACTCCAAGCTCGAAGACTTCGACGCACTGATGGAGCGGCTGGGCGAATAACCGGGCTTAGTTATATCGCCTTGCGAATCCTCATGCCTGATCTCTCCCAACTCCCGACCGAATCCCGAAATCCGGCAACAGAAAACCTCGACCGCCTGACCCCGCTCGAGTTCGCCCGGGCGATGCATCAGGCAGACGCCGAAGCCCTCGCTGCCGTCGAGCGCGAGTTGCCCCGGATCGCCGAGGCCATTGAAGCCATCGCGACACGACTCGAACATGGCGGCCGCCTCTTTTACCTGGGAGCGGGTACCTCCGGCCGTCTCGGTGTCCTCGACGCCTCCGAGTGTCCCCCAACCTACAGCACGCCGCCCGAGATGGTGCAGGGCCTGATTGCCGGCGGAGACGTCGCTCTGCGCCGATCCGTCGAGCGTGCCGAGGACGACGAATCGCAGGGCCGCCGCGATCTCGAGCAGCATGGCTTCTCCGCCAAAGACGTTCTGGTGGGAATCGCCGCCAGCGGACGCACACCCTACGTCCTCGGCGGCATCCGCTACGCACGCGAACTGGGCGCACTCACCATCGGCCTCAGTTGCGTACCGGAATCCGCAGTTGCCCAGGCCGCCGAACTCGCCATCACGCCCGACACGGGACCTGAAGTGGTCACCGGATCGACGCGCATGAAGGCCGGCACAGCAACCAAGCTCGTTCTCAACATGCTCTCGACGGGCGCAATGGTTCGCCTCGGTTATGTCTACGGAAACCTGATGGTCAATGTGCAGCCAACCAACGTAAAGCTGCGCGACCGCGCGGCGCGCATCATCGCCACCATCACCGGACTGAGCCATTCCGAGGCCGCCGCCCTGCTCGAACGTGCCGGATCGGTGAAGACCGCGGTCGTCATGCACAAACTGAATCTCGACAAAAATGAAGCAGAGCAGCGGCTCCAGGCCGCGCGCGGACGCCTTCGCGCCACCCTTGAGTCCCCGCCAGAACGCTGACACAAAACTGCTACACTTGCCGCAATTCACTCTTCCCCATTAGCTGGATTCCAACGATCCTGAACGAGGCCAACGATGCACGTCTCTCACCGTACGCTCATTACGTCACTATTACTGTTACTTATTGCCGTGCTCGCGGCTGCGGCGCAAAACGCCACGCCATCGGCAGCCCCATCCCGAATACTGATTCGCGCCGGGCACATCGTCGATGTTCACACCGGCAACGAGCCGGCGGACCAGACCATCGTCGTCACCGGGGACCGCATCACCTCGATTGCGCCGACTTCGTCGACACCAAAGCAACCGGGAGACACCGAGATCGATCTGCGTTCTCTCACCGTCCTGCCCGGACTCATCGACGTGCACACGCACCTCACCGACGACAACAACTTCGATCCCTACCATGAGCTCTCGACCAGCGTCGCCATGAGCGCACTCATCGGAGCGCGCAACGCCAAGGTAACTCTCGAAGCCGGATTCACCACCGTGCGCAATGTCGGAGCCGCGGGCTACGCCGATGTCGATCTCCGCGACGCCATTAGCGCCGGGCTCGTCGAAGGTCCGCACATGCAGGTCAGCGGGCCGCCGCTCGGCATCACCGGCGGACACTGCGACGACAATCTGCTGCCGTTCTCTTACCACCAGACTGCCGAGGGAGTCGCCGACGGTGTTGAAGCAGTGCAGCATAAAGTCCGCGAGACCATCAAGTACGGCGCCGACCTCATCAAGATCTGCGCAACCGGCGGCGTGCTCTCCAGGGGAGACGACCCGCAGGCAGCGCAGTACACCCTCGAGGAAATGAAGGCCATCGTCGCCGACGCGCACCGCCTGGGCCGCAAGGTCGCCGCCCACGCCCACGGCTCGCAGGGAATCCTGTGGGCAACCGAAGCCGGCGTTGACTCCATCGAGCACGGCTCTTATATGAACGACGAGGACATCGCCGCCATGAAGCAGCACGGCAACTACTTCGTTCCCACCGCGTACCTTGTCGACTGGATGCAGCAGAACGGCCACCTGCCGCCCTTCTATGCACAGAAGATGAAGGACGTAAGCCTGGTCGAAAAGGCCAATGCCAAAAAGGCCATCGCCGCAGGCGTCAAGGTTGCGCTCGGCACCGACGCGGCCGTGTACCCGCACGGATTGAACGCCCATGAACTGGATGTCTACGTGAACCAGTTCGGCATGAGCCCGCTCGCCGCATTACAGACCGGAACGCTCAACGCCGCCGACCTGATGGGATGGACCGACAAGACCGGTTCGCTCGAAGCCGGCAAATGGGCCGACGTCATCGCCATCTCCGGAGATCCGCTCAAAGATGTGCGCATTCTGCAGCACGTAACCTTCGTCATGAAATCCGGCATTGTCTACAAGAACGAGAGCACGCAGCAGTGAAGGCAACCCGCTTCGAGTTTCGCTATCGCCTGACTATCGGCTTCTTCATTTACCTGCTTGGCTTCTGGGCACCGTGGATCCACTATGGCCCGTTTGCCGGGCGAAGCAGCTCCACCTGGCTCGAGCTCTGCGGATTACTGACGAGCACCCATGTACTGTCGCTGCAATACGCAACTTTGGTAGTTACATTGCTGGCGATCCTTTTTGCTGCGGCAGGCGCAGCATTTCGCGTATGGGGGACCGCCTATCTGGGCGCAGGAATCGTAACCTCCGGCGCCATGCACGCACAGGGTGTCGTCGCGGCCGGACCCTACCGGTATGTGAGGAACCCACTCTACCTCGGCAGCTTTGTCTTCTCTCTGGCGATATCGATTCTCATGCCGCCCACCGGAGCCATCTTTTTCGTCGCCGCAATTTTCCTGCAGATGCTGCGTCTCATCCTCGGAGAAGAAGCTTACCTTGTTGCGCAGCAGGGAGAGCCTTATCTAGCTTACAAAGCGCGCGTGCCGAGGCTCTTTCCCAGTCCAGTCCCTCGCGTCCCGGCATCCCCGGCACAGCCGCGATGGCTCGAGGCTATTCTTGCCGAGACTTACCCGGTGAGTATGACGCTCTGCTTCGTTGTGCTCGCCTGGCGCTACAACGCCCTGTTGCTCACCCAGGCCGTCATCATCTGTTTCGGACTCTCGCTGGTCGTGCGTGCTTTCGCCATTAAGCGACCGCAGACGCCCTGACCAAGAGTGCGCCGCAAAAGAAAAAGGGGAGACGAGCCTCAAGCCGTCTCCCTCTCCCTATTAGAGTTAGCCGCTGTTTTTATGTTTGGCGGCGGCTGCCGAGAATCTGGTTTACTTCTTCGGCGGTGCGATCGAGTCCTTCGCGGCCTTGGCCACGCGGAACTTCACCACGGTCTTCGCCTTGATCTTGATCTGCTCGCCGGTCTGGGGATTGCGGCCCATCCGTGCCTTCCGCTCTGCCTTCACCAGGCGGCCGAGGCCGGGAATGATGAATACGCCGTTCTTCTTGGTTTCCTTGACGGCGGTTTCTGCGAGCAGGTCCAGAAATGCCGCGGCCTGCTTGTTGGTCAACTCAAGCTTCTCGGCCATGAGCCGGACAAGAGCTGTCTTGGTGAGTGCTGTTGCCATGTGTATTCCTCCTGATTTCTGTTTCAGTCAACGGATGCGGCTGCCGCGCGCCTCCGGTTGTCTGCTGCCGGTTCTCCCGTCTACGTCACTCGCTTCTCGACTACTGCTGAAAAGCCTGTATTCATGCGGGTCCGAGAGAACCCACCGCCGTTAACCTTGCGGCTTTTCGCGGCCTTTGTCAACTGCAAAAGCCGGGTTTCCACAGGTTTTTTACGGTTTTCTTAGGGTTTTTCCTGTTTTTAGTGGAATTCATGCGATTTCTGGAGTCCGCCAGTCTTTCGTTACTCAGAGAAACCCTTGTCCAGAGCGGTTGTTGCGCCATGTCTGAAGAGAAGAGATACCGCCGAATATAGGCGCGCCTCGGCAGACTAGTAAAGGCCAAACAGCGGCTTTTTCCGCTTTTCCGTGCTCTTCAGCAGCGGCTCGTTGAGGAAATCCACCAGCGGCTGCGCCAGCCGGAAATACCCGCCAATCGTCTCCGCCAGCTTAGGTTGAAGCGCCGGATCCGCGGGCAGAGTGACGATAACACCCCACTGCCGCGACTTGATCCACTCAACCGCCGGATGCTCCGCCGGGAATCCCTTCGGCGGCCGGCTCAGTGCCGCCGGATCGTGCAGCGTCATCTTGGTGCGCATCTTCTTTGCCTCGATCAGCCGCTTGAATTGCTCATGATGCTCGAGCAGGTGCCGCCGTATGGCCAGCAGCTGTTCCTTGGGCGGCATGTAAACACCCGCAGCAATCACCAGCTCTGTCGGGCTGACGTGAAAGTAATATCCGCTGCCCGAAGTCTTCTCCATCCCGCCGCGCGACCACCACGCGGCCAGATGCGTTTTATATGGTGTCTTGTCCGCCGAGAAGCGGGTGTCGCGATAGATGCGCAGCATCGACTTCTGCGCCGGCCGCACATGCGCCGGAGCGTACTCCGTCATGCCCTCGGTAATCTTCTCGATCAGCGCCAGCATCGGCGCCTTCAGCTCACGTTCGTAAATCTCGCGCCGCGCTTCAAACCACTCACGCCGGTTGTTGCGCTTGAGCTGGCGCAGAAAATCGAGGGCATGCTTGCTGAAGTAAGGAACAGCGGGCTGAAGTGTTTTCGCAGGAGCAGAGTTTTTCGCAGGAACGGACTTTTTTACAGGAGTCGACTTCTTCACAGAGCGCGTGGGCATGAACACATTTTATTGGGCCAGTGGATCCGAGTGCCCCACGTCCGGATTCTCGGACGTAGGATTCTCTGCGGCTAGCGCTGAGTGATCCCTGAGCCTCTGATCTCTGATCTCTGATCCCTGTGCCCTGATCCCTGATCCCTGTGCCCTGAGCCCTGAGCCCTGAGCCCTGAGCCCTGTTTACTGCTTGAACTCCACCACCGTCGCCCCCGCACCGCCTTCGTTCTGACCCGGCTCCGTCACCCCCGCTACCTGCGGATGCCGCCGCAGATATTCGCGCAGCGTCCGCCGCAGCACGCCCATCCCTGTGCCGTGAATGATCCGCACCTGCGGCAGTCCGGCGAGAAATGCGCGATCGAGAAACTTCTCGACCTCATCCTGGGCCTCATCCGCCGTGCGTCCGATCACGTTGATCTCCCAGCCGACGCTCTCGTCCGGCTCGGCCATCGATACCGACACGCCTCGCCGGCTGCGTGCTGCCTGCAGCGGAGTCTCTGCCGCAGCCGTCCGCACCACCTCGGCGATCTCATCGCGCGCCACGCGCATCTTCATCGGTCCGACAGCCACCTCGAACGTCTTGTCGTCGACCTGCCGCTCCACGCGTGCCGTCTTGCCCAGCGTCTTCAGCTTCACCATATCTCCGGTTGCGATATGGCGAACAACATGTGGCTGGGCGTGCGCATCGCCCTTGTCCGCACCGGTATGATGCGCGACGACCGAGGCATTGAATCCTTCGGCAAACTCCCGCCGCAGCCGCGAAATCCTGCGCTCTGCCTCTTTGGACAACTTCTGCTGCGCGGCTCTGTCGTCGATCGCCCGCACCGTTTCGCGTGCCTGGTATTCGAAATCCTTTAGCAGTGACTCGAGCTTCTGCTCCATCTCGCGAACCTTCGCCCGCTGCTCCTTCATGCCCTCGCCTTCGAGGCGCGCTCGCTCGCGCTTCAACTCGCTCTCCAGCTGCCCAAGCCGCGCCCGCTCCGCCGTCGCCGCGCGAAGCTGCTCATGCAGGCTGTCGATAAAGCGCCCGATATCCTGGGTCTGCGTGCTCAACCGCGAACGCGCCGCGTCGATCATGCTGCGAGCCAGGCCCAGCCGCGCCGCAATGTTGATGCCCGCCGACGCACCCGGAACACCCTGCCGCACCTCGTACGTGGGAGCCAGTGTCTGCTCGTCGAAGCCGACAGCCGCGTTGATCACCCCCGGCGTATTGGCGGCGTACACCTTCAGCGAAGTATGGTGCGTCGAGATGATCGACCATGCCCGTGCCCGCAAAAAATGCCCGGCAATCGCCACCGCCAGCGCCGCGCCTTCTTCCGGATCGGTCGCCGAACCCAGCTCGTCGAGCAGCACCAGAGAGGACGCATCCGCGACCGCCGCAATGCGGTTCAGATTGACGATATGCGCCGAAAAGGTCGACAGGTTCTGCTCGATCGACTGCGCATCCCCAATATCCGCCAGCATGGCGTCGAATACAGGCAGCACCGCCTCTTCTGCAGGAACGGCAACCCCGCTCTGCGCCATGATCGCCAGCAATCCCACCGTCTTCAGCGCAACCGTCTTGCCGCCGGTGTTCGGCCCGCTGATGATCAGCTGCCGTGCATCCGAGGTCAACGACAGGCTCATCGGAACCGCGCTGCCGCCGGAGCCGCGCAGCCGCTTCTCCAGCAGCGGATGCCGCGCGTCCTTCAGTATCAGCTCCGGATTTTCGGTCGCCGCAAACCGCGGCTCGACGCAATCGAACTCCAGCGCAAAGCGCGCCCGCGCCTGCAGCGTATCGACTTCGGCAAGTACCTCCGCACCCTTGAGAATTACCGGAGCATACTGCGCGATCTGCCGCGTCATGGCCGCAAAGATACGATGAATCTCCGCCTGCTCGTCTTCGAGCAGCCGCACCAGATCGTTGTTCAGCTCGATCGTCTCCAGCGGCTCGACGTAGACCGTTTGCCCGCTCGAGCTCGCGCCGTGCACCACTCCCTGCACTCTGCGCTTCCACTCCGCCTTCACCGGAATCACAAAGCGCTCGCCGCGAATCGTGATCAGGTCGTCCTGCGTGCTCCCGCCCTCGGAGAAGCGCCGCAGCGCCGACCGCAGGCTCTCCTCAATTGCTCTTTGTTGACGCTCCATTTCCCGGCGAATCCGCCGCAACTCCGGCGAAGCATCGTCGGCCAGCGACCCATCGGGAAGAATCCGCGAACGCAGCGACTCGATCAGCGGCTTCAGGGGCAACGTGAGCAGCTCTCCGGAAAGCTCCCGCAACCGCGTCAATCCGTCCGCTAAATCCCCCGGCGGCACGCTCATCAGCCCCGACCAGGCTGAAATATCCTCGCCCAGCGCCACCACCTTGCGGATCTCCTCCGCCTCAAGCGCCGCGCCATCAATACGCGACTTGGCCAGCGCCTCGGAAGGATCGAACAGCGACCCCAGCGACGGCCGTACTCCGGCGGCAAGCAGTTTGCGCATCTCTCCGGCCAGCGCATGCTCGCGTCGAATCCAGTCCAGGTCCGTTGACGGCCTCAACCCCAGCAACCACTGCTTTCCGGTCGCCGATTGCGCATAGCCCACAAGCAGCTCAAGAAAGCGGCCCCATTCGAGCGCGGAAGGGCTAAAATCGCTCACTGCACTGGGAATGGGCCGAGCCAATGTCATAAGCTCATCCGAACGGGAGCAGGCCGACTCCCGGAACAAGTGCGGGCAGCGCTGCGTAACTTACTGCAGGTCTTTCGCAGCAAAGGAGGGACCAACAATGTTCTGTAGTGGCTGTGGACAACCCGTCGATCCCAATCAGCAGTTCTGCCTCAAGTGCGGCAGAGCAGTTCCGCAAGTCGCTCCCGTAGTGGCGCCCACCCCCTGGTTTTATACCCGCGTTCACCGTCATATCCAGTCGCTGTCCATCCTCTGGATCGCCTATGGCGTCTGGACCATCCTGGGATGGCTGCTGGCCATGTCCTTCTTCGCCGGCATGTTCGGCGGGTATTTCGGACACTGGCATCACGGCCCCTTCGGCGAATTCCCCTTCGCCAACCTGCCCTGGTTCGCCCCGCTCATCACCGTAATCGTCCTCGGGCGCGCGATTCTCTGCTTCGCCACCGGCATAGCGCTCCACCGCCGAACATCCTGGGCCCGTATTCTGGCCATCGTCGCCGGATTTTTGACGCTCATCAAGCCCATCACCGGAACCGCGCTTGCTATCTACACGCTCTGGGTGCTCCTGCCTTCGCCCTCCGCACAGGAGTACGACCAGATGGCCACACTTTGAGTAAGTAAAATAAACGCATGGAATACCCCATTACCCGGTTGCGGCGTCTCCGCCGCACCGAGTCCATGCGAAACCTGGTCCGCGAAACCCATCTCGAACCCGGCGCACTCATCTATCCGCTCTTCCTCTGCCCCGGCGAAGGCGTCCGCAAAGAGATCAGCTCCATGCCCGGCGTCTTCAATCTCTCCGTCGACGAAGCGGTGAAGGAAGCCGAAGCAGCCGCTTCGCTCGGCATCGGAGGCCTGTTGCTCTTCGGCCTTCCCGAGTCAAAAGACGAGCAGGCCACCGGAGCTTGGGATGACGATGGGATCGTGCAGCGCGGTCTGCGCGCGCTCAAGCAGTCAGCGGCTGCGAAGAAGCTTGTCCTCATCGCCGATGTCTGCCTCTGCGAATACACCTCGCACGGCCACTGCGGCATCGTTCGAAGAAAGGAGGGCGTTCAGAACAGACTTGGACGTAGACAACGACTCCAGTCTCAGCCTGCTCTCGAAAACCGCCGTGTCTCTGGCGAATTCAGGGGCCGACATCGTCGCCCCCAGCGACATGATGGACGGCCGCGTCGCCGCCATCCGCGACCACCTCGACGACGAGGGCTTCGACCAGACCCCCATCCTCTCCTACGCTTCGAAGTTCGCCTCGGCCTTCTACGGACCGTTCCGCGAAGCCGCCGACTCCGCTCCGCAGTTCGGCGACCGCCGCAGCTACCAGATGGACGGGGCTAACCTGCGCGAGGCCATGCGCGAGATCGACCTCGACCTCGGCGAAGGCGCGGACATGATCCTCATGAAGCCCGCCATGCCCTACCTCGATGTCATCCGCGCCGCCCGCGAGCGCTTCGACGTACCCATCGGCGCCTACCAGGTGTCAGGAGAATACTCCATGCTGCAGGCCGCCTTCGCCAACGGCTGGCTCGACCGCGAGCGCGCCATGATGGAGTCGCTGATCGCCATCCGCCGCGCCGGTGCTGGATTCATCGTGACCTATTTCGCAAAGGAAGCTGCGAGGGTGCTGGGCTAGACAATGGACGCCCTAGAGCAGCTGGAATCTTGCCAAACGCTCTTCCTCATCGGAATCTGCGAGCCATTTGAAAATCAACTCCAGATAGTTTTGCAGGAAGCAAAAACACATCACGATAAGCCAAAATCGTCGGTGATCGGTGGTGTTGATCTCGGAATCGGCTTCCCGATCGTCCCGTCGGAAGACTCCCGACTCTTCAGCTCGAGCGGAGACGGTACCGCATATTTGGTTACCGATGAGTCTTATGGAATTTACCGAGAAAAGAACATTTTATAGGAATTTACGGGTATTAGCGGATTCGTCGTATCTCCGATTTTTACGAGAAACGACCAACGCCACCGGCGGTTATCCTGGACCTTATCAGCAGTATGAGGTTGTGTCTCAGATGCATGTTGTCGACGTTGCTGCGGAAGAGGCTCCGGAGATCACCTTACTGAGCAAAGCCGATGTTGACTCTGGCATGTCTCAAGTTTGCCGTATTGCATTTCCAAAGGGAGCTCTTTAAGCCCTGTCCAACTCCGCAAAG
>CAVRNK010000099.1:0-28300 GCA_963721995.1 uncultured Acidobacteriaceae bacterium | reverse complement strand
ATGCCCTGAAGGTCCGCTGGCCGTAATCATCCCACCGACTGAGCGTGACTTTCCAGACTGATCCCCCGTCCCTATCTTTCCTGGCCGACAATTTTCCCGAACCCGCTACAATAGAAATAGAGAACAAAAGGCCCGGCTGCCATCCGTCGGGCCTTTTGATTTCCGGATGGTTGTAACCCCTGCAGAATCAATGACGAATCCGTAACTCTCCTGTTTTCAATCAGCGCCTGTAAGTGATTTGTTTTCTACGAAGTACAGATAAGTCATTTTAAATGAATGAACTAGCGTCGAAGCGAGCTATGAACGCTAACTGAATCAATGAGTTACAAATCACAGGGGGGAGGGGTGGGGAGGCTCTCGGATTCACTTCCGAACGACCAGCACTCTGTTCCGAGAGTTCTCCGCTAGAGTTATAATCCGCGTCACCGATGCCGCTAGCCGCAGGTTCGAAGCTTGATGGGTATGAAGTCCTCGGCCTGTTGGGCTCCGGCGGCATGGGCGAGGTGTACCGCGCCCGCGATGCGGCTCTGAGGCGCGAAGTCGCGATCAAAGTCCTGCCGTCCTTTGTCTCGCGCGATCCCGACCGGCTGCACCGCTTTGAGCAGGAGGCGCAGGCTGCCGCCGCTCTGAATCATCCCAATATCCTGGCCGTTCATCGTTTTGGCGTTTTCGAAGGCGCGCCGTATCTTGTGTCGGAGTTGCTCGAGGGCGGCACTCTTCGGGAGCTGTTGCGGCACGGCGCCATTCCGATTCGCAAAGCAATCGAATACGGAGTTCAGATCGCGCATGGACTCGCGGCCGCGCATGAGAAGGGCATCGTTCATCGCGATCTCAAGCCCGAAAACCTCTTCGTCACCAAAGACGGACGAGTCAAGATTCTCGACTTCGGCCTGGCGAAGCTAACCCAGCGCCAGCCGGGGTCTGCCGACCGGGACGAGACTTTGACTGCAGGGACCGATCCGGGCTTAGTAATGGGAACGGCCGGCTACATGTCTCCCGAGCAGGTGCGCGGCCAGCCGGTCGACCATCGCACCGACATCTTCGCCTTTGGGGCGATTCTCTACGAGATGCTCGCCGGCAAGCGTGCGTTTCACCGGAACACTTCGGCGGAGACCATGACGGCGATCCTCAACGACGATCCGCCCAGCATTTCACAGATTGTGCACACAGCTCCTCCGGGACTGCAGCGAGTGATTCATCGGTGTCTCGAGAAGAATCCCGAGCAGCGCTTTCACTCCGCGTCCGACCTGGCCTTCGCCCTGGGAGCCTTGTCGGATTCCGGAAGCACTGCCGCTCCCGCACTTCCTCGGGGCCCGCGTTCACGCTGGTTGTGGGCGGTGATGGTGGGCTTTCCGGCCATCATGATCGCGGTTCTGATCGTATTGTGGCGTATTCCGACCACGGTTCCCGTGGTCGAATCCGTTACGCAGCTCACCGACGATGGCCAGCCGAAGACATGGACGATGTTCACGGATGGATCGCGGATTTACTTCAATGAGGGGCCCGAGAAAGTCGCCCAGGTCTCCGTCACGGGCGGAGCGGTAGCATCGGTGGAAACGAAGTTTACACTAGCCTACCTTACTGGAATTACCCGCGACGGCTCCACTTTGCTGGTTTGGACCCCTGAGAATGCGGTACAGTCTTAGCTCCTTTATGGTCGATGCCCCTTCCGGCAGGAGAACCGCGCCGCCTCGACGATACTGACGCTCTGTATGCGGATATGTTTCCGGATGGCCGCATCGTGTTCGTCAAGGCTTCTCCGGAAACCGATGGGAAGGGAACCAACAGCACGGTCGACTGGTTCGTTACCGAGAGGGACGGCTCAGCTCCGCGCAAATTGGTTTCTCTTCCCGGCGACTTTGGAACTGTGAGCGTTTCACCGGACGGCAAGGAAGTTGTCCTCATTCAGGCGCAACGCGGCGATCGCAGACTGTTCGAGGTAGCCGCCGACGGGACAGGGCTGCGCGAGATCCGGAAACTGAGTGAGGGCGAGCAGAATTTCCGCTGGACTGCAGATGGAAAGTATCTCGTTTACCGATCGGGGACTGGGCTACAGTCGGATCTCTGGCTGCTTCCGATGAAAACCGGACTCTTCAAGCGCGTTGGGGAGCCAATCCGAATGACGAATGGACCGCTGCCCTATTCGTTTCCGTGTCCAAGCCGAGACGGGAAGCAGATTTTTGCCTTCGGTACGAAGCAACGCGGCGAACTCGTTCGCTACGACATGAAGTCGAAGGAGTTCGTGCCGTTTTTAGGTGGGATTTCTGCGACGGACCCGACATTCTCACGGGACGGGAAATGGGTCGCTTACGCTTCCTATCCCGACCATACCTTGTGGCGAAGCCACAGCGATGGCACGGAACGCATGCAGCTAACCTTCCCTCCCATGGACGTGAGGTTTCCGATGATCTCCCCCGACGGAACGAAGGTCGCATTTCACAACAATAAAAACGAAGTGTTCGTGGTCAGTATGGAAGGGGGAACACCGCGGAAGATTACCGACGATGCTTTTTACGCCATCTGGTCCCCTGACGGAAACTATCTCCTTGATGCCAGGGCCTCGGGCTCGGCTCAGACGCAGATCACGGACCTGCGCACCGGAAAGAGCTCCGCTGTTAGCGGGTTCGGGAGCGGTGTGTGGCCTACGCAGGACATTCTGATAGGGCTTAACGAAAGGTTTACGAGCCTCGTCGCTTTCAATTTGAAAACCCGGCAATCCACCAGGCTGACGCCGGATCTGCCGGGCGCTATCGAACACTGGATGCTATCGCCGGATGGCAAGTATATGTACTTTTCGACAGCAGGCGCCGAATCAAAGGCTATGCGCGTCAGAATTGCCGACCATCATGTGGAGACGATCGTCGGTCTGAAGGATTTTCACCGGGTAGTGAACGATGGGAACACTCAGATCAACGTCGCACCCGACGGCTCTCCCATCTTTACCCGCGACACCGGCTACCAGGAGATCTACGCCCTGAACATCCGCTGGCCGTAATCATCAGGCAGCCTGAACGTGGCTTTTTAGTTGGATGGACACTCGATGCTCTCCAGCCCTACAGCAACTCCTTAGCCGTCATCACCCGCTGCACCGCTTCATCCGGAGTCTTCCCCACCGCCGCAAGATGCCCCATCTTCCGGCCCTTGCGTGGCTTGTGCTTCTCGTAGAGATGCAGACTCACTCCCGGAATCGCCAGTGCCCGGTCAAACCGCGGCTCCCGTATTTCGCCGTGCTCGCCGAGCCACGATTCGCCGAGCAGATTCGCAATCGCCGCCGGCTGCACCACCGACACATCGCCCAGCGGCAGATCGCACACCGCCCGTACCGCCTGCTCGAACTGGCTGGTCACGCACGCCAGTTCGCTGGCGTGGTAGCTGTTGTGCGGACGCGGAGCCAGCTCATTCACCAGCAGCTCACCCGTCTTCGTTACGAACATCTCCACCGCCAGCAGCCCCTCGATGCCCAGCCCGGCCGCAATCTCCGCCGCAATCCGCTGCGCCTGAGCTTCAAGACCGGCAGAAACCGACGACGGAATCACACTCCACTCGAGAATCTGATTCTCATGATGATTCAGCGCCGACGGAAAGCTCTTCGTCTCTCCGTTCGGAGCGCGCGCCACCATCACCGAAATCTCTCTGTCCAGATCGAGCGCCTGCTCCGCCACGCACGGACGTTCGCCGAGCAATTTCCACGCCTCGGGTGCCCCAGGTCCCGATTTTGGGACCTGGGTATCGAACCCGATCTTCACCTGGCTGCGTCCGTCATATCCGCCCCGCGCGCTCTTCACAAATACCTTGCCACCCAGCGCCGCTACCGCCTCAGCCAGCTCAGCCTCCGACTCCGCCCGGCGCCACGCGCCCAGCGGAGCACCGTGCTCCGCCAGCCATGTCTTCTGCAGAATCCGGTCCTGAATAATCCGCATCGGCCCTGCTCCCGGACGCACCGGCGCATACTTCGCCGCCGCCTCCAGGCACGCAATCGAGACTTGCTCAATCTCCAGCGTCACCACATCGCAGCCGCGCGCCAGATTCGCCGCCACCCGCGCATCGTCCCATCCGCCCTCGAAACACGCATCGACCACAAACCGCGCCGGGCACGAAGGGTCGGGATCCATCACCTGAATCCGGTAGCCGAGCGACCGCGCTGCCATGGCCGTCATGCGGCCAAGCTGCCCGCCCCCCAGAATTCCGATGGTTGCCCCGGGAAGAATCGCCGTCACTGCGCCGGCTCCCCCGTCGTTCGCTGGTCGAGCTCCTGCCCCAGCACTTCCTCTCGCCGCTCGTCGCGCCACGCGCGCAGCCGCGCGCGCAGATCGCCATCTGTCAGCGCCAGAATTTCCGCTGCAAACAACGCCGCATTCGCCGCACCCGGCTTGCCGATAGCCAAGGTCCCCACCGGAACCCCCTTAGGCATCTGGACAATGGAAAGAAGGGAATCGATCCCGTTCAGCATCGTTGCCGGAACCGGCACGCCCAACACCGGAACCAGCGTCTTCGCCGCCAGCATGCCCGGCAGATGAGCCGCCCCGCCCGCCCCGGCAATGATCACGCGCAGTCCACGGCTCTCCGCCTGTTCGGCATACTCGAAGAGCCAGTCGGGCGTGCGATGCGCGGAGACCACACGCGCCTCGTACGGAATAGCGAAAAATTTCAGGATTTCTACGGCCGGCGCGAGCACTTCATAGTCGCTCTTGCTGCCCATCACCACACCGACCAGCGGGGCTTGCTTCATAGAGAAATTATAGCGACTGAGTGAGTTAGCAACTGCCGCACGCACTGGGTCCACGCCTCAAGCTCGGCGATCGCAATGCACTCGCGATCGCTGTGCGCCGTGTGCATGTCGCCCGGGCCAATCACCACGACCTCATCCGCAACCTTCGCAAAGCGCGTCGCCTCCGACCCGAACGAGATGCCCGTCGGCTGCTGTCCAAGCAGTCGCGTCAGGCTCTTGGTCAGGCGCGAATCGGCCGAATACGAAAATCCGTCGTCGGCCCGCCGCCCGTCCACAGTTACGACACAGCCCGGATACTCACGCTCCGTTTCCGCCGCGAGTTCCTTCAACCATTCGAGCGACGTCGTCGGATCCTCGCCCGGCAGCGGCCGCCACTCCACCAGAAAATGGCACTCGCCGGGCACGACGTTCTTCGCCGTCCCGCCCCGTACCACACCCACGTTGAAGGTAGTGAACGCCGGATCGAACAAGTCGTTCCGCTCCGCGCCGTGCTTGGCCCGCGCTTCGACGGCCAGCATCATCTTCGCGGCCGCATAAATGGCCGAGGTGCCTTCTTTCGGCAGCGCGCTGTGCGCTTCCTTGCCCTTCACCAAAACCTCTGCCAGCCCGTATCCCTTGCCGGCGATTGCCGGACGCAGCGACGTCGGCTCGCAGACGATCACACTTCTCGCTCGCAGCACCGGAGCCGCCAGCAGATGCGTCGCGCCGAGACATCCCACCTCCTCATCAGCCGTGAGAACCAGAGCGACCGTGCCTGCGACCTCCTCCACCGGCGTCTGCGCAATCGCCGCCAGAATCCCCGCCAGCGACCCTTTCACATCACACGCGCCGCAACCGTGCAGAAAGCCGTCGCGCTCTGCCAGCTCGGTCGCGCCCGGCCACGCCTCTGGCGCAAAGGGAACCGTATCTGTGTGGCACACAAACGCGAGATCCACCTCCGACGTCGCCGTCTGCTGCGACGGAGAAGCAATCACGTTCACCTTCTCGACGCCATCTGAATCACGATACGGAAATTCGTGCGTCGCCCATCCGCTTTCTGCAAGAATCTGTACCACCGCATCCACCAGCGGCCGGTTCGAAATCGCCGAGATCGACGGAATCGCCACCAGTTCGCGCAGAATCTCCGAGGCAGTGCTCATTCGCCCCACACCTTCCGACGGACTTCTTTGTATTGCTCGATGATTTCACCGGCCAGCGGATGTGATCCGTCTTGATAGATATGCTTCCCACCAACCACTACATCCCTGATCGCCCGAAGATTCAGCCCGAAGACGACGGTCGGCAGCAGAGATTCCGCCGAATTGCCGGCGATCGACGGGTCGTCGAGGTCTATCGCAAAGAAATCCGCAGGGCGCCCCATCCCCAGCACGCCGCTGTCGAAGCCCAGCGACTCTGCTCCACCCGCCGTCGCATATTGAAACAACCGCTGTGACATATTCCATCCACCGATCTCGTCCAGCACCGCGCGCTTTTGAATTTGTAACCGTAAGTGATACTCAAGCTCGCGCGCATCCTCCAGCGGGTCGATCTGGGTCTCGCTGTCCGACCCGAACGCAAACCGGATGGCCCTGCCCGCAGCCTTTGCCGCGTCGATGATGCCGTCGCCCAGGTTCCTCTCCGTCGTCGGACACGAACAGATCACCGTATCCGTCTCGGCCAGCGCATCCATCTCCTTATCCGTGACGTGAATTGCGTGCACCAGCGTCGTCTTCGCCGACAACAAGCCTCGCTGCGCAAGCAACGCCACCGGATCAGCCCCATATTCGCGCTGGCATGCCTTCAGCTCGCCTATCTGCTCGGCGGCGTGCATGTGCACGGGCAGATCGCGCTCCCGCGCCCAGGCAACGATCTCTTCAAGCTGCTTCAACGGCACCGCCCGAATGCTGTGCGGCGCAACTCCGAGCCACGCCTGCTCCGACCCCGCCAGATCCAGATCCAGCGCTGCAGTATTCGCCAGATACTCTTCCGGAGTTTCGTAAAACCGGCGCTGCCCGTCGTGCGAAGGCAACTCAAATCCCGCGCGGGCATACGCCACCCGCAGCAACGCAATCCGCAACCCAACCGACTCCGCCGCCGCAATAATCTTCTTTGCCAGCAGATTCGGATCGTCGTACGCGCGTCCATCCTGTGCGCGATGCAGATAGTGAAATTCGCCGACCGTGGTCGTGCCGGCCATCACCATCTCGAGGAACGTCATCCGCGCCACGTGATACACATCGTCCGCATCGACGCTCAGCGCCGCGCGATACATCGGCTCGCGCCACGACCAGAAATCGTCGCCACCTACACCACGCGTCTCCGTGCGCCCGCGAATCAGCCTCTGAAAGGTGTGCGAGTGCGCATTCGCGAATCCTGGCAGAATGGCCTTGCCGCGCAGGTGTGTTACCGGATGATCCGTCTCCTCACCCCGTCCGAGCACCTTCGAGATACGCCCGTCGTCTCCGACCAACAGGCCGCAATCCGCGCGGAACTCGCCGTCGAGAAAAACCAGATCAGCTCGATAAACCTGCGGCATCGCTACGCCTTCGTCGGCCGAATGTGCAGCTCCCGCAGCTGCTGTTCGCTGACCGCACTCGGCGCATCGGCCATCAGGTCAATCGCCTTCGCCGTCTTCGGAAACGCGATCACCTCGCGCAGGCTCGCCGCGCCGGTCAGGATCATGATGATGCGATCCAGCCCCAGCGCAATTCCTCCATGCGGAGGCGTCCCGTACTGCAGCGCATCGAGGAAGAATCCAAAACGTAGCTTCGCCTCCTCGTCCGACATACCCAGCGCGCGGAAGATCTGCCCCTGAATATCCTGGCGATGGATACGAATCGAGCCCGACCCAAGCTCCATGCCGTTCAGCACGATATCGTAGGCAAGCGCACGCACTGCCTCCGGATCAGATTCCATACGCCCCGCAATCAGATCGTCTTCATGCGGCGAGGTGAAGGGGTGATGCGCAAAAGTCCAGGTCCGGGTCTGCTCATCCCACTCGAAAAATGGAAAGTCTGTAACCCAGAGAAATTTGTAATCATCTGCGTTACCTTTCTTCTCGAAAGCGCCGTGCTTCTCCTGGAACCGCTTTCCCAGGTCAAGCCTCAGCTGCCCAACCTTCTTGTAAATCCACAGGCGATCCTTCGCCGGCGCGGCGATCCCGGGCTTCGGCGTGATCACGACATTCAGGTCTCCGAGAGCAAGCCCACTCTGATCGAATGCATTCAACTCATCGGAGAGCTTCTCGGTGATCTTATCGGCGAGACCGGCAAATGACTCGCTGGTGCGCAGCCGCGCGATGTCGAGAACATCCAGGCCCGAATCGCCCAGGCTCGCTCGGATATCGCCCGCGAGCGCCTTGCGCGCCGTGCCGGAAAGTTCGCCCACAAGCGGAATCGTGAACCCGAGCACCGGCAGCCCCTGCTCAATCTTGAGCGCAGTGCGCAGCTCGGGTGTCACCTCCTCAGTCAAATCGACCATGGCAGGCAGGCGCAGGTCCGGCTTGTCGATGCCATAACGGCGAACAGCCTCGTCATACGTCATCCGCGGAAAAGGAGCGCTGATCTGCTCGCCAGTGACCTCAAACGCCGCTTTGAGAAAGCCTTCCACCACGGCGAAGACCGTCTCCTGCTGCGGAAACGTCATCTCTAAATCTATTTGCGTGAACTCCGGCTGGCGGTCGGCACGCAGGTCCTCATCGCGGAAGCAGCGCGCGATCTGAAAATACCGGTCCATGCCCGAGATCATCAGGATCTGTTTGAAGATCTGCGGCGATTGCGGCAGCGCATAAAACTCTCCCGGATGCACCCGGCTCGGCACCAGGTAATCGCGCGCCCCCTCCGGCGTCGACCGCGTCATGAACGGCGTCTCAATCTCCAGAAATCCCTGGCTCGACAGATACTCGCGCACCGCCAGCGCCACCTTGTGGCGGATCTCGAAGTTCTTCTGCATCTCTGGCCGCCGCAGGTCGATGTAGCGATACTTCAATCGCACCTCTTCATTGGCGATCGCCTCTTCAGCCGGCGAAAACGGGGGCACCTTCGCATCATTCAGAATGCGCAACTCTTCGGCGACGACTTCAATTTCGCCGGTGTCCATCTTGGGATTGATGACGTCTTTACCGCGCAACCGCACCTTGCCGATCGCCGCGACGACAAACTCGGGCCGGGCCTGTTCAGCCTTCGCATGCGCCAATGCGCTCAGTTCGTTGTCCATCACCACTTGCGTGATCCCGAAGCGATCGCGCAGATCAAGAAAGATAAGATTGCCGTGGTCGCGTCGCCGGTTCACCCAGCCAAGTAGTACAACGGATTTGCCCGCGTCCGCGGCGCGCAATTCGCCGCAGTTATGTGTGCGCGTCAGTGTGCCTAAAAAGTCAAGCGTCACAGTCCTTCCATTGTACTTTGCGGGCGGTTACAGGCACTTTTGTGCTTTTGCGTGGAGGCGACACAGCAATTCAAGACGCCAGTCAGGAGCGTAGTAAGGATTCCTTGTTTTCTTGTATCATGGAATCATGCTTGCGAAGAAGACCTCGAAGAATCAGATCACTCTCCCAAAGACGGTGGTTACCCGTTTTCCTGGCGTCGACTACTTCGAGGTGAGCACGAATGGGGAGTGCATTGTATTGCGACCGCTGCAGCGGAGCCGCTCCGGCGAGGTGCGCACCCGGCTTGAGAAGCTCGGTATTGATGAGCACGATGTAGCAGCGGCGGTTTCCTGGGCGCGTAAGAGCAAGTGAGCCGCCACGTCGTTTTTGATACATCGACAGTAGTATCCGCTCTCTTGTTTAAGAGTGGCCGCTTGTCCTGGCTCCGCCTTCACTGGCGTGGAGGTGTCTGCCAGCCTCTTGTTTCCCGGGCTACCACCCTCGAACTCACCCGCGTGCTCGAATACCCGAAGTTCAACCTGTCCTTGGAAGAGCGTCGCGAGCTGTTGGGCGAATACCTTCCCTACTGCAGGATCATTGAACAGGTGAGGAAATGTCCGATCCTGTGCCGCGACGCCAAGGATCAACCTTTCCTCGATCTCGCCCACACTGCCAAGGCAGATGCGCTGGTCACCGGCGACCGCGACCTGCTGATCTTATCCGGCCAAACCTCATTTCACATCGTCACGTCGGAAGCGTACCGCCAGGAACTCCAGCGGCACGAATAGCTGTCCTATCCGCCGAGCGCTTTCGCCAGCTCCCCTGGCGCCACCTTGACCTGCTCGCCGGTCGCGAAATCCTTCACTGTCAGGATACCGGACGTCATTTCATCCTCACCAACCAGCACGATCTTCCGCGCCAGCTTGTTTCCAATCTCGAACGACTTCTTCAACCGGAACGATCCATCCCCCAACTCCACGCGCAGCCCGGCGAGCCGCAACTCTCGCGCCAGTTCGAGTGCTGCTGCGTTCAACCCCATAGAAAGAGGCGCGATAAACGCATCCGCCAGCCCCGCCTTATGCTCACGCTGCGCCTGCAAAGTCAGGATCAGCCGGTCCTCGCCAATCGCAAAACCAATCCCCGGAGCCTTCGGGCCACCAAGAATCTCGCTCAGTCCGTCATAGCGTCCGCCGCCCAGCAGCGCATTCTGCGCACCTAAACCGCCGTGCGTAAACTCAAACGTCGTCCGCGTGTAGTAATCGAGCCCCCGCACCAGCCGTGGATTCACCTCGTGCTTCACCCCACACGTATCCAGCGCCGCCAGCACCGCCGCAAAGTGCGCTTTCGAATCGTCATCAAGATAGTCTGCAATCTTCGGCAGCCCGTTGATGATCTCCTGATCGTTCTCGTCCTTCGAATCCAGCACGCGCAGTGGATTCGTCTCCGCCCGCCGCTGGTTGTCCTCGCACATCCGGTCCTTCAACGGAGCCAGCGCCTCGCGCAGCGCAGCCACGTAGCGCACTCGATCCGTCGCCGACCCGACCGAATTAATATCGAGCCGCCACCCCTCAATGCCCAGCTCATCGAGAAACGCCGCCAGCATCTCCAGCACTTCCGCATCTCTTAAAGGTGACTCCGAGCCCGCGCTCGGCGGCCCGATCACCTCTGCGCCAATCTGCCAGAACTGCCGGTAGCGCCCCTTCTGCGGACGCTCCCTGCGGAACTGCGGCCCGATGTAGTAAAGCTTCTGCAGCAGCCCTGTTTCGCCCAGTTTGTGCTCGATGTACGCCCGCACCACGCCCGCCGTATTCTCCGGCCGCAGCGTCAGCGACTGCGCCTTCTCCGACTGCGCCCGCGCGCGATCCTCCCACGTGTACATCTCCTTCGAGACAATATCCGTCTCCTCGCCCACGCCGCGCGCAAAGAGCGACGTGTCCTCGAAGACAGGCGTGCGGATCTCGCCAAAGTTATAGCGCGCAAAAACGCGCCTGGCGGTCGCTTCCACATGGTTCCAGAGTTCGGTTTCCGGCGGCAGAAGATCGCGTGTGCCGCGAACGGCTTTCAGGGTACTCATCGTTGCAGTTAGGCCTGTATCTCAGACTATCAGGACGCGCCCGCGCGATCATTCTTCGACCTCGCATTTGCGGCGCCTCTCTTAGACGTGTAACTATGGCGGGCGTGAAAAACACCGAGGGTTCGTTGCTGGATTCTGAACTCGCAGCGCAGTTGGCGAAATTCTGGCCACACAGAGAGCACGAGGCTCCGGCCTTTGCAGGAATATCGTGCCGAATCGGCCTGCATCGCTGGCGGCGACTGGATCTGGCCGCCCTTGTGCCAAGCAGAGACATACTCTACTGTTTCTGGTGCTCCAAGGTCAGGATAGACGGCGTCGTTTACGAGGCGTAGCGCTATGCGCCTCTTCATCGGCATCGGCCTGCCCACCCCGATTGCTGAGTCTCTCGCGCAATCTGCCCGCGGACTGATCCGGCAGACCTCTGATGCGAAGATCCGCTGGACACCGCCTGCCAACATGCACATCACCCTCAGCTTCCTCGGACAGGTGCACGAAGCCCGCCTCGACGTCATCCAGCAGACACTCGCCACCATCCGCGCCCCTCACATGAAGCTCGCTCTCGACGGCTTCGGCACCTTCGAACGCACCGGCGTCCTCTACCCCGCTGTAAAGCCATCATCCGCGCTCCTCACCCTCGCCGAGTCAGTCGCAAACGCCATGCAAGCCTGCGGATTTCCCCGCGAAGACCGTCCCTACTCGCCCCACATCACCCTCGCCCGCACCCGCGATCGCCTCCGCCTGCGCTCTGATGCAAAAGACGACCCCGCCTTCCACGCCGTCTTCGAAGCCACCGAATTCCGGCTCTACCAAAGCTTCACCCTGCCTGAAGGCCCCCGCTACGACGTCCTCCGCGCCTTCCCCCTCGACTGACCAGACCCGCCCGTTATCCTTTAATCCATGTCGAAGAAAAAGTGGACCACCGTCGACCGTTACATCTCCGAAACCCTCATCCCCGCCGACCCCGTGCTCGAAGCGGCACTCACCGCCAGCACCAAAGCCGGACTGCCCCCCATCGCCGTCGCTCCCAATCAGGGCAAATGGCTCATGATCCTCGCCCAGGCCATCGGCGCCCGCTCCATCCTCGAATTGGGCAGCCTCGGCGGATACTCCACCATCTGGCTCGCCCGCGGCCTGGCCGGCGGCGGCAAGCTTATAACGCTTGAGGCCGATCCGAGACACGCCGAAGTCGCCCAGGCAAACATCGCTCACGCCGGCCTCGCCGACAAAGTCGAACTCCGCCTCGGCAAAGCCCTCGACACCCTGCCCAGGCTCGCCGCCGAAGGCCTCGGTCCTTTTGATTTGATTTTTATCGACGCCGACAAGGGAAACTACCCCGGCTACCTCGAATGGGCCGTCAAGCTCTCCCGCCCCGGAACCGTCATCATCGGAGACAATGTCGTGCGCGACGGCGACGTCATCGACGCCACCAACACCGACCCCTCCGTCCAGGGCGTCCGCCGCATGAACGAGATCATCGCCGCCGATCCCCGCCTCACCGCGACCGCCATTCAGACCGTCGGCAGCAAGGGCTACGATGGATTCATGATCGCCATCGTCAAAAATCCGGAGTAAC
This sequence comes from uncultured Acidobacteriaceae bacterium, assembly GCA_963721995.1. Classification (GTDB taxonomy): domain Bacteria; phylum Acidobacteriota; class Terriglobia; order Terriglobales; family Acidobacteriaceae; genus Silvibacterium. The sequence goes on along the minus strand of CAVRNK010000099.1, from coordinate 15,579 downwards.
TTCGAACTACGCCGCCGAGCGAGAATCCCATGAGCCAATACCCGCCGCCCACCGTCATCGTCGCCAGCACCAAGAGCGTTCTCCTCTCGCTTGTCCTGACCTTCTTCTTCGGACCCCTCGGCATGCTTTACAGCACCATCTGGGGAGCGCTCGTGATGATCATCCTTTCGGTGCCGGCTTTCATCGTCACCTTCGGACACGCCGCCTTCCTCATCTGGCCCATCTCCATGATCTGGGGAGCTTGGGCCGCGCACCGCTACAACCAGCGCCTCCTGCGCCGCGCCGGAATCTGATCTATCCGTCCAACAGCACAGAGCAATTCCCGAAGAAGAATGGACACAGTACTCATCCGCCCCGCCCGCCCCTCCGACTGTTCGGAGATATCCCGGATGCGCGCAGCGCTCTGGCCCGAGTCATCCGCCGACGAACATGAGCGCGAGCTGATGCCCATCCTCGAGGGCAGCGCTCGTCCCCCACTGCCCGTCGCAAATCTCGTCGCCGAGGCAGCCCACGCGCAGCTCGTTGGATTTATCGAAGCAGGCCTGCGCTCGCACGCCGACGGATGCGATCCCTCCCACCCTGTCGGTTTCATCGAAGGATGGTACGTCGATCCCGGCTGGCGCGGGCAGGGCATCGGCCGCAAGCTGCTCTCCGCCGCCGAAGAATGGGCGCGCAGCCACGGCTGCCGCGAGATGGCCTCCGACACCTGGATCGACAACGAGCTCTCCCAGCGCGTCCACGAGGCAGCGGGATACACGGTCGTCGACCGCTGCGTGCACTACCGCAAAAGCCTTTGATCCGCGCGCGCTCGTGATCTTTTCCGCCCGCTGCCGACCCAACTTTCTGCATTCCGCTCCGTCTCACCCGGCGTATCTCTCATTGAAGGGCAGAAACCAGAGCCCTCAAGTGGCCGCTTGATACCTCGTTCCGCAGTTGACGACCCTGAGTACTTCCGCAGCCTGATGCTCGAGCACCAGTCCATGGTCTTCAGCATCGCGCTTCGCATCCTCGGCGACCGATCCGCAGCTGAAGAAGCCGCCCAGGATGTGTTTCTGGAGCTGCACGCAAAGCTCGGCGAGCTCGCTTCCGAGGACCATGTTCTCTACTGGCTGCGCCGCGTCACCGTGCACCGGGCCATCGATCGGATGCGCCGCCGCGAACGCCGCCCTGAAGTCGCCATGGACTGGCAGGATCTGCCCGAGCCATCCGACCCACCCGGCGAACCGCCCGACGCTGACCCGCTGCTCAGCCGCCGGCTCCGCCAGCTCGTCGCGTCGCTGCCCGAGGTGCCAAGGACCGTGCTCATCCTCCGCTACCAGGAGGACATGAGCCCGGAGGAAATCGGTGGCGTGCTCGACATGCCCGTCGCCACCGTCAAGAGTCACCTGCAACGCACCCTGCGCTTGCTGCGCGAAAAAGCCGCACGGGTACTGAAATAGAGGCCGTTATGTACGAAACCGACATCTACGAACCCGACACCGAATTCGAACAGGCGCTCTACGCTGCCCTGGCCCGCGAAACCGCGCCGCCTGACCTCGTCGCCCACGTCATGAACAGAATCGAAGCCGGGCTGATCGAGACTCATCCAGCGACGTCCGTCCCCAGCTTCCGCCTGCTGGCATTGCCGGCGCGCAGCGCCTGGAGCAGCTTCTGGTCTGTCGGAGCCCACGCCGCCGCCTTTGCCTTGATTGCCTTCGTCGTCTTCGCCGGAGGCAAAGCCGTCGTGACCGCACCCAGAGCCCCCTTAACCACCGTCGATGTCCGTCCATACATCCCCATGAATCCTGGAAAAGACGCCATGGGCGGCGGAGGTGGAGGCGGAGCACACGAAATGATCGAAGCCTCCCGCGGCCGTCTGCCTAAGCTTTCTCAAACCCAGATCACGCCGCCGCAGATCATTCGCAACCCGGCTCCGAAACTCCCCGTCGAAGCGACCATCGCCGTCCCGCCCATCAAGCTGCCCGACGAGAAAATGCCTGACATCGGCATGCCCCACTCGCCGCAGGTGGCGCTCGCCTCTCAAGGCCCGGGTTCCGGATCAGGCTTCGGCAGCGGCAACCACGGCGGAATCGGTCCCGGCAACGGCTACGGCTACGGCCCCGGTTTCGACGGCGGCTACGGAGGCGACGTCATGCAGGTAGGCAAAGGCGTTTCCGAGCCCAGGCTCATCTACTCCGTCGATCCCGAATTCTCCGATGAAGCACGCCGCGCCAAGTACCAGGGAGTATGCGTCGTCTCGGTCATCGTCGACGCCCGGGGCAATCCGCAGCACGTCCACGTCGCGCGCAGTTTAGGCATGGGCCTCGACGAGAAGGCCGTCGAAGCAGTCAAGCAGTACAAGTTCAAGCCCGCCTTTTACCAGGGCCATCCCGTCGCAGTCGAAATCGATGTCGTAGTCAATTTCCGGATCTACTGAGATCCCTCGCCCCGGCCAAAGCCAAAAATCGCCGCGTCATAATCACGGCAGCTTCATCAGCTCGTCACACGCCGGTTTGAATCCGCCGTCGCAGGACTGCCTGAACAGGGCGCGGGCCCGCCCGAAGTCCTGGGGGCCGCCCAGACCGATTTCGCAGAGCCTGCCCAGCCAACTGCAGCCAACCATTTCTCCGCCGTTGCAGGCCTGCCCGTAAAGAGTACGCGCCTGCGCAGGATCCGGAAGTGTACCCTGGCCGTTTTGATAGAGCGAACCGAGCGCCGCGCACCCCAGCATGAACCCGCCGTCGCAGGCCTTCCTGAAAAAAGCGCGCGCCTGTTCGTAGTCCTGCGCCCCACCCTGGCCGTTCAGATAGAGCATGCCCAGCGCCGAACATCGCGCCATGGATCCCGCCGCGGATTCCGCCTTGGACCCTGCAGACCCGCCGTTGCAGGCCTTCTTGTACAGAGCCCGCGCCGTTGCATAGTCTCTCGATCCGCCCAGACCTTTTTCGTAGAGCTGGCCAAGATTACCGCAGCTCTCAATGCTTCCCCATTCGCAGGCCTGTTTGTCCAGCAGGCGCGTCTGCTTGTAGTCCTGCTCGACGCCGCCATAGCCGTAAAAGTAGTAGTCGCCGAGCAGCCCGCACGAATCTGCGTTGCCGAGGTTGCACGCCTTCTCGAGCAGTGGCTTGGCTTCCGAGTAACGCTTTTGATCGAACAACGCACGCCCCGCCCTCGAACTCTGCGGAGCGATGATGGTTGGCCCAGCCTCGGAAGTCTCGCCGGGCGCCGGGGTTGCGACCGGGCTCTGGCTCTGCTGCGGAATCGCGGCCGGCGTCAGGCTAAGCACGGCCATCAGAGCAGCCGTAGCGATCACGCCTCTGCGCATCAGGCTCACGGAACACCCCACAGAACACATCCGGAGCAGTCTCCAGCGCTCGGCCAATCCACTCTCCGACCCTGGAAAGCCTGCTCGCAGACTGCATAGCTCTTCATCAGTCTATCTCGCATGGCATAGCGATCCAGAGTGAGGCAGGAGTCAGAAGCATGGCACCGTTATCCGCTTCTGGACGGTCAGCCCTCGCACCGCAGTCCTATAATTCGGATGTCATGAAAGCCACCGCTATCTGCCTGCTTGTCCTTTCCTCCGCTGCGTTCGCCCAGACCCACCATTCCATGCCGATGAACTCGGCGCCCGCCCCCGATGAGAAGCTCGGCACGGTCTCCTTCGCCGTGTCCTGCTCACCTGAAGTGCAGGCCTCCTTCAATCGCGGAGTCGCCCTGCTTCACGACTTCTGGTACGAGGAGGCGGGACCGCAATTCGAGCGCATCGCCAAAGCCGATCCCAACTGCGCCATGGCCCACTGGGGAATCGCAATAAGCAAGTTCCACCAGATCTGGGACCGCCCCGACCCGGACACGATGAAGGCCGGCTGGGCGGAAATGCAGAAAGCCCAGTCGCCCGCGGCAAAGACGCCGCGCGAGCGCGCCTACATCGCAGCCCTGGCCGCCTTCTACAAGCCCGGTAAGCAGGACTTCATGGCCCGCGTCACCGCCTACTCCGATGCGATGGGCGCAATCTACAAACAGTACCCCGACGACGTCGATGCCGGCGCCTTCTACGCTCTTTCCCTGCTCGCTTCCGGACCACCCGACGACACCAGCCTCACCCAGAATCGCAAGGCGATGGCCGTGCTCACGCCGCTCTTCGCGAAGTATCCCGACAATCCCGGCCTCGTCCACTACATCATTCACTCCTGCGACAACCCGTCCATGGCTCATGATGGCCTCGCCGCCGCCGACCGCTACGGCATCATCGCCGCCTCAGGCCCGCACGCCGTGCACATGTCGGGACACATCTACGCCCGCCTGGGCATGTGGCCGCAGGACATCGACTCCCAGCTCGCATCCATCAAAGCCTCCGAAGCAGCCGAGGCCCGCGGCGAAAGCGGCATCATGGACGAGCCGCACTCCTACGACTTCCTCATGTACGCCTACCTGCAAAGCGGTCAGGACACCAGCGCCAAAGACGTCGTCGAAAAGATGCCTGCCGTGCTGGAACGGATCAGGTCCATGCAGGGTGCGCATGACATGGCCTACATGGTTCCTTATTACCAGAGCGAATTCCCGGTTATGTACGTGCTCGAAATGCGTGACTGGCAAACCGCCTCGGCCCTGAAACCTGTGCCCGGCGCCGAGCCCGCATTCGAGACCCAGACGTGGTGGGCGCGGGCCATCGCCGATGGCCATCTCCGTCACGCCCAGCAGGCGAAGGCCGATCTCGCCAAATATGACGCCCTCATGGTCGAGGTCAAAAAAGGAGACCACGCCTTCATCGCCGATTCCACCGGGGCTCGAATTACCCGCAATGAGATCGCAGGCTGGACAGCCTTTGCCGCAGGCCAGAACGACGACGCGCTGAAGCAGATGCGTGCCGCCGCCGACCTGCAGGACAAAGTCGGCCAGGGCGAAGTCGACATCCCGGCCCGCGAAATGCTGGCCGACATGCTGCTCGAACTGCACCAGCCCCAACAGGCGCTGGCCGAGTACCGCATCGCCCTCAAGCTCAGCCCCAACCGCTTCAACGGCCTCTACAACGCCGGAGCCGCGGCCGAAGCAGCTGGAGACAAACGGGCCGCGGCCGAATACTACGCAGCCCTGCTCAAATCAACCGGCAACGGCGCAAACTCGTCGCGGCCGGAAATGGCGCACGCCAAGAGCTTCGTCGAATCAGAACAGGTCGCAGCAAACTAACTCTGACTGATCACCTGAGGCTACCTGCCATCAATGCTCTCGTATCAGGGCACGGCTTCAGCCGTGCCACAGAGCTTTGACAAGAACTGGGCTTTAGCGCCTGAGGTTTTCAGAACGGTGGCCCACTCAAGCTTTTGGCTTGAGTGGGGTAGTTCAAATGCGGTAGCTCGAAACTGGACTGGTCCCGCGACATTGGAGCCCAGTTGCGCCGAAGGCGCGTGTGCCTGGACGCCCAGTCGCCTACTTCCACTCCCAGATTTTTGAGGTGGTGTTGCCCTCCGGATCTGTTTCGAACTCGAACGCTCCGCACACATTGTTCATGCGCGCCATCTTCTGCGAGTCAGTCCGGAAGTAGATCATGCCGCGATAGCTGACCGAGCCGCCCGGGCCAAACTTTCCCAGGCCCGACCCGATCCAGGTGATCCCGTCACCATCCGCCGTGATGACCAATCCCTGGCCGTGTCCGAAGATGGATCCGTCGGTGCGTACCATTGAGGTATAAGTTCCTGTTTCGTTGGTGGCTACTCCCAGCAACGTGCCCACTGACTCGAACGTTACTTCCGCTGTAGGTGGTTCAATCGACAAGATCCGCCGCAGAATTCTCTTGCCTTTGCCTTCGCCGATTTGATCGCCGAGCATTCTTTCGTCTCCCGTTCTGTCGGTCGTCGGGGACACGGCTCGCAGAGTTGTTGGATGTGTTGCGTCCGTAACTCTCGATTTCCCGGCCCTAACTTGTCAAGTGATAAAAACTGCCAGCTCTGGAGCCCGGCAAAATCCCCGGCATCCAGGCATCAAAGCAAAACTGAGCCCTGAGCCCTGAGCCCTGAGCCCTGAGCCCTGAGCCCTGAGCCCTGAGCCCTGAGCCCTGAGCCCTGAGCCCTGAGCCCTGAGCCCTGTTTTAAAGAGGCAGGAAGTACTGCGTCCCCTTGATCGGCTCCGACAGCCGCTTCATCAGCATCTGCAGATCGCGGTTGTTGTGCACAAAATCGATGTCCGACGTGTTCACAACCAGCGTGTCGCTCCCCGTGTAATGAAAGAAGAAGTGCTCGTACGCCTCCACCACCTGCTCGATGTACGCATCGCTGATTGCGCGCTCGCCCGCCACGCCCTTGCGCTTCAGCCGCTGCTTCAGCACCTCGGGAGAGGCCTGCAGATAAATCACCAGATCGGGCGACGGCACCTGCTCGCGAAACATCTGGTAGTAGCGGTTGTAGAGGTCCAGTTCCGCATCCGACAGGTTCACATACGCAAACAGCTTGTCCTTTTCGAACAGATAGTCCGCCACCACCGGCTCATCGAAATCCTTAAGCCCGCGCATCTGCTCATAGCGTTCCATCAGAAACCAGAGCTGCGTCGCAAACCCCATCCCCGGCTGGGCCTGGTAAAAGCGGTCGAGAAAAGGATTGTCCTCCGGCTCCGCCACTCTGCGCGCATGCAGCGTCTCGGCAAGCAGCGCCGCCAGCGTCGACTTGCCCACGCGCAGCGGCCCTTCGACAGCGATAAAACGCGGCGGTCCAAACAGGTTGGCCATCACCGCTCAATCTTACCTCAGGAGCGAAGAAAATACGAAGATATTGCCAGACCCCAGACGGCGGGGGTCGCCTATTGCTGGTAAACCAGCTTCGGTCCTCCGACCTGCTTCGCCTTGAGGTCGACATCCACCTCGACGCGGTCGGCAATCTTGATGAACGGAATGCCGCTGTTCATCCCGTAGTCCTTGCGGTCAAAGGCCATGACTCCCTTGATCGTGCCCGAACCTGTGCCCTTGCCGGTAATCGCCACGTGCAGGGTCTCCTGCTTGGAGACGCCGCGTATCGTGAAGTTTCCCGTCACGTCGAAGGTGGTTGGGCTGGTCTGCACCGTTTTCGTCGACGTGAACGTAATGTAGGGATCCTTGTCCACGTCGAAGAAGTCCTTGCTTTTCAGCTTGCCGTCCTTCATGCCGCTGCCGGTATTCACGCTGGCCGCGTCAATCCTGATGTCCAGAATGCCCGTGGTGACATCCCGTGACGGAAATTTAAGAGAGGCGGTCCATTTGTCGAATGTGCCGTCGATCGCGACCGATGCTTTCACATCGAACTTGATCGAGCTTTGAACCGGCGTGACCAGGAAGACTGGTCCCTGGGCGCAGACGAGAGGCGTCAGCACGGCGGATACTGCGAGGCAAAGAGCGGCGAGTCGCATGCGAAATTCTGGCCGTTCAGGGGCGCGGTGTCAACGGGCAAACCTGTCACCGGCGGTCAGAAGCGCGCGGAACTTCTGCTGACGCCTTCCCGTATCCGCCTCCACTTGCAACCGAGTTGTCCCGGAGGAACCAGCCGTGTCAACGCAATCCATTCGGCTCAACACGCCGGCCATTCCCCGGTGGATCACTGCTGTCGTTCTCCTCGGCGCCCTCCTCACCGCGACAGGCGCAGTTCTGGCCCTCGTTCATCCTGCAATGCTCGTCTCTCTGCATGACGAGATCAACGCAGCCGTTCACGTCTACGCGGGATATCTCACCGCCCGCAAAGGTGCGCTCGCATTCATGCTCCTTGTCCTGCTCGGTCTCCGCGCCCGCCGCGCGCTCTCGGCAACCTGATGGTGCTCATCGCCCTGATCCAGATTCTGGACGCCTGCATCGACTGCTTCGAAGGCCGATGGATGATCGTGCCCGGAGTCCTCGCCTTCGGCCTGGTCTTCCTCATCGCAGCGGCACGCCTCTCCGGCTATCCCTTCTGGCGCTCTCAGGCGTGGACGCAATAAACAGATCGTTCAGCATCGCCAAGATCGCCGGGCCGCGACATTCGGCATGACGCAGGGCGCTTTGCAGGCCCCTCCGCTTTGGATGCCCTCCGCCGCTTCGCAGTTTAATCATGGCCCTTTTTCACTCCTGCTTTCGCAATTACAGTCAGGAGGCAGTTATGGAACACATTCCGAATCGATACGAATACCGCCACCCCGCTGGCAGCCCGGGAAGCGAGAGCAACCAGGAATTCGACGCCGAACGCTTCGATGAACTGCTCACCGACGACGACCGCAAACTGCTCCAATCGGGTTTGCAAATCTCGTGGTGGGCTTACTCGGACCTCAGAATGAGACCGTCGCATCAAGCTTAGTGGTAACGCGATCTATGATGATGTCCACAGCGAACAAACCTGGCACCCTGTTAACCATGCAGGTGTGCTTCGTATCAGGGCACGCCATTAGCCGTGCCGAAAATCCCTTGTAGATTCTCGGGCTTCAGCCCCTGCGCGCCCTTCCTGTCACGAATCCCACACCACCCGGAACCGTACGGCCAAACCTCGCATCTCATGTGATCATTGACGGAGATGAGGAGATTAAAATGTCACCACCCCCGGAAGAACCTCGCGACTCCAACAAAAGCGGTGAACACCACAGCAACGTCAGCGATGAGTCCAGACCGACACTGAATTCTGATCTTGAGCCATCGGAAGCCACCGACAAAGCTCAGGACGAACGCCTTGAGATTCTGATCAAGAGCGACTTAGCGTCGTAGTCCGCGGAGACGAACTCGTCACGGGAGACGAACCGTCACTCTTGGGGCTTCTTGTCGGGATGTTTTCCGGCCGCGCTCCCCCCGTGGCGGTTATGCGCCTTCGCCACGACATTCTCCTGCGGTCTCGATACGTGTTTGCTGTCTCGGCTGCCTCAAGGGAACGCGACCTCCGATCTTCGGCCGAACCACTCTGGTCCCGGCGCATCGCCCGCCTCAAATCCAGAGAATCCCCGCACTGACAAGACTTCAGGCCTTTAGGCACCCTGTTAAACACGCAGGTGTGCTTCGTATCAGGGCACGGCTTTAGCCGTGCCGAAAATTGATGATAGATTCTCGGGCTTCAGCCCCTGCGCTCCTTGTTTCTGTGCAACGTACCGGGAGAGCACTCTCCCACTATGCTGTGAGCCGCTCACAGGGAGCATAAGATTCAACCCACTTGCCTCTTCTGCGGGATTCCTCAGGCTTGACCTCTGAAACAAATTCGCTCAGTTCGACATGGACAAAGTTACGCTTTGTCCATTCAGCCCCAACATAGCGAAGTTCCAAAACCAGAATCTGACCGGTCATGTTGTCGACAGAAATGGGTGCATCAAGCTCGACAACCGCAGCGGGAAGATCGTTGTGACCGGGGATGAACGACGAGACAGTTCCAGGAAAATAGGAATGACCATCAAGCCAACGTAGCTCGAAATCGTAACCTCCACTGAGACGAATGCGATCACCAACGATGAGAGGAACTGGCATTCTGTCTACAAGACATAGTCCGACACAGATTATCAACAGATCGACATTGTCCCCTCGTAAACTAATCCCAGTGCTCGCCACCATCACCACCGCAGCTGCGGCCACCGGCCTCGCCGCGGGCGGATACTTCTACGCCGCCATGTGGCCCACCTCGCAGATCTTCGGCCGAACCATCCTCGGCGGACGCGACCCCAATGAATACGCCCTCACCTACGACGACGGGCCCAACGACGGCTGCACCGAGCAGCTTCTCGAACTCCTCGCCCGCCACAACGTCCGCGCCACCTTCTTCCTCATCGGACGCTTCGTCCGCGAGCGCCGCGACCTCACCCGCCGCATCCACTCGGCCGGACACCTCATCGGCAACCACACCCTTACGCACCCCGTACTTTTGTTTCAGCCGCCATCGCGCGTCCGCGAAGAACTGGCTTCAACCAACGCCGCCATCGAAGACGCCATCGGAGAAAAGATCCATTACTTCCGCCCGCCCCACGGAGCCCGCCGTCCCGATGTCCTCAGGGCCGCACGCGATCTCGGCCTCACGCCCGTCCTCTGGAACGCGATGGGCTACGACTGGAAGCCCGCCCTCGATCCCGCGACCATCGTCGCCAATCTCGACAAGGGAATCCGTCACAACCGCCACCGCGGCCACGGATCGAATCTGCTTCTCCACGATGGAGGCCAGGCCTCGATCGGCCAGGACCGAAAGGCGAGCATCGAAGCGACCGCGACGCTTCTCGCCCGCGCGCAGAGCGAACAAATCCGCTTCGTCACAGTCGACGCCTGGAACCAGGCTCGGAACACCAGCCGGAATCACGACACGCAACAGAAATAATCGCGCCACACCGCAACTTTATTTCCTGTTTTCTCCTCGCAACTTGGTCTCCACGACAGCGTTCATCCGCATGAGTACAACGCAAAAGCATTTTCGGAATGGATGTATCCGGAATGGGATGTGGCCGGGGCGCACAGCCTTGAAGTCGACGCGACAACCAGGGAGCGGCGACCGGCAATGGATCTCCAGGAGACACGGAAGATTCCGAAAATGCCGAAGGAGAACGCACTCTATGAAACGTTCAAAACTCTTCCTGGCCATCGCCGCTCTCGCCCTCGCACTGCCCGCCTTGACCGCACAGGCGCAGTATTATCCGCCCCCGCAAACGCGGCCCTCAGCTTTCTACCTCGGCAAGGCTCACGTCGACGGACGCAACGACCACGACGACATCAAGGTCGGCCGCTACGAGGGCCGCTTCCACTCCGTGCTGCTGCAGGTGCACAATGCGCCCATCCTCTTTGACCACGTGGTCATCCACTACGGAGACGGCGCCGCCGAATCCCTTCCCGTCAACCGCTTCATCCCGCCCGGCGGAAACAGCCAGTGGATCGTCCTGCCCGGCGGCGAACGCGTAATCCACAGCCTCGAGCTCTGGTACTCGCGCGCCCGCCCCGAAGACCCCAACCGCCCCGAAGTCGAACTCTACGGCGCCCCGTAACCTCGTCTGTGCCCTGTGCCCTGCGACCTGTGCCCTGAGCCCTGAGCCCTGAGCCCTAAGCCCTGAGCCCTGTGCCCTGTGCCCTGTGCCCTGTGCCCTGTGCCCTGTGCCCTGTGACCTGTGTGCCCTGTGCCCTGTCTTTAGTTGGCCGACAATTTCCGCCAACCGGCTAAAATAGAAATAGAGAAATAAAAAGGCTCGGCTGCCAGAGCAGTCGGGCCTTCGTCGTTCAGATGCGTGTAAGTCCCACAGAATCAATGAAGAATCCGCAAGTCGCCTGTCTTCAATGAGCAGCCGAAACTCGTTTATTTTCTATGAGGTACCAGCAAGTCCGTTTGTTTTCTATGAACTAGCGACGCTGGACTCCATGGAAGCTCTTTAGAATCTATGAATTGCACATCGACGGGGGGGGGAGAGGGTAGGGAGCATCAGATACCAGATTCAGGCTGAAGCCAGCACCGCAGCAAATGCCTCTCGCGCCGCTGCAACAGTCCGTCCGATGTCTTCCATCGTGTGCGCCGTCCCCAGGAAAACTGCCTCGTACTGCGACGCCGGGAGCCACACCCCCTGGTCCAGCATCGCCCGATGAAAGCGCCCGAACGCTGCCGTATTCGACGTCGCCGCCGTGGCAAAGTCCGTCACCGGGCTTCCGGTGAAGAACCACGTCCACATCGCGCCCACACGATTCGTCGTCATCGCTACGCCGGCCTTCGCCGCCTCAGCCGCAACTCCATCGGCCACCGCCGCGCTCAGCCGCTCCAGCAGCGGATACACCCCATCCCGATGCTCGACCAGGTGCCCCACCGTCGCAATCCCCGCGGCCATGGCCAGCGGATTCCCGCTCAGCGTCCCCGCCTGGTACACCGGCCCCAGAGGCGCGAGCAAATTCATAATCTCAGTCCGCCCACCGAACGCCGCGCACGGCAGCCCTCCGCCGACGATCTTGCCCAGCGTCGTCATGTCCGGAGTGATCCTACACAGCTCCTGCGCCCCGCCCAGCGCCAGCCGGAAGCCGGTCATCACCTCGTCGAAGATCAGCACCGCGCCCTCGCGCGCCGTGATCTCGCGCAGCGCCTCCAGATACCCCGCCGCCGGAGGAATACACCCCGCATTCCCCACCACCGGCTCGACAATCACGCAGGCAATCTCACCTTTATGTGCCGCGAAGGCAGCTTCGACCGCCGCAACATCATTGAAGGGGAGCGCCAGCGTCAGATGCGCAATCTCCTCCGGCACGCCCGCCGAACCCGGAATCCCGAAAGTCGCGACGCCCGACCCCGCCTTCACCAGCAGCCCATCCGAATGCCCGTGATAGCAGCCCACAAACTTGATCACGTATTTGCGCCCGGTGAACGCCCGCGCCAGCCGGATCGCCGACATTGTCGCCTCGGTTCCCGAGCTCACGAAGCGCAGCTTCTCCACCGACGGAAACGCCTTCACCACAAGCTCCGCCAGCTCGCCCTCGGCCGCCGTCGACGCCCCAAAGCTCGCGCTCTTCGCCGCCGCTCGCTGAACCGCCTCAACCGCCGCCGGAAATGCATGTCCGAGAATCATCGGTCCCCACGAGCCGAAGTAGTCGATATAGCGGTTGCCATCCGCGTCCCACAGATACGCGCCTTCGCCCCGCTCCATAAAGGGAGGATCGCCTCCCACCGCGCGAAAAGCGCGCACCGGCGAGTCGACCCCGCCGGGCAGAAGTTTTTCAGCGCGCTGATGCAGCGCGCGCGAACGGGTCAACTGTCTTGGCATGAATGCAGTATAAGAGCGCGGCCACTCTCACCACTGCTTGCGCTCTTCGAGATAGATCTTCGTGTGGTCCAGATAATTCCGCGCATACTTCAGGATCAGCTCCCGATCGTCCGTCGTAAGGTCGCGCCGCACCTTCGCCGGAACACCTGCCACCAGCGACCGTGGAGGCACAACCATCCCCTCAGGGACCACCGCCCCGGCCGCAACAATCGATCCCTCTCCGATCTTCGCGTTGTTCAGAATCGCCGCGCCGATGCCGACCAGGCACGCATCCTCGATCACACATCCATGTACGGTCGCATTGTGCCCGATCGTCACATACTCACCCACAATCACCGGATACAGATGCCGCATCCCATGCAGCACCGCGCAGTCCTGTACATTCGAGTGCGCGCCAACGTGGATCGAGTGCACGTCACCGCGCACAACGGCATTCATCCACACGCTGGCATGCTCACCGAGCACCACATCGCCGATCACCTGCGCCGAAATATCCACGTAGCAGCTCTCGGGAATGACCGGCGTATGCCCCTGATATGACCGAATCATGCCCTACAGTGTAGTCCTCTTATGGGTGAGTACCGAAGTTTCGAGCTTGGACAAAAATTCGTCCAGACTCCTGATCAAATCCCCTTTGACTGGATTACTTTGAGTCTGAGGCAAGTGTAGAAATGAAGGTCCGCGAAGTGATCACGATGATAGAGCAGGACGGCTGGAACCAGATCGCACATGAGGGAAGCCATCGCCGGTTCAAGCATCGGTCAAAACCTGGAAAGGTGACCATCGCAGGCCCTCTATCCGCGAATATGGACATGCGAACCTACAACAGCATCCTGATGCAGGCAGATCTCCAATGAAGGAATACGCAGTCATCGTCGAGAAGACACCGGCCGGCTGGAGCGCCTACGCCCCGGACCTCCCTGGCCTCGGAGTAGCCGCGTCTACCTTCGAAGAGACCGAGCAGTTGATCCGCGAAGGTATCGCGTTTCATATCGAAGGTCTGCGCGCCGACGGCGAGCCTGTGCCGGAACCGACAACACGCGTTATCGAAGTCGCCATTCCCGCCTGATCGCTGGCGCCTGGCGAATGCCGCCTGAACGCGATCTCGCCGCCGTCCCCATCATTTATCCTCAAAAAGATCATGTCCGAGCACGTTTCTGGGGGCATCCCCCTCCTGTCCGGCTATACCGAAGCCGAACTCGACCAGGCATTTGCCGCCATCTCCCGCGAGGTCGAAGCCTCTTCCGCCGCCCTCGCCACGCCTGAAGCGGTCGAGGCCTTCCGGCTGCGATGGCTCGGCCGTAAGCAGGGCCGCCTCAAGGCCATCAGCGATGCATGGCTCAAGGCTGCCCCCGCCGATGCCAGAAAACTCATCGGTCAGCGTTTCAACACCCTCAAGGCCGAAATCGAACAGCGCCTCGAGCATGCCGGGGCATCGACTGGCACCAGCGCGCTCGAGGCCGAGACCATCGACATCACCCTCCCCGGCACGCGTCGCAAGCTCGGAGCCGAGCACCCCCTCATCCGCACCCAGAACGAGCTTCTCGCCATTTTCGCGCGCATGGGGTACTCCGTCGGCATCGGCCCCGAAGTCGAAACCGACTACTACAACTTCGAGTCGCTCAACTTCCCTCCCGGCCATCCCGCTCGCGACACCCAGGACACGCTGGTCATCACCGGCCAGGAGCGCAAGCCGCTGCGCGACCGCCTGCTCATGCGCACCCACACCTCGCCCGTGCAGATCCGCACCATGGAGCAGCAGCCGCCGCCCCTCCGCATCGTCATCCCCGGCAAGGTGCACCGCAACGACGCGGCGGATGCCACACATTCGCCCATCTTCCATCAGCTTGAAGGCCTCTGCGTCGACACCAACATCACCTTCGCCGATCTCAAGGGCACGCTCGACCACGCCATGAAGGAGCTCTACGGATCCTCCGTCCGCACGCGCTTCTTCCCGTCGTTCTTCCCCTTCACCGAACCCTCCGCCGACGTCCAGATCAGCTGCCCTTTTTGCGGAGGCTCGGGGTGCCGCAAATGCAAATACTCCGGTTGGATCGAACTGCTCGGCTGCGGCATGGTCGACCCTTCAGTCTTTGAATTCGCCCGCCTCAAGCAGGCCGCCTACGACCCCAAGAAGATCAGCGGCTTCGCCTTCGGCATGGGAATCGACCGCATCGCCATGATGAAATACGGCATCACCGACATCAGCCTCATGTACTCGGGAGACCTGCGCTTCCTGGAGCAGTTCGCTTAATGACACGTAAGCAGTGGCCATTAAGGTTGTTGGTGGCGATGTTTTCAACTGGAGCTTGTTTGGCCGTCAATCGCCTTCTTGCGCCTCGGGCAAATCATTTGATCACCGATTACGCACTCTCGCTGCTCGGCGCCTGCCTACTGACAATCGCATTTTTGGTTCTCGCAGGGCTGACAGTTAGGTGGGCCTTTTGGGCTTTGATGATCGTCGCGATTTTTTATTCTGCGTTCTACGCCCTCAGCATTGTGTCTGAAGGAGTAGTAGGGAGCGGAGATCTTGGACACTGTCAGGAGTTTCTATCCGCACTGAACAGCACGCATCTCCTTCCCGAATCGCGATCGGAGCCTCCACGGTCAGCTTCCTTCTGTCAGGTTCAATATTCCGGGACCTTTCGTTCGCCCTACCAGATCGTTGGAATATACGGCATCAACTCTTCCGGACCACAGCAGCAGGTAACCCAGCTTCTTCGTACCGTTACAAAGAACACCGATGCTCAGCCAGTCATTGCAGTCTTCTACAAGGGAGAAAATTGGGTTAGATGGACCAATCCGCGTACCGGGTTAAGTGGTGGACAGAGAGGCCCTGAGAAAATCGTAAGGAAAGTCATTATTCGATGAAGGTACTAAGTAACTGGCTTCGTGAATATCTGTCCGAACTAAACACGAGCGATC
>CAVRNK010000098.1:0-32639 GCA_963721995.1 uncultured Acidobacteriaceae bacterium | reverse complement strand
AAGCGGGTCTCCAACCGGGTCTACAACCGGGTCCGGGGGGTCGACGGACGGAAGCGCGTTCGGGCAGAGCGGCCTGGGGAGCACGTCGGGGACGTCCACGACGGGGACGTCCGGGTTCGGCTCGACTGGATCAGGCAGCGGAACGGGTGGAAATACCAATCCCACGTTTGGCGGCGGCCCGATTGTCGGAGTCAAGATTCCGGATACAAAGGCTTCCATCAAGGAATACAAGCAGCAGAAGCACTACAATGAGTGGGAGTTCGTCTACGACCCGCTGGAGGATCAACTGCAGGGTGGCGGGGCGTTGTTTGGCGGGGCAGGTGCGAATTTGAACGGGGTTGGGAATGGAACGACGAATCCTGCGAGCCCGACAAGTGGATTCGGCGGGACGGGATTTGGTTCTCCAACTTCAGGAACGGGCACCTCAGGATCCGGTGGGACGAATCCGAGCCCGTCTCCGACGCCGACGCCGCAACAATAAAAAAGGCCCTGCCGGAGCAGGGCCCGAGTTGCGGAAATATGAGTCTGATGCTTAGACGGTGAAAACCCTTAAACGCTGAACGAAGAGCCGCAGCCGCAGGTGCTTTTTGTGTTCGGGTTCTCAAATTTGAAGCCGGCGGCTTCAAGAGTCTCGACGTAGTCGACGACGCACCCATTCAGATACATCAGCGAAGTAGCGTCGACAAAAACTTTAAGTCCGTCGAAATTGAAGACTTTGTCCATCATGCCGGCCTGGTTCTCGAACGACATCGAGTACTGGAAGCCGGAGCAGCCTCCGCCGACCACACCGATGCGAAGACCTGCCGGCAGCGGGTCCTGCGTCGCCATGATTTCACGGACCTTCTCAGCGGCAGTGGCGGAGAGGGTGAGAGGCGCGGTCTTGATCTGTGGTGTCTGGACTGTGTCCGGCGTGGCAACGGTAGTGGCCATGAATGATCTCCTGATCCTGAGGAAACTCGTAATTTGAGTGTATCGCCGGTCGGAGCGGGATACAACACTTCATTAGCTTTAGATGATGCTGGCTCGGGTTCGGACTCAGCAAAGGTTCGCCCGAGCGCTAGTCGGCGACGATTTTTCCGGATACCCGGGCGTATTCGGCTTCGGAGACAACTCCTTTGGCGACCAGATCATGCGGGGCGCTGTAGGGGCGGTTGTCGACGATGCGCTGGGCGCGGGTACTGGAGATGCCGGGCAGCGTCTCGAGTTGGGCGGTGCTGGCGGTATTGATGTCGATTACGCCTGCTGACGGCTTCCCGTCGGTGTGCATGCCTTCCTTCACGCCGGCGGCGATGTCATCGACCTTGCGCTCGGCGTTGGCGGCGGCGACTTTGGCGTCGGCAGCGGCCTGCTGAGCTCCGGACTTGACCTGCTCGGTGGTTTTGGCGGCGTTGTCCTTGAGCTGCTGGTCAGACTGGGGGGTGCCGTTGGTGTTGCATCCGGCCAGCCAGGCGACTCCGGCGGTGATGGCCAGCGCGGTGAGGCCATTTATCCACAGTTTTCTGCAGGATTGTTCCCAAAGCTCTGTATTACCAGTCATTTGCGTCTCCGTTCGGCGCGGCCTTGCAACGCGGCCAGTCGCGTTTTCTTTGGTCTGCATTCAGATGGAATGCCTGCGGAGGCGGGGGGTTGCCAAATAAGTTTCGCAATGCGAAAAGTTGCCTGTTCAGCGCACCAAAGACGGGACTATTATGCTCCGCAGCGGCCCCGCCTACCCCCCGAGCCCGGTAAACCGGACCCGCTCGGTATCTGGAGCCGGCTCAAATTCGAGTCCCGAGGTGCTCAATGAGCCCTATGATTATGTTGTGGATCGTCTGGGCCGGAGTTCTGGCGATCCTTTTGATACTCCTAGCTTATCGCGGCACGCTCACCCGTTACGAAGAAGACCAGCTGTTTCTCGACGACGCAGGCAACCACATGAAACAGGAGCAGACGGAGATCGTTGCCAAGTGTAACAAGATTCAACCGTGGGTACGCATTGCGACCGGCGCCACCTGCGTTCTTTCGGCCTGCATTCTTGGCATATATGTGTGGGACGCGGTTCGTCACATCATGATGTAGGTTGAAGCTTACCCCCAAGCGGACCGGAGTGGCGGAAGCTCTCCGGTTTCTGCGTCTTTAAGGCGGCCTTAGCGGACGCCGTCGATCGCACCCTTGGCGACGATTTCGAGGTCGACCGTCTTGTCGACGCGAAAGAAGAAGTTGCTCGGGTCCTTGATGCCCCAGTCGATATAGGGAATAGAAAAATGCGTGGTAGCCGCGGCGTCGTGTCCATTGACGTCAACTTTCGCTTCCATACGCAGGGGATGGTCTTTCCCGTGAATGGTAAATGTGCCGTCGATGGTTACATTCTGCGCCGAGCCGGGCTTGACGGCTCCCGTGACTTTCTCCGGATGGAAGATGGCCTGAGGGTATTTATCGCTTTCGAGGATCTCTTTCTGCATGCGGCTGTCGCGAGAGTGATTGCCGCTCTCGCCGGTGGCGAGATCGACGGCGATTTCGCCCTGAGCCGCGCCGGTAGCGGCATCGAAGGTGATGAGACCGCCCTTGAGTTTGAAGGTTCCGTGGACCGTATGCATGTTGCCGTTGAGGATCCAGTGGATTTCGGTACTGAACGGGTCGAGATGCAGAGTGACGCTCTGCGGCGCGGGCTGTGCGCGAAGCAGCGGGGCGAGCGCAAAGAGCAGGGCGGCGACACAAACAGCGGAATGCCGGGGCAGGAGAGATTTCACTTGGGTCTCCGGGTTGTGGGTTATGCCGGCGAAGGCAGGAGCATACGGCGGCCGAGCCGGGGCGCGTGTTCGAGGAGGAAGCGATGCAGAGAGTCTTCTCCCAGGTGAACGCGAAGCAGCTTGTCAAAGAGGAGCGGCTCGCGGGCGAAGACGCGCAGGACTTTGCCGCGGAGAGCCGGCCAGCGATCCATGAGCAACAAGCTGCGCGCCATGGACTGTGAGATGCGCAGAGTCTTCGCGTGACCGGCGGCGTAGGCATCGAGAGAGCCGCTTTCGATGGAGGCGGCGAGCAGGAGAGCCTGGCGGAAAGCCATGGCGAGGCCTTCTCCGGTGATCGCGTCGGCCGAGCCGGAGGCATCGCCGAGGAGCGCGACATTTTCGCGGACAACGCGATGGAGTGTGCGGGTGGTGGTGATGGAGCCACGCTCACGGGAGGTGATTTCGGCGTCACCCAGCTTTTCACGCAGCACGGGGATACTGTCGATTACCTCGGTGGTGCGAACCACACCCGGAAAACGGGTGACGACGGCTACGCAGATTTCGTCTGCGCCGACGGGCGTGACATACGCCTGGCCGAGAGGTCCCCAGTGGACCTCGACATAGTCGCTCCAGGGTGCGATTCGGTAGTGCATCCGGAAGCCGAAGCGGCGGGTGTGCAGGGTTCCACGGCTGAGGCCAGCCCAGGTGCGCACGCGCGAAGACTGGCCGTCGGCGCCGATGAGATATCGATACGTGACGCGCTCGCCGGCGATTGTGGCAGGCTGACCCGGGTTGAGAACAACCGGCGCCCCCCAGCGCAGACGGACGCCGATGTCGCGGGCACGGTCGACGAGGAGGCTGTGGAGTACGACGCGGCGAAGGCCGATTCCTTCTTCAGTTGAACAGCCTGGGGAGGAGAAGTTTGCGGTTACCGTCGACCGGTCGTCGCAGAAACGGATGCCGCGGAAGGCGGCTCCGTGGGCGCCATTGAGGTCGACGCCCAGCTGCGCGAGCTCGCGGCGCGAATCGGGCATGATGCCCTCACCGCAGGCCTTGTCGATGGGAGGCACGAGAGCGTCGGCCAGAAGCACATCGACTCCACTCTGCCGGAGTGCGATGGCTGCTGCCAGTCCTGCGGGTCCCCCGCCTAATACCAGTACATCGGATGCCAGCGCCATCATTCTCCTGATTGGACGTTGCAAAAGCATTCCTGAGGGCGAAAGCACGATTCATTGCCGTGGTTTAATACGCGCTTAAGCCCTGCCCTTCCAGATCACCTCCGAGAGCAGCATTGATCTTCTTTTCCTACATCGCTATCGCCCTACCATTCCAGCAGCAGCATCTCCGCACAAAAACCGGGGCCCATGGCGGCAAGGATGCTGCGGGTGCCGGGTTTGGGACGCTGGTGTTTCATGATTTCGTCGAGGACGACGAGCACAGAGGCAGACGAGAGATTGCCTACGCGGCGCAGCGCCTCCCACGAAACGCTGAGAGCTTCCTTCTCGATCCCCAGCGCCTCGGCAGAGGCATCGAGAACCTTGGGGCCGCCGGTGTGCATGATCCAGGTGCCGATATCAAGACGGGTGAGGCCCTGCCGGGCGAGAAAGTTGTCGACATCGCGGCCGAGATTTTCGCGGACCACCTTGGGGACGTCAGGGGAGAGGACGATACCGAAGCCTTTCTCGGAGATGTCCCAGCCCATGACGTATTCGGTGTCGGGATAGAAGACCTGATGGCTGGCGACGATGCGGGGGCCAGGAAGGGGCACCTTGTCTCCGGCGACCAGGACGGCAGCAGCGCCATCGCCGAAGAGTCCTGCGGAGATAAGGTTGGCGGCGGACATGTCGCCGCGCTGCCAGGTGAGACTGCAGAGCTCTACGGAGAGAAGCACGGCAACCTGATCGGGGTAGGCGCGTACATAGTCGGCGGCACGGGCAAGGCCGGCGGCTCCGGCGACGCAGCCGAGGCCGAATATGGGATTGCGCTTGATGTTGGGGGAAAGCTTCATGCGATTGACCAGGCGGGCGTCGATCGAAGGACTACATACTCCGGTAACGGATACGAAAAACAGAGCTGCGAGCTGCTCACGCGCGAGGCTGGTTTGCTTGAGCAGGCACTCGATGGCCTGCTGGCCGAGCTGTTCCGCGGTTTCGATCCAGACATTGTTGGTCTTACCCCATGTGTCGAGCGAGTTGTACTCTTCGAGCGGCCGGGAGAAGTAACGCCACTCGACTCCGGTACGCGAATGGAGACGGTCAAGGACCGCTCCGTTATCCGGCCCGTTACCCCAATAGGCCTTGAGTGCTTCAACCACCTCCTGCTGGCTGAAGTAGTACGGGGGGAATGCTGTGGTCGTTGCTGCAATGCGCATGCTCTCTCTGGCTCCAATGAGAATAGTAGTTTGAGTATGCCCAACCGTCACGAAGAAGTCACGATAACGTCATTCTTCGGTTCGGAAAGCGGGATCGCGGATGCGCGGTCGGCGAGGGCGGTGGAAGTGATGGATTCGGGGTCGGAAGGCGGGCCCGACGTCGGAAACTCAACGCCGATCTCGACCCCTCCCGGGTCGAGATTACGCACCCAGGCGCGGCCGCCGTGGGCCAGAGCCACAGCCCTGACAAAGGCGAGGCCGAGCCCGTGGCCCTCCGACTGGTCGCCCTTGGCGAAGCGCTGGAAGACGTGATCCAGCAGATCAGGCGGGAAGCCGGGACCGTCGTCGCGGACCCGGATCTGGGCGCGGCCATCGGCTTCGGTAAGGATGATAAGGATCTTCGCGCCGTCGCCGGCGTAGCGGAGCTCATTTTCGAGCAGGTTGGACAGCAGGCGCACAAGAAACCGCTGATCGACCACTGCCTGAACCGGCTGGTCTGCGATGGTGGTCAGCGTCTGGCGGCGCTCGCTGAAGGCTGGGGCGTAGAGTTCCGCGACGCGGTAGATAAGGTCGGCGAGATCGGAGGGCTCGCGGCGAAGGCGGAGCGCACCTGCCTCGGCCTCGGCGACGTCAAGTGAGGCAGTCACGATTTCGGAGAGGCGATCGAGGCTCTCAACAGCCCGGGCGACGAGGTCGCGGGAGAGGTTGGTGTCGTCGGTGGAGAGCGCCGCCTCGAGGCTGCCGCGGACAGAGGTGATGGGGCTCTTCATGTCGTGGGCGACGGAATCGGCGAGAGTGCGGAGCTGATTCACCGAGGCGGAGATGCGGTCGAGCATGTTGTTGAAAGTGCGGGTCAGGCGGGCGATCTCGTCGTTGGGCTTGTCGGCTGCAGCTACGCGGCTGCTGAGATCGCCGGTTCCGATACCGGCGGCGGCGGTGGTGATCGCGTCGACGCGCTTGAGCGTACCGCGCATGATGAGCACAGAGATGAGAAAGCCGAATCCTACCATGCACATCCATCCGAGGAAGAACCAGAGCAGCAGACGGAAGAGCATGATGCGCGCGGCAGAGTCCTGCAGGCCGAGGTAAATCCGGCCCATTCCGGGACCGACATTGGCGGCCACTACCCGAAAGGGCATACGCCGTCCGGGAACCGTCATCGACACGGCGGACCGCTCAGGAATATTCACATCGCGGAGGCTGGTGAGGATGGCGTCTTTGCTTGAAGGGCCAACCCATAGCGGCGGCTGCCCGCCACCGCCATTTTCGTAAAAGAAGACGATATTTGCAGCGTCATCGTCGTGGGCGTCGAAGGCGAACTCCTGGGTTGCCAGTTCGGCGACTTCGCTGACGATACGTCCATAGACGGCGTCTTTCGGCGTGGTGAGCGCGACCTGCCTCAGGGTTTCGCTCTCACCGATGAGCCAGGAGTCGCTGCGCTCGCGGATAGTACGCGCGACCAGGGCGTACATCATGAGAAAGACCAGAGCGCTGCCGGCGGCAAAGACAATCGTACTGCGCAATGCCAGACGCCATGCAGCGGTGCGGTAGAGGGAGCCGCTGATTCTGCGCCTAATCTTTGAGAACATAGCCCACACCCCGCATGGTTCGTATCAACGGACGGTCGGCGTCGCGGTCGACCTTGTTCCGCAGCCGGTGTATATGCACGTCCACGATGTTGGTGGAGGTGTCGAAGCGCATCTTCCAGACGTGGTCGAGGACCATGCTGCGGGTGACGACACGTCCGGCATTGCGGCAGAGGTATTCGAGGAGGGCAAACTCCTGCTGGGTGAGCTGCAGTTCGGCGCCGCCGCGGTGGGCTTCGCGCCGGATGAGATCGAGTTCGAGGTCGGCGACACGAAGGCGGGTGGCTTCCGGCTGGTTAGGCGTGCTGCGCCGGAGAAGCGCACGCAAGCGGGCAACGACTTCTGCGACAGCGAAGGGCTTGGTGAGGTAGTCATCGCCTCCGCGCTCGAGGCCGAGAACGCGCTCATCGACGGAACGGCGCGCGGAGAGGATGAGCACGGGGGCGCCGACTCCCTGGGAACGCAAGCGATGGATCAGGTCGAGGCCATCCATGTCGGGCAGGGTGAGGTCGATGACCATGGCGTCGTGCACGCCTTCGACCGCCTGACGCTCCGCTTCGCCGCCGGATGAGCACGCGTCGACACGGAACCCAGCCTCGGTGAGGGCGCGGGTAAGAAATTCGCGAATTGTCCGATCATCCTCGACTACAAGCAGCCGCAAAGCGAACCTGGTTCCCCTTTTCTATACCCTGATGGCGCGGCCAGCAAGCTCCAACGCATCCTGCCAAAAGCGCTCGAATGAGTGTACGACTTCGAGCACAGCGGTGCGGGCGCGCGCGAATGCTTCGAGGCCCGGTGCGCTCTGCGCCAAAGCGCTTTCACTGCTCATGCTTAGGGTGTCCTGACTTTAAGGATATGCTTGAGGGTTTGCCTGGACATTGCTGCACAATTACGAACCCGTCATCGCGTGCATGTATGCCGATTTCGCGATGGGGGACGCGCGATTGCGACTGCAGTCGGCGAACGCACCCTTGACGGATCGGGCCCGCTGGTCTGAATCTAAGAGTACAGGCGGTGGAGTTCGCCTCTCCGGAGCGATCCGGTTCAACCGCTGCGCAGTCGACGCAGCCGATGACTCCTGACGAGTTTCTCTCGTTGGGGAGTCATGCCTCTCGATCGAAACTCACAAATTCAGCCTGACCGGCGGCCGCACTCGTGTGTCCGCCGGCGGACGAGGAGCTGGCATGATGAAGTATTTGTGGGTGGGTTTGGGCGGAGCACTGGGATCGATTGCACGGTACGTGGTGGGCCTGGTGATCTATGAGCGGATGGGAACGCGATTTCCTTACGGGACGTTCGTGATCAACGTCTCAGGATGCTTCGTCATCGGGCTGGTGCTCACCATGCTCGATGAACGATTGGGACTTTCTCCGGCGTGGCGCGAAGCGATGGCGATTGGCTTCGTCGGTGCATTCACCACCTTTTCGACCTTCGAATACGAGACGCTGCGGGCTGTGCAGCATGGGCAGGGGGCAACGGCGCTGACGTATCTTGTGGGCAGCGTGGTTCTCGGCTTTGTGGCCGTCTGGGCGGGCGCGACGGTGGGGAGGGTTCTGGCATAATGGAGGCTGGTAGTAAATTGTTCAGAAAACGCGGAGCCGGGGTATCTCCGATGATAAGGGGCCCAGGACGATCACCCCTGTTTTGTTAGGGATGCCGGGCTTCTGGCGGCTTGCGTCATCTAATTGGAGAAAAGCTGCGTCAAATTCTATGTATCCGGTCCAGTTACCGGAACATCTCTTCGTAGAGTGCACGAGGTAGGGCTTTCCAGAGGCACCAAAGATACAGCAACCTGGACGGGCAGCATCCACCGTCCCAGCCACTGATTAGCCGAGTAACGCAGCGACTGCCTGATGACCTCGGGTAGCACCGCCCGCCGCGACGTTTCGGCCGATCTCGACAAGCAACAGGCCGGCTTAAGGCTCTGGAAGGTCCAGGACGCCTGGATGCTGCCTGGAGGCAGCAGGTGAATTTTTTTTGGCGGTGCACGTCGCGCTCGCGAGCGGGAAGCGGCCGTCAGGATCAGTAAAGGGAGCCGCAGGCCATTGGACGCACCGCAGAAGCAGTCAGAGTCACGACGCAGAGGAGTAATCGGAATGCGACTTCCCATTTTTTGGGAGCACATGCCTGAACGAAAGCTGTCTTTTACCGTCATTTTTATCGCCTGTATTTTTGCCGCGGGGTCGGCGATGTCCCAACAGCTCCTGGCACCTCAGCCACAGGCGGGAAGCATCGTCGGTACGGTCACCGACTACACGAACTACGTTGTTCCCGACGCCACAGTTGTTCTCGAAGGTCCTAACGGGAGCGATAAGCGGTCTGTCGCAGCCAACGACAACGGGTTCTTTTCATTCGACAATGTCAAGCCCGGTGTACCCTATCACATCAAAATCAGCGCCAAGGGATTTGCAGACTGGGTCTCGCCAGCCTTAACCCTAACTCCAGGCCAGTACATGGAGCTGACGGGCATTGACATGAAGCTGGCAGTGGCGGTCACGACGGTTACAGCATCCGTCAGCCAAGTGGAGATTGCCACACAGCAGGTCGAAATAGCAGAGAAGCAGCGCGTCCTGGGCTTCATTCCCAACTTTTACGTGGTTTACGACCAGCATCCCGTCCCGCTGACGCCGAAGCTGAAGTTCAGACTTGCTCTTCGCACCTCGATCGACCCCGTTACCATTCTAGGTGCGGCCTTTGTTGCCGCTATCGACCAGGCGGGCGATACTCCCGACTACGGCCAGGGCTGGAAGGCCTACGGACAGCGGTTCGGAGCAAACTACGCGAATGGGTTGACGGATATCTTCATCGGCGGGGCTATCCTGCCCTCGCTGCTGCACCAGGACCCGCGGTACTACTACAAGGGCACCGGAACAACGAAGTCGCGCCTGCTCTATGCACTCTCCGATCCGCTGCGAACAAAGGGCGACAACGGGAAGTGGCAGCCGAACTACTCCGGGCTGGGCGGTTACCTGGCTTCGGGGGCTATTTCGAACCTCTACTATCCGGAATCGAACCGCGGCGTAGGGCGGGTGTTCAGTGGGTTTGGAATTGACGTCGCCGCGGACATGGCGAACGGCGTGATCCAGGAGTTCCTCCTACGCAAGCTGACGCCCTCGGCGAAAAAGCACCAGTAGCTAGACTGCCGCCGAGACGGCCCCCTCAACTTCGGCGGCCTTTTCGGCGGCTTCGACGGTCTGGGCGATAAGCGTGGCAATGGTCATGGGGCCGACTCCCCCGGGAACAGGCGTGTAGGCACATGCGCGCCCGATGACGGGAGCGATCTCGATGTCTCCCACGCCGCCTGGATGGTAGCCGGCATCGACGACAACAGCACCGTCGCGAATCCAATCGGCCTTGATGAACTCCGGCTTGCCGACGGCGCCAACGAGGATTTCTGCCCGGCTTATTACGTCGGCGAGATTTTTCGTGCGTGAATGGCAGATGGTCACCGTGGCATTCGCGTTGAGGAGCATCATAGCCATGGGTTTGCCGAGGATGGGACTGCGGCCCACGACGACGGCCTCCTTGCCGGACGGGTCGATGCCGTAACGCTTGAGCAGGCGCATGATGCCGGCAGGCGTGGCAGATCCGTAGGCGGCCTCGCCCATGGCCATGCGGCCGAATCCGTGGCTGGTCACGCCATCCACGTCCTTCTCGATGGCAATGCGGTCGAAGCAGGCGCGCTCGTCGATCTGATGGGGCACCGGGTGCTGCAGCAGGATGCCGTGGACGCGCGGGTTGGCATTGAGTTCGTCGATGGCGGAGAGGAGCTGCCGGGTGGTGGTCTCTTCGGGAAGCGAGATGCTGAGCGACTCCATGCCGACGCGGCGGCAGGCATTGCCCTTCATGCGAACGTAGGTTGCGGATGCGGGGTCCGATCCTACCAGGATGGTTGCGAGAATCGGAGGGTCGGAGCTGGTTTTTTCTTTCAGCCTTTGAACCCTGGAAAAAAGCTCGGTCTCTAACTCTTTCGCGTATGCCTTACCGTCGAGTACCAATGCGGCCATAGAGTTCCAGTTTAACGGAATGGAGTGGCTGCAGGTCAGCCAGCCGGCAGGTTAGCAGGTCAGTAAAAGGCAACGGTGCGACATCGAATGGTTCGCTGACTTGCTGCCTTATTCGGCTTCGGCGGCGACCAGCTGGTGGCGGACGTCGGCGCCGCGGATCCAGAAAATAACGTCGGTGGCGATATTGGTGGCGTGGTCGGCGATGCGTTCGAGGTTGCGGCAGACCATGATGTTCTGCAGAGCCTGATGCGCGGCCGATGGGCGGTCCTGGATCACCTTGGTAAGATCCGTCTGAGCGACGCGATTCATGCGGTCGATCTCATCGTCCATCTCGCGAACGGCTTCGGCCAGCTGGGCATCGCCTTCGAGCAGCGCCTGAAGCGAGCTGCGAATCATTCTGCCGGCGTACTCTCCCATGCCGCCGATGTCGACGGGCAGATCGACGCGGTCTTCACCGATCAGATCCAGGCATCCGTAAATAATACTCATCGCCTGATCGCCGATGCGCTCCAGATCGCCATTGATCTTGATCACGGTGAGGATGAATCGGAGATCGACGGCCATAGGCTGCTCTTTGGCGAGGAGATCAAAGGCCATTTCGTCGACGACACGGTGCGCGGTGTTGATGGCGGTTTCATTATCACGGACATACTGACAGAGCCGGTCATTACCGGAGATATAGGCATCGACAGCGGAGGCTACGGCCTGCTGCGCCAGCGCGGCCATGGCAAGCAGCTTGTCTTTGAGCTCTGCGAGCTGCTGATGGAAGTGAATGCGCGGCAAGATATCCCCCAAATTGCATTGTGCACTATGCAAGGTGACAAAACTGAGAATTTTTCGCCGCCAGGCTTACCGAAGTGACACGATTATCCGGGGTGGTTCCACTCTGGCGCGAGCGCTACGCGAGGCGTTCCTCGGCCTGCTGAGCGGCTTCATAAATCTGATCGAAGGAGTCGACGGCGTAGAGCACCTTCTGCATCTCGGAGACGAGGAACTGCTGATTAAGCACCTGGTCGAGATTGAAGTCGCGAATCTCGGGGCCACGTCTGTTTTTCGCGCCCCCGCTGTTTAGACTTTCGATGACATAGGTCGACTCGCCGTGCGAGGAGATGAGGCCGCTGCCGTAGAGCTTGATCTGGCCGTTCTGACGGATGACGCCGAACTCGACGGTGAACCAGAAGAGGCGACCCATGCGCTCCAGCTTGTCCTTGTCGGTGAGGCGGGCGCACACCTTGCCGTACTGCTGGAGGAAATCAGCGAAGACGGGATGGGCGTGCATGGGCACGTGCCCGAAGACGTCGTGGAAGATGTCGGGCTCGGGCGTGTATTCGAGCGAGTCGCGGCTGCGCAGCCAGGTGGTGGTGGGAAACTGGCGCGCGGCGAGCATCTCGAAGAAGGCCTCGGGGGGCAGGAAACCGCTGACCGGAGTGGCGTTCCAGCCGGTGCGCGGACCGAGGCGCTTATTGACCTCGGCGAGATTGGGAATGGTGTCTTCGCGCAGGCCGATCTGTTCGAAGCCGTCGAGATACTCCTGGCAGGCGTGCTCGCGGAGCTGAGGCATGCGGCGGCGCACGAGTTCAGCCCAGACGGCGTGCTGCTCGGGTGTGTAAGCCGCCCAATCCTGCTGGATGACGTAGGATTCGGCGACGGTGAGCGAAGCGGCCTGAGGGTTCATGAAAAATTCGACTCCGGCAAAACATTTTAGAGTTGCACCCGGGGTGCAGGGGTGTCAAATGAAGCTGGCGAGCCGGGATTTCAGGTCACGAATGATGACGCACGAGAGCACGCATCGAGCGATCCGGCATCCTATAGAGTCTATGTCCAAAGCGTCCGCGCACAGGCCATGCTTCCTTGTTGTCGATCGCGAGTACTCCTCGAGTATTTCAACCCGCAAGCTGGTGATTGAAACTGCAAATTCAATGTGCTTACCGCGTACAGCGCTCATGAGGCGGTCGAGATCCTCCAGCGATTTCCGGCTGTGGACGGAATTGTCGTCGATTCCGACACGCACGAGATGCCGTGTGCGGAGTTTATCCGAGCGGTCAAGAAAGTCGCTCCGACCGTGCCAGTGATAGACGTTTGCGCACCGCTTATCGGGATCTGCCCAGGCGCGGATTATCATCTTGAGACTTATGATCCGGCCAAGCTGCTGGACCTACTGGAGAGCCTGCGGCCGGAAGCGGCGGCTGCCATCGAAAGGCGCGACGAGCAACTGAAGGCAAACGAGATGTGCTCCCCGGACTAGGTGGGAGGCGTCCAGCGGCTGCATCGATCACGCGGCTGGGTCATCTATTCAGATGAACCCTGCTATGACATCCACTCGACTCTCCCGGACACCTCTCTCGGTACTTGACCTGGCGCACGTGCGGCAGGGCGGCGATGCCGCTGAAGCTTTTCGCCACACGCTCGATCTGGCGCAGCATGTGGAGCGCTGGGGATACGAGCGCTTCTGGCTGGCCGAGCACCATAACATTTCGGGTATCGCGTCGGCAGCGACGGCGGTGCTGATCGGCCATGTTGCGGGCGGAACGAAGACAATCCGCGTGGGATCGGGCGGGATCATGCTGCCGAACCACGCCCCGCTGGTGATTGCCGAGCAATTTGGCACGCTGGAGGCGCTGTATCCGGGGCGGATCGATCTGGGGCTGGGGCGCGCGCCGGGCGGAGATTACGCGGCGGCACGGGCCCTGCGCAAGGATTTGAAGGCGCAGGGCGACGACTTCCCTGCCCTGCTCGCGGAGCTGCGGAAATATCTTGAGCCGCCGCGGCCGGGGCAGGCGGTCACGGCGTATCCAGGAGCGGGATCGAATGTGCCGATCTGGCTATTAGGGTCGAGTGGCTTCAGCGCGGCGCTCGCGGCGGAGTTGGGGCTGCCATTTGCGTTTGCGTCGCACTTTCAGCCGGACAATCTGATCGCGGCACTGGAGCTTTACCGGGAGCGGTTCCGGGCGTCGGAGATTCTGGACCGGCCGTACGCGATGGCGGGGATTCCAGTGATTGCGGCGGAGACCGATGAGGAGGCGCGGTGGCTGGCGACGACGCCACAGCAGGCGTTTCTGAAGCTGATCCGGAACGAGCCGGGGCCGTTGGCGCCGCCGGTCGAGAAACTGGACTGGAATCCGTTTGAGGAGGCCGCGGTGGCGTCGCGGTTCCGCGCGGCGGTGGTGGGCAGTTCTGATACGGTGCGGCGCGGGCTGGAGCTATTTCTCGCGGAGACGCAGGTCGACGAGTTGATGATTGCGACGACCCTCTACGATCACGCGGCGCGGCTGCGGTCGTACGAAATGGTCGCGGAGATTGCGGGGAAAGGCGTCGGCGACAAGGCGCTTGCCGCCTCAAGTAGATGACAGCGATGAAACCTATTCATCCGCAAACGCGCATCGGACATGTCCATCTGAGAGTTGCCAACCTGGATCGGGCCCTGCATTTTTATAACGGCGTGCTCGGATTCACGATCACTCAGCGCATGGGCAATTCGGCCGCTTTTCTCGCGGCAGGCGGGTATCACCATCACATCGGCCTGAACACGTGGGAGAGCCTTGGCGGCCAAGCGCCGGCGCCGGGGACGACGGGCCTTTATCACCTTGCGATTCTCTATCCGACCCGGCCGGAACTGGCGGATGCCCTGCACCGACTGATTGAGGCGCGGATTCCTCTGGAGGGCGCTGCCG
This sequence comes from uncultured Acidobacteriaceae bacterium, assembly GCA_963721995.1. Classification (GTDB taxonomy): domain Bacteria; phylum Acidobacteriota; class Terriglobia; order Terriglobales; family Acidobacteriaceae; genus Silvibacterium. The sequence goes on along the minus strand of CAVRNK010000098.1, from coordinate 18,296 downwards.
ACCACGGCGTTAGCCACGCGCTCTACTTGCGCGATCCTGACGACAACGGAGTTGAACTTTACTGGGACCTTCCGGCAGAGCAATGGCCACGCACAGCTGAGGGTGGTCTGGCGATGGTGACGCGGCCACTCGATCTGCATGCGCTGCTCAGGGAACGGGAAGCTCCGGAGGCGGGCGTTGGGCCGCGCGACCTCGCGTGAGCGGCGGCGCGAGCCCTGGATCAAAGCTCGAAGGAGATTTCAGGCGAGACCTCGTGTTCAACACAATGATCCTTATTTGTATCGGCAATAAGCCGAGTCAATAACCACAGACCCAAACCCACCCAGGATTGCGTCTCAGAGGGATTGAAGAGTGAATCGGGACCACCGTTCCACATTAGGTCGCACAAGAAATCACAAAATAGGCAGTAAACGTAGAGAATCATCATCGTTCGAACTCCTAATAAGGAGCCCGAAAGTCCGATTACTTGCCTTCTTCAGCTCCCGAGCGGAGTCATCCACTCGGACTTGGTTAGTATAGGAGTTCTCTTGAACGTTCCTGGAACAGTGTGCGTCACCGCTTCCTGTATGCCGTACAACTTAAGTTCGAAATGAAATCACTTGCTGATCGAGAGGCAGAGCATTCTTCACTTCCTGCGGAAGAACGGTGCCAGGCAGAAGCAGAATTTGCCGCCGAAGTCCTTTAATTTTCAGTAATCAGGCCGGAGTGACTGAACATCCACAAAGGTACCTGCGTCTACAACCTATGGGTATTGGCCAAGTCTTTTGAGAAGGGTATATGGTAGTGAGTCGCTGTGCGTCCGGAGGTCATTTTGGGGCGTCGCGGCGTTGATGCGCATCGAACACATTGGAGTTGTTAAGTATGTCGACCCTGCTTCACCCGGAAGTGACCACCGAAAAAGATTTTCTCCCCCTGAATGGCACGGATTACGTTGAGTTTTACGTTGGCAATGCGCGCCAAGCCTCTTATTTTTACCGGCTTGCCTTTGGCATGAGTCTGGTGGCCTACGCCGGTCCGGAGACCGGACTGCGCGACCGGGCCTCGTATGTTCTGCAACAGGGCAAGGTTCGATTTGTGCTGACGACGCCGCTGCGGCCCGACGGCGAGATTGCTCACCATGTCCATCGCCACGGTGACGGCGTGCGCGATGTGGCGCTATGGGTGGATGACGCGCGGCAAGCGTGGAAAGAGACAACGAAGCGCGGGGCGCGGAGCGTCCACGAGCCTTATGAATTAAGAGACGAGCACGGCACGGTCAAGCTGGCGGCGATCGCGACCTACGGTGACACGATTCACACCTTTGTCGACCGCTCGAACTACAACGGGCCATTTTTACCGGGCTATCGCCACGAGAAACATGACACGCTGGCGCGGCCGGTGGGACTGCTCCATGTGGACCACATGGTGGGCAATGTGGGCTGGAACGAGATGAACCGCTGGGTGGATTTCTACTCGGATGTGATGGGCTTCTCGCTCTACCAGCACTTCGACGACAAGGACATTTCGACCGAATATTCTGCGCTGATGTCGAAGGTGATGGCCAACGGCAACGGACGGGTGAAGTTTCCGATCAACGAGCCGGCCGAGGGACGGAGGAAGTCGCAGATCGAGGAGTATCTGGAGTTCTACCATGGGCCGGGCGTCCAGCATATCGCGCTGGCGACCAACGACATTCTGTCGACGGTCTCGAAGATGCAGGCGCAGGGCGTCGGGTTCCTGAAGGTTCCGCACAGCTACTACAAGGAACTCGAGGGACGAGTGGGCAGGATCGACGAGCCCATTCATGAACTGGAGAAGCTGGGCATCCTGGTCGATCGCGATGATGAAGGGTACATGCTGCAGATCTTTACGCGTCCGGTGGAAGACCGGCCGACGCTCTTCTACGAGATCATCCAGCGCAAGGGCAGCCGGAGCTTCGGCAAGGGCAACTTCAAGGCGCTGTTTGAGGCGATTGAGCGAGAGCAGGGCGAACGCGGCAATCTGTAAAGCAAGGCGAATGCGAGCGGGGATCCGGGATACCGGGTCCCCGCTTTTCTGTTTAGTCTTCGTCAGAAGGTGGTCGACTGACAATGATTCTGCTCCGCGCGACGTGCAGGCTCTGGTGGGAGGTCATGAGCGCCTTCCAGCGCATGCGGCGGCGGTAGATGGCGAAGAGCCGCCACGCGGCAACGATGCTGATTCCCGCGATGATGAACAGGAAGACTGCCAGGTGTGGGTGCATTGGGGGCGCCTCGGTTACGAGTGTAAGAGATTTGCCGATCGTTCAGTCGGCGACCATCAGTTCGCCGGGAAGAATGGGGCGCGTTCGCGGCAGATGACCGAAGGCGGCGGCCAAACCCATGCCGGCGAGCACGCCGCAATAGATGGCCAACTTGACGATATCCGCAGTGTGGGTGCGCGGCAGCGTCTTCCAGAGGATGAGCAGGACGGTCTGCGCGGCGGTGACGGCCCAGACGGTTCCGTAAAAATAACGGCGCTCCCAGCCTTCTCCCTGAGTGGAGCGGCGGACACGCGGGAGGACGCCGAGGGCTCCGAGAGCGAGGATCGCGATTAGGAGCGGGGTGTATCCGCGGGCGTAGATCTGCTTCATGTACCAGGTGCCGGTGGCAACGGCGACGGCGAGTCCGGTCAAGTTGAGCAGGGCGAAGTTGAGCAGGGCGTTCCAGGCGAAGGTGTAGCAGATGCGGCGGTAGAGCGGGTTGGGCCGGTCTTCGGTGAAGCGCAGGATGTAGGGGGCGGGCTCGGCGCCGGGAAGCTGTCCATAGAGAGCGGCGAGGCCGGTGAGCACGAGGACGGCTCCCAGCCAGATGAGGTTGCCAACGCTGCCGCCCTTCGCGAACAGGTCAAAAGTCAGGGGCCCGGGCGCGAGGAAGAAGACCCAGATCCAGATGGGCCAGTGGGCGACGCGATACCAGCGTTTATTGCGCGTGCGCATCTTGCGCGCGTCGGCGTATTCGATTTTCACGGAGTAAGGCATGACGCTCTTGCTATGTTACGGGCTTAGTGGGTCGCCGCGGACGTGGCGATGACTTCCCGGCAGACTGGCTCGAACTCCAGCTCGACCTGGCCGTCAACCATGCGGACCTGCACGTCTTCGAGTGAGCGGACGATCCAGTCGGCGACGGCGAGGCTCCCGAGCGAATGCGAGAACAGCGTGGCGAGGACCTTGCAGCCCGCGGCGTGGCCCGCTTCAGCTCCGGAGGCGGAGTCTTCGATGACAAGGCAATCTGCGGGGGGTAGGCCGAGGAGCTCAGCACCGCGGCGGTAGGGCTCCGGGTCGGGTTTGCCCTTCGTGACCATGTCGGCGGTGATAATGCAGGCGGGGACGGGGATGCCTCCGTCGGCCATGCGGGCCCGGGCGAGGCGATCGGTGGCCGAGGTGACCACGGTCCAGCATTTCTCGGGCAGAGCTTCGAGGATGGGCCTGACGCCGTGGAGGATTTCGAGGCCTTCGTTGTCCGCAACCTCCATGTCCTCGAGCCATTTCAGCTCCTGCTCGTCGTTCAGGTCGGGACGGAGAAGGCGGACGGTCTCAATGGCGCGGCGGCCGTGAGCGGTGCGGATGGCAAGCGCGGGGTCGATCTCGCGGGCTTCGGCCCAGGTCTTCCAGCTGCGCTCGACAGAGCCAAGGGAGCTGACGAGAACTCCGTCCATGTCGAAGAGGATGCCGCAGACGCGAAGGATCATAGATGAGAGATGTCTCGATTGGCGGGTTGGCTGCAACCTTAATTCAGGATGCAGCCTTGTGAAGAAACGCGTTAGAGCTTTGCAAAGAACGCCTTCATGCGGTCGATGCCTTCTTCGACGTCTGCGTGGGTGACAGCGTAGGCGAGGCGGAGATGTTCCTTAGTTCCGAAGGCTTCGCCGGGAACGGTGACGACGTGCGCTTCGTTCAGCAGGCGGGAAGCCAGTTCCATGGTGGTCTGCGCTCCGGGGTTGCCGAGGTAGGCGCTTACGTTGGGATAGACGTAGAAGGCGCCTTCTGGCTTCGTGCACGGGATACCGGGGATTTCCGCGAGGCGGCCGAGGATGCGGTCGCGCAGAGCAAGATAGTCGGCGCGCATTTCGCATACACATTCCTGCGAGCCGTTGAGCGCGGCGACGGCGGCCTTCTGGACGAAGTGTGCTGTCGAAGATGTCGACTGGCTCTGCAGCTTGCTCATGGCAGCGATGATGGGCTTCGGACCGAGGGCGAAGCCGGCACGCCAGCCGGTCATGGCGTAGGTCTTGGAGAGCGAGCCCGCCACGATGAGGTGTTCCTTGGCATCGGTGAACGAACCGCCGCTGACGAGAGCTCCGGTGAACTGCAGGTAGACGTAGCACTCGTCGAGGATGAGATAGATGCCGCGTTCGTGAGCGAGGCGGACGATGCGCTCGAGATCGGCGGGGGCGACGACGGAGCCGGCAGGGTTCGAAGGCGAATTGAGGATGATGGCCTTGGTGCGCGGCGTGATGGCCTTCTCGATGGCGTCGGCGGTGATGCGGAAGTTTTCGGACTCTTCTGTTTCGAGATAGACGACCTTGCCGCCGCCGTACTGGATGATGTCCTTGTAGGAGACCCAGTAGGGGACGGGCAGGATGACCTCGTCTCCGTGATCGACGAGCACCTGGATGGCGTTGAAGAGCGCGAGCTTGCCGCCGGTGGTGAAGACGGCTTCGTCGGGCGCATAGTCGGAGCCGAAGTCGCAGGCGTGGCGCTCGACGATGGCTTTGCGCACCTCGGGGATTCCGGAGACGACGGTGTAGCGCGTGAAGTTCTCGTTGATGGCCTCGATGGCGGCGTCTTTGATATGACGCGGCGTGGCGAAGTGAGGCTCGCCGGCTCCGAAGTCGACCAGCTTGGCGCCCTGGGCGCGCAGTCTGGCGGCTTCCGCGGTGACGGCCATGGTGGCCGAGACTTCGATGCGTCCGATGCGATCGGCGAAAACTTTGGTAGCAGTGGCTGCAGTCGTCATGGTGACTCTATTTTTTCAGATTTTCGCGGTGGGGTGGGGAGAGAAATGGTTGAGCATCGAAAAACTCGTATGCAATCGCCCATCAGCCGAGGTGCCGGAACCAGGAATCGGCCTGAGCGAAACGAGCGATTTAGAATTCGATGTGTCTCGAAAGACGGGGCGTCTCGAATGATAGGAAAACCGTTAAGGATGGGACCGCCCCAAGTCTCGCGCGCGATCAAGACACCGGACGGCGTTGCCATCGCCGTGCAGGAATGGGGTTATGCCTCAGGTCCGGAGATCGTGTTCGTCCATGGCTTCTCGCAGAGCCATCTGTGCTGGAAAAAACAGATAGAGAGCGAACTGGCAGAGTCATTTCGCATGGTCACCTATGATCTTCGCGGACATGGCGCCTCAGACAAACCCCTGGATGCAGCATTCTACCGGGAGAGCTCGCGGTGGGCGCATGAGCTGCAATCTGTCATCGTCGAAGCCCACTTACAGCGTCCGGTGCTCGTGGGGTGGTCTTACGGCGGCCGCGTGATCTGCGACTACCTGCTGAGTTGTGGAGACGACTCCATTGCAGGAATCAATTTCGTGGGTGCGACGACAAAAACCACTCCCGAGAGCGCACCCGGGAGAAGGCTCATAGCCGCAATGGCCACCGCTGACGCATCTGAGAATGCCAGACGTACGCTCGCCTTCCTGAATGCGTGCACGGCGTTGCCAGTGTCCACCGAGGATCTCGACGGTATGCTTGCCTGCAATCTGCTAACTCCCGTCGAAGTCCGCTCTCATATGTCTGGCCGTTCGACGCCTTATGAGGGAGCGCTGCGGAGACTGCGCGTTCCAGTGCTTGTCACCCATGGCGAAAAGGATCAGATTGTGCCACTCGACGTGGGGCAGTACACCGCTTCCATAGTGTCAGGCGCCGAGACGTCCTTCTATGCGGAGTCGGGCCACATGCCCTTCTGGGAAGAGTCTGTTCGCTTCAACCGGGAACTGGCAGCGTTCGTGATCAAGGCCACGAAAGCCTAGCTCAGACGCCTGTTGATGGTGGCTAGCTTTTGGGCACCCGCTGCTTGAGGCGGTCGATAACCAGCTTCGGGACGAGGCCTTCGACCGATCCGCCCAGTATGAAGACTTCTTTCACGAGCCGCGAGCTAACGAAGGAATACTTTGCGTCGGGCATGAGGAAGATGGTTTCTAGCTCCGGGGCGAGGCGACGGTTCATCAGGGCCATCTGAAATTCGTATTCGTAGTCGCTGATGGCGCGGATGCCGCGCATGACGGCCTGCGCGTGCTGGTCACGGGCGAAGTCGACGAGCAGTCCGTCAAAGGTGGCGATCGAGACGTTGCCGAAGGGTACCAAGCCCTCGGTAAGCATTTCGACGCGCTCTTCGACGGTGAACAGTGGGTTCTTCGAGGAGTTGAGGAGAATGGCGACGACGAGGTGGTCGAAGATCTTCGCTCCACGCGCAATGAGGTCGAGGTGACCGTTGGTCACCGGGTCGAAGCTGCCGGGGTAGATAGCTTTTACGGTGCTCACGCCATGGAGATTGTAGTCGGGATGGGCAAGGCGCACAAAATAGCGGCAAAGACAAACGGCAGACCTGAGGCCTGCCGTCCTGGGTTCGATTCGCGCTTCCTACTGCCGTCTTGCTGCCGGGCGCACTGCTTCCTGCGCGGCGGCGGAGCCGTTGACCGGGACTGCCGGGACCTCGGGAGTGGCGCTGGGGGTTACGATGCCGAGCTTCTGGCGGAGCTGGGTGTCGATTTTGGTGAAGACATCCCGGTTGTCCTTGAGGAAGCCGCGGACGTTTTCGCGGCCCTGGCCGATGCGCTCTCCGGCGTAGCTGTACCATGCGCCGGACTTCTCGACGATGTTGTTGACTACGGCGAGATCGAGCACGTCGCCTTCGCGCGAGATGCCCTCTCCGTAGAGGATGTCGAACTCGGCTTCGCGGAAGGGTGCGGCTACCTTGTTCTTGACGATCTTGACCTTGGTGCGCGAGCCGACGACGGTATCGCCCTCTTTGACGGCAGCGATGCGGCGGATATCGACGCGGACCGAGGAGTAGAACTTCAGGGCACGGCCGCCGGTGGTGGTTTCGGGATTGCCGAACATGACGCCGATTTTTTCGCGGATCTGATTAATGAAAATCAAGCAAGTGCGTGATTTGGAGACCGTGCCGGTGAGTTTACGCAGGGCCTGCGACATGAGACGGGCCTGGAGGCCCATGTGCGAATCGCCCATTTCACCGTCGAGCTCGGCTTTGGGCACGAGCGCGGCGACTGAGTCGACGACCAGTACGTCGATTGCGCCCGAGCGGACGAGCGCCTCAGTGATTTCAAGCGCCTGCTCGCCGTAATCGGGCTGCGAGACGAGCAGGTTATCGACATCCACGCCAAGTTTTTTGGCGTAGGCCGGGTCGAGCGCGTGCTCGGCGTCGACAAAGGCGGCCATGCCTCCGGCCTTTTGCGCCTCGGCGATGATCTGGAGGGTAATGGTGGTTTTGCCCGAGGATTCCGGCCCGAAGATTTCGATGACCCGGCCGCGAGGCACACCGCCCACACCGAGCGCAGCGTCGAAGGAAATCGAGCCGGTGGAAATGGTCGCGATGGGCACCACATCCTTGCTGCCGAGGCGCATGATGGAGCCCTTGCCAAACTGCTTTTCAATCTGCGAAAGCGCCAGATCTACGGCGCGGGAACGGTCGTCAGCCACGTGTGCTTCTCCAGTCTGCGGTGCGTGTTGCGCGTTTCAAATCGGGACGGTCTGGATCTGGTCCGGGGGTTTGGGTTGAATACTAGCACCGAAATCGCCGGGGCGAAGAAAAACCAAAAACCATAGTAACGTTGACAGCCGGGGAAAGTCCAGCTAGCGGCAATTCTAGCGGCGGCGGCTGTGAAGAAAGCGGTACGGAATTTTCTTATCTTTTCAGCAAATCCACCGGCTCATTCACGTCTGTTACGCGGAAGTGCCGCGCGAGCGACGGGTGCTGTTTCCGGACGGCTTCGTACATCTCCCAGGCGATGCGTCGGTAGGAGAAGTGTCCCTGGGGTTGGGAGCGGATCTCGGAGATATAGACGGCCTCGGCGAAGTCCATTTTGAAGAGCGCGCGGGTGCGAGTGCCGAGCGGCAGCAGGTAGTCGGCTGACGTGGCGTATTCGGGGGCGACGCTTTGCCCCAGCTTCGCACACGCCGCGTGGGCATCTCGCATTGCGGATTCGTATCGCTGCTGAAGGCCCGCTTCAGCGAGACCTTCAGGAATGTCGTATCCGTGGGCAATGGTGTAGCCCTGGAGTACCTGGATGCAGCGGCGATGACGGTGCATGTCGCGGAAGCCGCCGATATCCATGAGGATGTCAAACTTCAGTGCCTTGCCCGAGGCGAACTCGCGCAGGAGCTCGTCGTGTTTGCCACGGTGACGCGTGCCGAGAGCGATGATTTCGCTGCGGCGAGCCTCGCTGAGCGCGCTGACGTGGTGACGAACCTGGCGGTAGGGGTAGTGGCAGGCTCCGTAGAGCAACGTGGTGGCCAGTTCGACTTCGAGGGATTCGTCACCGTCGATCAGGTCGACCGAGGGCGAGGCCTCGATGGTCTCGCCGCCCAACAGTTCAGCCGCGGCCTGGCGAAGTTCGCGGCGAGTGGCGATTTCGTATCCGTTGGGAGCAGCATATTTCACCAGGGTGGGAGCGGTGCGGACTTCGCGGGTAAGTAATGCCGCAGCGCGTTCGCCAAGAGCGGGGTCGAGGGCGGAGATTTCCTGTTGCAGCTTCGCCAGCTCGTCACCGCGGACATTCCATGCGGCTCCGGTGGCCGCGGCGCGCAACTTTTCGCCAATCTGGCGGACTTCAGCGTAGGGGCTGGAGAGCAGGCGGGAGACCTGGGTTTCAAGAGTGCGGGCATTCACGATCTGGCCGAGCGAGGTGTTCGTAGCCAGGGGCAGCAGGTATCGGGCGACGTCGAAGGCACGGGCGCGGAGGGTGCGCTCGTAGCTCTCGGGCTTCAACTCGGCAGGCCGAGGGACGCTGCCCTTCAGCGAATCGAGCATGCCTTCGGCAACTTCGTGATAGGCGGCGAAGAGGGCTTCGATGTTTTCGCGGAAGAGCGTGGCTGCCTGTTGATCAGGACCGAGGTCGGGCATGTACCAGCCGCTCTTGCGGAAGTTCTGGTAGCGGGTGGAGCGCTCCTGGCCGTCCCAGCGCTGCTCGTCGACGAGTACAATCGCGGCAAGCAGCGAGAGCCGCTCAACTGCGAAAGCCAGGTGCGCGAGGTCGGCAATGGAACGATGTCCGTACTGGAAATAGAATGTGTTGAGAAATTGTTCGGCGCGCTGGCTGCTGATCTCTCGCAGAGAGTCCCTCATCGATAGCGCAGAGCGCGAATATTTGGCCATGGCGTAGGCCAGCACTTCGGGATCGGCGCCGTGTACTGCGAAGACTTCGGTCTTGTTTTGGGACTGCTCGGCGGATGCGGCTGAGGGCACAACAGGGGCGGCGGTTTCAATTTCTGCCATGGGCAACAGGATACGGTATCGGACAGAAGCTAATATCGTGCAAGAACGTTTGTTCCTGAGGAAAATGTCGTCAGGAACCATGGCTTACAGCAACCCGCTTTTGCTACCGGATTCTGAAAAGGCGTGAACGACTTTCCCAATCTCGATCAGGGTCTGCAGCTCGAATCACCTGAACGCCGTCCCTTGGTAATGCACTCCACTCAACCTCATCAGGAGGACTCGAGGGAGATCCTGTCGGCCACCAGTCACCGGCCATGGCCATTGCCCAATGCGCAGTGGACCATGACGCAGCGGTGGAACGATCTGCTCTTCGCGCACTGGCCGGTGGCTCCGCCCCAGATTGCGCCCCTGCTTCCGGCCAACCTGGTGGTGGACACTTTTGACGGCGCGGCCTGGGTGGGCGTGGTTCCCTTCTGGATGGATCAGATCCGGATGCACCGATGGCCGGAGATCCCCGGGGTCAACCGTTTCCCGGAGCTGAACCTGCGCACCTACGTGCGTGAGTCGCATTCGAACCTGGGCGGCGTGTATTTTTTCTCGCTGGACGCCGGGAATCCGCTGGCGGTTGCGGCGGCGCGGCTGTTCTTCAAGTTGCCGTACTACTGGTCCAAGATGCGGATCGATCATTGCGACAACCGGGAGTTCTGCTATTCGAGCCAGCGCCGATTCGCGAAAAAGCAGGCAAAGTTTCGGGCGCGGTACCGCAGCCTGGGGCAGGCCTCGGACAAGCAGGGCCTGGAGCAGTTTCTAACCGAACGATACGCGCTCTATACGGCCGATCCGGGTGGCGCGCTGTTCAAGGGGAACATTCATCATCTGCCATGGCCGCTGGAGCGGGCGGAGGCGGAGTTCGAGGTGAACGAGCTGCCGGCAGCACATGGGATTCAATTGCCGGATACGCCGCCGCTACTGCATTACAGCCGGGAGCTGGTGGTGTATATCTGGGCGCTTGAGCCGCTGCCCATCCCCAAGCTGAAGACGGCGGCTAATCCGGTCCCGGTGGCGAAGCCGCTGTAAGACAGGGAACAGGGCACAGGGATCAGGGAACAGAGCAGCTGAAGCTACACCCTATTCCCTACACCCTGCCTTTAGTACACTCGCGGCGTGGCGACGCTTTACAACCAGATTGCCAATCAGAATCGCGAGCGGCTGGCGGCGCTGAGCGATGGAGTGTTCGCGGTCGGCATGACGTTGCTGGTGCTCGACCTGCGCGTCCCGGCGATGGAGGCGATTCACTCCGAGAGCGATCTGTGGCACGCGCTACTCAAGTTGAGTCCGCGTCTGGTGATGTACTTCATGAGCTTTCTTACGCTGGGGATTTTCTGGAACGGCCAGCAGACGCAGCTCAACCATTTCGAGCGGGTCAATCGCGACCTTAGCTGGATTCATCTTGTGTTTCTGGTTTTCATTACCCTACTGCCGTTCTCGACGCAGCTCCTGGCGGAGTTTATCCACTATCGCACTGCTCTGTTGGTTTACTGGTTCAATATTCTGGTTCCGGGCGTGATCCTTTACATAAGCTGGCGCTATGCAGGGTGGCAGGGACTCATCCGGGATGACGCGCCTCTCGATATCCGCAAAGCTATCTGTAACCGGGTGGTGATCGCGCAATCGCTTTACGCCTTCGGAGCGTTGCTGTGTGTGTTGAGTACCTATTGGGGTATCGGGTTCATCCTGCTGGTTCAGTTGAATTACGCAGTTGCTCCGCGGCTGAGAAACAGGGGTCGGGGGGCAGGGTAGTGGCGCTGACTCGCTTCCCGTCCTTTCGCAAAGGATGCGAAAGGACGGGGCACCCTCGTTCGTGCCAAGTTTGGAGAACAGCAGGTCCTTCGACTTCGCGCGCGAGCGCGCTTCGCTCAGGATGACATCGTTATTTGGTATCGCGCATCGCTGTTCGTGATGTACTGAGCCCTGATCTCTGTGCCCTGTTCCCTGCCCTTCTATAATCGACAGCGGAGAAATCGTTACGCATGTCGTCTCTTGAAGGAAGAACTGCACTTGTTACCGGCGCGTCGCAGGGTATTGGCCGCGCCTGCGCGATCGAACTGGCGAAGGCGGGAGCCAAGGTCGCATTGGCTGCCCGCAATGAGCAGAAACTTGCCGAGGTTGCAGCGGAGATTGCTGCCGCTGGCGGGAATGCGCAGGCGTTCGCCATCGACATTGGCAGCGAAGACTCGATCAAGACCGGAGCCAAGGCGGCGCTGGCGCATTTTGGCAGCATCGAGATTCTGGTGAACAATGCCGGCATCACCAAGGATGGGTTGATGCTACGCATGAAGCGGGCGGACTGGGATGCGGTCCTGTCGACCAATCTCACCGGGACATTTTTGCTGACGCAGGCGGTGGTGAGCTCGATGCTGAAGGCGCGATGGGGGCGGATCATCAACATCTCAAGCGTGGTCGGCGAGACCGGGCAGGCGGGACAGGCGAATTACGCGGCGAGCAAGGCGGGGCTGATCGGGCTGACCAAGTCGCTGGCCAGAGAGCTGGCGTCGCGCGGCATAACGGCCAATGCGGTCGCTCCGGGATACATCGAGACGGCGATGACAGCCGTGCTCGATGAGAAGCAGCGCGAGCATATGCTCACGCAGATTCCGCTGGCACGGCCAGGATCCGAGCAGGACGTTGCGCATGCGGTACGCTTTCTTGCCTCGGACGAAGCCGCGTACATCACCGGACACGTACTCGACGTGAACGGCGGCATGTACATGGGCTGAGCCGTTTTACTGAGCGGCGGGTAATGGCCCTGCGATCGGCTTTTCGGGATGTGAAGGCAGCGGGCACGTGGGGCCGGTTGCGCGTTGCTTGGCTAGCTCGGCATTGAGCTCCGCGCCAATAAGAATGGCGACCCCCGTGATGTAGAACCAGAGCATGAGGCCGATGATCGCGCCCATCGATCCGTAGGTGACGTTGTAATTCGAGATATGGCCGAGGTAATAGTTGAGGACTGACGAGCCGAGGAGCCAGATGGTGATGGCGAAGAGGGCTCCGGGAAACGTGGAGAGAAAACTGTGGCGGCAGTTCGGACCGAGATAGTAGACGAATTCGAGGCCGGTGACGAAGGTGATGAAGATAAAGATCAGGCGAAAATGCGGCCAGAAGTGTTCGATCGGGGGCGGGATCGGGAATACCTCGGTGAGGAAGTGACCGAAGTGCGGGCCAACGATCAGCAGCAGCACTGACAGTGATACCAGGCCGCCGCTGGTGAAGGCCAACACCAGCGCCCTGAGGCGGTCGCGCCACCAGGAGCGTGCGATCTCGACATCGTACGCGATGTTAAGCGATTCGATCAGCGCAGAGAATCCTCCCGAGGTCGTCCAGATGTAGCCGAGGATGCCGAAGGAGAGCAGTTTGCCGCGGTTGGGTGTGAGGATATCGGCGACGATTCTCTCGACAAGGGTCATGGAATCCGGCGGCACGATGCCCGCCATGAGATTGAGCAGCTGCTGGAAGACATCCGGCACGGGAAGAAACTGCAGCAGCGAAGAGAAGATGACCAGCAGCGGCACCATTGAAAAAAGGAAGTAGAAGGCCAGGGCCGCGGCGACGGTGAAGGCTCGTGTCCGCCACAATTCGGTATACACGGTGCGAATGAGGCGCCATGCTCCGCTCCCCCAGCGGTGCAATCGTCCGGTGTGGCGTGCCGCTTTGAGGTCGATCCCGCTCATGGTCCCTGCAGTTTCCTGTAACTGCATTTTGCCGTCTTTCCTCCTCCTAAGAGATGCTGCATACTCCGGGACGACGCCTCCGTTAATGAAATGTTCCGATCCAGTCGGAAATGAGCTGAATAACCTGGGGTGAAACGTGCCCCGGCTGAAAGTATTCCTGCCCGGTTGAATCTCCGGCGACAGGCATCATGAGGTGGTTGAGACCTTCGATCTGCTTATTCTCACCACCCGGGGCGGTATTTGCCCTGGCCAGCGCCTGAAAATCTCCCTCGCTAACCTGTATGTCTTTTGTACCGCGCAATACGAGGGCGGGCAGATGGAGCTTCGCCAGCTCGGCAGATGGATCCTGGCTGATCCACGACCTCCAGTAGGTTTCCGGAAGCCTGAGCGGCGGAGTGCCAACCATCTCGTCTGCGGGAATGGTGGGATCGTTGATAGTCTGAAATATCCCCTGCCACTCCTTCTGGATGGCGTCGAGCTGGCCCTGGTCTGCACCCTGGCGTTTTGCCTGGGCGAGCAACTGCCTCTGGAGGGTCTCTTCGATTCCGAGCGCGCCTCCGGCGAGGAAGACGATGCCGCGGACCGATCCCGGCGCCCGCTGCAGTCGGTCGGCAGCGATGACGGGAGCCATGGTTCCGCCGAGGCTGTGGCCGAGGAGGAAGACGCGTCTGGGATCGATCTCGGGCTGTGCCGACGCGAAGGCCAGGGCGGCGACGGCGTCGAAGGTCACTTCGTGGTCAAGGTCGGGATGGGGACGGAAGGTCTCGGGCGCGAAGTGGGTCCGCTTTTCATAACGCAGGGTGGCGATACCGTGGGCCGCCAGTCCCCAGGCGAGTTCGCGGAAGGGCTTGTTCGGGCCGATGGTTTCGTCCGCGTCGTGCGGGCCCGAACCCTGCACGAGGACGACGACGGGCACCGGGGCTTTGAGATTTTTGGGCAGAGCAAGGATTGCGGGGAATTTAAGGCCATCGCTGGTGAAGGAAACACTGCGCTCCTCGACCGCGCCGGCACCGGGGACAGATTGCGAGGGAACAGCGTCGTCTTCCTGCTTCAGGACAAAGCCGATGCGGCGGTAGGCGAGGGACTGGATGGGGACGTCGAACTCCATCAGGTTATTATCGGTGTCTGCCCAGATCCCGCCTTCGGTGCCGGAGATTTTCAAGTGCCAGTGCTTCAAGTGAATAGATGTGCCGTTGAGCGTGCCCTCGCCGAGTTCCCTGGGTGTCAGTTCCATCGGCACCTGAACGCCTTTGCCCTGAGCAAGAAGAGCCCAGTATTGGTGATCGGGCTGCGGGTGGGCGGTTTCCATGTAGATAAGGCCCTGGACGCCGCTGGGATCGAAGTTGTTGAAGACGACGGTGCCGGGATGCAGGTCGAAGGTAGAGGACACGGGTTTGCCGGCGGCGGTGCCTTCGAAGGTTAGCCTGGAGGTATGTTGATCGGCGGTGACGGAGACGGTCTGATTTTCGCCGTTCACGCTGACCCGCAAAGTGTCGGAGCGGAGCTCGTAGTCGGGGCCGAGGTCGGCATCTCTCTCGCCGATGATGGACTTGTTCTCGACGGTGAAGGAGTAATGCGCCTTCACACGGAAGCCGTTTTTCGCGGGCGAGAACTGGTAGTCGGCCTTGCCGATTTGTTTGCCGCCGATGTCGAGCTGGAACCGGGCCGAAGCGGTTTGTGCCATTGCGTACGCGCAGACTCCTGTCAGAAACAACGACCAGACCATGCGGCGAGTCGCCACTACGCGCTCCTTACCCTTAACGCAACAGAGTGTACGTGCCTTTCCTGCCTGAGAGTGTACGTGGATTCTCCACGGATTATTATGAGCGCGACTAGCACAGGAGATAGGGATGAATGAGCTGCAACGAACGCTGATCAGCAATGGAGTGGGCGCGCCGCCGGCGCATGTTCTGGAAGGCATCGACGATGCGATGGCGCAGCGGAGATATTCCGGCGTGCCTCATTCGATTTACGAGGAGGTATGGCATCTGGCTTTCTGGCAGGACCTTTCGCTGGATTGGATAGCGGGCAAGTCGACGCCCTATCCGGAGCACGCGTCGGCCGGCTTCCCTTTGGCGGAGACGGAGCATTGGGCGGCGGTGCGGGAGCGGTTTCTACGAGGGGCGGAACAGGCTGCGGCCATCGCCGGCGACGCGGCGCAGCTCGAAGCCCCGGTCGTGTGCCTGTCGCGAGAGCCGGACCCGCCACGCACGATGACGGCGCGCGAGCAGATCGAGGGCGTGGCGGCGCACAACGCCTACCATTTGGGCCGGGTGGTGCTGCTGCGTCAGCTTTTTGGGGCGTGGCCGCCGCCATCGGGTGGAGATACCTGGTGAGGAATTGCACATTGCGGCAAAGGTGACGGATTTGTAGTGAAGATGAACCAAAGGAGTGACACTGAAGAGATTTCGCGCAAGTTGCTGTTAAATTACGCCCGATCTCGCACATACTGCTAAGAAAGTCCTTGCGCGGGGGAGCATCAGCATGTTAACTATGCAGCCAATACTCCACGAAACCCACCTGAACTCACGAGGGGGAAGTGTAGTTGAAGGCAAGTTTATGAAAATTGGAACGACGATCCGGGGGTTTCGCCTGCAAAAGGGTTTATCTCAAGGCGATATCGAAAAACGCACCGGACTTTTACGCTGCTATCTGTCTCGGGTTGAGAACGGTCACACCGTTCCATCTCTAGATACCCTGTCCAAGATTGCGCATGCGCTGGACCTTCCGCTGGCACAGTTTTTTGCGGAGGATTCACTTGGCCGGGAACTCAATACGCAGAAGCTTTCAGACGATGAGCTTCGCTTCCTAACCCAGATTCGCCGCTATTCCACGAACCTGAACGACAGCGACCGCAAGTTGCTGCTGGCCATGGTGAAGAAGTTCGCGGCAACGGCTGTCCGGTAGCCCTTCTTTCCCCCACTTTACGGCGTTCCCCCGCCGACTCATCTCCTGACAAACGCCACACATCCGGGGCGCGTGCCCACTCGTCTGCAGTCAATCTCTGCCGGAGAACAGCTGTGCGTTCGCGATGCTACCCGTGCCAGAAGGAATTTACGCCGAACGCCAACAGGGTCAACGCAAATGCCATACCCACAATCGCCAGCCAGCGACGCCGGATGAAGGTTGTCCGAGGCGCGCCGATGCGTGGGACGAGCGGGACACCTAACGCCAGGCCGCTGAGAAATCCTCCGAGGTGGGCCATGTTGTCGATCTGCACCGGACTCGGGCCAAAGGCGGTGTAGAGGCCGATGGCGAAGTTGAGCAGGGCGAACTGAATCACGCTCCAGCGGAGACGCTTGAGCTCGGGCTGCGGGACCGGAAGCAACGGCGACTTGAGCAGCACGATGAGAACGCCGGCGAGCCCGAAGACCGCGCCGGAAGCGCCTGCTCCGACGATCGACGGGTGACCTGCAACCCCGGGATTTTTGGCTATGCTCAGGAGGTTTCCGGCAAAGCCGGTGAGAATGTAGGCGGAGAAGACTCCCATTGGGCCCATGAGAGGCTCGGCGAGCAGGCCGAGGTTCCACAGGCACCACATGTTGGTGGCGATGTGGATGATGCCGACATGGACGAACATGGCGGTAATGAGCCTCCACCACTCTCCGTACTGAAGCACCAGCGTGCCGTTATTCGCGCCCCAGAAAAGCAGCTGCCGGACGGTGGGCGAGATGAATGAGACACCAGTCAGCACCATGCCAACATAGACCAGGCAGTTGATGGCCAGAAGCGTGTAAGTTGCCGGAGCGCTCGCCCAGGTGACGCGCTTCTGCGGCCGGGAGGCGGGAGGCGGTTGAGTCTGGTATTGATTGGGAGGCGGATACCAACCGCTTTCGGCGCTGTCATCCGGCGGCAGAATTTCGGGGCGGACACCGCCGGAGCGGAAACCGGCTGCTCCGGATCCGTCCTCGCGATGTGCGGCGTTTTCCTGCCAGCTTCGGTCCATGTCTCTTCTAACCTATCGTCACTGTGACCTGCTGACAAATAGGCGCGGATGTGACAACGCGGCGCGCCGGCCCATACAATTTTCTTTCGACTCCCCTATTTCAGGACCTACATGACTTCCAGCAATGTTTTGAGCGGCACCAAGAGCGGCACCGGGATCGGCATCAGGCAGGTGCGGAGAGCCCTTTTGAGCGTCACCGATAAATCCGGCCTGGTTGCATTTGCAAAGCAGCTTGCAGAGCACGATGTTGAGCTCGTCTCGACGGGCGGCACGGCGAGGGCTCTGCGCGAGGCGGGCCTGACGGTCCGCGATATCTCTGAGCTGACGGGCTTTCCAGAGATGCTCGATGGGCGGGTGAAGACGCTGCATCCTAAGGTACACGGCGGGATTCTTCATATTCGCGACAAAGCCGATCATCGCAAGGCGGTCAAGGAGCATGGGATCGAGCCGATCGACATGGTGGTGGTAAATCTCTACGCCTTTGAGCAGACGGCGGGCAAGCCGGGTGCAACTTTTGCCGAAGTGATCGAGAACATCGATATTGGCGGACCCTCGATGGTCCGGTCAGCGGCGAAGAACTTCGAGGACGTAGCCATTGTGACCTCGGCGGGGGATTACGAAGCATTGGCCGGGGAGCTGGCGGTGAACGGTGGCGCTCTTTCTCGCGAGACGCGCTGGCGGCTGGCGAAAAAGGCCTTTGCGGTAACGGCGGCTTACGACACGGCCATTGCCAATACGCTGGAGCGAATCGCAACGGCAGAAGAAGCGGAGTCGCCGGTCAAGTTTGCTGATCCGGCGAAGTCTGACCTGCCATCGACGCTGCGCATTTCGTATCCACTGGCGATGCCGCTGCGGTACGGCGAGAATCCTCACCAACGGGCGGCGCTTTATTCCGACGGCTCGGGAGCGGGGATTGCGGGCGCGAAGCAGCTGCAGGGCAAAGAGCTGAGCTTCAATAACCTGGTCGATCTCGAGGCGTGCTGGGAGCTGGCCCAGGAGTTCGAATCGG
The DNA here is from genome assembly GCA_963721995.1 of uncultured Acidobacteriaceae bacterium. GTDB lineage: Bacteria > Acidobacteriota > Terriglobia > Terriglobales > Acidobacteriaceae > Silvibacterium. The sequence goes on along the minus strand of CAVRNK010000098.1, from coordinate 216 downwards.
GCACACCGGGCGTGGCGATCATCAAGCACACGAACCCCTGTGGCGCGGCGACCGGGGCAACGGTTCTCGAGGCTTATCAGAAGGCGCTGGCGGCAGATCCGATTTCGGCCTTTGGAGGGGTGATCGGGATCAACCGCGAAGTGGATGGGGCGGCGGCAGAAGAAATCGCCAGGCTGTTTGTGGAAGCTATTGCCGCTCCGAGCTTTTCCGAGGAGG